>JBIOXV010000104.1:0-14111 GCA_044869805.1 Thermoanaerobaculia bacterium | reverse complement strand
AGCAGCAGCCCGTAGGGCGACATCACGGTGAAGGTGCCGCCGAGCGCTTGGGTGATGAGCACGTTGGTGCCGGCCGCGAGGGTGACCTTGGTCCCCTCGGGCACCTGGATCGCCTCGGTATCGCGGCTGAGAGTGACTTCTTCTCGGGTGTGCATGGCGGCCTCGGTCCGGAGGCTCTCCGCCTCCAAAGCCAGACTCTAACGATAAAACAGCGGGAACCGCTTCGGCTCGGCCTCGTGCAGCAGCTCGTAGGCGGCCTCGAAGACCTGCTCGCGGTTGGGCTTCGAGAAGTAGTCACCGTCCGAGCCGTAGGCGGGGCGGTGGGCGCGGGCGGAGAGGGTGCGGGGCTCGGAGTCGAGCCAGGCATAGCCCTGCTGCACCTCGAGCACCTGCTGCATCATGTAGGCAGAGGCGCCGCCGGGCACGTCCTCGTCCAGGAAGAGGACGCGGTTGGTCTTCTTTAGGGACGCTACGATCCGCGCCTCGCGGTCGAAGGGCAGCAGGGTCTGCACGTCGACGATCTCGACCTCGATTCCCACCCGCGACAGGAGCTCGGCTGCCTCGAGCGCGATCCGGCAGCAGGCGCCGTAGGTCACCACGGTCAAGTCCCGGCCCTCGCGCAGCACCTCGGGGACGCCCAAGGGCAACCGCATCTCGCCCACGTTGGCGGGCAGCCGCTCCTTGGTGCGGTAGCCGTTCAGCACCTCGATCACGATCGCCGGGTCGTCGCCGGCCAGGAGCGTGTTGTAGAAGCCCACGGCGCGGGTCATGTCGCGCGGCACGCAGACGTGGAGGCCGCGCACCAGGTGGATCAGCCCGGCCATGGGGGAGCCGGAGTGCCAGATGCCCTCCAGGCGGTGGCCGCGGGTGCGGATGATGGCCGGCGCCTTCTGGCCGGCGACCGTGCGGTAGCGCACCGTGGCGAGGTCATCGGAGAGGATCTGCAGGGCGTAGAGCACGTAGTCCAGGTACTGGATCTCGGCGATCGGCCGCAAGCCCCGCATGGCGAGGCCGATGGCCTGGCCGACGATCGTGGCCTCGCGGATGCCGGTGTCGCCGACCCGCAGCTCACCGAACCTGTCCTGCAGGCCGGAGAATCCCTGGTTGACGTCGCCCAGCCGGCCCAGGTCCTCGCCAAAGGCCACCACCCGCGGGTCGCGGGCCAGGGCGGCGGCGAAGCCGTGGTTCAAGACCTCGAAGCCGTTCAGGACCGGCGCGTCCCCGGTGTAGACCGGCGGCACCGGTGCCACGGCGAGCGGCGACTCCGCGCCCTCGGAGTAGAGGTGCGAGCCGTAGCGGCGGCGGTTGGCCTCCTCCTGCTCGCGCTTCCAGGCCACCAGGCGCCGGCGCTCGGGCGAGTCGGCGGCGCGGGCGGCGATCAGCACCTCCTCGGCGGTGGCCAGCAGGTCGCGCCGGTTCGGGCTGTGGCGTTTGAGCAGGGCGGCGCTCGCGGCCTCGATCTCTTCGCGCGCCGCCGAGGCGCGAGCCAGCTCGCCGGTGAGGCCGACCAGGGCCCTGAGCTCGTCGTCGAGCGGCTGGCGGAAGGCCTTCCAGGCGGCGAGCTTGGCCTCGTTGACCCGCTCCCGCTCGTCGCGCTCCAGTCGGTCCAGCTCCTCGGCGCCGGCCAGGCCGGAGTCGAGCACCCACTCGCGAAGCTTCTTCAGCCCGTCGAAGTCGGCTTCCCAGGCCAGCCGCTCGGCATCCTTGTAGCGCTCGTGGCTGCCCGAGGTCGAGTGGCCCTGCGGCTGGGTCAGCTCGACCACGTGGACGATCGCCGGCACGTGCTCGCGACGCACCAGCTCGGCGGCCTCGGCGTAGGTCGCGACGAGCGCCGGGTAGTCCCAGCCGCGGACCCGGAACAGCTCGTAGCCGCCCTTCCTCCCCGGCTCGCGCTGGAAGCCGGCGAGCACGCTCGACAGGTCGGCCTTGCAGATCTGCAGCTCGTTGGGCACCGAGATGCCGTAGCCGTCGTCCCAGAGCGAGAGCAGCACGGGCGCGCCGAGCACCCCGGCGGCATTGACCGACTCCCAGAACAGGCCCTCGGCCGAGCTCGCGTCGCCGATGGTGCCGAAGGCGATCTCGTCGCCGCCGCGCGAGAACTCGGTGAAGGCGGCGAGCTCCGGCAGCTTGCGGTAGAGCTTCGACGCCCAGGCCAGGCCCACCAGGCGGGGCATCTGCGAGGCGGTGGGAGAGACGTCGGCCGAGGAGTTGAGCAGCTCGCTCTGCCGCTGCCAGGAGCCGTCGGGCGCCAGGAAGCGGGTGGCGAAGTGGGCGTTCATTTGCCGGCCGCCGGAGGCGGGGTCGGCCTCGATGTCGGGGTGGGCGTAGAGCTGGGCGAAGAAGGACTCCAGGGTGATCAGCCCGAGGGCCAGCATGAAGGTCTGGTCACGGTAGTAGCCGGAGCGGAAGTCGCCGGGCCTGAAGACGCGGGCCATGGCGAGCTGGGGGACCTCCTTGCCGTCGCCGAAGATGCCGAACTTGGCCTTGCCGGTCAGCACCTCTTTGCGGCCGAGCAGGCTCGCCTGGCGGCTCTGGTAGGCGATCCGGTAGTCGGCGAGGGCGCCCTCGCGGGGCATCGGCGCCGCGGCGGCGGGGGACGGCCCGGGCGTCGGCGGGGCCGCGATGGAGTGCTCGAGGGTCATGGGGGGCGTTCTCCCGGGTCGGGAACGAGGCAAGTATAGCGGGGCGAGGGAGGAATCCATCCGGGCTCGAGGGACACGGTAAGATCGCTCAGCCTATGCGCAAGGTCGTGGTCATCACCACCGGCGGCACCATCGAGAAGACCTACGACGAGCACACCGGCGAGCTCGCCAACCGGGGCTCGATCGTGCGCCGCATGCTCTCCGACCTGCGGCTCGAGGACACCGAGGTCGACGTGGTGGAGGTGATGAGCAAGGACAGCCTGCTGATGTCCCCCGAGGACCGCGACGCGATCGCCGCCGCGGTGGTCGACTGCGGAGCGATCGCGGCCGGCGAGGCGGTGGACGGCGTGGTGGTGCTGCACGGCACCGACACCCTGGCCGAGACCGGCGAGCGTTTCGTGGAGCGTCTCCCGCGCCCTCGGGTGCCGATCGTCCTGACCGGCGCCATGCGCCCCTACGAGATGAAGCAGTCGGACGCGCTGCAGAACCTGACCGAGGCGATCTTCGCCACCGGGGTGCTGCCGCCGGGGATCTACGCAGTGGCCCACGGCCGCGCGCTGGCCTTCCCGGGCGTGGTCAAGGACCGCCACCGAGGCACCTTCTCCCGCTCGTCCGACGCCGGCTCCAGCCGGCCGTAGCCGCAGAGCCACCGCGCGCCCGAAGGGCGGCCGGCTGAGGTGCGGCTGCTAAGATCGCGGCTTATTCATGGACTCCAGGAAAGACGGTCGCGACCCGGCCCTGACTGAGATCACCCGCGTCGAGGTGCCCTGGACCGGCGGCTCGCTGCCTCGTCCCCAGGAGTGGGAGGAGGGGGAAGGCGCGGCACGGCTGGCGGTGGCGGGCGGCGTCGACTGGGCGAAGCACACCGCGGTCGGTCCGCCCCTGGCGCCGGCCGACCACCTCTCGTTCCTCGCCGGCTGGGAGCGCTACCACATCACCGCCTTCCTCGGCGCCGGCGGCATGGGCCACGTGCTCAAGGCCGACGACCCGCAGCTCGACCGGCCCGTGGCGCTCAAGTTCCTGCGCTCCACCGACCCGGTGCAGGTCGAACGCTTCCTGCGCGAGGCGCGCGCCCAGGCGCGCGTCGACCACGAGCACGTGTGCCGGGTCTACGAGACCGACCAGGTCAAGGGCCACCCCTACATCGCCATGCAGTACATCGAGGGCGAGACCCTCGGCCAGTCGGCCGACACCCTCACCCTGGAGCAAAAGGTCAAGATCGTGCGCGACGTGGCCGAGGCGGTCCACGCCGCCCATCGCATGGGGTTGATCCACCGCGATCTCAAGCCCGGCAACATCCTCGTCGAGCGGCGCGAGGACGGCGCGCTGTGGCCCTTCGTAGTGGACTTCGGCCTGGCGCACGACCAGGACAACCTCGCCTTGACCAGGACCGGCGCCGTCACCGGCACGCCTTCCTACCTCTCGCCCGAGCAGGCGCAAGGCAAGCCCCTCGACCGCCGCGGCGACGTCTACAGCCTGGGCGTGGTGCTCTACGAGCTGCTCTCCGGCCGCCTGCCGCTCGAAGGCGCGAGCCTCGCCGACGCGCTGGTCAAGGTGGTGACCGAGCAGCCGGTGGCGCTCGGCAAGCGTTTCCGCGAGGTGCCCCGCGACCTCGAGACCATCACCATGAAGTGCCTGGAGAAGGAGCCACAGCAGCGCTACGACTCGGCACGCGCCCTCGCCGACGACCTCGACCGCTACCTCGACGGCGCCCCGATCCTGGCGCGGCCGGCGAGCCTCGGCTACCGCGTGCAGAAGTGGGTGCGGCGCAACCGCGCCCTGGCCCAGGTGCTGGCGGGCGCCACCGCCCTGCTCATCGCGCTGGCCGCGCTCAGCCTCGGTGCCTACCTGGAGCAAGGGAGACGGGGCCGCCTGCTGCAGCGCTTCGAGCGCGAGGTGGCGGCGAGCGAGAACGACATGCGGCACGCCTCGTTCCTACCGCTGCACGACCTCGGGCCGGAGAAGGCGAGGCTCCGGGAGAGCATGCAGCGCATCCGTCTCGAGATGGACGATCTCGGGCGGGTGGCCTTCGGCCCCGGGCAGTACGCCCTCGGCCGGGGCCACCTGGCGCTCCACGACCACGAGCTGGCGCTCGAGCACCTGGAGCGGGCGTGGGAGAGCGGGGAGCGCCGGCCGGAGGTGGCGCTGGCGCTCGCCGAGGCGCTGCGGCGCCTGTACCAGAAGGCGCTGCTGGCCATCGACCTCTCCCTCTCCGAGCGGCCGCGGTCCGCCGCCGAGATCGAGCAGCGGCTGCGCAACCAGGGCCTCGAGCGGGTCGCGGACCAGTACCAGCGCCGCGGGCTCGCCTACCTCTCCACCGAGGACAGCCCGGAGGCCCGCACACCCTATGCGGAGGCGCTGATCGCCTTCTTCTCTCACCGCTTCGACGAGGCCCGCGCCAAGGCGGCGGAGGCCGCCCGCGATTCCCGCTGGTGGTACGACGCGCGGCAGCTCGAGGCCGAGATCGCCATCGAGGAGGCGGACCGCGACTGGGCGCGCGGCCGCTACGCCGAGGCGCTGGCCCACTTCGAGCGCGCCGGCGCGGTCTACGCCGAGCTGCTGCACACCGGTGAGAGCGACCCCAACCTCTACGCCGCTGAGTGCGAGCGCCTGGTGCGGGTCAACAACCTCCATGCCGACTTCCGGCGCTTCTCCGAGGAGCTGGCGGCGCAGGCGATCGCGCGCTGCGACCAGGCGCTCGCGGCAGACCGCGAGCTGGCGGACGCCCATGCGCGCAAGGCCTACCTCCACTGGCTGTGGGGATCGAGCCTGCAGCGCTCGGGCGCCGACGCGCAGCCGAAGCTCGACCAGGCGATCGAGATGGCGGAGCGGGCGATCGCCAGAAACCCGCGCGAGGTCCTGGCCCACCGCGCGCGCGGCCTTGCCCATCTGGCGCTGGGCCGCAGCCAGGCCGACCACGGCCGCGACCCGACCCCACGGCTCACCGAGGCCGAGGTCAGCTTCGAGAAAGCGCTCGAGATCCAACCGTCGTTGGCCGAGACCCTGAGCAACCTGGGCAACGTCTACCTCGAGCAGGCGGACTACGAGAAGGGGCTGGGCAAGGACCCGCGTCCCTTGCTGGAGCAGGCTGTCCAGCGCTACCGCGAGAGCCAGCAGGTCGACCCCGAGGACCCCATGCCGTGGAACAACCGCGGCACCGCGCTCTTGACCTGGGCCGAGTTCGAGCTGCAAGAAGGCCGCGACCCGGCGCCGTTGCTCGCCGCGGCGCGCGAGGACCTGCGCCAGGCCGTGGAGCTCAACCCCAGCAGCCCCCGCTACCGCAACAACCTCGCCGTGGCGTTCCTCGACCAGGGCGATGCCTTGGCCGCCGCGGGCCAGGACCCGACGGCGGCCTACGACCAGGCGATCGCGAGCCTCGACCGCGCCCTCGAGCTCAACCCCGAGTACCCGACCGCGGCGCCCAACCTCGCCATGGCCTACCGCGGCAAGGCGGCGCGCGCCCTGGCCACCGGGCAGGACCCCTCGGCGTCGCTCGCCAAGGCGCGCCACAACGGGCTGCGCGCCCTCGGCGCCGGCGGCGAAGACTTCGACGTGCTGATCGAGCTGGCGCGCATCCACCGGCTGGAAGCAGAGTGGGCGGTGAAGCGCGGCGCCGGCCCCGGCGGCGCCTTCGAGCGGGCGTCCTCGTACCTCGGCCGCGCCGAGGCTGCCAACCGGGCTTCGCTCGAGCTGCACGAGGAAGGCACTCGCCTGTGGCGCGCCCAGGCGCGCTGGGCGGTCACTCACGGCCGCCATGCCGAGACGGCGATCACCCAGGGACTGGCCGCCGCCGAGCGCTGTCTGGCGGTGCGGCCCGGCCTGGCGCAAGTGCTCGCCGCCAAGGCCGACCTCCTGTGGCTGGCCTCGGGTCGCGGCAAGGCCGTGGCGGGCGCCGACCTCGTGCGCCAGGCGCGCGAAGCAGCGGCCCGTGCCTTCGAGCTCGACCCGCGCCTCGCCGGCGAGCTCGCGCCGCTGCTGGCGGAGATGGGGGAGGCGGGGGCGGGCGGCACGCCAAGCGAGGACGGGTAGACGGCTGCCGGGGCCCGCCGCTCACGAACCCGTTCGCCGCATCGAGCGCCCTGTCACTGCGGCGCAGACCTCACCGCGTCAGTTTTCAGAGCTTGCTAGGTATGCGGGAAGAAGGATATTATGAGATCTGTTGAGGACGGTTGGAATGTGTGCTTTACAGCACAACTGGGCCGACACGGCAGAGATGCCCTTGCCTCCTGCGCCCGAAGAGGTCCTTGACCTCCCGCGCATCCTCGACCGCAAGTACCGGCTGGAAGACCGCCTTGGAGAAGGGGCCGTCGGCACCGTCTACCGGGCCACTCATCTCGGCCTCAAGAAGGCCTTCGCGCTCAAGCTGCTGAAACCGGGTCCGGCCCTCGACCCGTTCTCAGTAAGGCGCTTCCGGCGGGAGGCCGAAGCGCTCGGACAGCTCCGACACCCCCACATCGTGGCGGTTACCGACTCCGGAGTGGACCCCGAAACGGGCGCTCCCTACCTGGTGATGGAGCTTCTCGATGGGGTCCCTCTCGCGCAGCTCTGCCAGACGGAGGGCCCGCTACCTCTCGCCCGAGCGCTCCCGATCCTCGACGCAACCGCCGCTGCCGTCGACGCCGCCCATGATCGAGGGATTCTTCATCGTGACCTCAAGCCCAGCAACGTTCTGCTGTGCGGGAGGGACGACGAGGACCGGGTGGTGCAGGTCCTGGACTTCGGGTTGGCGGAGCTCTCCGCGTCACCTTTCCTCACCGTGGCTGAGAATGGACATGCGCCTCGCAGCGATGCGCAGGGCATGACCGCCGAGCGCCTAACCGCGACGGGAGACCTCCTGGGCACTCCGCTCTACGTAGCGCCGGAGGTGATCCGGCGCGCTGGAGCCAGTCGCGCTTCGGACATCTATTCGTTCGGCGTGATCGCATACGAGATGCTGGCTGGGAGGCCACCGTTCCAGGGCTCCACCGCGGAAGTCCTTGCGGGACACCTCGAAGCAGAGCCCTCGCCGCCGGGGGGCGGGCTCTCCACAGAAGCGTGGGGCGTCCTGCGAGATTCCCTGGCGAAGGCCCCGGCAACCCGCCCGGCAACGGCCGGTGAGGTCGTTCGCCGGCTCCGCGTCGCCGCGGGCCGCGAGCACTTCCTTCGCTGGCGGCGGGCCGAGGTGCCGCGCCGGATCTTCATCTCCGCCGTCCTTGGATTCGCGGCGGCTGTCGCCGGCCTCCTTCTGCCCCCAACCGGTGTGCCGGCCGTCGAGCGATGGGCCTACGACCTGCGGGTCCGCGCCGCGCCCGTGCGGTCGCCGGATCCAAGGATCCTGCTGGTCAGCTTGGACGAGGCGAGCCTCGCCGGGGGCTCCACTCCGCTCGCAGGCCGAGCGGACGAGTTCGGCAACACGCTCGAGCGAATCTTCATCGCTGGAGCACGCGGCGTGGCCGTCGACCTCCTCCTCCCCGAGCAGTGGAGCGCATCCAGCGGCTTCTCGGACCTCGTCCTTCGGCACCCGGAGACCCTCACGCTTGCCGCCTTCTCGGCCCCTGACGGAAGCATCATGGGCACCAGGAGCGTGGCCGGCCTGACGGCGGCGGCACTGGGCTCCCGGCGGGTCGACGCAATGTTCGGTTTCGTCAACCTCGACGAGGACCCGGATGGCGTGGTACGCCGGGGACGCCTCAGCTTCCGCAACAGGTCGGAAGGCCAGCAGAGCTCCTTTGCGGCGCGGGCCGCGGCGATGATCTCCCCTCTCGCGATGCCCCCGACCCCGCAGAGATTCTGGATTGATCACCGGATCGACGGATCAGGTTTCGCCCAGATCTCCTGGCGAGATGTACCTGCCGCACTGGCGAAGAAACCCTGGGTTTTCCGCGACCGCCTCGTCCTGGTGGGCGGGGATGTCGTTGCCGCAGGTGACGACGTTCACCGCGTCCCCCGCTGCGCGGGCCGGGCGGCGGCGGTCTCCGGTCTTGTGCTCCAGGCCCTGCAGGTGAACACCATCGCCGCCGGGCTGCCGATACGGGAGGCTCCGAGGTCTCCTTTTCTTGCTGGGGCTGCCTTGTGGACCGGCCTTGCAGTGGCGGCCTCCCTGATTGCCAACCGGCCGACTCCGGTCCTCGCGGCCCTGGTCCTGGGACTCATGCTCTATCTCGGCCTATCGGCCCCTATCTTCCGGAGTACGGGCCTGCTCCTCCCTGTGACAGTCCCTCTGCTGCCGGCCCTCAGCGCGCTTGCGCTGGCATTGGTTCTCCGGCGGACCCTTGTGCCGATTCCGCTATGGAGCCAGGAACGGTGATGGCAAACGCTCGGGTGCTTACCACCGGAGCGCTTTTTCTCTTGCTCCAGGTCCAAAGCGCCACAGCCACGGCGCTCGAACCGGTGGCCATCGTCTACGAGCTCACTGGCAAAGCCGTAAGCGAGCAAAGGCGATCTCCGGCCCCGGTACACCTCTTCGACCGCTTGCCCGCAAGAACGACTCTGGAAGTAGCGTCCGGCTCTCGCCTAGCCCTCGCTTTCGTCACTGGCAAGCGCTATGAGCTCACGGGACCGGCCCGCGCGACGCTCGGCAAGGGAGACCTCTCGGACAGCTCAGGAGGGGTGCGGCCTCTGCTCTCCGTTCCGCCCTTCCCCCGACTAGCCGCGATCGCGCAGGACGACTACCCCGGCCCGAAGGCGGGAGCCGTCCGCATCCGTGCGGAGAGGATCACAGGCCTCTATCCATTCCGTGGAGCGGCGGCCCTCGCGGGAGAAACCCTCCTCCGCTTCCATCCTGTCGCGAGCGCCAGAGGGTATCGGATTGAGATTCGGGACGGTCAAGGTCGCACTGTCTTCCAAATCGACACCGAGTCGCCGCCGGTGAAGGTGCCCGCGGAGACTCTCCGCCCCGGTCTCAACTATCAGTGGACAGTTCTCACGCTGGGTCGCCCCGGCGCGGTCGCCCGCGGTGAAGCCGAACTCTTGATTCTGGGCGAGGACGCCACCCGAGCGCACGAGAAGGCCCGCGGAATCCTCAAGGCCGAGGGGCCCGGCTCCTTGCCACTGCTCGCTGCGATCGACCGTAGTTTGGGGCTGCTGGTAGAAGCTCGCGAGAACCTGCGGGTGGCCCTCGACGGCCAACCCGCAGATCCGGCGCTCCGCGGTGTCTATACCGGGATCGACACGCTCCTGAAGGCGGAAAATGACCCCAAGGAGGAGCTTCCGAGGTTCCTTCCTGATCCTGTTCCTGCTGGCCCTCTTGCCGTTCCACAGGACCCTCGCTGCTGCGCTCCGGCGCGGTATGAGCCGGCGCAGGGCGCCGTGGTGGAAGAAGTCACGAAGGGCTGGGCGGCCGAGAGGGCGGGGATAAGGCCGGCCGATCTGCTTCTGTCCTGGTCGCGGGGGATAGTAACCAGCGGACGTGTTCGATCCCCCTTCGATCTCAGCCAGATCGAACGAGAGCAGGCTCCACTCGGGGTTGTGACCCTTAGTGGGATCCGAGACGGCGCAAGTCGAGGGTGGATCCTGCCGCCGGGTCGATGGGGCATTCGGGCGAGGCCCACGTTACCGGGCGCCCTTCTCGTACTTTATGAGCAGGGTCGGAATCGGATCGCTACCGGAGACCTCGAAGCGGGAGCGGCGTACTGGCGCTCCGCCATGGAGGCTGTCGACAGACAGGAAGACTTGCTGCGGACCGCCTGGCTCCAGGCCCGCCTTGCCCAGGAGTTTTCCGCCACAGCACGGTGGCCCGAAGCAGACGCAGCCTTGGAGGAAGCGGTCCAACTGCTGGAGGGCAACCATCCCGCGGACGCCGCGCAACTCGTGCGCGACTGGAACTGGAGCGGAACCTCCTACTTTCTGCTGCGCAATGTCGGGGACCACGCCGAGGCGCTCTTAAGTCGGGCGCTGGCGCTTGAGCCGGAAGAGAGCCTGGCCGCTGCCTGGGACCTCAGCTTTCTTGGGATGGTGGCCAGGGATCGGGGGGATTACACGACTGCCGAGGACCTCAACCGCAAGGCATCCGCCATTCAGGAGAAGCTAGCGCCTAGGAGCGTCCTCGCGTGGACCATCCAGCGGGAATTGGCGAAGGTTGCCTTCCGTCGTGGCGATCTTGCTACGGAGGAAAAAGCCTTGCTCAAGGCTCTGGAATCTCAGGAGCGGCTCGCGCCGGAGAGCCTCGAGTTTGCGGTAGTCCTGAACGACTTGGGCAGATGCGCCTCCAACCGAGGCGACCTGTCCTTGGGCGAAGAGCTTTCCCGCCGCGCGCTGGCCATGATCGAGCGGCTGAGCCCGGGTGGTCCCGAGTTCGCGATCGCCGTGGCCTCCTTGGGGGAACTGAGCATCCTCCGCGGCGACTTAGCGATCGCCGACGAACGTCTCCGCCATGGACTAGCTCTCTTAGAGGAACTCGCGCCCGAGAGCTTCGAGGTCGCCTACTACTCCAATCGCCTGGGGTTCGTCGCCGAGGAGCGGGGTGACCTCGCAGCGGCCGAGGAGCACCACCGGCGCGCCCTCCTCATCATGGAACGGCTCGCTCACGGCTCCCCCGAGACCTCCTATAGGAGCGTTTACCACCTGTGGAATCTCGCGCTGTCCGAGAAACGTGACGGGAACTTGGAGCAAGCTGGCGAACACTTGCAACGCGTCTCGGAGATCCTGGCGAGGATTACGCCGGAGAGTTCTGATGCGGCGGGGGTCGACTTCCATCGAGCCATCCTCGCAGCCGAGCGCGGCGATCTGGCCTTGGCGGAGGAGCTCTATGGCCGTGAGCTTGCTTTTCTGGAGAAGATACTCCCGGGGACCCTCTACGTCTCGGACGCCTTGGACAATCTGGGAACCGTCTCCTTCGAGCGCGGCGACTTGATGAAGGCCCGGGAACTCTACCGGCGCGCGCTGGCGATTCGCGAGAAGATGGCACCGGGCAGCACGCGGGTTGGGCTGTCCTTAAACCATCTGGGTCAAGTTGACCGCCGGGAGGGCCGACTCGCGATGGCAGCAGAGCACTTCTGCCGCGCTACTGAGGCATTCGACCAGCAACGGAAGAAGCTCGGCGGAACTACCGAGGGGAAGTCCGCCTTCGGCGAAACGACAGCGGAGCCATACCGCGATTGCCTCGCCGCGCTGATGGACATCGGCCGTCCGGAAGAGGCTTTTCGGGTTCTGGAGAGGGGCCGGGCCCGCTCATTTCTTGGCCTGCTGGCGGAGCGCCATCTGAGGTGGGCGGCCGACGTGCCGCCAGAGCTGGCTCGGGATCGGAAGCAAACGGATACCGAGTACGACCGCGCTCAGGCTGGTCTCGACCACTTGAGCCCGGCGCACGACCAGGCTGAGATCGATCGCCTGCTGGTCCGGCTGTGGGAACTCCGCGCCCGACGTGAGGAGATTGCGGCGAAGGTCCGCCAAACCTCGCCGCGTGCCGCTTCGTTGCAGGACCCGCGGCCCCTCGACTTGGCCGGTGCCCGAGCCACCCTCGATCCTGGGACCTTGCTCCTCGCCTGGTCCATCGGGCGGGAACGATCCTTTCTCTTCGTGGTCCAGCCGGCGGGAACGGACCCGGACCTCGAGATCTTCCCCCTTGCGATTGGCGATCAGCCACTGCGGAGGCAGGTGGGGTCCTTCCTCAGCTTGCTGCAGCGCGCCGACTCCGACCGGACAGCGCTCGCCCAGCAGGCGCGGGAGCTCTACGATGTTCTCCTTCGGCCTGCCGAGATGCGGATCGCCGCGGCCGAGCGGCTCCTCGTCTCACCCGACGGCCCGCTGCACACCCTCCCCTTCGCCTCGCTGCTGCGGAACGGCCGCTGGCTCGCTGAGCTGAAGCCGATCCACACCGTGCTCTCCGCGACCGTCTACGCGGAGATCAAGAAGTCACGGCGCCCAAGGTCAGAGGCTGCACCAGCGATGCTCACCGCCTTTGGCGATCCGAGCTATCCGCCGTTGCCCCCTGGCCAGTCCTCCGCGCCCGATCCGGAGGTTCGGGCAGCGGTCGGCCGAGGTCTGGCTCTCACTTCGCTCCCCTCCACACGCGAGGAGGTTCGCGGTATTGCAGCCCTCTATCCCGAGTCGCAGACCTTCCTCGGCGCTGAAGCCACAGAGGAGCGTGCCAAGGCCATCGGGAAGGACACGCGGTATCTCCACCTCGCCTGCCACGGCCTACTCGACGACCGCTTCCCCCTGAACTCCGCTCTCGCCTTGACCATCCCCGAAAGTCCAGGCTCAGGCCAGGAGAACGGATTGCTCCAGGCCTGGGAGATCCTCGAGAGTCTCCGGCTCGACGCCGACCTGGTCACCCTCTCGGCCTGCGACACGGCTCTGGGGAAGGAAATGGGCGGCGAAGGCCTCGTCGGTCTCACTCGCGCGTTCCAGTACGCCGGCGCCCGCTCGGTTCTCGCGTCGCTGTGGAGTGTTTCCGACGTTTCCACTGCGGACCTCATGAAGCGCTTTTACAGCTATCTCCGGGAGGGGCGAAGCAAGGACGAGGCGCTTCGGGCAGCTCAGGCCGACCTCATCCGGAGCCAGGACTTCTCCCACCCGTACCACTGGGCGGCCTTCGGGCTTTTCGGAGATTGGAAATAGGCGCTTTCTCGGCTTCCAGCTCACTCCAGGGTGATCTGGACGTCGGACCCTCCATCCGTCGCCACGGCAGAGGTCCACGTGCGCCCGTCGGGTGCGGACGCCGAGACCATCCAGTGTCCAGCGGGAACTCCCTCAACGATTGCCGTACCCGCGATCAACTGCCACTGCTGCTGCAGAATGCCTCCCAAGCCCAGAGTTTGAAGAGCCTGGCCGTTGGCGTCGAGGCCGCGGAGGGAGGCGATGGAATCCGATGTCATCAGGGACGGGAAGCGGACCACGAACCGAGCGGCGTCTGGCAGGGCCAGAGCCAGCGGCTCGCCCGGCACAGCCAGTTGAGCGGCGATCAAGACGCTGTCCGAGCTCGCAGCAAGCAGCAACCACTGACCGGCGGGTACGGTGGAGAGCCGCACTTTCCCGGCTGTTCCGACCGGCCGGGTTTCGGCGAGCAGGGTCTCGCCGCCCGGCGAGACAACGCGGAGGTGGAGCTGACTCGGCCTCCCACCGGAGACCCGCCGGACGGAGAGTTCGGCTCCCGGAGCAGGCTGGAGCCCTAGCTCCAGGCCTAGCAGCCCGTGGTGAAAGCGGTTGTTCGCCTGTCCGTGTGCTGAGAGAATCGAGTCCAGCTCGGAGGGCTACCGCATGGCGATGGGCAAGCGGAAGGGCCGGCAGGGTGGGCTGTGGATCGCGACGCAGGACCTGGCTCGCAGGCCGGGGCATCCGTTCTACGAGCGGTTGAACCGGCTGCTGTCGGATCACGGCTTCGATGGCTTCGCCGAAGAGCAGTGCCGGGCTTTCTACGCCGCGCGGCTGGGACGCCCGTCGCTGCCGCCGGTGGTGTACTTCCGGCTGCTTTTGATCGGCTACTTCGAAGGGATCGACTCGGAGCAAGGGATCGCCTGGCGGGTGGCCGACTCGCTGACGCTGCGGGAC
>JBIOXV010000103.1:0-14516 GCA_044869805.1 Thermoanaerobaculia bacterium | reverse complement strand
CCCGTCCGGCGGGGAGAGGGAACTCTCCGGCCGGCGTTGGCCGAGAGGAGGACGGGCGATGAGTGGGGGACGAGGATGCGCGAACGTGGCGGTTGCGTTCTTCGAGCGTCGAGATCCTTCGCTTCGCTCAGGATGACAACGGGCGCCGTTCTCCTCCCAGGTACAAGTCCAGTCCGATCGATTGACGTCGACGGGGCGGACTTCGACGCCGTGGCGTTGGGCGTCTTTGATCAGCGTCGCGGGATGGTAGAAGCCCATGGGCCAGGCGTTCAATAGGCCGACGTAGAAGGCCGTCGGATGGTGGCAGCGCAGCCAGGCGCTGGCGTAGGCGATGAGCGCGAAGCTCGCGGCGTGTGACTCGGGGAAGCCGTAGAGGGCGAAGGAGGTGATCGACTGCACGATCTGCTCCTGCGCCGGGCCGGTGATGCCGCGCTCGGTCATGCCGGAGCGCAGGCGCGCCTCGATCGCCTGCATGCGCTCCTGCGAGCGCTTGAAGCCCATGGCCCGGCGCAGCTCCTCGGCCTCGCCGCCGGTGAAGCCCGCCGCCACCATGGCGATGCGCAGGATCTGCTCCTGGAAGAGCGGCACGCCGAGGGTCCTCGCCAGCACCGGCTCGAGGCTGGGGTGCGGGTAGACCACCGGCTGCCGGCCGCGGCGGCGCTCGAAGAAGGGGTGCACCATGCCGCCGACGATCGGCCCCGGGCGGATGATCGCCACCTGCACCACGAGGTCGTAGAACTTCTCGGGCGAGTGGCGGGGGAGCGAGGCCATCTGGGCGCGGCTCTCGATCTGGAACACCCCCACCGTGTCGGCGCGACGGATCATCTCGAAGGTCTTGGGGTCGTCCGGCGGCAGGTGGGCGAGATCGAGGTGCAGCCGCTCGTGCCGGACGACCAGCGGCACCGCCTCCTCGAGCGCGTTCAGCATGCCGAGCCCCAGGAGGTCGACCTTGACGATCCCCAGATCGGCGCAGTCGTCCTTGTCCCACTGCACGACCACGCGGTCCGGCATCGCCGAGGGCTCGAGCGGCACCACCTCGTCGAGCCGGCCGGCGGCGATCACCATGCCGCCCGAGTGCTGGCCTAGGTGGCGGGGCAGGTGGTGGATCTTCTTCCACAGCCCGGCGAAGAGCTGCATGCGCCGCTCCTCGGGGTCGAAGCCGGCGGTGGCGATCTCGCGCTCGAGGCTCTTCTCGTCGCCGCGCACCAGGTCGTAGTTGAAGGTGCCGAGCCGCTTGGCGAGGTGGTCGATCTGCGCCGCCGAGTAACCCAAGGCCTTCGCCACCTCGCGGGTGGCGGAGCGGTCGCGGTAGGTGATCACGTTGGCGGTCATCGCCGCGCCGTGCGGGCCGTACTGCCGGTAGACGTGCTGGATCACCTTCTCGCGCTGCGCGCCGGAGGGCAGGTCGAGGTCGATGTCCGGCCACTCGCCGCGCTCCTCGGAGAGGAAGCGCTCGAAGAGCAGGCCCATCTTCACCGGGTCGACGGCGGTGATGCCGAGCGCGTAGCAGACGGCGCTGTTGGCGGCCGAGCCGCGGCCCTGGGCGAGGAGCCCCGAGCGCTGGCAGAAGCGCACCACGTCCCAGACGATCAGGAAGTAGCCGGCGAGATCGAGCTTCTCGATCACGGCGAGCTCTTTCTCCACCTGCGCCTGGGCGCGGGCGGTGAGCGGCCGGAAGCGGGCCTGGGCCGCGGTCCAGGTCACCTGGCGCAGGTAGGAGGCCGGCGTCTCGCCCGGCGGCAGGGGGAAGGCGGGGAAGCGGTAGCCGAGATCGGCGAGCGTGAAGCCGAGGCGCTGCGAGAGCTCCCAGCTCGCCGCCACCGCCTGCGGCAGGTCGGCGAAGAGCCGCGCCATCTCGGCCGCGCTCTTGACGTGGCGCTCGCGGTGGGCGGCGAGCAGCGAGCCGGCCTTGTCCAGCTCCCGGTGCTCGCGGATCGCGGTCAGCACGTCGTGGAGGGCCTTGTCCTCGCGCCGCGCGTAGGCCACGCCGTTGGTGGCGACGAGCGGCAGCTTGAGGCGCCGGGCGAGGCCGACCAAGGCCGCGTTGCGCTGCTCCTCCGCCTTGACGCCGTGGCGCTGCAGCTCGACGTGCAGGCGACCGGGGAACAACCCCGCCAGGCGCTCGAGGAGGCGGCGCGCCGCCTCCACCCCGTCGCGGGCGAGGGTGCGCGGCAGGGGCCCCTCGCCGCCGCCGGTCAGGCAGTGGAGGCCGCCGGTGTGGGCGGCCAGGGCCTCCCAGTCCGCCTGCGCATCGCCCTTGGCCCGGCCGCGGGCGGCGGCGGTCAGCAGGCGGCAGAGGTTCTTGTAGCCGGCTTGGGTTTCGACCAGGAGGGTCAGCCGCGGCGGGCGGTCCTCGCCGGGCGCCGGCAGGTGGGGAGGAGGCTCGGGCACCAGGCCGAGCGGGCCGCGGCGCGCCTCTTCCGGGGCCGCACCAGGCTCGGCCGACCGGCCGGCGGGACGGCCGCCGCGGGGGCCGGCCGCGGGCGCGAGCGCCACCTCGGCCCCCACCAGCGCCTTCAACCCCGCCTCGCGCGCCGCCCGGTAGAAGCGCGGCGCGCCGTAGACGCCGTTGCGATCGACGAGCGCCATGGCTGGCAGCTCCAGGGCCGCGGCGCGCTCGACCAGGTCCTCGGGCAGCGAGGCCCCCTCCAGGAACGAGAAGGCCGAGGCGGCGCGCAGCTCGGCGTAGGGCAGGTGCGCGGCCGCCCGGGCCGGCTTGCGATAGGTGCGCTGGCGCAGCTTCTCCTTGCGTGCCCCGGGCGAGGTGTAGGAGAGCGCCGAGCCGAAGCTCCGGGGCGGTGAGGCGGGGAAGAGGGGGTCGTCGTCTTGCGTCATGGCTGCGGAGGGGGAGCCCGTAGCTCAGGATAGGCGTAACAGGAGCGTAAGTCAAGGTGAGAAGCGGCACCAGAGCCCAACGGCACGCGCCTTGCTCGTATGTGTACACAGCAAGGGGAGGCGATGAGCGAGCTCCTGGAAGACGAAGCCCGAGGCCGCGGCGGAGGTTCTCATTCGTTCCGCCGGAACCGCCCGAGCTCGGGGGAGAGCGCGATGCGGCGCCTGCTGGAGACCTTGCCAGCCGGCGCCTACACTTGCGACCAGGACGGCCTGATCACCTACTTCAACCAGCGCGCTGCCGAGATCTGGGGCCGAGAGCCGAGGCTCAACCACCCCGGCGACCGCTTCTGTGGCTCGTTCAAGCTCTACTCGGCCGAGGGCGCGCCGCTGCGCCACGAGCGGTCCTGGATGGCCCTGGCCCTCCACAACGGCCGCTGCTACAACGGTCAGGAGATCGTCATCGAGCGGCCCGACGGCGAGCTCCGGACCGTCCTCGCCCACGCCAACCCGGTGTACGACGAGAGAGGTGAGCTCATCGGCGCGCTGAACGTGCTGGTGGACATCAGCGACCGCAAGCGGGCACAGGAGGCCCTACGCGAGGCCGATCGGTCCAAGGAGGCTCTACTGGCGACCCTGTCGCACGAGCTGCGCAACCCCTTGGCGCCGATCCGCAACGCCACCGCCATCCTGCGCCTGCAAGATTTGCCGTCCGTGGAGGCGCGTTGGGCCCTGGAGGTGATCGACCGCCAATCCCTCCAGATGAGCCACCTGATCGACGCCCTGCTGGACGCCACCCGCCTGGCTCGCAACCGGCTCGAGCTGCGCCTGGAGCGACTGGAGCTGGCGGCGATCGTCGCCACGGCCCTCGAGACCAGCCGGCCGCTCTTCGACGCCGGTGGCCCCGCGCTCGCCGTCGCCTTGCCGGCCGAGGCCATCTGGCTCGACGCCGACGCGACACGGCTGGCGCAGGCGCTGTCCAACTTGCTGAGCAACGCCGCCAAGTTCACCGGCCCCGGCGGCCGCGTGGAGCTCTCTGCCGAGCGGCAGGGAAGCGAGGCGGTGGTGACCGTGCGCGACACCGGCATCGGCATTCCGCCCGAGATGCTCGAGAGCATTTTCGAGATGTTCACCCAGGTCGACCAATCGCTCGAGCGTTCGCACAACGGCCTGGGACTCGGCCTCACCCTGGCGCGGCGTCTCGTCGAGATGCACGGCGGGACGATCGAGGCGGCGAGCGAGGGCCCGGGCAAAGGCAGCGAGTTCACGGTCCGGCTGCCCGTCGCCGCGGCCGACGAGCCGGCCACCTCCCTCGTCGAGGAAGGCGTTCGCGGCGCGGCTTCCTGATCCGCTGCCTCTCCCACCAGATGCTCGCTGGCTGTTAGGGTTGGGTCATGAGAGCCCTACACCTAGCCGCCGCCGCTTGCTGGATCTTCCTCGCTCCCTGTACCGCCGCGCTCGCCGAGAGCGCACCCCCTCGGCCTGGCCTCACCGCCGGCCGCGTCGAGTTCTCGAATTCGGGCGCGGCGGCTGCGCAGCAGGATTTCCTCTACGGCCTGGCGCAGCTCCACAACTTCGAGTACGAGACGGCCGCCGCCGCCTTCCGCCGCGCGCAGGAGAAGGACCCCGGCTTCGCGCTCGCCTTCTGGGGCGAGGCTCTGACCCACACCCACCCGATCTGGATGGAGCAGGACCGCGACGCCGCGCTGGCGATCCTGGCGCGGCTGGCCCCGACCGCGGAGCAGAGGGCGGCCAAGGCGCCCACCGAGCGGGAGAAGGCCTACCTGCATGCGGTGGAGGTCCTCTACGGCGAGGGCGAGAAGGAGGTCCGGGACCTCCGCTATGCCGAGGCCATGGCCGAGCTCTCGGCCCGCTTTCCGGAGGACGTGGACGCCGCGGCCTTCTACGCGCTGTCGCTGCTGGGCACGGCGCACGCCGGCCGCGACTTCGGGATCTACATGCGCGCCGCCGGGGTGCTCGAGGAGCGCTGGGCGAGCCGCTCCGACCATCCCGGGCTCGCCCACTACCTGATTCACTCCTACGACGACGCCATCCATGCGCCGCTGGGCCTGCGCGCCGCCCGCGTCTACGCCAGGATCGCGCCCGGCGCGGCCCACGCCCAGCACATGACCTCGCACATCTTCCTCGCGCTCGGCATGTGGCCGGAGACGGTGGCCGCCAACGAGGCGGCGCTCGCCGCCATGAATGCGAGCCGCGCCGAGCACGGGCAGCACCACCGCGCCTGCGGTCACTATGCGTTCTGGCTCGAGTACGGCTACCTCCAGCAGGGCCGCTTCGCCGAGGCGCGACGGATGCTCGAGGGCTGCCGTGCGGAGGCCGGGCCGGGCGGGCACGCGGTGGGCAGCGACCCGCTGGAGGCCGACCGCAGCTCGGTGGGCTCCTACGCCGCGATGTGGGCCCGCTACCTGCTCGACGGCGCGCCGGACGCCGCCGAGGTGGCGGCCTGGGAGCTGCCGGCGACCGAGCTCGCGGGCCCGAAGCTAACCCAGGCGTTCACCAGGGCCTACCTCGCGGCGCAGCGCGGCGAGCGAGCGGCGGTGCGGGCCGAGCTCGATCGCCTGCGCGAGGCGCGCCGCGGCGTCGAGGCGGTCTACGCAGAGCAGAAGCTCGCCGACCCTTCCTACGCCAAGCGCGCCGAGGCCCTCGAGCTGCAGGTCGAGGCCCTCGTCGCGAGCCTCGAAGGGAACGCGGACGAGGCCCTCGCCCGGCTGGAGAAAGCCGTGGCGGTCGAGGAGTCCTTGCCCTTCGCCTTCGGCCCGCCGCTCATCGACAAGCCCAGCCACGAGCTACTGGGCGAGGTGCTGCTCGCCCGCGGCGAGGCGGGCAAGGCCAAGCCGGCTTTCGAGCGCGCTCTGGCCCGGGCGCCCGGACGGCGCCAGGCCGCGGTTGGGCTGGCCACCGCCGAGGCGCGGCTAGGTGGGTCGCCGAACGGCACTGAGCCGGGATCTTGAAGGCTCGCTAGCCGGCGGCCTTGAGGTCGTAGACGTAGAGTGAGCCCTGCTCGCGCACGAACAGCTTGCCGCCGGCCACCACCGGGTGCGACCAGCTCGGCTGGGTGACGCCGGGGATCTTGAACGAGCCCTTCTCGCGGTAGCCCTCGGGACTGGCCTCGACCAGCACCATGAGGCCGTTCTGGTAGCGCAGGTAGAGGTGCCCGTCGGCGAAGGTGACGGCCGCCGAGCCCTGGCCCTGGTTGCGGATCGGCCCCCAGGCGAGCTTGCCGTCGGCGAGCTTGATGCTCACCGGGAAGCCCTTGTTGTGGCCGCTGCCGGCGAACACGAAGCCGCGGTCGAGGATCATTCCGCCGTGGTGGTTCTGGAAGGTGTCGGCGGGCAGGAAGTAGACCTCGTCGGCCGCCACGCCCTCGCCGCTCTTGCGCAGCTTGAGCAGCGCGCCGCCGGTGCCGTAACCGGTGGCCGCGAACACCAGGTCGCCGTCGATCAAGGGAGTGGGAATGTTGGCCACGTCGTTGGCGACCTTGTTGTAGCCCCACAGGAACTCGCCGCTCGCGGTGTCGACCCCGATCAGGCCGCGGCCCACGAGCTGCACGTATTGCTTGACGCCGGCCCCTTGCGAGATCACCACCGAGGAGTAGCCGGCGCCGTCGGCGCCCTTCGGCCCGAGGTCGGGCATCGCGGTGCGCCAGATCTCGGCGCCCGTCTTCTTGTCGAGGGCGACCAGCGCGGCGGCCTTGGCCCCCGGGGTCACGATCACCCGCTCGCCGTCGACGAGCGGCGACTCGGAGAACTTCCAGTGCGTGCCATTGATCACCATCATGCGGCCGCCGAAGTCCTTGGCCAGGCTGCGGCTCCACACCTTTTTGCCGCTCGCCGCCTCGAGGCAGACCACCTCGCCCTCGGTCGACACCACGAAGAGCTGGCCGCCGTCCACGGTCGGAGTAGAGCGCGAGCCGCCGTACTCGTCGTCCCACACCGGGCCGATGGGAGTCTTCCACAGCAGCTTGCCGTTGGCGGCGTCGAGCGCCAGCACCTGCTGCGAGCCTTCGAGGTCCCCCAACGTGTAGATCCTGCCGCCGGTCACCGCCAGGCTCGAGAAACCGCTGCCCAGGCCGCTCACCTGCCAGGCGAGCGGCGGGCCTCCCTCCTTCCACTCCTTGAGCAGGCCGGTCTCCGCCGACTTGCCGTCGCGCTGCGGGCCACGCCATTGGGGCCAGTCGTCGGCGCGGGCGACCGGGCCCAGAGTGGAGGCGGCGAGCACCAGAAAGGCGATTGCGGAGGCGAGGCGGGACGGCGGGGAGAACCGCGGCACGTGGGCTCCTTTCTGCTCCCCCGGGAGGGGGAACGCGACGGCGAGGCCTTTCTACTACTCCTGTAGGGGAGAAGCAAGGGGCTCGGCGGTCAGATGTCGTTGACCTCGCCCGACCCGGCGGCTAGAGTCCGGCCACCGAGTCCTTACCACCTCCCAAGTGCCCAGGGCAGGGTCGAAGAAGGGGGATCCACCATGAAGAAGGTCCTGATCGCCGGGATCGTAGGCGGGCTCATCGTGTTCGCGTGGGGCGCGCTGTCGCACATGGTCTTGCAGACTGGGGGCATGGGGTTGAAGCCGCTCCCCAACGAGGACGCCGCGCTGGCGGCGTTGCGGGAATCCACCCGGGAGCCGGGGGTGTACTTCATCCCGGGCGTGGACATGAGCAAGGAGATGACGGCGGAGGAGGAGGCAGCGTGGAACGCGAAGTTCTCGACCGGCCCGACCGGCCTGCTCGTTCTCCACTACCCGGCGCCGGGCGAGCCGGCGATGGGCGTGAACCAGTTCCTGATCGACATCCTGGGCGACGTGCTCGCCGCTTTGCTCCTCGCCTACGTGCTGGTGCGTCTGCCGGGCACCTACGGCTTGCGGGTGCTGTGCGTGGTCGCGATCGCCGTTTTCGGCTGGCTCGCGGTCAGTGTCCCGTACTGGAACTGGTATCACTTCTCCACGGCGTTCACGCTTTCCGAAGGACTCGATCAGGTGGTCGGCTGGCTGCTCGCCGGCCTGGCGATGGCAAAGATCTCCAAGCCTGTGTAGCAGGCCACCGCGACGGCCGGGCGCGGCTGCTAGAGTACGAGCAGAACTCGTGATCGGCCGCACTCTTTCGCACTATCGCATCCTGGACAAGCTCGGTGAGGGCGGGATGGGTGTGGTCTATCTCGCCGAGGACACCCGCCTGCAGCGCAAGGTGGCGCTCAAGTTCGTGCCGCCCGAGATGGCGCACGACCGCGAGCTGCTGCGCCGCTTCGAGCGCGAGGCCAAGGCGGTGGCGGCGCTCAACCACCCCAACATCGTCACCCTCTACTCGGTCGAGGAAGCGGACGGTCTGCGCTTCCTCACCATGGAGCACGTCGAGGGCAAGACGCTCGAGCAGATGATCCCCGCGGGCGGCCTCGACACCCGGGAGCTGCTCAAGCTGGCGGTGCCGATGGCCGAAGCTCTGGCCGCGGCGCACGCCCGCGGCATCACCCACCGCGACTTCAAGCCGGGCAACATCATGGTCACCCCCGAGGGGCGGGTGAAGGTGCTCGACTTCGGCCTCGCCAAGCTGCTGCACAGCGACGTCGACGCCACCCAGCTCCACGGCCTGCCCCGCGACACGCTGACCCGCGAGGGAAGGATCATCGGCACCCTGGCCTACATGGCGCCCGAGCAGCTCCAGGGCCGTGTTCCCGACGCGCGAGTGGACGTCTTCGCCCTGGGCGTGGTGCTCTACGAGATGGCGACCGGGGTGTGCCCGTTCCATGGCTCCAACCCGGCCGATCTGATCTCGGCAGTGCTACGCGATCAGCCGGCCGCCATGCGTCGCCTGAAGCCGGACCTGCTGCCTGGCTTGAACGAGATCGTGCTGCGCTGCCTGCAGAAGGCGCCGGAGGCGCGCTTCCAGTCCGCGGCCGAGGCGCGCGACGCGCTGGCGAGCGCCGTGCAGCGGCTGACCACCGAAGAGGTGCTGCGCGGCCGCGGTTTCTCGGTACCGTTGCCCGGCAGCCGCGCCTCGCGCTGGATCGGGGCGGCGGTGGCCCTGGTGCTGCTGGCGGCGGTGGTGGGCGCCTGGTACAGGCGCGGCTGGCCGGCCAACCATGGCCCGGAAGAGCCCGACGCGGCGACGCGCGCCGCGCCGATCTTGGCTCAGCCGGCGCTGGTGGTGCTGCCGCTGGCGAGCTTCTCGGGCGAGCCCGAGTACTTCGTCGACGGCATGACCGACGGCCTGATCTCGTCGCTGGCCAAGATCAAGGCGTTGCGGGTGATCTCGCGGCAGTCCGCGATGCACTACAAGGGCTCGCGCAAGCGGGTCCCCGAGATCGCTTCCGATCTGGGCGTGGACTATGTGGTCGAGGGCTCCGCGGAGCGCCACGGCGATCGGGTGAGCCTGCGCGCGCAGCTCATCCGTCCCCAGCCCGAGGCCACCCTGTGGTCAGACACCCTGGAGCGCGCCTTCGCAGAGACCTCGGCGCTGCACAACGAGGCGGCCATGGCGATCGCCCTGGCGGCTGGGATCGTGCTCTCGCCGGCCGAGGAGACGCGCATGGCGGCGACCGGCCGGGTCGACCCCGAGGCTTACCAGGCGTACCTCCAGGGCCGCTTCTACGGCAACCGTTTCAACAAGGAGGCCAGGGAGGAGGCGCGGCACTTCTACGAGCAGGCGATCGCCAAGGACCCGAGCTACGCACCGGCCCACGCCGGGCTCGCCGACACCCTGATCTGGCTGGTGGCCTTCGATCGCAGCTCCTCCGCGCTGCTGCCGCGGGCCAGGGCGGCGGCGCAGCAGGCGATCGCGCTCGACGAGTCGATCGCCGAGGGCCACGCCGCGCTCGGCGAGATGGCCCTCGACCGCTGGCAGTGGGCGGAGGCGGAACGGGAATTCCGACGCGCCGTCGACCTCGACCCGAGCTCGGCCACCGCGCGCTCGAAGTACTGGATGCTGCTCGCCTGCCAGCGTCGGTTCGCCGACGCCCGTACCCAGGTCGAGCGGGCCGTGAAGCTCAACCCGGTGTCGGCGCCGATCCGCGCGCAGCTCGGCATGGAGTACACCTTCGAGAAGCGTTACGACGAGGCGATCCGCGAGCTCAACCAGGCGCTCTCGATCGACCCTTCCTACGACTTCGTACACACCGGCCTGTGGTTCGTCTACCACGCGCAGCAGAAGGACCCCGAGCGCGGCCGAGAGCTGCGAGAGTACCTTTCGACCTTCGGTCACCCAGAGCTCGTCCCGCGGTACGACCGCGTGCTGGCCGCCGAGGGCTACGAGGCCGCGCTGTCCTGGGTGGCGCTGGAGCTGGACCGCTCTCCGGCGACCGACATCGGCGAGGTGGGCGTGGTGGCGGGGCTGCTGGCGCTGGCGGGCGAGGAGGAGAGGGCGCTCGACTGGCTGCGGCGCGGTTTCGAGCACAACGCGTGGGAGCTGGGCTGGCTGGCCGTGTCGCCCGACTACGAGCCACTCTACGACCAGCCCGCCTTCCGCGAGCTGCTGCGGGCGATCGGCGTGCCGCAACCCCCGACCTGACCGCGGTGGCGGAGCCTCCCGCTGCGCCAGGCCACCGGCGATGCTAGAAGCAGATCTTGATCTGCCCTGCCGGGCCGAGGTCGTCCCCGAGGTAGGTGCGGATCTGCTGCTCGTCCTGCGCGGCCACCAGGGCCTGCTCCTCCTTGGTCAGGCCGGCTGCCTCCATCGTCGCCACAGAATCGTTCTTGAATTGTTCCTGCAGGCTGGCGTCCGAAGACAATCCGACAAGGAACTGGTACAGGTTCTCCCGCGCCATGAGAAGCTCCCTTGATTGAATTGAATGTGGAAGCGTTAGAGTAGCACAGTCTCCCGCGGAGGCCCGAGATGCCCACTGGCTCCCTCACCGTGGTCGGTACCGGCCTGGCGATCGCCGGCCAGGTCACTCGCCAGGCGCAGTCGACGATCGAGCACGCCGACAAGCTCTTCCACCTGGTGGCCGACGTCGTGACGCAACACTGGCTCGAAGGCCTGAACGCGAGCGCCGAGTCGCTCTTCACCAGCTACCGGGAGGGCCGCGACCGCGGCGAGACTTACGCCGAGATGGTCGAGCGCATGCTGGCCCCGGTGCGCGAGGGCCGGCGCGTGTGCGCCGCCTTCTACGGCCATCCGGGGGTGTTCGCCACGCCGCCTCACGAGGCCGTCCGCCGGGCGCGCGCCGAGGGCTACGCGGCGCGCATGCTGCCCGGGGTCTCGGCCGAGGACTGCCTGTTCGCCGATCTCGGCCTCGACCCCGGGGCGCGTGGCTGCCAGTCGTTCGAGGCCACCGACTTCCTCATCCGCCACCGCCGCTTCGACCCGGCGAGCCTGCTCGTCCTCTGGCAGGTGGGGGCGATCGGGGTGCGCGACTATCGGCGCGCCGATCTGTGGAGCCGCCGCGGCCTCGAGGTGTTGGCCGAGCACCTGCTGGAGCACTATCCCGGCGAGCACGAGGTGGTGCTCTACGAGGCGAGCCCATACCCGATCTGCGGGCCGCGCATCCTTTGGCTACCGCTCGCGGAGCTGGGCCGCGCGCCGGCCACCGTGCGCACCACCCTTTGCGTGCCGGAACGCGAAGAGACCCCGATCGACACCGAGATGCTCGCCCGCCTAGGCGTGGAGCCGTTTTTGGGGGAGAATCGGCGCTGATGCTCCGCCCCATCCTGCTCGCCGCTGCCTTCGCGGTGATCCCGGCAGCCAGCGCGGCCGCGGCCGAGCGAGCCGAGGCCGTGGCGCGGTTGCCCATGGTGCAAGGGCCGCTGGCGAGCCTGGTGGCGCCTCACGACGGCGCCGAGCTCGCCGCCGGCGGCATCGCGTGGCTAGCGTGGGAGCCGGGGCCCGGACTCGCCGAGATGGGCCGCATCGAGGAGTGGGAGGCCTTCCTCTCCCTCGACGGCGGCGCCACTTTCTCGGTGCGGTTGACCCCGCACCTGGCGCTCGACCGCAAGCGGGTGGCGGTGCGGCTGCCGGGGACGCCCTCGGACGACGCGCGCCTGCTGCTGCGCTTCGGCGACGAGCGGCGCGAGGTGGAGCAGCCGGTGGCGGCGCGGTTCAAGCTCGTGCCGCAGCCCGGCCACCTCGTGCCGCCCGCCCACCGCCTGGCCTTGCGGCGTGGCGAGGCGGCGCGGCAGGGCCAGGCGGGGGTCACCGCCTGGGCCGAGGGCGGCCGCGACGGCAGCGGCTGGCGGGAGCTCGAGTCGGTCGAGACCGAGAGCTCGCTGGTTCCGGCGGCGCGGCCCTCGGCCGGCCTGTGGGGGCTGGCCGCCGGGCCCAGAGACCCCGTAGCTCCTGTCTCCGAGCCGCCACCCACCGGCGGCGAGCCGCTGATCCTGGCGCCGGCGCCCCAGCCGCCGCCGGCTCCTCTGCGCAGCATCCCCATCCTCTCGCTCACTCAGCGCCTCAACGAATGAGTCCGGCGCCGGAGCACGCGCGTTTGCGCGTAACTCCCTAAGCAGGCGTGGACCGTCGGCCGCCCCCTCGCTGCGAGGGTGGCGCGCCGCTTCCTGGCAACGGACTCATCGGAGGTGCTTTCCATGCTCTCTCGTCTCTCGTGGCCGGGCGTGATGCTGGCCGCGTTGCTCATCGCTTCCCCCGCCGTGGCGGCGCTCGAGGGCCGGCTGCTGACGACGGACGGCCAGCCCGCCGCCGGCTACGTCGTGACCGTGGTGGGGCAGCCGCTGTCGGCTCCCTGTGACCCGGACGGCAACTTCGTCCTCGATCCTGCCCCCGAGCCACCCTTCGAGCTGGTGGCGAGCGGCCCCAACGGCGACGTGTCGGCGCCGATCGCGGTCGAGGCCGTGCCTGCCGGCGCCGTCGAGCTCACCATCCCCGACGTGGTGCGCGACAGCGTGACCGTGGTCTCCGGCCTGGCGCCGAGCCTCGAGACCCTGCCCGCCAGCGCCGCCACCGTGCTCACCGTGGAGGAGCTCGAGCAGCGGGCGCCGGCGCGCATCTACCAGGCGCTCGAGTCGGTGGCCGGCGCCTCCAAGGTCGGCGACGGCGTGGACAGTGTCCCAGCGCTGCGCAATCTGGCGCGCGGGCGCACCCTGATCCTGATCGACGGCGCCCGGGTCACCACCGAACGGCGCGCCGGACCCTCGGCGAGCTTCGTCGACCCGTCGACCCTCGCCTCGGTCGAGGTGCTGCGCGGCCCCGGCTCCGTGGTCTACGGCTCGGACGCCTTCGGCGGCGTGATCAACGCCCTGACCCGCGACCCCGAGCCGGGCGGCTTCCAGCTCCGTTTCGGCCTCGAGGCCGGGCTCGGCGCGATCGATCAGCGCGGTGGCGACCTCGGCGCCTCGGGCGAAGCGGCCGGCGGCAGCTTCCTGGTCAACGTCTACGCCCGGGACGCCAAGAACGCCGAGATGGGCGGCGGCGAGGAGATCTTCAACTCCGGCTTCGAGGGGCAGGGTGCGGCGGTGCGCCACGTGCGCGACGCCGGGCCGGGCCGCCTGCGGCTGGGTCTAGCCCTCGACCGCAACGAGGACCTCGGCAAGGCGGCGATCGACTCGCGGCTCACCCGCGCCGTCTACCCGACCGAGGACTCCGACCGCTTCACCGCCTCCTGGCTCGGCGTGCCCGGCGGCGGCTGGGACTCGCTCGAGACCTCGCTCTTCGCCGGCTCCTACCGGCTGGTGCTCGACCGCGAGCGCGTGCCGACCTCCTCCGTCACCCGCCGAGTCGACCGCTCGGACGTGGACGCCGACGATGCCTCGCTGCGCGCTGTGGCCGGCCGCGAGCTGGGCGGCGGCCGCCTGCAGGTGGGCCTCGACGGCAACGCCCGGTTCAACCTGGAGGCGATCTTCACCCGCACCACCTTTGCCGCCGACGGCACCCGAACCGGCGTTGCGGTCAGCAACTCGATCGAGGACGCGCGCCAGGTGGCGACCGGGCTGTTCGCGACCTGGAACCGCGACCTCACGCCGCGGCTCGCCTTCGGCCTCGGCCTGCGCGGCGACCACGTCTCCACCAAGAACGTGGGCGGCTTCTTCGGCGATCAGTCGCAGAGCCACGAGGCGGTCTCCGGCAACCTGGCGTTGACCGCCAGCCCGTCGCAGAACTGGACGGCGACGCTGCAGGTGGCGCGCGGCTTCCGCGTGCCGACGCTCTCCGACCGCTACTTCCGCGGCCCCTCCGGCCGAGGCTTCGTGGTCGGCAACCCCGACCTCGACCCGGAGACCAGCCTGCAGCTCGACGGCTCGCTGCGCTACGGGCACGGCCGCACGGCGGTCGGCGTCTACGCCTACCGCTACCAAATCGACGATCTGATCGAGCGCTTCGCGGACGGGGACAACTTCTTCCTCCGCAACCGCGGCAGGGCCACCATCGACGGCCTGGAGCTCGAGGCCCAGGTAGCGTTCACCGACACCTGGAGCGGCGAGCTGGGCATGGCCTGGGCCGAGGGCGAGACCGACGGCGGGGCCAACATCGACGACGTCACGGCCCCCAACGGCTGGGTGACCGGCCGCTACGCCTTCGGCACCGGCTACGTCTTCGGCCGCGTGACCACGTTCGTCGAGCAGGACGAGCCCGGGCCCACAGAGCTCGAGCGCGTCGGGTTCACCATCTTCGACTTAGGCGGCGGCTGGCACGTCAACCGGCACCTCGAGCTTCGCCTGACGGCCAGGAACCTCGGCGACAAACGCTACTTCGGCGCCGCGGACGAAACCGCCGACCGCGCGGTGGGGAGGAGCTA
>JBIOXV010000102.1:0-19030 GCA_044869805.1 Thermoanaerobaculia bacterium | reverse complement strand
ACATCGCCGCGGATCGCGCGCGCGAAGGTGATGAAACGCTTAGCAGCAAGTTTCGCAAGAGCGCGAGCGAGATCCCTTTCTCGGGATGTGACCGACGGGCGCCGAGTACGAGCGGCATTGATACCGGCCGGATGCTAGCACGCGCGTGCCCGTCTGGATGGCGTGTAGAATGGCCGGAACCGATGAATCACAGCGAAATCGTCAGTTTCCTCTGGGGCGTTGCGGATCTCATTCGCGATACCTTCAAACGGGGCAAGTACCAGGACGTCATCCTTCCACTGACAGTCCTGCGGCGGCTCGATTGTGTGCTGGCGCCCACGAAGGAACGGGTTCTCAAACGTCAAGCGGAGCTCCGCGACAAGAAACTCGAAAATCTCGACCCCCAGCTCCGCAAAGCATCCGGGTTTGCCTTCTACAACACGTCCCGGTACGACTTCGAAAAGCTTCTGGCGGACGCTCCGCACCTCGCGGCCAACCTGCGGAACTACATCGCCGGATTCAGTCCGAACATGCGGGAGGTGCTCGAGAAGTTCGACTTCGACAACACCATCAGCAAGCTCGACGAGGGGGGGCTCTTGTTCCAGGTGCTTGAGCGGTTCAGGAAGGTCGACCTGCATACGGACAAGGTCGACAACCCGACGATGGGCACGATCTTCGAGGAGCTGATCCGCAAGTTCAACGAGGCCCTGAACGAGAACCCCGGCGAGCACTTCACGCCCCGCGACGTCGTCCACCTGATGGTGGACCTGATGCTGGCCGGGGACGAGGAGCGTATCCGCCGTCGAGGTGTCGTCTGTGCCGTGTACGACCCCTGCTGTGGCTCCGGTGGCATGCTGATGATCACCAAGGAGCACATCACGGTCGGGCTGAGGAAGAACGGCGAGCTGCTCCGGCCGGCGATCAACCCGGACGCCGAGATCCATCTCTTCGGCCAGGAGGTGAACCCCGAGACCTGGGCGGTCTCGAAGTCCGACTTGTTCATGAAGGACCCGACGGGCCGTGACGCGGACCACATCGCCTACGGCAGCGTGCTCTCGAACGATCGCCACTCCGGCAGGACCTTCGACTACCTGATCGCCAACCCACCGTACGGCAAGGACTGGAAGCGCGACGAGGACGCCGTGCGCGCCGAGCACGAGCGCGGCGCGGCGGGCCGCTTCGGCCCAGGGTTGCCGCGCATCAGCGACGGCGCGCTCCTCTTCCTGCTGCACATGCTCGCGCACGCGAAGGATCCGGACGAGGGCGGCTCGCGGATCGCGATCATCATGAACGGCTCCCCGCTCTTTACCGGCGA
The DNA here is from genome assembly GCA_044869805.1 of Thermoanaerobaculia bacterium. GTDB lineage: Bacteria > Acidobacteriota > Thermoanaerobaculia > Multivoradales > SZUA-115 > CAWDVR01. The sequence continues at coordinate 17,736 of JBIOXV010000102.1, read as the reverse complement.
TGCAGGCAGCGGCGAGAGCGAGATCAGGCGCTACGTCCTGGAGAACGATTTGCTGGAGGCGCTGATCGCGCTGCCCGAGCAGCTCTTCTACAACACCGGCATCGCCACCTACGTGTGGGTAGTGACGAACCGCAAGGCCCGAAGGCGCAAGGGCAAGGTACAGCTCGTCGACGCCACCTCGTTCTGGACGCCGATGCGCAAGAGTCTCGGCGAAAAGCGCCGCGAGATCCTGCTCGAGCGCGCGCAGGACGTTCTGCGGATCCTGGCCGACTTCGAGGACGGCGACACGCGCACCGTCACCAAGGACGGCAAGCAGGAGGAAGTGGTGGTGAGCCGGATCTTCCCGACCACCCACTTCGGCTTCCGCAAGATCACCGTCGAGCGGCCCCTCAGGCTCAACTTCCAGCCGAGCGCAGAGCGCATCGCGCGCCTCGACGAGGAGAAGGGCTTCCAGGCGCTCGCACAGTCGAAGAAGAAGGGCGCCGCGGGCGCCGAGGAGCAGGCCGAAGGGCGAGCCCAGCAAGATGCGGTCCGCAAGCTCATCCGGGCGCTTCCCGGCACGGTCTTCGAGGACCGCGACGAGTTCGAGCGCGTGCTGGATGCGGCGACGAAGAAGGCGGGCCAGAAGCTCCCGGCTCCGGCACGGAAGGCGGTCCTCTCCGCCCTCTCCGAGCGCGACGAGACGGCGGCCATCTGCCGCGACAAGGACGGCCGTCCCGAGCCCGACCCTGAGCTGCGCGACACCGAGAGCGTGCCGCTGCCGGCCGGCGACGACCCCGTCGATACCGAGGGCGTCCCGGCGAGCGTGCGCGCCTTCTTCGAGCGCGAAGTCGCGCCCCACGTCCCCGACGCCTGGATCGACACCGGCAGGCGGGACCCCCGGGACGGCCAGGTCGGCCTCGTGGGCTACGAGATCAACTTCAACCGCTACTTCTACCGCTACACCCCGCCCCGGCCCCTGGAGGAGATCGAGGCCGACATCCGCGCCATCGAGGGAGACATCGTGCGCATGCTGGCGGAGGTGACGGGCGGCGGGATCGCCGAGGCGGGATGAGCCGGCGTACAAAACGTCGGCACTTGCGCCTAAGTGTCAACGTTTTGTATCGCGAGCGGGGAGCTAGAGCGCATGTCTGTTGCTGGAATGTCGGCACCATGGACGTGAATGCCGACATTTTCGAGTTGACGAGAGAGCCTTGCGTGGCAGAGAATGTAGGCATTCATGATCGAACTGCCGACATTTTCTGAGATCGAAGCGGTGGACCCGACGGCCCGGGCGCCGGCCGGCACGCGCGTCGCCGGCCTCGGAGCGTACTTCCGCCCCAACCAGCTCGAAGCGATAGGAGTCAGCTACCACGATCTCCAGAACCTCGTGGCGGCCGGAGCCGTCGAGCGTGTCGGCCGCGGCCTCTACCGGCTGGCGGAGGCCGAGCCGACGGAGCACCACAATCTGGCGATCGCTGCCGCCAGGGTGCCCGGCTCGGTCGTCTGCCTGCTCTCGGCTCTCCAAGTGCACGGCCTCGGCACCCAGCTTCCGCGCGAGGTCTGGCTGGCCATACCCCACAAAGCGAGGCGGCCGCGGGTTCCCGAGATCAAGATCCGGTTCGTGCGTTTCTCCGGTGCCGCTTGGACTTATGGCGTCGAGAGGACCCGGTTCGAAGGAGTCCCCGGGCGCGTCACCAGCCCCGCCCGGACGATCGTCGACTGCTTCCGGTTCGAGCGTCTCATCGGGCGGGAGGCCGCGATGGAGGCACTGCGAGACGGTCTCCGTCGGAAGAAGGTGACGCGAGACGCACTGCACCGCGCGCTCGAGATGCTGCCTTCGCGCCGGCTCCGCGCGGTTCTGGACGCCACGGCGGCATGAGCCCGAACATCCAGGCTTCGATCAAGGCCCGGTTGCTGAACAGGGCCAAGGAGACAGGCGAGGAGCTGGAGCTCTTCCTGGTGCGGTACGCGTGCGAGCGGTTCCTCTATCGCCTCGGGGTTTCCCGGCTGCGCGACCGGTGGATCCTGAAAGGCGCCGCCCTGCTGACCCTCTGGATGGACGATCCCTATCGCGCCACTCGTGACCTGGACCTGCTGGCCTTGGAGCCGGGCAGCCAGGCGACCATTCGGGCCTTCATCGAGGGGATCTGCGCGGTTCCCTGCCCCGAGGACGGCCTGACCTTCGATCTCGACAGCCTGGACCTCGCGCCGATCCGTTCCGACCAGGAGGACCTGGGCCAGCGGGTCGTCCTGCGGGCCTACCTGGGCAAGGCCAGGATCCGCCTGCAGATCGACATCGGCTTCGGTGATGCGGTCTCGCCGGAGCCCGAGAGCTCAAATTACCCCACGCTCATCACTGGCCTGCCCGAACCGCGGGTCCTGGCCTACCCGCGTGTAGTCACCGTGGCGGAGAAGTTCGATGCCATGGTTCAGCTCGGCCGCGACAACAGCCGGATGAAGGACTTCCACGACATCTGGGCGCTCTCGTCCGAGTTCGCCTTCGCGGGGCCTGCGCTGCGGGCGGCGATCGTCGGGTCTTTCGCTCAGCGAGGCACGGCCTGGAGCCCCGAGCTCCCCGAGGCGCTGGGCTCCGCCTTCTACGCCGACGCCGCGGTGCAGGCTCGCTGGAGCGCCTATCGGCGAAGCGGAGCCTTCAGGGCGCCCCCACCACTGCCCTTCGAGGAGGTCGGTGATCGCGTCCGCCTCTTCCTGGGGCCGGTGCGGGACAGCATCGTGGCAGGCGAGGCTTTCGAGAGGCGATGGGAAGCGGGTGGGCCGTGGCAATGAAGAAGCGCCAGGGCGCGCGCACAACAGCAAAGGGGGGCCGGCGGTTCAAGGCATACCCTGCGTACAGGGACTCCGGCGTCGAGTGGCTAGGTGAGGTCCCGGCGCATTGGACCGCCAAGCGGCTAAAGTTCCTTGCACCCGCTAGCATCGGCGAGTTGAATATCAAGCCGGATGGCGCGGTCTACGTCGGTCTAGAACACGTTCAGTCGTGGACCGGCCGACTGCTACTTGAGAACCAGCCTGAGCGCGTCGACAGCGTAGTTGCTTCATTCAACGCGGGCGACGTGCTGTTCGGAAAACTGCGGCCGTATCTTGCGAAGGCGGCGCGGCCAGACTTCGATGGTGTCTGTACCAGCGAGATCCTCCCGTTTCGGCCGGGGGCTGAGTGCACCCAGAGTTTCGCGATGTACTGCCTGCTGAACGCGCCGTACATCCGCTGGCTCGACTCGCTGACCTACGGCACGAAGATGCCGCGCATCAGCCCCGAACAGATTGGCAGTAGCTTCATGCCAGTTCCCCCAGTCTCGGAGCAATTTGCCATCGCGGCCTTCCTCGACCGGGAGACGGCGAGAATCGATGCGCTGGTGGCGAAGAAGGAGCGGCTGATCGAGCTGCTTCAGGAGGAGCGGACCGCTCTCATCACCCGGGCGGTCACCAAGGGCCTGAACCCGACCGCCCGTATGAAGGACTCAAGCGTCGAGTGGCTAGGGGATGTCCCTGAGCATTGGGAGGTAGTCCCAGTTCGACGGATGGCTCGTGCGGGCTACAGAACCTTCGTAGATGGCGACTGGATCGAGTCTCCCTACATCCAAGATGATGGAATCCGGCTGATCCAGACAGGAAATGTCGGAATCGGCCGATTCAAGGAGCAAGGTTTCCGCTATATTTCGGATGTCACGTTCACACAGCTTCGTTGTACGGAGGTGCTTCCAGGCGACCTCCTGATCTGTCGTCTCGACGGTCCGGTAGGGCGCGCATGTCTAGCACCCGATTTGGGAGTTCGAATGATCACCTCTGTCGATAACACTATTCTAAAACTTGACCATCGAAGATGCGACCCCCGTTTTGTTGTGTATTTCCTCAGCTCGCAGGCCTGGCTCGGCTGGGTTGAATCCATCTGCCGTGTTGGAGGCGGGTTCAGGCTCCGAGTAAGCAGATCGATGCTCGGGGGGTTCCCACTTCTGTCACCACCAGTCGAGGAGCAGCAGCGGATTGCCGACATCTTGGACAGTGAGTCGAGGCGAGTTGACAGGCTACTAGGCCATGTCCACGAGGCCATCGACCGCCTCCTTGAATTCCGCACCGCCCTCATCTCCGCCGCGGTCACGGGCAAGATCGACGTGCGGGAGCAGGCCGCATGACCGTCGAGGTCTCTGAGCGCTCCTTCGAGGAGGCCATCGAGCGCGCCCTGCTGCAGTACGGACCTGACGCGTACGCGGCCGACGCTGGCGCCGTCCGCGAGACGGCGCCGCCCTATCGCGACTACCCGCCCGGCGGCTATCGCAAGCGCGCCGCTTCGGAGTACGACCGCGCCCTCTGCCTATTGCCGCGTGACGTGGTGGACTTCGTGCTGGCGACGCAGCCCAAGGAGTGGCAGAGGCTCACTCAGCACCACGGCGCCTCGGTCCGCGAGCAGTTCTTGAAACGTCTGGCCTCCGAGATCGAGCGCCGGGGCGCGCTCGACGTGCTGCGGAGCGGCGTCAAGGACTCGGGCTGCAAGTTCAGGCTCGCCTACTTCCAGCCGGCGAGCGGCCTCAACGAGGAGACGCGGCGGCTGCACGCGGCGAACCTCTTCGCGGTAGTGCGGCAGCTCCACTACGCCGCGCAGGGCGCGAGCTGCCTCGACCTGGTGCTGTTCCTGAACGGCATCCCGATCTTCACCGCCGAGCTCAAGAACCCGCTCACCGGCCAGCAGGTCGAGGACGCAATCCGCCAGTACAAGACCGACCGCGACCCGCGCGAGCCGCTCCTGGCCTACGGCCGCTGCCTCGCGCACTTCGCCGTGGACTCCGACTTGGTCTACGTTACGACGCGGCTCGCCGGGCTTGCGACGCGCTTCCTCCCCTTCAACCAAGGGAAGTTCGGCGGCGCCGGCAACCCGCCCGTTCCGCCCACGCGCAACGGCTACGGCACCGGCTATCTCTGGGACGAGACCTGGGCGCGGGACAGCGTGCTCGATCTCGTGCGCCAGTTCGTCCACGAGGTCGAGGAGGAGGACGAGAAAGGGCGCAAGACCGGCAAGCGCTTCCTGATCTTCCCGCGCTACCAGCAGCTCGACTGTGTGCGCCGGCTGGTGGCCGACGCGCGGGCGCTGGGCACTGGGCGGCGTTACCTAATCCAGCACTCGGCGGGGAGCGGAAAGAGCTTCACCATCGCCTGGCTCGCCCACCAGCTCGCCACGCTTCACGACGCGGCCGACCGCCGGGTCTTCGACTCGATCGTGGTGGTCACCGACCGGCGCGTGCTCGACCGCCAGCTCCAGGCCACCATGCGCCAGTTCGAGCAGACCCTCGGCGTGGTCGAGAACATCGACACTACCTCGCGCCAGCTCCGGGAGGCGCTCGAGGCGGGGAAGACGATCATCGTCACCACGTTGCAGAAGTTCCCGGTGATCGCCCGGGAGATCGGCGAGCTGCCGGGCCAGCGCTTCGCGCTGATCGTCGACGAGGCGCACTCGTCGCAGTCCGGCGAGAGCACCAAGAGCCTCAAGGCCGTGCTCGCGTCGCGGTCGCTCGCAGAGGCCGAGGCTCAGGAGGTGGGCGCCCAGACGCCGGAGGAGGAGCTCGAGAGCGCGGTCCTCGCCGAGATCGAGAAGCGCGGGCCGCTGCCCAACCTCTCCACCTTCGCGTTCACCGCCACGCCCAAGGAAAAGACGCTCGAGCTCTTCGGCGTCAGGCGCGCCGACGGGAGGTTCGAGGCCTTCCACCTCTACAGCATGCGCCAGGCAATCGAGGAGGGGTTCATCCTCGACGTACTCGCCAACTACACCACCTACAAGGCTTACTGGCGGCTGCTGAAGAAGGTCGAGGACGACCCGCGCTACGACAAGAAGAAGGCCGAGTTCCTGCTCAAGTCGTTCGTCGAGCTCCATCCGCACGCGATCGGCGAGAAGGTGCGGATCATGGTCGAGCACTTCGCTGCGCAGTCGCAGGGCGAGATCGGCGGCAAGGCGAAGGCGATGATCGTCACCCGCTCGCGCCTCCACGCGGTGCGCTACAGGCTGGCCGTGGACGCCTACCTCGCCGAGAAGGGCTACCCGTTCAAGGCGTTGGTGGCCTTCTCGGGCAGCGTCGAGGACGGCGGCCAGTCCTACACCGAGGCCGGTATGAACGGCTTTGCCGAGGCGCAGACCGCCAAGAGCTTCGAGCAGCCCGAGTGCCGGTTCCTGATCGTCGCCAACAAGTTCCAGACCGGCTTCGACCAGCCGCTGCTCCACACTATGTACGTGGACAAGAAGCTCGGCGGGGTGAACGCGGTGCAGACGCTCTCGCGCCTCAACCGCACCCACCCGGAGAAGAAAGGCACGATCGTGCTGGACTTCGCCAATGAGGCGGACGAGATCAAGGCGGCTTTCGAGCCCTACTACGAGACGACCTTGCTGTCGGAAGCGACCGACCCCAACCTCCTCTACGAGATCCAGACCCGCCTGGCCGGGTTTCCGGTCTTCACCGACGCCGACGTGGACGGGTTCGCGAGGGTCTACTTCGATCGGAGGGCCACCCAGGACCGCCTCTACGCCGTGCTGGCGCCCGCGGTCGAGCGCTTTCGGGCACTCACGCCGGAGGAGCAGCACGACTTCCGGGGCCAGCTCACCGACTACGCGCGCCTCTACGCGTTCCTGGCGCAGGTGCTGACCTTCGCCGACATCGACCTCGAGAAGCTCTACGTCTTCGCGCGGCACCTGCGGCGATTGCTCCCCGCGGACCGCATCGAGCTGCCGCGCGAGGTGCAGCAGAACATCGACATGGAGTCCTACCGCATCCAGCAGACCGGCAGCGGCAGGATCGCCCTCGAGCGGCGGCCGGGGGTGCTCGAGCCGGTGAGCAGCAAGCGCGGCTACGAAACCGGGCCGGATGAGCTGGAGACTCTGTCGCGCATCATCGCCGAGCTCAACGAGCGCTTCGGGCTCAACCTCGGCCCCGAGCATCGGGTGACGCTCGGCCAAATGATGGACAAGCTCGACGACGACGCGGCCCTGGACGCCGCCGCGCGGGTCAACACGCGGGAGAACGTGCGCCTCACCTTCGACCAAAAGGTGGAGCACGTGATCCAGGAGATCGTCGACTCGAACTTCGAGCTCTACCGGCGCATCACCGACGACCGCGCCTTCGGCGAGGCGATCAAGAACTTCCTCTTCGACCAGTACCTGCGGGCGCACCGCAACGCCGAGGAGCTGATCCAGCGGGGTGAGTCGAAGACGCTGGAGTTCAAGTCCACGCTGCGCTGGGGCCTCAAGGACGACCGGATGGACGATCGGGCCGTGACGCACGCCACCCTCAAGACCATTGCGGCCTTCCTCAACACCGAGGGCGGCGACCTGCTCATCGGCGTCGCCGACGACGGCTCCATCGTCGGCATCGAGCGCGACCAGCTCGAGACCGACGACAAGTTCATGCTGCACCTCTCGCAGGTGGTGCGCAACGGCCTCGGCGATCGGGCGGGTACCTGCATCGATCCCAAGACTCAGATCGTCCAGGGAAGGACCGTCTGCGTGGTGAGCTGCCAGCGGAGCCCGGAGCCGGTGTTCCTTAAGTGGAAAGGGATGGAGACCGCTGCCGAGGGCGACTTCTTCGTGCGCAGCGGCCCGGGAACCGTGAAGCTGCCTCCCGAGAGTGCCGAAAGGTACATTCAGACGCGCTTCGTCACGGCGTCGTCTTGAAGGTGAAGCTCACCGGCTCGCCGAGCGCGTTGCCGCCCAGGTCCTCGAGCGCGTCGGCGGCGAGGGTGACGTGCAGCAAGTCTCCCCGCGGCAGGTCGGAGTCCGGCGTCCAGACCACCCACCAGTTCTCGGGGTCGTAGGTCACGCTGCCGGGCACCAAGCCGGCGCTCTCGGCGAGCACGGTGACGGCGCCGGCCTCGACTTCGGAGGGGTCGAGGGGCTCGGAAGAGGCGAACACCACGCGCACCGTGCGCGCCGCGACCAGGGCCTCGTTCTCCGGGAAGTGCGAGGTCACGACCGGCTCGAGGTCGGGCCGCTCGGGGCAGCAGTAGTCGAGGGTGGCGAGGTCGAGGGTGAGGTGAAAGGCGACGTCGGCCACGATGTCCAGGGCCGGTGGGTCCGGCAGGTCGATGTCGTCGAGCCAGTCGTGGAGGAGCACGGCGGCGACCACCGCGGTGACCACGCCGGCGACGATCAGGCCCTTGGGCACGTGCTCGAGGGTGGTCTCGACCTCCGAGACCTTTCCCTTGCGGACGCGGAAGACCTTGCCTTCGTCGTCCAGGCGCACGGCGTTGCCTTGGTCGTCGAGCACGGCGGGGAAGTGGAGGCGGTACTTGCCCGGCGGCAGGTCGACGACCGCCCACGAGGCCTTGAGGGAATGGAAGACGGGCTGCCAGGTCTGCCCCTGGCGACGCTCGAGGCGGCTGACCACGAAGCGGGGCCCAACCTGACCGGCCCGGCGGGCGTCGTCGTCCGCGAAAACGGTCACCTGGAGGCCACCGAGGTCGCCGGTGGTGGCATGGCTGCCGGTGGTGCGCACGGAGACGCAGCCGCCCAGGAGCAGGGCGATCTGCAGGCCGGCGGCAAGCCGGTACGAGGCGGATCTGTTGTTCATGGCGCGGGATTGTTGCACAAGGACTGCCAGTGGTCGGCTTGGGCGAGCCACCCTCCCTCGCGCTTGCGGCGAGACCGCGAGGCTCATGGCCGGGGACCGGCTCGGGTGGGCCCCGCCCCGCGCGCTCCCGCCAGCGCGGAGAGATGACGGTCAGGAGCAATCCGAGAGGGGCGGACTGATCAATCCGCGACCACCGATCCGGGGATCGAGAGTCACGGGGTCGACGTAGCCGGTCGAGTCGCGGGTCGTGAAGGGCGGGGAAAGAAGCCGCCGACCTGTTGGCGATAGGCGCGGAGCTCGTCGCCGAACCGGCGTTCGAGGTCGCGCTCTTCGAATCTTGCACCGAGGGCGGTGTAGGCGGTGAGCGCCAGGGCGAAGAGCAGATGCCCGGCGGTCATCCTCGGCGTGGCCCAGCAGCCGACCACGAAGCCCAAGTACATCGGATGCCGGACAAAGCCGTAGAGCCCGCGGGTGACGAGCACCGGCTGTGGCGCCGGCCGTCCCCGAGCGAACGCCCAGGCCGACCGCAGCCCGAAGAGTCGGAAGTGCCCGAGCGTCTTGGAAGCCACTAGGCTCAGCACCCAACCCGCGAAGAACAGGCCTAGCACTGCGTTCCTCTGCCAACCCTGGCCTACATCCCACAGCAGCGCCGGCAGCGGCCGCCACAGCCACATGAGCAAAGCGAGAGAAACACTGGCGATCAGCACATAGCTGCTGCGCTCGAGCTCGGCCGGCAGCCATCGCCCGAGCCAGCGCTTGAACCGTGGGCGCGCCAGCAGGCTGTGCGGAACAGCGAACAGGACGAGCAGACCAACGTCTGTCGCTCCGGCTACCCACGGCAGGCCAGCGGCGCCGCCATCGACACCCTTGGAGACGTACAGATTGCCGACGAACCCCACCAGATAGAGCGCAGTACGCACGTAGAGAAAGTACGCCAGCCACCCGTACACCAGCGCCGCGGCGCGCGCGGCGCGTGAGGCCCTCACCGTATCTCTGGTTTCCGTCATCCGCGCCGGCCTCCGGGGGGCGCGCCCATCGGGCCGGTGGGGCCCCTCAGCCGGGAAGCTCGGGAGGCGCGCCTGGCACCGAGTCAAAAGGCATCCACCGGCTCGGCACGCCGGACGCGCAGGCGAGCGCCTACCCTCGAAAGTCCTCCCGGCGCGAGCCGGTTCCCGGCGAGGAGCCCCCGCCGGCCTCGGGCGCGCGGGTGGGGGGCCTCCCCCTACTGCGCGTTGATGCCCTTGTCGTACTCGAAATAGCTCACCGCGAAGTCGCGCGGCACCTTGGCTCCGGCGGCACGGTAGCGGTTCACGTAATCCAGGATGTTCGGGTCGCCCAAGCCCTGCCGCCTCTCATAGTCCAGAAAGTCGCCCTGGAACCAGTCGAAAATCTTCGACAGCTTCACCGTTTTCGCCGCCGTGTCCACCGTGCAGTTGCGGGCCTCGGCCACGAACTCCTTCATGCCGGCGTCCAGCTCGGCGTCGAGCGTCGGGCCCTCGAACGCCTTCTGCGGCAGGCGCGGGCAGCCGACCGAGGCGCAGTTGAGCGCCGTGTGGATGCGCGGGTCCTTGAACTGCGCGCGCACCACGTCGTCCTCGAGTGACTTCAAGTTGGTGGTCTCGCCGCCGACCTTGATCTCCATGCCGACGAAAAAGCTGTAGCCCGTGCCGAGCGGCGTCCACACCGTCTTCTTCTCCGGCCCGCGCGCCAGCACGCCCCTGAACACATATGCGTTGTAGGCGTTGATGTAGTAGGCGAGCTGATCGTCGCGGGTCGGGAAGCGGGCCGGCGACGACTTCGGGCTCTCCTTCTCGATCGCCGCGATGTAACGGTCGAACAACGCGCGGTCCTTGGCCAGGGCCTCGTAGGTCACCCTGCCGCGACCGTCCACGTGCTTGGCCAGCACGGCGGTCCAGTCGGCATGAGAGAAGGGCTCAGCCGCCACGGCGACTCCCGCGGCCGCCAGGCAGAGGACGAAGGTGGCAGTCCAGCTAGCGATCCTCTTCACGTCGCACACTCCCTCGTGGATCGGGTCACCCCTCCGGCCCCGAGGTGGGTGGGGGTGACCACGGTTCGCATCTCGAATACGGGCCGACCGGCCTCGGCGGATGACCGAGGCGCCCGGTCGAGCGCAACAAAGTCTATCGCCGGCGCTAAGCTCTCCGACATCCGACCGCGGCCGCTTCATCCGCCAGGCCCGCGGTGCCGTACCTGGAGAAGATGTCGGTGCAGCCATGAGAGAGGAGCGCCCGTGCGGCTGGCGAATCTGATCTCCATTCTCCGCGAGCCGATCCGCGGCGAGATGCGGTCCCTGCTCGCTGCACGTTGGGCGGAGCTTCCAGACGAGCTCCGGACCGACTGGCAGGTGGTGGGCCGCCACCACGTACACTGTGGCTACACCCTCGGCCCCGCCTACTGCTCCTTCGGCTGCACCCACTGCTACCTGCCCAAGAATGCCAACCGGGTGCCGCTGCCGGCGCTCGGGGACATGAAGCAGCAGATCGACGCCAACCGGCGGCTGCTCGGGCCGGGCGGCGGCCTGCAAATCACGGGCGGCGACGTGGTGGACGCCTACTGGCGCGCCGGCCGCCCGGAGGAGCTGATCGAGATCCTGCGCTACGCCAACGATGCCGGCGTGGTGCCGATGCTGATGACCCACGGCCAGCTCCTGCTCGAGAACCCGGAGTACCTGATCGAGCTGGTGCGCCGCGGCGGCCTGCGCAAACTCGCGGTGCACATCGACATCACCATGGCCGGCCGCCCCGGCTATCCGCTGCGCACGCTCCAGAGCGAGGCCGACCTCCATCCTCTGCGGCGGGCGTTCGTCGATCTAATCCTCTCCGTGCGGCGCGCGACCGGGGTGCGGTTCTTCGCCGCCCACACCGTGACCGTGACCGAGCGCAACCTGGGGAGCGTCGGCGAGATTCTGCGCTGGCTCAAGTCCGACCCCCGCCACCTCGACGCCTTCCGCCTGGTGAGCTTCCAGACCGAGGCCGACGTGGGCCGCACCCGCGTCTCCGCCGCGCCGGTCGAGCCGGCAGCCGTGTGGCGCGAGATCTGCGACGGCGTGGGCGCCGACCTGCCCCGCGACAACCTGTGGTTCGGCCATCCCGACTGCTCGAACATGACCAGCCTGCTGGTGCTCTACCCGGAGGGCCGGGTCGTCAACCTCATCCCTTCCGACCCGGCGAGCCGCGAGTACTGGTCGGCCATCCTCCGCCACTTCGGCGGCGTGGGCGCGCGGGGCGAGGACCTCTCGGAGTCAGTGCTACGCAAGCTGTCCGTCCTGGCGCGACACCCCGGCATGGCGGCGAGGACGGTAGCCTACGTGCTCGGCCGTGCGCGTCGGGAAGGCCTCGGGCCGGGGATCCTCGCCAAGCTGCTGCGCGGCCAGGTGCGGGGCTTGAACATCGTGCTCCACAACTTCATGGGCGGGGCGCAGGTGGCGGCCGGCGGCGAGGAAGTAGAGAAGCGCCTCAAGGCCTGCTCCTTCCGCGGCGCCGTGCAGCGGGAGGGGGAGTGGGTGGCGGTGCCGATGTGCGAGATGAACGCCGTCGAGCGCGAGGGCCTCTACCAGCTCGAGATCGGCCGCGCGAAGAACGTCAAAACCGCATCGACACCCTGATTCCACCCGGCACTGGGGTGCCGGTCAGGCTATCATAGGGGTTATGAAGACCCCGGGACCCGGCGGCGAGCCGGCGGCAGCGGGCTCCGCCGGCTTGCGGCGGGCCACCGCCCTCCTCCTCCTGCTCCTGCTGGCCGTCAACGCCGCCGCGGCCTGGAGCCTGGTATCGGCCCGCCGCGGCGCCCGCCGCCTCGCCCTGGAGGACCTCGACTGGCAGACCCAGGCGCACGCCCGCGCCCTCGAAGCCGCGCTCTCGGGTCTGCGCGGCGACCTCATCCTGCTCTCGCAGGCCCCGCCGCTGGCCCAGGGCGCCCTGCCGCTCGCTACCGCCGATCCCGTGGCGCGGCGCTGGAGCCGTCTCGACATCGAGGGCACCCTGCTGCTCTTCCTGCGCGCCCACCCGGCGGTGGTGCGGCTCGAGCTGGCCGACGCCGACGGCCGCACCTTCGCCGCCGCCGGCCGCCGGCAGGGCGCGCCGGTGTTGCTCTCCGCGGCTGACCCCGAGCCCGCGCTCCCGCCGGCTCTCCTGCGTTCGGCCTGGCCGCTCGGCTCGGCCGAGCCCGCCGCCGGGCAGCTCGGCTCCGAGGTCGACCCGCAGCTCCTGCTGGCGACCGCCATCCCCGGCTTCGGCGAGCGCCTGCGGATCGAGCCCGGGACCGGGGCCGCCGCCGCGCCCGGGGCGCCGCCGCCCGCCCCCGCCGCCACGCGCGGCGGCCGCGGCGAGCTCGTCTCCCGCGTCGCCGTGGCCGCGGACGGCTGGCAACCGCCGATCCGCTGGGTTCTCGAGCGCCGTGAGGAGGAGAGCCAGATCGTGCGCTCGGTCGAGGCCTTGAGCGGCCGCTTTGCCACCGCCGTGGCAGCGAACGTCGCCGTGCTGGCGCTCACCTTCGCGCTCGGCCTGCTTGCCTTCCGCCAGGCGCAGCGGGCGGCGCGCCTCGCCGCCGAGAACCAGCAGCAGGCGCGGCTCGCCGCTCTCGAGCGACAGGTGGCGGCCTCCGAGCGGCTGGCGAGCGTCGGGCGGCTGGCCGCGGGCATGGCGCACGAGATCAACAACCCGCTCGAGGGGATGTCGAACTACCTGCGCCTGCTGGAGGACGACCTGGCGGTCGGCCAGTCCTCGGCACAGCCCGCGGGGCAATTCGGCGAGGCGCGAGAGCTCGCCGCCAAGGTGCGCGAAGGCCTGGTGCGGATCGCCGGCATCACTCGCCAGGTGCTCGCCTTCGCGAGCCCCGGCCCGGCGTCGCCCGGCCACGCCGCGGTCGGCCAGCCGCCCAAGGCCGCGGTCGAGCTCACCGCCATTCTCGAGCACACTGTCGAGCTGCTGCGCGCCACGCCCGCCTTCCGGGGCGTGGAGCTCAAGCTCGCCCGGCCCGCCGGGCCGCTGGCGGTCGAGGGCAACCCCGCGACCCTGGGCCAGCTCTTCCTGAACCTGCTGCTCAACGCCTGCCAGGCGCAGCCCGCCGGCGGCGAGGTGGAGATCGCATGCCGCGCCAACGGCACGCGGGCCGTGGTCGAGGTGTCCGACCGCGGCCCGGGGCTCTCGGCCGAGGCGCTGGCGCACGCCTTCGAGCCTTTCTACTCGACGCGCGGCTCTAGCGGCCTCGGCCTCGCCCTGTCGAAGGGCATCGTCGACGACCACGACGGGGTCGTCCGTGCCGCCAACCGCCCGGGCGGCGGCGCCCTGTTCACCGTCGAGCTGCCGCTCTCGCGAGAGGCCGGCGGCCAAGGGGAAGCGAACCCATGAAGGGAACCGTGCTCATCGTCGACGACGAAGCCTACGTGCGCGACTCGCTCGCCACCGTGCTCAGGCGCCGCGACTTCGCGGTACGTACCGCGGCAGGTGGCGGCGAGGTGCTGGAGACCGGCTTGCTGGCGGGCGTCGACGCGGTGGTCGTCGACCTGCGGCTGGTGGGGGAGGACGGCCTCTCCCTGCTGCGCGAGGTGCTGGCCCGCGAGGCCGAGCTGCCGGTGATCGTGCTGACCGCCCACGGCACCGTCACCTCGGCGGTCGAGTGCATGAAGGCCGGCGCCTACGACTACCTGCTCAAGCCCGCCGACACCGACGAGCTGGTGCTGGTGCTGGAGCGCGCGCTCGCCGCCTCGCGCATGCGCCGCGAGCTCGCCTACCTGCGCGCCAAGAGCGGCCCGGGTGACAGCGACGGCCGCCCGCTCGGCTCGAGCCCCGGCTGGAGCCAGGTGCTGGAGATGGCGGCGCTCGCCGCGCCATTCGACACCCCGGTGCTGCTGCTCGGCGAGTCGGGCACCGGCAAGGAGGTGCTCGCCCGCCATCTCCACGCCCTGTCGAGCCGCGCCCGCGCCGCCTTCGTGTCGGTCAACTGCGCGGCCATCCCGGCGGAGCTCTTCGAGAGCGAGTTCTTCGGCCATCGGCGCGGCTCCTTCACCGGCGCCATCGCGGACCGCGAGGGCCGCTTCCGCGTCGCCCATCGCGGCACTCTGTTCCTGGACGAGATCAACTCGCTGCCGGCGGTGGGGCAGGCCAAGGTGCTGCGCGTGCTGCAGGACGGCACCTTCGAGCGGGTGGGCGACAGCCAGCCCACCACCGTGGACGTGCGGCTGATCTGCGCCAGCAACGCCGACCTCGAGGCCGAGGTGGCGGCCGGGCGCTTCCGCGCCGACCTCTTCTACCGCGTCAACGTGATGACGGTCTCGATCCCGCCGTTGCGCGAGCGGCTCGAGGACGTGCCGACCCTGGCCCACGCCTTTCTCGGCGAGCTGGCGCGCAAGCTCGGCAAGCCGGTGCGCGAGCTGGAGCCGGAGACCCTCGCCCTGTTCACTTCCTACCACTGGCCGGGCAACGTCCGCGAGCTGCGCAATGTGATCGAGCGCGGCCTGCTGCTGGAGAAGAGCGAGCGGCTGACCGCGGCGAGCCTGCCCTTTCACCTGCGGCGGCCCCCGGCGCCACGGCGGGCGGCCGCCGCCGAGTGTGCCGAGGGGCTCAACCTGCGCGCCAACCTGGCGGCGACCGAATCGCGCCTCTTGACCGAGGCCCTGGAGCGCGCCCAGGGCGTCAAGCGCGACGCCGCGCGCCTGCTGGGGATCGACGAGCGCAACCTCGCCTACTTCTTGAAGAAGCACGGCCTGATGGAGAAGCGCAAGCCGTGAGCAGGGGCCGGCGAAGGTCTGCCGCGGCGGCGCTCGCCCTCCTCCTGCTCGCGGCGTGCGAAGGCAAGCAAGGCGGCTCGCCCGCGCGCGATGAGCGGCCCGAGCCTCCGCCGCAAGCGCCCGCCGCCGCGGAGACGGCCTTCGCCGAGACCACGGCGGCCGCCGGGCTGGCGTTCCGACATCAGAGCGGCGCCGCCGGCCACCGGCTGCTGCCCGAGACCATGGGCGCCGGCCTCGCCTTCTTCGACGCCGACGGCGACGGCGACGCCGATCTCTTCCTGGTGCAGAGCGGCACGCTCGGGGCCGAGACGTCTGGAGCTGGGGCGGAGGCCGGGCCGGTGGGCGCCCTCTATCGCAACCTCGGCGCCGGGCGGTTCGAGGAGGCGGAGGCCGGCCTCGCCGGCGCCGGCTGCTACGGCATGGGCGCCGCCGCCGGGGACCTCGACAACGACGGCGACCTCGATCTCTTCGTCTCCGGCGTCGGGCGCCAGCTCCTGTTCCTGAACCGCGGTGACGGGCATTTCGCCGAGGCGGGTGCCGAGCTGGGGCTCGCGGCCCGCGGCTTCGGCTCCAGCGCCGCCTTCTTGGACTTCGACCGCGACGGCTGGCTCGACCTCTTCGCCGGCCGCTATGTCTCCTGGAGCCCGGCCTCCGACCTCCCCTGCCGGCCGGACGGCGTGCACCGCGCCTACTGCACGCCCGAGGTCTACGCCGGCGAGAGCAACCTGCTGTTCCGAAACGTCCCCGCCCGCGGCGTCGCGTCGGCGAACGCCGGCTCGGAAGGCGTTGGCGCGCGCCGCCTCCAGGACGTGACCGCCGCCGCCGGAGTCGAGCTGCCGGAGGGCAAGACCCTGGGGGTGGTGGCCGCCGACCTCGACGGCGACGGCTGGGCCGACCTCGCGGTGGCCAACGACACGGCGCGCAACTTCCTGTTCTTGAACCGCGCCGGCGCCGGCTTCCGCGAGGTGGGAGTCGAAGCCGGCTTCGCCTACGGCGAGTCGGGCGCGCCGCGAGGCGGCATGGGCATCGACGCCGCCGACGTCGACGCCGACGGCCGGCCGGACGTGGTGGTGGGGAATTTCGCGCAGGAGATGTCGGCCTTCTACCGCGCCCTGCCGGCGGGGCAGGAGGGCGGCCTGCTGTTCGTCGACGACGCGGCGCAGGTCGGCCTCGGCCTGCCCACGCTCATGACCCTCGCCTTCGGCACGCTGATCTTCGACTACGACGGCGACGGCTGGCTCGACCTGCTGCTCGCCAACGGGCACATCGAGCCCGAGATCGCCTCGTTCCGCCGTGCCCAGACCCATGCCCAACCGGCGCAGCTCTTCCGTAACGACGGCCGGGGCGGCTTCGAGGCGGTGGGCGAGGGCGCCGGTGACCTCGCCCACACCTGGGTGGGGCGGGGACTCGCCAGCGCCGACGTGGACGGCGACGGCGACCTCGACGTGGCGCTGACCGAGAACGGCGGGCCCGCTCACCTCTTCACCAACCGCTTGGGCGGGGGCTCCTGGCTGAGGCTGGAGCTGGTGAGCGCCGCCGGCGGCGCGAGCCCCTATGGCGCCAAGGTGCGGATCACGGCGGCGGGCCGCACCTTCGAGCGCGAGCTCTCCGGCGGCCGCTCCTATCTCTCGGCCTCGGAGCCGGTGCTGACCGTGGGGCTGGGCGACGCTCGGCGCGTCGATCGCCTGGAGGTGTCGTGGCCCTCGGGGCGGAAGCTGGCGTTGCTGAGGCTCGAGGTCAACAGAGGGTATCGGCTCACGGAGCCGCGATAGGACGAGGGCGGCCCCGAGGGCCGCCCCGATAGGCATCCTCTCGCCGCTCAGCCCGTAGGGGCAGGCCTTGAGCCTGCCCTCCGCCAGGCGGGCGGCCACGAGGGCCGCCCCTACTTCTTCAACGCCTCTTCCAGCGCGGCAAGGCGCGCCTCGAGCTCGGCGTTGTGCTGCGAGAGCTCGCGGATCGTCTGGTGCTGGTCCAGCGTGTAGAGCGTCAGCTCCTCGACCTTCTCCAGGAGCTGCATCTGGAACTGGCTGACGTTGAGGCCGTTCTTCTTGATCTCGGCCTGCGGCGGCACGTTGGGCAGGTGCTTGTTCTGCCGCACGAAGGCGGAGAGCTCGTCGAGGGACAGGCGCTCGTAATCGGGCTCGAACACATAGTCCGGCACGTTGAGCGTGGTGCCGTCGTCGATGAACGATCCGCCGGTGACGCGGATGCTGCCGCCGCTGACCTCGAGCCGGGAGCCGGCCGTCGGGCTGGTGGTGCCGATGCCCACCGAGCCGTCGTTCAAGATCACCATGCGGGTCGTCGGGCTGACGCTGCCGTTGGCCGTCGTCTGGAGGATGATGCGGGTGCCCTGGGCGGTGGAGGTGAAGTTCTGCTCGGCACGCACCTCGAGGCGGGCGACGTTGTTGGTGGAGAAGTTCGTGCCGTCGTGGCCGCGGAACGAGA
>JBIOXV010000101.1:0-2427 GCA_044869805.1 Thermoanaerobaculia bacterium | reverse complement strand
CCATCTTTCCCGCGCGGCTCGAAGCCGGCCTGCGGCAAGCGGGCCTGGCGGCCGAGGTGCTCAACTTCGCGGTCACCGGCTACGACACCCGCCAGGAGGTGGCGCTGCTCGCGGATCGGGGGCTCGCCTTCGCGCCCGACCTGGTGCTGCTGGCCTACTGCCTGAACGATGTCCGCCAGGACGATGGCGGCATCCTGGCGGGACTGCGCGCCAGCAACCCACAGGGGGCGAGCCTCGCCGCGGACCGCATCAATCCCTATTTCGCCTGGAGTGCGCTCTATCGCATGGCCTGGGCGCGGCGCACGGCGCCGGAGCAGGCGAGCCAAGATCGCGAAGACGCGGTGGCGGCCGCCTTCGACGCCCTGGGCGGGCTCGGCACCGAGCATGCCTTTCGCGTGCTGGTGGTGGTCTTCCCGCGCTTCGGCGGCTTGCTCGGAGAGTACCGCTTCTCGGACCAGCACCGGCTGCCCGAGACCGCGGCGCGGCGCAACGGCTTCGCCTACTTCGAGCTGCTGCCGGCCTTCCGGGCCTGCCGGCTCACCGCCGAAAGCCGCCTGGCGCGGGACCGCTATCACCCCACGGCCGCCGGTCACGCCTGCGCGGCGGAGGCGGTGCGCGACTTCATCGTCGGGCGTCGGGAGGCCCTGGGCCTGACCCGGAGCTAGCCCGGCACTGTGGTTTAATGCACGCGCAATGATCTGGAAGTACGACCTGGGCGCGGAGGGGCCGCCGCTGGCCCCCCTGTCGGACCGCGGTCCGGGCTGGTGGTCGATCGGCGAGCTCAAGGCCGCGGCGGGGAGCGCTCGCCTGCGCCGCATCGCCCTCGCCTGGTTGCTGGTGGTGGTGGTGTCGATCGCCACCGGCATCCTCAACGTCGTGCTGGGCTGGAACGGCCTCGAGATCGACCTCGGCGGCATCTCCTCCGACGTCACCATCTACCCGCCGTTCGTGCTCTCGGTGGTGCTGGCGCTGTGGCTCGGCCCCACCTGGGGCGCGGTGCCGATCTATCTCGCCAACGCGGCAAGCGCGCTCGCGAGCGGCCTGTCCATCGAGCTCGCGGCGCTGTTCGCGGTGGCCGGGGTGATCGAGACCCTGATGCTGTGGGGGTCGCTGGTGGCGCTGCGCGTGGACCCCGACCTGAAGCGCGGGCGTGACGTGGCGTGGTTCCTGGGCGCCGGGCTCGTGGCGGCGGTCGCCGGGTCGCTCGCCGCCATCCTGTGGAACACCAGCCATGGGCTCGACCCGGCCGCCGGCCAGCGCATCTGGCGCGGCTGGGTGCTCGGCGACTTCGCGCAGCTCGTGCTGGTGGTGCTGCCGGTGCTACGTTGGGCGGGCCCTAGGGCGCGCGGCTGGATCGACCGCCAGTTCGTGGCGCCGCCGCAGCACGACTTCAGCTATCTCCACGGCGTCGGCCTGGTGGTGGCCGGCTTCGCGGTCCTCGGCCTGGTGGTCTTCCTCGGCGTGCACCAGGCGCTGGGCTCGATCGAGATCGCCATCGACGCCCGCACCTCCCGCGGCGACCTGCTGCTGCCGCGGCTGCGCGAGATCATCCTCGTCATGGGCCTGCTGTCGACGGCGCTGATCGTGGCGACGGGGATGTTCTCGACGGCGCTCGCCCGCCTCGGCGAGCGCCAGCGGCGCGAGGCCCGCGAGGACAGCCTGACCGGCTGCTACAACCGGCGCGCCTTCGCGCAGGCCTTCGAGCGCGAGGCCGAGCGCAGCCGGCGGCTGGGGCTGGGCCTCGGCACGCTGTTCGTAGACCTCGACCGCTTCAAGGAGCTCAACGACCAACACGGCCACGACGCCGGCGACCTGGCGCTGGAGCGGGTGGCGCGGCGAATCGAGGCGACGCTCCGGGCCACGGATCTGCTGTTCCGCTGGGGCGGCGAGGAGTTCGTGGTTCTGATGCCCCACACCCAGGCGCCGGAGGTAGGCGAGGTGGCGGAGCGGGTGCGCGAGGCCCTGGAGCGCGAGCCACTGGCGACGCTGCCGGGCGGCACCCTCCTCGCCACCACGGCGTCGATCGGCGCCGTGGCCACCGACCACTACCCCTGCGCGCCCACGGACCTCCTGGGCCGCGCCGACGAAGCCTGCTACGAAGCGAAGCGGCAAGGGCGGAACAGGGTGGTGGTCGCCGGCGCGTGACCCGCAACCTGCTGCGCGGTCGAGCTGCTATGTCGCGGGTCCCCGTGTTGCGTTCTCTCGGAGCAATCCTCACGTACTGGCGTGAACGCACCGGTTGCCGGGTCCGCGGGCTCATGGACGGGGCGCGCCTCGCATCTCGACCGCTCGCGACGGTCGCGGGTCGCGCCGTGGCTCTGCTGCTGTTCGTTGTGGCGTGGTCGTCCGCGTCCGCCAGCCGGCCGCCGTTCACCCGTCTCGACTTCCTGGGCGAGGCGCGGCTGCCCACCGGCATGGTCTTCGAGG
>JBIOXV010000100.1:0-51886 GCA_044869805.1 Thermoanaerobaculia bacterium | reverse complement strand
AGCAGGATCAGCGACCTACCCTGGTGAGTGGTTTGCCAGCCGAGGCCGGACGCCGAGCACACGCCCGCTGCACCACCGACGAGGACGGCGGCGACCGGGAGCCACCGGCCCCGGCTGGCTCGTGGTTTGTTCAACAGACAGAACGTCTATGGCACCACGGTCGACCAGGCGGAGGTATCGCCGCTCTCGAATCCGTCGGCGAAGAGGGCGGCCGCGTCGAGCCCCTGTACGCCCAAGAAATTGCCGCTCATCACCAGCAGGCAGAGCAGGGTGACGGAGTCCTCGTAGTAGCCCTCGACGCTGTCCCGATTTCGGCGGTCAGCAGCACTTATCGCTGCATAGCATTTAGCGCACCTGTTAGCGTGCGCTACTCGCGACAAGTCCGCACAAGCCACAGAAAGGGAGATCCAAGATGGCCAAGAAGCTGCTCGTCCTCGTCGCTCTGACCTTCGCCGCCTCCGCCGGTGTTCTGATGGTAGCCGGCCCCACCGAGCCCGCCGGTGCCCAGGCCGAGATCGAGGCCAAGGCCGCCTGCCCGAACCCGGGCCTCTACACCGGCCGCTCGACCAGCGGCAACTTCCAGGACGCGCTCGAGGCCGCCGTCGCCAAGGCCGAGGCCTGTGCCGGCTGTTGCGACATGATCGTCTCCTACGAGTTCATCGGAGCCGAGGGGGAGATCGGCGGCCTGGTGTTCCGCAACAACCTCGACGTGACGATCAGCGCCTCCTGGTAGGCGACGCCCGGTCTCGGAGGTGGGCCTCGCCGGGCGGCCGGCGAGGCCCGGTCGCTCCCAGCCAGGCCCGGTACGGTCGCCAAGCGATCCCGACTAGACTCTCGCCCGCAACCGGAAGGGGCGACATGACCGACAACCAGCGCACCGTCGAGGCCTACCTGGAAGGGTTCCGCAGGATGGATCGGGAGCTGATCCTCTCTTGCCTGACCGAGGACGTGCAGTGGGTGCTCCCCGGCGCGTTCGACATCCGGGGAAAAGAGGCGTTCGCGAAGCACATCGTGGACGAGGGCTTCACCGGCTCGCCCGAGATCACCGTCACGCGCCTCATCGAAACCAACGACGTGGTGGTGGCGGAAGGCTCCGTGCGAGCGCCACGGACGGACGGCTCGCACATGAGCCTGGTCTTCTGCGACGTGTTCGACATGCGAGGCGGCAAGATCCGCCGCCTGATCAGCTACCTCATGGAAGTCAAATAGCCGGGGCTGCCCTCAGCTCCGGCTCGACACTGGCTCCGGCGTGGCCAGCACCGGCAGCACGGCTTCGATCTCCGCGCGCTGGGCCTCGAGCCAGGGCGGCAGCACCAGCGACTCGCCGAGCTGCGCCGGGTCCTCGTCCACCGCGAAGCCGGGGCCTTCGGTGGCGAGCTCGAAGAGCACGCCGCCGGGCTCGCGGAAGTACACCGACTTGAACCAGAAGCGGTCGATCACCGGCGTCGGCCGCGACGCCTGCGCCACTCGCGCCCGCACCGCGAGCTGGTGCGCCTCGTCCTCCACCCGCCAGGCGAGGTGGTGAATGGCTCCCACTCCCCAGGCGCCGCGCGGGGCGTCGGGGGCCTCGGCCACGTCCACGAAGCGGCCCGAGCCGCCGCCGTCGACCACGAAGCGGTGCCAGCCATGCTCGGTGCCGGCCGCCTCGAAGCCCATGATCTCGGTGAGGAAGCTCGCGGTCACGCCGAGCTCGTGCTCGCGAAGCCGCGCCCCGTGCAGGCCGCGGATCTGACTCGCGACCGCCACCGGGCTGCCCTCGAACGGCACGAAGGTGCGCCGGTCCGCGTCCGCGGCCTCGACCAACGCCACCCGCATGCCGTGCGGATCGACCAGCGGCAGGGCACGCTCGCCGAAGCGCGTCTCGATGGCGGAGACCGGCACGCCATAGCGCTCGAGCCGGGCGCCCCAGGTCTCGAGGGTGTCAGGAGGCACGGCGAGCGCCACTTCGGTGGCGAGACCGTGGCCGGGCCGCGGCGGCGCCATGTGCGCCCAAGGGAAGAAGGTCAGGTCGGTGCCGGGGGAGCCCGCGGCGTCGGCATAGAACAGGTGGTAGGTGCCGGGGTCGTCCTGGTTGACGCTCTTCTTGACCAGCCGCATGCCGAGCACGCCGGCATAGAAGTCGAGGTTCTCTTGCGCCGGCCCGGAGATCGCGGTGACGTGGTGCAGGCCGTGGACGGGTTGCATGGTGACCTCCTCTCTCACGGCCGCCAGAACCCGACGCGGGGCCACCGCATTCCGCGAGCCGCCGCCGAGGCCGCCGCCCCTGGATATGGAGGCGCCCGCCCGGCTTGCGGGCGTCGGCCGGGTGCTACCATCCGAGTCCTTGGGCGGCGGAGCCTCGGACAGGCAGGGAGAGATAGGGATGTCAGGGTCGGCGGCGGAAGGCGTGCTTTTCCTCGGGCGGAGCGACGTCGAGGCGCTGCTGCCAATGGGCGAGTGCGTGGAGGTGATGGCCGAGACCCTTGCCGAGCTCGCCCGTGGCGAGGCCCAGCAGCCGCTGCGCTCGGCCCTCTGGCTCCCCGACCGCCGCGGCCTGCTGGGGACCATGCCCTCCACCATCCCGGCGCGCGGCACGGCACCGGGCGTGCTGGCGCTCAAGGCGCTCACCGTGTTCCCCAGGAACTGGGAGCGCGGCGCGGAGACTCACCTCGGTTTCGTGCTGCTCTTCGAGGCAGAGGCCGGCAGGCCGCTGGCCGTGCTCGACGCGGCAGCGATCACCGCCATCCGCACCGCGGCGGTGAGCGGGGTCGCCACGCGCCTCCTGGCGCGAGAGGACGCGGCAGACTTGGCGCTGCTTGGCGCCGGCACCCAGGCCGCGAGCCACCTCGCGGCCATGCGCGCCGTGCGCCCGCTGGCGAGGGTGCGGGTCTGGAGCCGCAGGCCGGAGAGCGCCCGGCGCTTCGCCGCGGAGCAGTCCGAGCGCTGGGGCTTGGCCGTGGAGACGGCGCCGACGCCCGAGGCCGCGGTCGAGGGAGCCGACCTGGTCTGCACCGTGAGCGCCGCCAAGGAGCCGATCCTCGCCGGCCGCTGGCTCGCGGCCGGCTGCCACGTCAACGCGGTGGGGGCTTGCACCCCGAGCACCCGCGAGCTCGACACCGAGGCCGTGCGCCGGGCCCGGGTCTTCGTCGACCGCCGCGAGTCGGCCTCCCACGAGGCGGGCGACCTGCTGATTCCGATGCAGCAGGGCGAGCTGGACGAGAGCTGCGTGGCCGGAGAGTTGGGCGAGGTCTTGGTCGGCAGGCTGGAGGGCCGGCGCGAGGGCTCCGAGATCACGCTCTTCAAGTCGCTCGGCCTCGGCGTGGAGGACGCGGCGGCGGCCCGGCACGTCTACCTCGCGGCGCTCGCGGCCGGCCGCGGCCGGCACTTCGAAGGCGGAGGGGCCCACGCCTCCGCTTGAAGCCCCGGCGCTGGCCGAGGTAGAGGCTGCCCGCGCGCGGATCGCCGGGACGGCGATGCGCACGCCGCTGGTGTGCCTGAACGACCTCGGTGTAGAGCGGTCCGGCAGCGCCGCGATCTACCTCAAGCTCGAGAACCTGCAGCCCATCGGCTCCTTCAAGCTGCGCGGTGCCGCCAACGCTCTGGCCTCGATGCCGCGCGAAGAGCTCTCCCGCGGCGTCTACACCGCCAGCGCCGGCAACATGGCGCAGGGCCTGGCGTGGGCGGCGCGGGAGCTCGGGGTGCCTGCCGCGGCGGTGGTCCCCGAGACCGCGCCGGAGACCAAGCTGGCGGCCATCGAGCGCCTGGGGGCCAGGATCGTCAAGGCTCCCTTCGACCGCTGGTGGCAGGTGATGGTCGAGCACCGCTTCCCCGGCCTCGACGGGCGCTTCGTGCACCCGTTCGCCGACCGCACGGTGATGGCCGGCAACGGCACCATCGCGCTCGAGGTCCTGGAGGATCTGCCCGAGGTCGCGACCGTGCTCGTTCCCTGGGGAGGCGGAGGCCTCGCCTGCGGCATCGCCGCCACCCTGGCGGCGCTCCGGCCAGCGGCCCGGGTCTTCGGCTGCGAGGTGGAAACCGCGGCGCCGCTCGCCGCCTCGTGGGCGGCCGGACGGCCGGTCAATGTCGACTACCGCCCGAGCTTCGTCGACGGCATCGGCGCCAAGGGCGTGATGGCGGAGATGTGGCCGCTCGCCGAGCGCCTGCTCGCCGGGTCACGCGTAGTGTCGCTCGCCGACGCCACGGCGGCGGTCCGCCTGCTCGTCGAGCGCCACCGGGTGGTGGCCGAGGGAGCCGGCGCCGTGGCCCTCGCCGCCGCGCTCCGCGCCCGTGACCTCGAAGGCCCCGTGGTGGCGATCGTCTCGGGAGGCAACATCGACTCGGGGAGGCTGGCGGCGATCCTGGGCGGCGGCGAGATGCCGTAAGGGCTCGTCCGCCGGATCGCATCGGGTACTTGACCATGATCCCGTGACCATGGCACAGTCACTTGCGGGCCTGTTTTCAACCTCGCGGCCCTGGAAGAGAGTGATCTCCATGGCATTCGCAGCTAAGACGATCTCCGCCGGCGATTTCAAGGCCCGCTGCCTGGCGTTGTTAGACGAGGTCGCCGAAACCCGTCTTCCATTGGTGGTCACCAAGCGTGGCAGGGCGGTCGCGAAGCTCGTCCCGGTGACGGACGAACCGCCGCCCGACCTTCTCGGCAGTGTGCGCTACCCCTCCGAGGAGGATCTCCTCGCGCCGGTCGACGAGCGCTGGGAAGCCGAGAGTTGATCGTCCTCGACACGCACGCCTGGATCTGGTGGGTCAGCGAGCCGCAGCGGCTCTCCTCGGCGGCGAGGTCGGCGCTCGACTACGCGAAGGCCGCGGGGGTTTGTCCGATCAGCGCCTGGGAGATCTCGACCAAAGTGGCGCAGGGAAGGCTGACCCTGGATCGGGACGTAGCGCTTTGGGTTCGTCAAGCGCTGGCCCGCCCGCCTCTCGAGTTGCTGGAGCTGACGGCGGAGATCGCCGTCGCCGCGGGTCAGCTCGGCAAGGCCGGCTTTCACGGCGATCCCGCCGATCGCCTCATCGTCGCCACCGCGATCCACCTCGGCGCGCAGCTCGTCACCAAGGACGATCGGATTCGAGACTTCGGCGGCGTCAAGACGGTGTGGTAAGGCGAGCCAGCAAACGCGTTTACCCGGCCACCCTGTCAGCTCGGCCCTACCTCCCCCGATACGAGACCCGGTATACCGCTCCGGCGAAGTCGTCCGAGACCAGCAGCGAGCCGTCTGGAGCGACCTCGACGTCCGCCGGCCGGCCCCAGGCGCTCTCGCCCTGCAGCCAGCCCTCGGCGAAGGGCTCGTAGGAGAGGGCGCGGTTGCCTTCGAGTCGCACCACGGTCACCCGGTAGCCGACCTTCGAGCTGCGGTTCCAGGAGCCGTGCTCGGCGATGAAGACGGCGTTCTCGTAGGCGGCGGGAAACTGCTCGCCGTCGTAGAAGCGCATGCCGATCGCCGCCACGTGCGGCCCCAGCTCGGCGACCGGGGGCACGGAGTCCTCGCAGCGGCCGGACTTGCCGTGCTCGGGATCGGCGATGCCGCGCCCGTGACAGAAGGGGAAGCCAAAGTGCTGGCCGGGCGAGGCCAGGCGGTTGAGCTCGTCCGGCGGCCGGTCGTCGCCCATCAGGTCGCGGCCGTTGTCGGTGAACCACAGCTCGCCGGTCGCCGGGTGCCAGTCGAAGCCCACCGTGTTGCGCACACCTCGTGCGACGACTTGGGGCGCCACGATCTCGGGGCCACCGCCGCCTGATGCACCGCTCTCGGGGGGCAGGCGGGTGATGGTGGCGTAGAGCCCGGAGACCTCGCAGAGGTTGCAGTTGGCGCCCACCGGCACGTGGAGCGTGCCGTCGGGCGCGAAGGCGATGAACTTCCAGCCGTGGTGCCGGTCGTGCGGGTAGCCGGCGAAGACGACGGCGGGCTCGGGCCGCTCGGCGTAGCGGCGGTCGATGGCGTCGAAGCGCAGCACGCGGTGGATCTCCGCCACGTAGAGCGCGCCGTCCCGGTAGGCCACGCCGGAGGGCATCGCGAGGCCGCTCGCCACCACGTGTACGGCGTCGGCCCGCCAGTCGCCGTTGGCGTCGGGGAGCGCGTAGACCTTACCCTCCGTGCGGCTCCCGACGTAGAGCACCCGCGCCGGGCTCCAGGCCATCTGGCGGGCGTTGGCCACACCGCTGGCGAAGAGCGTGATCTGGAAGCCCGGTGGCAGGCGGATCCGAGAGAGCGGCAGCTCCTCCGCCGGCACGCTGCCCCGGCAGCCGAGCTGGATCGCCAGGAGCAGGGCGCCCTGCAAAAAGAGCCGACGGAAACGCCTGAGGCCGGCCATCGCCGGCCCAGGGAGCAAGAGGCGAGCCAGGGATCGTCTAGCAGAGGCACTGACAACTGTAACTACACTGCAGCACGTAGCAGGTGAACTGGAAGGCGCAAGGCAGGCAGTCGGCCTTGCACTCGAAGCGGCGCTCCGAGCACCAGGTCTTGTCGCAGGGCGGCGAAGTCAGGTCCGAAGGCAGCGGCACTCCGGCCGCCTCGGGCGCGAGCCAAGGAGCCTCGGGGGCCGGCGCGTCGGCATCGAGGGCGAGTGTCGCCGCCACCGGGCAAACCTCGGCGGCGAACGCGGCGGCGGGGACGAGCAGCGCGGCTAGCATCGACAGCACGACAGTGGCGCTCTTCATGACGGAGTCTCCTCTTGGGAAAGGGTGAGGTCGGAACTGCACCCTCTCCGGTGCGGCGCGGAGCGGTCGAGGAGACAGCGCCCCGGAGCGAGGCTCAGATCGTGACGCCGACGAGGCCCTTCAAGGCGAAGGCGAAGACGAAGGTGAGGATGAGGAAGGCGATGATCCAGTGGGTGTGCCATCCGAGGAGGTTGACCTCGGCCTCGGGGTAGCCCAGGGTGATGGATTCGACGGGGCTCGCCGCCGGCACCGGGTCCTCGGCCGGGTAGAGGAGCTGGTCGAGGAAGCTTGGGGCCACGCGGCTCGGCGAGCGGTGGACGATCTCGTCCGAGCTGACGGCGGTCTTCGACAGCGGCTCGCCGCCCGCCCGGAGCTTGAGCTCGTAGCTCCCCGGCCGTTCCGCCGCCACTCGCCAGGCCATCTCTTTGTCGGCCGGCGACCACACGGCCGGCGTCTCCACCCGGAAGCCGGCCGGCGCCTCGAGCGTGAGGCGCGGCTTGCCGGCCTCGTCCGCCGCCAGCAACCGCGCGCTCCAGTCCTCCTTGAGCTTCACTTTCAGCAGCGCCGGCTCGCCGGGCTTCAGCCCCGAGTAGCCGTAGTGGAACTGGAGCTGCGCCACGATCAAGAACAGCGGCACCAGCATCCAGGCCATGGGCACCAGCGAGTAGCCGAGGTAGCGCAGGTTGTGGCGCAAGATCTCGCCCTGGGCGCGCAGGATGGCGCGGAAGTCGTCGTTGAACAGGCGGATCTCGAAGATGCCGGCGTAGATCTGCCGCTTGACCTCGTCGAGCTTGGCCTGGTTCGAGAGCCGCTTGTACACCAGCAGCACGGCGACCGAGACGACGAGCGACACCACCGCCAGGCCCACCCACGCGGGCAGTTCCGCGAAGGGTGAGAGCAGCGCGTCGAAGACCGGCCGCAGCAGGGCGTTCAAGGTGGCCATGGGTATCGCGGCGCGCTAGGAGATGTAGCCCAGCCCCCGCAGCCGCTTCTTCATCTCCTCTTCCGAGCCAGCGTCCTCGAGCTTGGCGAGCTCCTTCTCGAGGGCGTGGGTGATGAACTCCTCGGGCGAGGAGTAGCCGGCGACCTCGCTCACCTTCTTGACGCGCTCGACCAGCTCTTTCTCGAGCTTGACTTTGACGGTGTTGAACATCCTTCTTACTCCTTCTTCACCGGGAACCCCTCGACTCCGAATTCGGCGAGGATCGACGACGCCAGATCCTTCAAGCTGGTCGCCGGCTTCTTCAGGGCTCGGCTGGTGAACAGCACGCCCGGCACCGCCTCGTGGTCCATGCAGTGGTCGCCGCTCCAGGCGCTCGTGTTGTCGGTGAACTGCGCCTCGGTCAAGCCGCCGAGCGCCGACTCGTTCGAGCCGCGGTAGGTCTTGGCGTAGCCCACCTGGATGTCGGGGCCGATCTCGATGTAGTCGCGGTCGTGGTAGACCTCTTCGCGCAGGTAGGCCTTGGTGATCGCCTGCGCGCCGTTCGCCGGATCGGTGAGCTCGAGCAGCTTGGCGGCGATCTCCTTCATCAGCGGCAGCCGGTCGGCCGCCTCCACGATGCCGTTCTTCTCCCGGCCTCTGAGGTTGACGTAGAGGCCGTTCAGCCCCAGCGCGTAGGCGCGAGTCTTCGACCAGTCGACGTTGGAAAAGTACCCGGCGTCGGTCTTGCGGTTGGGGTCGAGCGGCACCAAATAGCCGTTGTCGCGCAGCCAGGAGTTGAGGTGCACCGCCCGCCGCCAGGAGGAGAAGCCGTGGTCGGACATCACCACCAGCGTGGTGCCCGCGGGCATCCGCTCGCGCGTCCGGCCGACGATGCCGTCGAACTTCTCGTACAGCGCCGGGATCACGTCCCTGTAGGGCCCATCCTTCTCGACGCTGTAGGCCGGGTGGCCGGGATCGAGGGTGCGCCACATCATGTGCGAGACCTGGTCGGTGTTGCCGAAGTAGTAGAACAGCAGGCCCGAGCGGTACTGCGACAGCACGTGGTCGTACTGCTGGATCAGGTGGTCGACCACGAAGCGCGCCTGGGTCAGGAACTCGTCGGTCGAGAAGATGCCTTCCTTGTAGGCCTTGGTGTCCTCCGGCATCTCTTGCGTGTAGTAGCGGCCGGTGGCCTCGGCCAATTCTGCCGCGTAGTCCTCCGGGTGCGAAATGGGGAGCGCCGGCTCGAGGGGATCGAAGTTGATCGGTGAGACGAAGAGCTGGAACTCCGGCGCGAGCGATTTCAGATAGAAGCGACAGATGCCGCGCAGGTGCTGGGTGGGGATCAGCTTGAAATCGACCGGCACCCAGTCGCTCCACTCGCCCACCTTCAGAACCCGCTCTTCCTCGTCCACCGTGAGCTTGACCACCGGCTCCACCGGGTCGATCACCACCGTGAAGTCGGCCGTCACTTTCTCGGGCTTGATCAGGAACGGGTTGTTGGGCCCGTAGAGCTGGGCCTTGACCATGCCGTCCTCGACGAAGACCTCGTGCACCTCACCGCCGGAGATCTGCTTGCCGTAGTAGGCGAAGAGCTCCGAGGTGTAGAAGGTGAAAGTGCCCGGAGTGCCCAGGATGTCCGGCGTACCCATGCCGGAGAGCTCGCGCGTGGCCTTCTCCGAGGGCGGGAAGTTGGCCGGCATGCGCACTACCGTGGTCTCGACGCCGTGCGCCTCGAGCACGTCCCAGAACGGCTGCCCGTGGCGCAGCAGCTCGACCTTGCCGCCGGCGAGCGGGAACTGGTACTTGCCGATCTTGACCACCTTCTCGGCCGCCTCGGTGCGGCTGGTCGAGAGGTAGGGCGTCATGGTCTTGGGGTCGCGGTGGATGAAGTCGAAGATGCCGTGGCCGCCGGCGTCGAGGCCGGTGATGAAGTTCGACCAGGCGACCGGGCTCTGCGGCGGCACGGCGGTGGCGAGCGACTGGAAGGCGCCTTCGCTCGCCAGCCGCACCAGGTTGGGCAGCCGGCCCTCGGCCATGAGCTCTCTGGTGAGCTCGTAGTCCATGCCGTCGAAGCCGAGCACGATCAGGCGCGGGCCGGAGGGGTCGTGCTTGCCGCCGCAGGCGGAAAGCGCGAGGAGCGCGAGGCAGAGCGCGACGGTGGCAGCGCCCCGTAGCCTGGCATCGCTGTAGGGGCGGCCCTCGTGGCCGCCCATCCGCAGAGCAGGCACAAGGCCTGCCCCTACAGGAACGGCAACCTGGCTGGAGCCCGTCACCTTCAACTCGCCGTCACCGCCGCCGGCTTGGCGAACGGATCGCTCGGCAGCGGCCCGGGCTTGAACAGCGGCTTGCCGTCCATGTGCTTGGGCGGCTCGAGGCCGAAGAGGCGGAGCGCCGTGGGGGCCAGGTCCATCAACGCCGGGTCGTCGTCGTCGATGGGGTGGCTCGAGAACAGCACCCCGGGCACGATCCGCGGGTCCACGCAGTGGTCGCCGCTCCACGCTTTGAGATTGTCCTCGAAGATCGGGCCGGCGACCTGCCCGCTGGCGCAGTCCCACGACACGCGGTAGCCGTGGTTGTAGCCGACGATGAAGTCCGGCGCGTTCTCGAGGTAGGGGCCGCTGTAGAGGCTGGCGGTATCGAACACCTCGTTGATGCCGGTCTCGTTCTTCTCGGCGTCTTTCAGGCCCGACATCTTGCGGATGATCTCAGCCTTCACCGCCTCGGCTTCCTTGCCGGGCTCGACGATGCCCTGCGCCTCGCGGCCCTTCAAGTTGAGGAACATGCCGGTGAGCCCCAGCGCGTAGGCGCGGGTCTTCGACCAGTCGACGTCGGCGAGCCACTCGCCGGAGCCGTCCCTGCCCTCCTTGAGCACCAGGTAGCCGTTGCCCTCGAGCCAGCCGTTCAGGTTGACGCCGCGGCGGAAGGAGGTGAAGCCGTGATCGGAGCAGACGATCAGCAGGTCTCCCTTGCGCAGCTTCCCCATCACCTCGCCGAGCAGGGCGTCATTCCTCTTGTACAGCTCCTCGATGGCGTTGGCGTGGGGCGCGCCTTCCTTGCCGCGCGCCGCCGGGTGGCCCTTCTCGAGGTAGCGCCAGAACATGTGCTGGATGCGGTCGGTGCCGTCGAAGACGCAGACCAGCGAGCCCTTGCGCAGCCGCGCGAGGGCGGCGAAGAACATCGCGCGGCGCTCGTCGTCGATGTCCAGGGCCTGCTCGAGGAACGTGCCGTCGTCCACCACGCCCTCGTTGAGCGACCAGGTGTCCTCCGCCAGGCCGAGGGTGGCGAAGGGGCCGAGCTTCTTCGCCAGGTAGGTGGCGTAGTACGAGGGGTGGGCGATCGGCATGGCCGGTGAGTCGGGGTCGATGTTGATCGGCGACAGGTAGAGCGAGAAGTGCTCGCCCATCTCCACCACCTGCAGGCGGCAGATGCCGGTCACCTTGACCGCCGGCGCGGCCTTGAACGGGATCGTCACCCAACCGGAGAGCTCGCCAGGCTTCAGGGTGAGCTCGTCCTCGTCGCCGATCTTGACCTTGGCGGTGCCGGCGGTGCGGTCGAGCGCGATCGCCATCGGCACCGAGAGCGGCGGCGGCGGGCTGCCCTCGAGGAAGGAGTTCTCCGGGCCGTCGATGCGCGTCGAGAAGCGCGTCACGCCGGCGCCGTGCCCGTTCTCGGCAGGCCCGCTCGCGATCGGCTCGAGGCCGACGCGGATGCCGCCCTCCTTGAACTTGCGCGGCGGCCGGGTGGTGTAGAGCAGGAAGGTGCCCTGCGAGCCCAGGAGGTCGGGCACCGCCATGGCCGACAGCTCGGCGCCGTAGAAGCGATCGGGCGGGAAGGTGATCGGCACGCGCAGCACCGTGCTCCAGATGCCGCGCTCGCCGAGGAGCGTCCAGAACGGCGTCGAGCGCCGCAGCAGGCGGATGTCTGGCTTGCCGAGCGGGATCTTCCACTTGCCGATCTTCAAGAACTTGTCGACGCCGCCGATGTGGGTCGACGACAGCATCGGCAGGTAGGTGCGGCGGTCGCGGTCCAGGAAGTCGAAGATGTTGTGCTTGGCCGGGTGGGTGCCGGTCGAGAACGAGGACCAGGCGACCGGCGAGATCGAAGGGTAGGTCGAGCGCAGCCGCTTGTAGCAGCCCATGGCGGCCAGCTTCTGGAAGTTGGGCAGCTTGCCCTCGGCCAGCCAGCGGTCGGTGAGCTTCGGCTCCTGGCCGTCGAAGCCGATCACGATCAGCCGCTTGACCACCGGCTGGGGCGGCTTGCCGCGCTTGAGCCGCCGATAGAGGGCGCGAAACGGCCAGACCAGTAGCGAGAGGAAGGCGAGCACGATGGTGGTCAAGACCACCATGAAGGACGAAAGCAGCGCGAACCCGGCCCCCGGGCCGATGTAGCCCTCGGCCGGCAGGGCCAGGCCCAGCGCGCAACCTGCCGCCAGCACCCAGCCGGCGTGCAGGCGAGGTCGTGCGGAGCGGGGAAGAGCGATCAACCGGGGGCTCGTCTTCGAGGCGTAGGGGTGAAAGCGTGTGCTATAAGAGGCCGCCCGCGGGCGACACCGGAGCCGGACGGGAGATCGCAGTGTAGCGACAAGGCCCCAACCAGATCAAGATCGAGCCAGCAGGAGACAGCACGGGCATGGCCTCTCTTTTCCAACGAAGCTGGCGGCGGCTGCGCTACGGCGAGCCCATCGTGGTGGTCTCGGGCCTGCCCCGCTCCGGCACCTCGATGGCGATGAAGATGCTCGAGGCCGGCGGCCTGACCGTGCACACCGACGGCCTGCGCACCGCCGACGAAGACAACCCCAAGGGCTATTTCGAGCACGAGCGGGTCAAAGCGCTGGCCAACGAGACCGACAAGGGCTGGCTCGGGGCTGCCAGGGGCAAGGCGATCAAGGTCATCTCCTACCTGCTCAAGGACCTGCCCTCCTCCTACAACTACCGCGTGATCTTCCTGCGGCGGGACCTGGTGGAGGTCCTCGCCTCGCAGAGCAAGATGCTGGCGAACCGCGGCGAGGCGCCGGCCGAGGACGACGCGCGCCTGACGCAGCTCTTCGAGGACCACTTGTGGAAGGCGCAGTACCTGCTGCGCAGCGCAGCGCAGTTCGAGGTGCTGTACCTCGACTACCGGGCGGTGGTCGCCGACCCGCGCGCCGCGGCCGAGCGCATGAACGCCTTCCTCGGCGATCGCCTCGACCTCGGCAAGATGATCGGCGCCGTGGACGAGAGCCTGTACCGCAACCGCCGGCAGCCGTCCGGCGAGGTCGGCCTGTAGGCGGGTACGAGGATCACATGGCCTTGGTAGACTGCCTGTCATGACGAAGACCGAGCTGCGGAAGACCGCCCTGGGCTTACCCGTCGAGGAGCGTCTCGAACTGGCGGAGGCGATCTGGGAGAGCGTGGAGGGCCAGGCCGAGCAGCCGGCGATCCCCGACTGGCAGCGAAGCCTGCTGGATGAGAGAATCACCGCCGATGACGCCGCGCCCGAAGCCGGCTCTCCGTGGCATGAGGTGAAGCAGAGAATCCTCGCTTCTCTATGAGCCACCGCTTGCTGGTGGTGAGCCCCCAGGCCGAGGTAGACACTCCGCAGGCGGCGCGCCGCGCTTTGCTCATCCGGTTTCCTTACGGAGTGTTCTTCCGCCTGAAGCCGGAGCTGATCAAGGTCGTAGCGGTGATCCATCTCTCGCGCCACCCGGCGACGTGGCAACGACGGCGGTAGGGAGCCGGCCGGCACGCGCATCGTGGTCCGCACAGCGAAGTCCGTAGCGCGACTGCTCTTCATTGCCCTCGGCCTTGCTCTCGCTTGCCTTCAGCTCTACTGCTCCGGCGCTCCGCCGCCCACCCTCCCCGGCCTGCGGCAGGCGGCGGGCGAGCGGGTGGTGGTGCTGGTGCCGGGAATCACCGGCTCGCAGCTCCGCGACGAGGCCACGGGCAAGATCGAGTGGGGCACGGCGGCGCGGCTGTTCTCGCCGCACGACGGCGGCCGGCGCCTGGCGCTGCCGATTCTTCCAGGTGCCACACCCGCGCGCCGGCTGGTGGCCTTCGACGTCATCGAGGACATCCCGCTACCGCTCGGCGTGTGGAAGAAGAACGTCTACGGCCCCATCGTCCGCCTGATGGAGGCCAACGGCTTCGCGACCGGCAACCTGCTCCATCCCGGGCCCGGCGAGAGCTTCTTCGTCTTTCCCTACGACTGGCGCCAGGACAATCTCGAGGCCGTGCGGCTGCTGGCCGAGCGCCTGGCCGCGCTCAGGGACCTGCAGTCCGCGGGATCGGGCGGCGGCGCCGAGCTGCGGGTGGCACTCGTCTGCCAGTCCAACGGCGAGCGCATCTGCCGCTACCTCGCCAAGTACGGCGCGGCCTCGCTCGAGGAGGCCGAGGCCGGGCGGGCGGCACCGCTGCCCGGCATCTGCATCGACAAGGTGCTGCTGGTCGGCACCTCCAACGCCGGAAGCCTGCGCATCCTGCGCGAGCTGAACCGCGGCCGCTCCTACATGTTGCTTGGCCGGCGCTGGCAGGCGGAGAGCCTGTTCACCTTCCCGTCGCTCTACCAGGACCTGCCCAGCGAGCCCGCGGACTTGTTCCTGGACGAGGCAGGTAGGCCGCTCGCCGTCGACCTCTTCGACGCCGAGAGCTGGCGCCGCTACGGCTGGTCGATCTGGGGCGAAGAGGCCGCTGCGCGACTGGCCCGCCAGCCCTTCGCGCTGCTCGGCTCCGAGGCCGAGAGGCTGGCCTTCCTGGCGCGCACTCTCGACCGCGCCCGGCGCCTGCGCCGCCTGCTGGCCGCCGACTCGCCGGGATTCGGCTCCACCCGCTACGCCTCGCTCCAGAGCCTCGACGGGCCGACTCCCTGGCGCGTCGTGATGGTGGAGCGCCACGGGCGCTGGCGCACCCAGTTCACGGGCGACCGCTGGCTCGCGGCCCGGCCCCACCTCGTCCGCGCCGCCACCGCGCTAGGTGACGGCCACGCCGCCGAGGCGAGCCAGCTCGCCCTCTCGCCGCAGGAGCGCGCCGCCCTCACCCACCCGCCGTTCCACACCCGCGGACCGCACTTCGAGATGATCCTCGAGCGCGCGACGCTGGTGCGGATGCTCGAGCTGCTGGCCGAGTAGGCCGCGTTTGCGAGCCGGGCGCCGCAAACTGTCTCGCCCCCTTGGGCTAAACTTCTCGCCGCCACTTCGCATCTGGAGTCTCCAAGCAGCCCACCAGGCGAACCATGCGCCTCCAATCTCTATTCGCGTTCCTGGCCGGCCTTCCCGTGGCCATGCTCGCCCTCTGTCCGTACCGGCTCGACGCCGCCACCGTGCAGACCTTCGACGGCCCGGGCACCGGCTACCAGCTCCTGCAGATCGACAACCCGCCGGGCGCCGAGCTCGTCGCCGGCCCGAGCGGCAACCTGCTGCGGCTGGTGCCGGGCGCCGGCACGACTCCGATCCACAACACCATCGCCTTCGATCGCTCCGACCCCGGGCCGTTCTGCGGCATGAGCGCCGAGTTCGACTTCCGCATCACCCCCGGCACCGGCCGCGCCGACGGCATGGGCTTTGCCCTGCTCGACACCGCCGTCTACCACACGCGGGGGCAGGTGGGAGTGGGAGGGCCGCTCTTCGCCTCCGAGGAGCCCAGCTTCCCGCGCTCGCTCGGTATCGGCTTCGACGTCTTCCAGAACGCCGAGGCCGCCGACCCCGACGCCAACCACCTCTCCGTGCACTTCGACGGCGCGCGGCTGACCCAGGTCCCGGCCGGCGGGGTGGACCTCGCCTCGGGGCAGATGGTGCACGCCCAGGTGGTGATGACGACCGGGGCCACTCCTTCTGTGACCGTCACTCTGACGCCCGCGGGCGGCGGCGCAGTGACCGTGATCAACGCCTTCCCCGTCCCCGGCCTCGAGCCCTACGAGGGGCGCGCCTGGTTCGGGGCGCGCGGCGGCGGCCTGACCGCCGACCACGACCTCGACAACGTCAACGTCACCTACACCGCCTGCCCGGCGAGCGAAGTCGGGGCGTGGAGCGCGCCCTTCCCGCTGCCGGTGGTGTCGATCCACGCTCACCTCCTACCCACCGGCAAGGTGCTGTTCTGGGACCGCGACGACGCCTCGGACGGCGACGGCGATCCCCGTCTCTACGACCCGCAAGGCGGCGGCGTGACCCTGGCACCGCTCGCGCCCGGCGGCCACGACCTCTTCTGCTCCGGGCACGTGCTGCTCCCCGACGGGCGCCTCTTCGTGCCCGGCGGCCACGTGATCGACGGCGTGGGCCAGGACCTGGCGAGCATCTTCGACCCCGCGACCGGCCTCTGGCAGGCGCAGCCGATGATGAACGCCGGCCGCTGGTACCCCACGGCCGTGATGCTCGCCAACGGCGACGTGTTCGTGGCCTCGGGCAGGACCAACCAGAAGCTGGGCATCAACACCGTGCCTCAGGTCTGGCAGCGCGCGACGGGCACCTGGCGCACCCTGCCCGGCGCCGAGCAGTGGCTGCCGCTCTATCCCTACCTCTTCCTCGCCCCGGACGGAAGGGTGTTCACCGCCGGGCCGCAGGCCGAGACCGGCTACTTCGACCCCGCCGGCACTGGCTCCTACTCAAAGCTGGAGGACAGCAAATTCGGCTTCCGCGAGTACGGCTCGGCGGTGCTCTACGACGACGGCAAAATCATGATCGCCGGCGGGGGCGACCCGCCGGTCGACGCCGTGGAGGTCATCGATCTCGCCGCGACGAAGCCCGAGTGGCGCACCACGACTCCCATGGCCTACCGGCGGCGCCAGCACAACCTCACGCTGCTGCCGGACGGCTCGGTGCTCGCCACCGGAGGCTCGGCGGCGCCCGGCTTCAACAGCTTCGATGGCTCGGTGTACCCGGCCGAGCTCTGGGACCCGGTGGCCGAAACCTGGCGTACCGCCGCCGCCGGCAACGAGGCGCGCCTGTACCACTCCGAGGCGCTGCTGCTGCCCGACGCCACGGTACTGGTGGCGGGCGGCGGCCACCCCAACGGGGGCGGCGACGACCAGGACCACTTCAGCGCCGAGATCTACTCCCCTCCCTACCTCTCCCGCGGGCCACGGCCGGTGATCTCGGCCGCACCGCACCTGATTCACCAGGGCGAGAGCTTCTTCCTGGCCGTGCAGGACCCGGGCGCCGTGGCGGCGGTGACCGTGATCCGCCTGTCGTCCGTCACCCACGCCCTGAACATGAACCAGCGCATCAACCGCCTGCCCTTCATCGCGGTCGCCGGCGGCCTGCGCGTCACCGCCCCCGCCAATCCCAACCTCGGCCCGCCGGGGCACTACCTGCTCTTCGCCCTGAGCGCGGACGGCGTGCCGTCGCTCGGCCGGATGGTGCGCCTCGGCACCACCGCGGTGTTCGCCGACGGCTTCGAGTCGGGGAGCACGGCCGCCTGGTCGCAGACCGTTCCCTGAGAGCCGTCGCGAGCGGGCCGTGAGCTGCGGCTCTCTCGCCCGCTTCGATTCCCGGCCCTGCGCTAGACTTCCGCAAACCTCGGCGGCGGCTTCGGCCCCTGCCGGGCCGACGGCTCGTCAACGGCTGGGAAAAGGAGGGGAATCGCGATGGGTTGCTTTTCCTGGATCGTCTTCGGTCTGATCGCCGGCGCTCTCGCCAAGCTCATCATGCCGGGCAAAGACCCCGGCGGCATCCTGTTCACGATCGTCATCGGCGTGATCGGCGCCGCCCTCGGCGGCTACCTCGCCACGCTGCTGGGGTACGGCACGATCATGGACTTCAACCTGCGCAGCTTCGGCATCGCCGTCGCCGGCTCGCTGCTCCTGCTGCTGCTGGCGAGGCTGCTGCGGAGGTAACCCTCAGAGCTTGCGAAGAAATCGTCGCGAGCGGGCCGCGCAGCAGATTTCTTCACCAGCTCTCAGCGGGATCGCCGCGCCTGCCCCAGCAGGTGCCCGACCTCCGGCAGGACCAGCTCGCGCAGGGCCAGCTCCACGGCCTTGGGCGAGCCGGGGAGCGCGAACACCGCCTTGCCGCCCAGCAGCCCGGCGGCGGCGCGGCTGAGCATGGCGGCGGCGCCCACCTCGCGGTAGGAGAGCATCCGGAATAGCTCGCCGAAGCCCGGCACCTCGACGGTCAGGAGCGGCGCCAGGGCCTCGAGCGTCACGTCGCGCGGTGAGAAACCGGTGCCACCGGTCGCCACCACCACGTCGACCTCCGTCTCGCCCAGCGCCGCCGAGACCTCGACGTCGATGGCCTCCACCTCGTCGCGCACGATCGCCGAGCGCAGCACCCGGTGCCCGGCTTCGGCGATCAGCCGCCGGGCCAGCTCGCCGCTGGTATCCGTCTCCGGCGTGCGGCTGTCCGAGACCGTGAGCACGGCAAACCCCAACGCCTGCGGCGCATACCGCCTGTGCTCGGAAACGGCGCTCATCGCGGCGAGGGTCCCTTGTGCCGGCGAGGCGCCCGGCGCAGAACCGTCCTGGGCAAGCATGCACGGACTTGCTTGCGAAGGCGGCGGGCCGATGCGACAGCCTTCCGCGCCTCGGCAAGAGGAATATCACCCCAGCCGGGATACCGCGCCCCAGTTGCGTAGTCCGTAAGCCGCGCCAGGTCCTCAGCAGAAAAAACCCGGCCGTGGGAAACCGGCAGCAGCGCGGCGAGGCTTTCTAGATCGTGTGTCTTCGGGAAGTCCCGCTGCTCGACGACAAGCAGCCCTTTCAGGTACTTCTCCACGCACTGCTGGGCATGAAAGCAGACTGCATCCGTGGGGCACTCTTGCGCAAGCTTGAGCGTGTGCGCAGCGGTCTTGAGGTCGTTCTCTGCCTTGATCAGCCACTCGCGAGCAACGACCAGCACCTGCTCACGGTCGGGCATAGAGAACCCGCCCCTCGCGCCCGGCCGAGCGCTCGATGGTCCCGGGCACTTCCCTCCGCCATCCGAAATCGGTCGGCGACGTCACGACGATGTCTTTGGCAAGGCGGAACCGGCGGAGCGCACGACGAATCTCGAGCTGTTTCTCCCGTCTCGATCCAGAGAGCGGCATGACAACGAGCAGGTCCACATCACTGTCAAGTCCCCCGGTCCCTCGCGCGTGAGAGCCAAAGAGGATGACCTGCTCCGGGCTGAATCGTTCGACGATGACCTGTACCATCCCGTCGAGAGCGCGAGAAACGGCAGAGCTCGCCCCGGATTTCATGACCAAGAGAGGCTATCACCGTCATCTGCGTTCGGTAGCGCCCCGACAGACGTCTAGAATCGTCTCGCCATGAGCCTCCCGCGCCTCGTCACCCTCGCTCCATCCTGGTTTCTGGCCTGCGGCCTGCTCGCCGGCCCCGCCTTCGCCGCCGCTATCCCCGAGGCCGCCCTCGCGGCGCGCACCGTGGGCATCGCCCAGCTCGAGAACGAGCGCCCGGCCGAAGCCGAGGCGGCGTTCCGGCAAGTGATCCAGGCGGTGCCGGCCGATCCTCTCGGCCACGCCAACCTCGCCATCGCGCTGCTGCGCCAGCAGAAGCACGACGCCGCCCTCGCCGCAATCGAGCAGGCGCTGAAGCTCGCGCCCAAGCGTGGCGATCTCCTGGCCGCGAAAGCCGAGATCCTGAAATGGAGCGGGCAGGTGGAGGCGGCGCTCGTCACCTACCAGGCGGCGAGCGCCGCCCAGCCGGACGACGTCGAGACGCAGTTCCAGCTCTACCGGCACGCCTCGAGCCTGCGCTCGCCCGCCGCCGAGGCCGCGGCCGACGCGGCGCTGGTGCGGCTCGCCACGCTGCGGCCCGAAAACGTGGTGGTGCTGCTGCGGCGCGCGGTGCGGGCGATCGAGAAGGGCGACCGCGCCGGGGCCACGCAGGCGCTGCTGCGCGTCAAGGAGCTCTCCTGGCAGGCACCGTCGATCGCCGGCGAGACGCTCGCCAAGGCGCTCGACGTGCTCGCCAAGGGCGACCTCGAAGCCGCGCGGGTACCCACCCTGCGGCTCGAGAACGTGCTCAAGATCACGCCCATGTTCCAGGCCGGGCAGAAGGAGCTGTCGATCGAGATCCAGGGCCGGCCGGTCGAGCGCTTCGCGGGCGAGCCGCCGGCGACGGCCTTCGGCAAGCCGGGCGCCATGGCCTTCCACGCCGAGAAGCTGGACGCGGCACCGACCACCGGGCGGGCCCTCGCGGTGGGCGACTTCGACGAGGACGGCAAGCCGGACCTCGCCCGCGCCGCCGGCTCAGGGCTCGAGCTCAGGCGCTCGAGCGCCGGCTTCGAGCCGTCGGCGATCGCGGCCACGCCGCCGGCAGCGCTCGCTTCGCTCGCCGCCGTGGACCTCGACAACGACGGCCATCTCGACCTCCTCGGCGTGGGCGAGAAGGGCACCATCGCCTTTCGCGGTGCCGGCAACGGCAGCTTCACCCCCGCACCCGACGCCTTCGGGCTCGGCGCCGCCAGGGGCCAGGCGGCCGTGGCCTTCGACTACGACATCGAAGGCGATCTCGACCTGGCGGTGGCCGGCGCCGGTCTCGAGCTCTACCGCAATCACCTCCAGGGCCCGCTCCAGGCGGTGGGCCAGGCCGCGCTCCCGCCCGGCGTGGGAGGCGGGAGCAGCGCCGCGCTGGCCAGCGACCTCGACCGCGACGGCGACCTCGACCTGCTGCTGGCCGGCGAGGCGGGGCTCACCTGGCTCGACAACCTGCGCCAGGGCAAGTTCCGCGACCGCACCCGGGATGCCGGGCTCGCGGGGGCGCCTGGCACCGCCGCCGCGCACGCCTTGGCGAGCGCCGATCTCGACAACGACGGCCGCCCCGATCTGGTGGTGGCCGGCAACGGCCTGGCGCTGTTCCACAACCTGTCGCTCCCCGCGGGCGGCGGACGCTTCGCGACCTGGAACCTGCGCCAGCCGGTGCCGGCCGGCACCAAGCTCAGGTCCGTCGTCGCCTTCGACGCCGACAACGACGGCCGGCTGGACCTCGCGGCCGGCGGCCCGGACGGGCTGTGGATCCTGCTGCAGAAAGAGGACGGCAGCTTCGCCGCCCACTACCCCGTCGGACCGACGGTGCTGCCGTCGGCGGTCGCCGCCGCCGACCTCGACGCCGATGGCGACCTCGACCTGCTGGCCGCGGGGCCCGGGGGCCTGTATCGGCTCACCAACGACGGCGGCAACAGGAACCGCTGGCTGGCGGTGCGGCTGCGGGGCCTGGTGGCCGGCAACAGCAAGAACAACGTCTTCGGCCTGGGCTCGGTGCTGGAGGTGCGCGCGGGCCGCGCCTACCAGTTCCGCGAGGCCACGGGCGAGGTCACCCATCTCGGCCTCGGCAGCGTGCCGCAGGCCGACGCGCTGCGCGTGGTATGGACCAACGGCGTGCCCCAGAACCGCCTGCAGCCCAAGGGCAACCAGCTCCTCGTCGAAGAGCAGCAGCTCAAGGGGAGCTGCCCCTTCCTCTACGCCTGGACGGGCGAGGGCGTGGAGTTCGTGACCGATCTGCTGTGGGGCGCGCCGCTGGGCCTGCCGGTGGCGCCAGGGGTCTACGCTGGCTCCGACCCGCGCGAGCTGGTGGCCGTGCCCGGCGCCCGGACACGCGGCGGTGCCTACGAGCTCAGGGTCACCGAGGAGCTGTGGGAGGCGGCCTTCCTCGACGAAGTGCGGCTGTGGGTGGTCGACGCGCCGGCCGAGGTCGAGGTGGCGAGCAGCCTCAAGATCGTCTCCGGCGAGAGCGTGCCCCAAGAAGAGCGCAACACACGGGTACTCGGCGCCCGCGACCCGAGGCCCGTGGCCGCGGCCTGGGACGGGCGCGGGAAGGATGCCACCGCCGCGGTGGCGCACCGCGACGAGATCTACGCCGACGGCTACGAGCCCAGCCCCTACCAGGGAGTGGCCCGCGAATGGAGCTTCACGTTCGACCTCGGCGAAGCGCCGAGCAAGGCCGTGCGCCTGCTGCTCGACGGCTGGATCTTCCCCGCCGACGCCAGCCTCAACCTCGCCGTGGCGCAGCGGCCCGATCTTCCCTATCTGCCGCCGCGCCTCGAGGTCGAGACCGCGGCCGGCTGGAAGCCGCTGCTCCCGTCGATGGGCCACCCGGCCGGCAAGACCAAGACCATGGTGGTGGACACGCCGCCCCTTCCCGCCGGCGCGCGGCGCCTGCGCATCACGACCTCGTTGTGGCTCGGCTGGGACCGCATCGCCTGGACCACGGCGGCCGACGACACCGCGCCCCGAGTGCTGGCACGCCTGGCGCCCGCCCGCGCCGAGCTCGCCTTCCGCGGCTTCTCGGCCCTGCTGCGGCGCTCGCCCAACGGCCCGCACGGCTACGACTATGACCGGGTCTCGCGGGAGAGCCCGTGGCTTCCGTTCCCCGGCCGCTACACGCGCTACGGCGACGTGCGGCAGCTGCTCGAGGCGACCGACGACTTCGCCGTGATCCTGGCGCCCGGCGACGAGCTGGCCCTGTGGTTCGACGCCGCTTCCCTGCCGCCGCCCGCTCCGGGCACCCGGCGCTCGGTCTTCCTCGAGAGCCACGGCTGGGACAAGGACGCCGACCGCAACACCTACGAGGCGGCCCAGCTCGAGCCGTTGCCGTTCGCGGGAATGAGCGGCTATCCCTACAGCCCTGGAGAGCGCTATCCTGCAACCCCGGCGCACGAGGAGTACCGCCGGGAGTGGCTGACGCGGGAGGTGGACGGGTCGTGGGGAGCGTTTCAGCCGGCCGGCTTGCCCCCTCCGCCCCCTCCGCCTGCGATCGAGTACAATATCGGCCGCTTGTCCCCAGTCGAGTGATTGTGGAGACTCTTGTTTGAGGAGAGGTATCGTTTGAGCGTCGAGACGCGTCCGCGCCCATGAACCACCCGCGGCCAAGATTCACCTGGCTGGGCCATGCCACGGTGCGCTGCGACATGCCCGGTGGCGAGGTAGTGCTGATCGATCCTTGGGTGGGCGGCAACCCGGCCTGCGCGGTGGGCAACGGCGATCTCGGGCGCCTCGACGCCATACTCATCACCCACGGCCACTCCGACCACATGGCGGACGCCGTGGAGATCGCCGGGCGCTACCGCCCGCGCCAGATCGTGGCGAGCTTCGAGATCTGCCATTGGCTCTCCAACCAGGGGGTCGAGGGTTGCTCGCCGATGAACCTCGGCGGCACCCAGGGCGTGCTCGACCTCAAGGTCACGATGGTGCGCGCCGACCACACTTCGTCGATCGAGGACGGCGGCAGGTTCGTCGAGGGCGGCGCGCCGTGCGGCTACGTAGTGCGCCTGCCCGGCGGCTACACCTTCTACCACTCCGGTGACACGGCGCTGTTCTCCGACATGCAGCTCATCGGCGAGCTGTGGCGCCCCGAGCTCGCCTTCCTGCCCATCGGCGACCTGTTCACGATGGACCCGCCGCAGGCGGCCCGCGCCTGTCGCTTCCTCGGCGTGCGCCGGGCGATCCCGATCCACTGGGGCACCTTCCCGGCGTTGACCGGCACTCCCGCCGACCTGACTGCGGCCTTGGCCGACCAAGGTGTGGCATGCGAGGTCGTGGCGCTCGCGCCGGGAGAGAGCTATTGAGCACCGCCCGGCAGCACGGCCGGACGGCGCCTCCGGGGCCGGCGCCATTGGGCCCAGCGTCCTCGCGGCCGGCTCTCCGCATGCACGCATTCCCCGTATGAACCCGGCAGCGAGCTTCCCGGCTTGCCTGCCTTTTTCCCACGGCCTGGGCTAGCCGGGCCGCTAGGAGGACACCCACATTCGCAAGCCCATGTCACGTTTCGACAGAGGTCCCATCCGCGACGCCAACGAGCCCCGCGTCAACGAGCGCATCAGGAAGAGCCCGGTCCGGCTGATCGACAACGACGGCGGCCAG
Organism: Thermoanaerobaculia bacterium; assembly: GCA_044869805.1. GTDB lineage: Bacteria > Acidobacteriota > Thermoanaerobaculia > Multivoradales > SZUA-115 > CAWDVR01. The sequence goes on along the minus strand of JBIOXV010000100.1, from coordinate 28,554 downwards.
CTCGGCATCGTGTCTCTCGAAGAAGCGCGCCGCCTGGCCGACGAGCGCGGCCTCGACCTGGTCGAGGTCGGCGCCACCGCCGACCCGCCGGTGGTCCGCATCCTGGACTGGGGCAAGGTGCGCTACGAGAAGCAGAAGAAGGAACGCGAGTCGAAGAAGAAGGCGGCGGTGATCGAGGTCAAGGAGATCAAGTACCGGCCGACCATCGACGGCCACGACTTCGACATCAAGACCTCCCAAGCCCGGCGCTTCCTGGCCAAGGGCAACAAGGTCAAGGTGACCGTCTTCTTCCGCTTCCGCCAGCTCCGCCGCCCCGAGCTCGGCAACGACATCCTGGACAAGGTCACCCAGCAGCTCGCCGACATCGGGGTAGTCGAGCATCGCTCGCGCATGGAAGGCCGCCAGATGGTGATGGTGCTGGCGCCCCATGGGATGGCCGCGCACAAGGAGGCAGCTGGCCACAAGGAAGCGGCGCCGGCGCCCAAGGCAGCCGCCACCGCACCCAAGGAGGCGACGCCACCCGTAGAGGCGGAAGCTGAGAAGGAAGGGGTCGAAGCGTGAGCTAGGAGGAGGCGTGGGGGGCCGCCCGGCCCTCGTCCCACGCGGCGATCTGCGCCAACGGAAACGGCAGCGACCGCCACGGATCGCCGGCCCCGGTGGAGGGCGTTGCGCCTGAAAGGATAGCCTCGGGCTCGGTCGTCCCTCGCCGTGTGGCGGCCGCCGGAGCCCTGGCTTTGCCGATCACCAGCCCATCCCAGTAGAACAGGCGGTGCTTGTACCACAGGCGGTCGGCAAGCCAGCCGGTGCCCGGGAAAACGCGGTCCCACAGCAGCTCCACCTCGCCGTGCCCCGGGAAGCAGGCGAGGACCTCCCCCACGTGCCAGTAGGTGTGGGCCACGTCGTAGGGCACCGGCCAGCGCAGCACCCGGTTGACGAGGAAGCGCTGTATGCCGTCGGGCAGCAGCAGCAGGCCAGGGAGGCCGCAGTGCGGGTCCGGCCGGAACAGGTACTTGAGGCGCGCCGGCGTCTTCAGCAGGCAGAGCCCGCCGGGGGTGAGCACCCGCAGGATCTCGCGACCGATCACCTGTGGATGGCTGAAGTGCTCGAAGCTGTCGAGGCACAGCACGGCTTCGAAGCTACGATCCGGAAAGGGCAGGCCCTCGCCCCGGCCCACGACCTGCGCCACTCCGGTGGGCGCCCCGGCACGCACCCGTCGCAGCACCGAGTTGGGCACGATGTCGAGCGCCGTCACCGCGAGCCGGGGCGAGCTCGCCACCCCGAAGGCCACGCCGCCGTTGCCGGCCCCGAGGTCGAGGATTCGTAGCTTTCCGGAGGGCAGCCTGCCGGCGGTACCCGGCTCGTCGCGCGTCAGCCTAGCGAGCAGGAAGTCGCGCAGCCGCAGGCCCTCGTCCACGCGGTCGAGGGCGAAGCGCCGCACGCGCTCGAAGTAGGCGTTGCGGACCGGGATCCAGGCGGCGATCGCCTCTTCGACTGTGCGCTCGAAGACCGCCGCGACCGAAGGGGAGATGTTGGGCTGGGGAACGGTGAGATGCGAGAGCAAGTGGCGACAGTCCTCGTGTGGGCACTATAGCTCGGGCCTGTCGGGGCGTCGGGAAGATCAGGCGCACACCGGCGTTCCCGGGTGTATAGTGACTCCATCACTGCCAAAGAGCTGGCCTTTCTCTTTGCAAAAAAGATGGCCGGCGATCGGAGTCACCGTGTCGCTCTTCGACCCGCAGCTGACCCACTGGGCCCACCCGGCGGTGGCCGTCGCGGCGCTCGCGGCCGGCATCCTGCTGGTGGCCTGGCTCGTCTGGGCGCTGGCGAGATTCCGCCGCCCGCCGCCCTGCGACGAGCAGGGGGACGCCCCCATCAAAGGGTAGGCGGACGGTGGGATAGTCTTTCGCGGTGGCCACCAGTACTGTCGAGGACTATCTCAAGCAGGTCCTGCTCGAGGAGCAACGAAGCCCGGGCACGCTGGTCTCGACTGGCCACGTGGCTGCCGCGCTGCGGGTGGCACCCGGCACCGCCACCGCGATGATGAAGGCCCTGGCCGACAGCGGCCTGGTGCGCTACGAGCCCTACGGTGGCGTCAACCTCACGGCCTCCGGCCGCCAGCTCGCGGCGCACGTGCTGCGCCGCCACCGGCTGGTAGAGCTGTTTCTGGTCGAGGTGATGGGCCTCGACTGGAGCGCGGTGCACGACGAGGCCGAGCTCCTGGAGCACGCCATCTCCGACCGCCTGCTCCAGCGCATGGACGAGATGCTCGGCTACCCCTCCGTCGATCCCCACGGCGACCCCATCCCCTCGGCCGAGGGCGTGGTCGAGGAGCCGGCCCTGCCCACGCTGCTCGCCTGCCCACTGGGGGTTCCGGTCGCCGTGGCGCGGGTCTCCGACCAGAGCGCGGAGTTTCTGCGCCTGCTCGAGAAGCGCGGCCTCACCCTCGGCACCCGCCTCGAGGTGCGCTCGCGCGAGGAGGCGGCCGACGCCGTGGAGATCCGCCTCGAGAACGGCGACCTGCTCACTCTGGGCTGGCGCGCCGCCGGCAAGATCTGGGTCAAGGGCGAGGGCGGCTGACGGAGCCGTTGCGAGCGGGCGATTCGCTGCGCTCGCAACGGTCTTGCTGGGCGAACGGAGCCGAACGCCCCCCTACTCCTGGCGCAGCGCCACCACCGGCGCGATGGCGGTGGCGCGGCGGGCGGGGAGCAGGTTGGCGGCCAGGGCCACCGCCGAGAGCAGCACCGGCACCGCGACGAAGGTCCAGGGGTCGACGCTGCTGACGCCGTAGAGCAGACTCTCGAGCGCCTGCGTGCCGGCGAGCGCCAGCGTCACGCCGAGCCCGAGGCCCACCGCCACCAGCGCCATGCCCTCGCCCACCACCAGCCGCAGCACGTCGCGCGCGCCGGCGCCTATCGCCATGCGGATGCCCACCTCGCGGGTGCGGCGCGCCACCGCGTAGGCGACCACACCGTAGAGCCCCACCGAGGCGAGCACCAAGCCCAGCAAGCCGAAGCTCGCCAGCAGCACGGCCGCCATGCGTGCCGGGAAGAGCATGAAGGCGAGGTGCTCGGTCATGGTCTTGACCTCCAACAGCGGCAGCGCGGGGTCGAGGCGCAGCAGATCCTGGCGCACCGCCGGCAACAGCCCCTGCTCGTCGCCCTCGGTCGCCACCAGGATCTGTACCACCGAGCTGTAGTCCTGCTGCAGGTTGCCGTAGAGGAAGGGCCGCGGAGCCTCGCCCAGCGTGCGGTACTTGCCGTTCGCCACCACTCCTACCACCGTCTGCCAGGGGTCGTCCCGGCCCAGACGCAGCCGCTTGCCGACCGCCTCCTCGCCGGGCCAGAAGCTCTCGGCCGCGGCCTGGTTGACGATTACCATCCCGCCCGCGCCGGGACCGTCGGCGAGCGAGAAGTCGCGGCCGGCGACGAGCGCCACCCCCAGGGTCTGGAAGTAGCCGGGGGAGACCGACGCGGTGTCCACGGGCAGCTCGTCGTCCTCGCTCGCCACCGGCCGGCTCTCGAGCTCGATACCCGTGATGTGGACGTTGCCGGCGAGCGGCAGGTGCTCGGTGAGCGCCACGTCGGAGACGCCGGGGAGGGCCGCCAGCCGCTCGCTGGCCTCGCGGTAGAAGACAAGCCCTTCCTCCGGCGTGTACCCGCTGCCGAGGCCGAGCGCCACGGTCACCACCACGCCCTTCCTCAGGGTGAAGCCGGGGTCGATGGCCTGGGCGCGCGACAGGCTGCGCAGGAAGAGGCCGGCGCCGATCAGCAGCACGGTCGAGAGCGCCACCTGCCACACCACCAAAGCGTTGCGGAGAGAGAGGCGCCGCCCGCGGCCCGCGCCCGGCAAGCTCGCCCCCTCGCTCTTGAGCGCCGACACCAGCCGCGGCCGCGAAGCCCGGAGGGCCGGCGCCAGGCCGCAGGCGATGCCGGTCAGGAGCGCCAGCCCCAAGGCGTAGGCGAAGACGCGGAGATCGGGCGAGAGGTCGAGGTTGATGGGGATCGGGAGCGGCGGCTTGAAGCTCACCAGGAGCTGCGCCGCCCACAGCGCGAAGAGCAGGCCCAGGGCGCCGCCCGCCACCGCCAGCAGCAGGCTCTCGGCCAGGAGCTGGCGCACCAGCGGCCAGCGGCCGGAGCCGATCGCCAGCCGGATGGCGATCTCCTTGGCACGGTCCGAGGCCCGCGCCAGGAGCAGGTTGGCGATGTTCGAGCAGGCGATCAGCAGCACCAGGGCCGCCACCACCAAGAGCAGGGTCGCCACTCCGAAGACCGGCTTGTCGATCGCCGGGTTGAGCGCCACGTCGCCGGTGGGCACCAGCGTCGTCTGGAGGTCCTTGTCGTCGTCCGGGTAGGCCGCCGCGAGCTGGGCGACCAGGGTGGACATCTGGCTCTGCGCCTGCTCCAAGGTTACGCCCGGCTTCAGCCGCCCGTTGAGCCACAGCGAGCGGCTGCCGCGGTCGGTGAGCGACTGGCCCTCGGACATGGCGTCGTGCATGGCCATCGGGATCCAGAAGTCGGCCACGATGCCGGGCATGCTCCCCGAGAGCTCGGCTGGCGCCACGCCGACGACGGTCAGCGCCTTGCCGTTCAACTGGAGGGTGCGGCCCGCCACCCCGGGGTCGGCGTGGAAGCGGCTGCGCCAGAAGCGATGGCCGAGCATTACGACCGGCTGCGAGCCCGGCGGCTCCCGGTCCTCGGCCGAGAAGTCGCGCCCGGCGGCGAGCGGCAGCCCCAGCATGCGGAAGTAGTTGCCGGTCACCGCCTGGCCGAACAGCACCTCGGTGGCCTCGCCGTTGTCGTAGCTCGCCACCGCCACGTCGTACGCGGTGAGCTCGGAGAACACCGTGTTGCGGTCGCGCAGGTCGACGTAGTCGGGGTAGGAGGCAGTGGCGTAGCGGAACTTGTCGTCCTCGCTCATGAACACCGAGACCAGCTCGCCGGGGCGGTTGGCCGGCAGGCCGCGCAGCAGCACGGCGTTGACCAGCGTGAAGATGGTGGTGTTGACGCCGATGCCCAGCGCCAGCGACAGCACCGCCAGGCCGTTGATCCCGGGCCGGCGAGCGAGCTGGCGGAACGCGAAGCGGATCTCCTGGACGAGGTCGTACATGGCGGGGCCCTCCGGCAGGGGAGACGAGATCGGCCGGCGATGAGTTCGCGGGCGGCTCGGCCTTTTTCTCGATAACGCCGCCGGCCCCGGGTTCCTTACCTGTAACGAAGCCCTGCCACCAGCCGCCTCTCTCGAGCAATCGGCCCCGCCATCGCGGGCGCGGAGGGAGAGACCCCATGGCCTTGCTGATCGGTGCGATCGCTTTCGCCGTCATGATGCTCGGCCTGCTGATCGGCGGCTGGTTGGACTGGGGCGGTCGATCGGCCGACGACGAGCCCAACAAGTACTGCGAGCGGGTACGACGCGACAGCATGTTCCGCCAGCCGGTTAACACCTGGTCGGACATCGCGTTCGTGATCGCGGGCCTGGGCATCCTGGCGTTCGTCTCGCTGCAGAAGAAGACCGGCTCCCCCGCCAACCCGATGCTCGCCACCAGCCTGTTCTCGGTCCTCTACGGCTGCCTGGTGATCTGGCTGGGGCCGGGCAGCATGTTCCTCCACGCCTCGCAGAAGCAGTGGGGCGGCTGGCTCGACAACCTGTCGATGAACATGTACCTCATCTTCTTCATCACCTACGACCTGACCCGCCTGCTGGAGTGGAAGCCCTGGGGTTTCGTGACGGCCTACCTGGTGATTACCACGGTCTTCGCCTTGCTCACCTGGGTCATCACCTGGGAGCACTTCGGCATCGTCACCTTCGCAATCCTGATCGTGGGGGTGATCGTGTCGGAGATCGTGGTCGGCTTCTCGGACGAGATCTCTCGCGACCCCATCGGCCTCTTTGCCGGCATCGCGCTGTTCGGCGCCGCCTTCGCGGTGTGGCTGCCGTCGAAATCCGGCGGCGCGTTCTGCAACCCCGACTCCCTCTGGCAAGGCCACGCTCTGTGGCACGTCTACAGCGCCGCGGCAACGCCTTTTTTCTACGCCTACCTGGCGAGCGAGGTCGTGAGGTAGAGATGGATCTGCGCCGAGCCTCGACCGCCGCCTGGATCGGCGCGCTGCTCCTCGCCGCCGGCCTCGGCCTCGGCTGCTCGCGTAAAGACCAGCCGCGGCCGGAGGGCCCTGGCGGCACCGGCGAGGCCGGATCCGCAGGCGGCACCGGCGACAGCGGTTCTACGAGCGGTGGCACGAGCCACGGCTCCGGCACCGGCGACACGGGAACCACCGGTGGTGCAGACCCTGACGACGCCCCTGGTGATCCCGGCCCTGGCGACTCCGATACAGAAGACCCGGTCCCGGCCGTGGCCTGCGGTACCACCGCCGGCTGGGACCTGGACGGCGACGGCATCAGCGACGCGATCGAACGCAACAACGCCGAGTCCGGCTACCAGCCCTTCCACCAACCCGGCTGCGACGACGACCCGAGCCGGCCCCGAGGCAGCTACTACGCCGGCAAGCTCGAGGGCAGCGTCAACCTCTCGGACCGCGGCCCGGGCTACGTGCACAACCGCGGCGGCGACCCGGTGGACGGCGACGACTGGGGCTCGCTCGCCCTCCTCTCCTGCCTCGAGACGGTGGGCCGGGAGTGGGAGGCCACCGGCCGCGAGCTCAACGTGAACGATCTCTCGCAGCGCGGCGGCGGGCGCTTCCGGCCCCACCGCTCGCACCAGAACGGCCTCGACGTCGACCTGCGCTACGTGCGCCGCGACGGCAAGAGCTATCCGCTCGATATCCGGCGCGATCCCGAGGCCTATGACCAGGCCGCCACACAGGCACTGATGAAGCTGATCCTCGACGCCTGCGATGTCGAGGTGATCTTCGCCGACCTCGCACCGCAAGGCGGCCTGGGCTTCGACCACGACGAGCTCGGCGCCAAACCCGGCAAGCTGCTCTATTGCGCCGGCCACAGCAACCACTTCCACCTGCGCCTGAAGCCGCCCAGCGCGGCCGGAGGATCGCCGTGAGGAAAGGACTCGCCTGGGCTGCCGGGGCGCTCGCCCTGCTCGCCGTCGGCGCCGCGGCGCAGACCGCGCGGGTGGGGCGGCCCGGCCGCATCGGCACCGCCGCCGATGCGCGGGCCGCCACCGTGGACCCACGGGCCGTCGCGGCGGTGGTGGCGGCGCAGCCCGAGGCCGAGCCGAAGCCGCTGCTGGTCCAGCGCGCGGCGGATCGCCGCCTGCTGCTCAAAGGTGACCTCGCCACCCGGCGGGGAGTGCAGCTCTACCGCACCTCGAAAGACGTCCTGTTCGAGGTCTCGGTGTCGCCGGGCAGCCGCTACACGGCGGCGATCGAGTCGATAGACGGCAAGGTGGTGGACGGCGAGTACGTGGTGCCCCCGAGGAACGAGCTGGTGATCCTCGACGCCGACGGCCGCGTGGTGCGCCGCGTCGAGCAGAACGTGCAGCGCTACCTCTTCAGCCCGGACGAGAAGCAGGTCGCATACATCGTGGGGAGGTACTACGAAGGCGGCGTCGGCTTCCTGCCGGAAGGCGCCTTCGTGCTCGACATCGCGACCGGCGCCACGCAGCCGATCGAGGCCGACGACCCCTACGAGCTGTCCTGGGCGGCCAACGAGCGGGAGAGCTCCGTGCTGCTGCGCGTGCTGGCCGAGGAGCCGCGGCGCAAAGTGCTCTCCTACGACCTTCGCAGGCGCCGCGTCTCGGCCGTGGCGTCGGGCGCCTTCCATGTCTCGCCGGACGGCAGCCACTACCTGAAGCAACCCTACGAGCTGATCGAGGAAGGTACCTGCCGGAGCGCGGCCGGCGGCGAGCCCTGCTTCGAGGTGCGCGACCGCCGCACCGGCCAGCCGGCTCCCAAGCCTCCGGCAGCGCTCGGCAAGGTAGCGGGTTGGGCGGCCGACGCGGGCCACGCCCTGCTGCTGACCCGCGAGCAGCGCTCGCTCAGCGAGACGCCCCTTTCCTTGGGCCGGGCCACGCTGCGCCGGCTGGTGGTGGCCGACATCGCCGCCGCCGAGACCACGGTTTGGGACGTGTCCACACGGCAGGTGGTGGAGACGGTGAAGGGCCTGCCGGTGGTGGCGGCGACGCCCGAGACCTGGGTCACCGGGCAACGCACTTTGCTGCTGGCCAAGCCGGCGACCGGTGCCGCGCGCTCCTCCCGTGAGCTCGAGCAGATCTTCGTCAAGCCCCGCCGCCCCGCCAGCCCGCCCTGAGTGCAGGACGACTCCCCGGGCGCTCGCCGAAGGCAGGAAACCGGCGATCCTCGAAAGCGCAATCGAAACAACCTGAGGGGTTTGCCATGAGCAGGGCCCGGCGACTTCCTTCCTTGGTGCCATTCGATAGCCAGACCTAAAACACGAAATCGAGTCTCTTAGGAGTACTCTTGGGGTACTAGCAAGAGTCATCCTGTCATGGAGCAGCCAGCGGCCAGAGCCGCGCTAGCGTTGCCCGCGGAGCCCCGGCCCAGTGCGAGCGCCGCGATGTCCCTCGCCACCCCGGCGGTGCCGCGCGGCCGGTTGGAGCGGGTCGTCGAGGCCGGGGGCCCGTACCTGCTCATGGTCCTGGCCCTGGTAATCGCGTTGGCGGCCTGGCTCGCCACCCGCCAGGTCAACTCCCAGGCCGACTCCCGGCGCCGCGCGCAGCTCTTCCTCGCCCAGCTCGAGCAAGAGGCGAGCCGGCTGCGGCTGCTAGAGGAGCGCGCCCTGCGCGAGGGGAGCTCGACCGCGACTGACCTCGCTGCCAGCGACCGGGCGATCGGCCAGGCGATGGCGGAGCTCGAGCGGCTCGACCCCGGAGGTGACGCCGTGGCCCGCGTGTCGGAGGCGCTCGACGAATACCTGGCCAACGCCGCGGGCGTGTTCGAACGGCTTCAGCTCGGCGATCCGGAGGGCGCGCGGCAGTGGTTCCGCGAACGCTCGGCCCCCAGCTTCGAGCTGCTCTCGGAGGCAGCCTTCCTGTCCACCGCCTTCTACAGCGCTCAGGCCACGCGGGCTCTCCGGCGCTCGCAGCTCGGCACCGCCGGGGCGATCGGCGCCGAGGCGCTGCTGATCGGGGTGCTGTCGCTGATCTTCGAGCGCAACCGGCGCGCCACTGCGGCGCGCTTCGCGGCCGAACGGGCGCGCAGCGAGGCGCACTTTCGCTCGCTGGTGCAGAACTCGGCCGACGTCATCTCGGTGCTCGACCAGGAGGGCACGGTGCGCTACAGCAGCCCGGCGGTCAAACGCGTGCTCGGCTACTCGCCGGAGGATCGGATCGGCAAGAGCACCTTCACCCTGCTCCATCCGGACGACCGGCCGACCGCTCAGAACGCCCTCGCCAAGGTGCTCGCCGGCCCGGGCGCCACCACGCGGCTGGAGCTGCGGGCGAGCCATGTGGACGGCTCGTTTCGCTGGATCGAGGTCAGCGCGGTAAACCTGCTCGACGATCCGAACGTCGGCGGCGTGGTGCTCAACTACCGCGACGTCACCGAGCGCCGCCACCTGCAGGAGCAGCTCCGCCACCAGGCGCTCCACGACCCGCTGACCCAGCTCGCCAACCGGGCGCTGTTCAAGAACCTGGTCGAGCACGCGCTGGCGAGCGTCGACCGCCACCAGCGACAGGTCGCCGTGCTCTATATCGACCTCGACGGCTTCAAGCAGGTCAACGACACCCTCGGCCACGAGGCGGGCGATCAGCTCCTGATCGCCGTGGCCGAGCGCCTGCGCTTCAGCCTGCGCGGTGGGGACGCGGCGGCACGGCTGGGCGGCGACGAGTTCGCCGTGCTGCTCGACCAGGCGGACGAATCCATCGCCAATCTCGTCGCCGAGCGCATCCTCGGAGTGCTGCGCAAGCCGGTCCTCGCCGGCGGTCAGGAGGTGCGGGTCGACGCCAGCCTCGGCATCACCCTCTCCGGCCTGGCGCGGCGCGACCCCGGCGAGCTGCTGAACGAGGCGGACCTTGCCATGTACGTGGCCAAGAGCGAGGGCAAGGGCCGGATCGTCCTCTACCGCCCCGGCCTCGAGGCGCGCGTCAAGCGCGGCCTCACCCACGCCAGCGACTTCGAGCGCGCCCTGGAGCGCCAGGAGTTCACCCTGCACTACCAGCCGATCGTGTCGCTCGCCGATGGCCGGGTCACCGGCGTCGAGGCCCTGGTGCGTTGGCGCAACCCGGACGAGGACTCGCTGCTGCCGCCCGCCGAGTTCCTGCCGTTGGCCGAGGAGATCGGCTTCATGATCCCGCTCGGCCGCTGGGTGATGCGGGAGGCCTGCCACCAGGTCGGGATGTGGCAGACCGCCTTCCCGTCCGATCCACCCCTGGTGCTCTCGGTCAACCTCTCGGCGGGGCAGTTCCACGACGCCGGGCTGGTCGACGACATCGTCGCGGTGCTCGGCTCGTCCGGGCTGCCGGCTTCGTCGCTGGTGCTCGAGGTCACCGAATCGGTGCTCATGAAGTACGGCCGCCTGGCGGCCGGCAAGCTGGGCGAGCTGCGCAAGCTGGGGGTGCGGCTCGCCATCGACAACTTCGGCGGCAACCACTCGGCGCTCTCCTACCTGCGCGAGCTGCCGGTCGACATCGTCAAGATCGACCGCAGCAACGTCCTCAGCCTGGGCGCCAGCGGGTCGGACCGCGAGCTGATGCAGGGCATCGTCGCGCTGGCGCTCAAGCTCAACTTGCTGACCGTGGCGGAGGGCGTCGAGCTCGACGGCCAGTACACGCGCCTCGACGCCATGGGCTGTGAGCTGGGCCAGGGGTATTTCTTCAGCCGACCGCAGGTGCCCGCGGTAATCGAAGCCGTGCTGCGCGCCGTGGCGACCGGCGGCGACCCGAGGATCACGCTCGCCGCGGCGGTCGGGGAGGGTATCGGATGATGAGGCGACTGGTTCTCGCGGCGTGGCTCGGGCTCCTCGCCTTCGGCGGCTCGGCCGCGGAGGCGCCCGGCTTCGTGGTTATCGTCAACGCCGGCAACCCGGTCTCCGAGCTGCCGGCGGCCGAGGTGTCGAAGATCTTCCTCAAGCGGCTCATCACCTGGAAAGCGAGCGGCGAGAAAGCACGGCCGGTAGACCTCGCCGAAAGCTCTCCGGTGCGCGAGGCGTTCTCGCGCCAGGTGCACGGCAAGCGGGCGCAGGATATCGAGGCCCACTGGCAGACGATGATCTTCTCCGGACGCGACGTGCCGCCGCCCAAGAAGGCCTCGGAGGAGGAAGTCATCGCCTACGTGGCGCGCTATCCCGGTGGCATCGGCTACGTGTCGGCCACCGCGGTCCTGGGACCGGGCGTCAAGGCGCTCCGGCCCGGGAAATGAAGAGGAGGAACCCATGGCCAGCACAGCTCTCTCCGGCATCGAAACCGTGGTGGTCTCGGGTCCATGGGTCCTGGCCATGGCGCTTGCCGCCCTCGCTGTTTCGAGCTTCGCACCGGCCCGCGCGCAGGAGCCGGCGCAAGTCGAGGTCGACGCGGCGGAGGCCGAGGAGCCCAAGCTCGAAGTCCACGGCTTCCTGACCCAGGCTTACGGTTTCGCAGACGACGCCCAGGTACTGGGCATCACCGAGGACGGCACGGCAGACTACCGCACCGCCGCACTCCAGATGCGCTACCGCTTCACCGAGGACTCGAGCTTCGTGGCCCAGATCAGCCACGAGCGGCTGGGCGAGAGCCCGCTGCAGGAGTTCCGCGAGGACGTCGAGATCGACTGGCTCTTCTACGAGCACCGCTGGGGCACGACCTCTGCACGCGCCGGCAAGGTGCCGATTCCCTTCGGGATATGGAACGAAGTCCGCGACGTGGGCACGGTGCTGCCCTTCTACCGCCCGCCTCGCGGCTTCTACGGCGAGGGAGCCTTCACCACCGAGACCGTCGACGGCCTGCTCCTCTCTTGCGGCTTCGAGCTCGGCGGCGACTTCAGCCTGGACGGCGACCTGTACTATGGCGACCGGACCTCGCTGGAGCTCTCGGAGCTGGGGGTCAACGAGGTCCACATCGACGACACCGTCGGCCTTCAGCTCTGGCTCAACGCGCCGGGAGGAGGGCTGCGCTTCGGCGCCGGGGCGCAGCGCTTCGAGGTGACGGACAGCATCGTCGCGAGCCCGGGAGAGGAAACGCTCTGGAAGCAATACCACGCGAGCGCCGAAGGCATCTACGACCGGATCTCGGCGCGTGCCGAGATCCAGTGGTCGGAGGCGGGAACCGTGAAGTTCCGCACCACGTACTTGCAGGTGAGCATCCACCTCTCCTCGCGCCTCGACCTGAACCTGCAGGCGGAGAGGTCTGACCTCGAGCTCACGTTACCCGGCCTGACTGCCGACATCGACCTGGACGAGGACCTGGCGGTGGGCGTCGCCTATCGCCTGCGCCCCTACCTCGTGATCAAGGCCGAGGCGCACCGCACCGAGAGCTTCTTGACCGAGGCGCCAGTGCCCCCGATCTTCGGCCCTCCGGTGGAAGCCACCTACGGCATCCTGAGCCTCTCGACCAGCTTCTGAGGCGGCGGGCACGAGGCGCACCAGGGCCCCGCCGACGGCCCAGGCCGCATCACGGCCGGCGCCGGGGCTAAGATCTCTCCGCTTGCAAGACCGACTCTCCGGCGCTCGCCGTGCCGCGCGTGAAGCGATGGCCAGATGGCTGGCCTGCGCCGCGTTGCTCGCCGCCTGTCTCTCGCCGCCGGCGACCGCGGAGGCGGCGCGCGGGCGGCCGGACCTGACCTGGGTCCTGGACCCGCGCCCGCTCGGCTTCTCCGACTGGCGCCAGCGCATCGTCCTGGGCCGCGGCGAGGGCTGGATCGGCGGCAGCACCGAAAAGCAGGCCGGCCCCGGCGGGCTCCTCTACCGCTGGCAGGACGGCGACTGGCAGCGCGTCGAGCTCGGCACCCCCGAGACCCGCACCTTCGTCCTCGACCTCGACGGCGAGGGCGGCCTCTGGCTCTTCCCCTTCTCCCGCGACACGGCCGCCTATTCGAGCGGCCTGATCCGCCGCTTCGACGGCCGCCGCTGGCACGATCAGCGGCGTGTGCCCGGCTTCTGGCCGCAGGCGGTGGACATGGTTTCTGCGACCGAGGGCTGGGTGGTGGGGAACCGCTGCCAGATCCTCCACCTCGCGGCCGGCGAGTGGCGGGACGAGGTGCTCGAGCTCCCCCCTGCCGCGCGCCGGGACCACCACCTGCTCGACATCGAGATGCTGGGCGGCCACGAAGGTTGGGCGATGGGGACGAGAGGGCTGGTGGCCCACTACCGCGCGGGCCGCTGGCGCACCATGACGCTACCCGAGCTGCCCGAGGAGCGCCGCGACCCGAACCTGGCCGCGGTCGAGGTGGCGCCGGACGGCAGCGTGTGGGTGGCCGGCACCGGCGGCTTCCTCGCCTCGTTCGACGGCACGCGCTGGCGGCTCTTCGATGCCGCCACGCACCACGACCTGATGGGCCTCGCGGTGCGCTCCGCGGACGAGGCCTGGGCGGTCGGGGCGCACGGCACGATCCTGCGCTTCGACGGCACCGCCTGGCGCGGCGTCCTGTCGCCCACCGCCGCCCACCTCTACGACCTCGCCTTCGACGAGGCGGGCCGCGGTTGGATCACCGGCGACGGCGTGCTGCTCTACTCGACCCGGCAGCGGGGGCCGGCGCTGCGCGACCTCTCGGGGGTGGCGTCGCTGCCGATGACTCGCGAGGCCGGCAAGGCCGTTGCGGCGCTCGACCTCGACGGCGACGCCGACCTCGACCTCGCGCTCCTCCAGCCCACGGGCGTGAGGCTCTTTACCAACCTCGGGGCAGCTGGCTTCGCCGAGGCCGCGGCACCTCCCGCCGTGCCTTCACCAGGTGGGCTGCCCCTCCTCTACTCCATGGCCTGGGGCGATACGGAAGGCGACGGCGACCTCGATCTCCTCGCCGTCGCCGGCGAGCCGCTGGCGACCTTCCTCTACCGCAACCGCGGCGACGGGCGCTTCGAGGCGCCCGAGCCGCTGGGCCTCGCCCCCCAGGGCAGCCCTAACGACACCGCCACCCTCCTCGACCTCGACCGTGACGGGCGCCTAGACCTCTACTGGCACGCGAGCTCGCGGCAGGGCTCGGCGCGGCTCCCCAACTACCTTTACCGTGGCGACGGCGCCGGCCGCTTCGCACGCCACGGCGGGCCGACGGGTGAAGGCGGCATCGAGATGCTGACCCTGTGGGGCGACCTCGACGGCGACCTCGATCTCGACGCCGTGCTGCCCGGCTTCGGCAACGAGATCACCCTGCTGGAGAACGACGGCGGCCTGCTCACCGAGGCCACGGCCGGCTCCGGCCTCGACGTGCCGCTTCCGACCGGCCAGATGCACCAGGGCCTGCTCGCCGATCTCGACCTCGACGCCGACCTCGACCTGCTAATGGTCGGCGCCCGCCTGCTGGTGTTCGTCAACGACGGCGCCGGCCGCTTCCGGCTCGACGGCTCGCTGTTCGACGAGCTGGCCAACAACCCGGCGATGCCGAGCCGCGCTGCGGCCGCCGGCGACCTCGACGGCGACGGCTACCCGGAGATTCTGCTCTCGAGCTTCCTCACCGGCCGCCGCCGGACGCACCTCTTCGCGCGCGGCGACGACGGCCGCTACCACGACGTGGCCGAGGCGACGGGCCTCGCCCACCGTGAGGCGGAGGGCGCTGTGTTCGCCGACTTCGACGGCGACGGCGACCTCGACCTCTTCCTCGCGGGCGAGCGGCAGAGCGCTTTGCTCGCCAACGAGCGCAACGACGGCGCCTTTCTCGAGGTCCGTCCGCGCGGGGTGGACGGCGATCGCATGGCGGTGGGCGCCCGCGTCTCGGTCTACGAGGCCGGGCACCTGGGTGAGCAAGGCTTCCTGCGCGGCCACCAGCAGGCAGGCCTCGGCTTCCAGCCCACCGGCATCCCCGCGGCGGGCGAAGTCGCCTTCGGCATCGCGGCCGGCCGCCGCTACGACGTCGAAGTCCGCTTCCTCTCCGGCCGTAGCGTGGCGCGCCGCGGGGTGCCGGCGGGAGCGGTCTTGACAGTCCACGAGCGGCCTGCCCCGATGCGGCAGATGGTGCTCGCCGCGCGCCGCTACCAGCGCGGCTGGCGGCTCGCCAACCGCCCGCTCGAGCTGGCCAAGCTCGGCGCGGTGCTCGCCGCCCTGGCGCTCGCCCGCGGGCCGCTGGCGCGCCGGCTCGGGGCACGGACCTTCGCGCATCGCGCCTGGGTGGCGGCGGCGCTAGTAACCGGATACCTCCTGGTCGCCGGCCTGGCGAGCGGTGGCCGAGGGCCGCGGGCCCACGCCGCGCTGCTCGCCGGCTGGAGCCTCGCCGTGGTGCTCGTGCTGTGGGCCGACCGCCGGGTCACGGCCTGGAGGGGCGCACGCTTCCTGGGCCCCTACCGCCTGATGGAGCCGCTGGGCGAGGGTGGGATGGGGGTCGTCCACCGGGCGCGCCACGTGGTCTCGGGGCGGGAGGTGGCGCTCAAGGTGCTGCATCCGCGGATGACCGAGCAGGAGGACCACCGACTGCGCTTCCTGCGCGAAGCGCGCATCCTCACCCGCCTCGAGCACCCGCGCATCGTCAAGGTCTTCGAGACCGGCGAGATCGCCGGCCGCGGCTACATCTCGATGGAGCTGCTGAGCGGCCGCTCACTCGCGGCGCTGCTCACCGAGCGCGGGCCGCTCGCGCCGGAGCGGGTGGCAGCGCTCCTGGCCGCCGCTTGCGGAGCCCTGGCGCACGTGCATGCGCACGGCATCGTGCACCGCGACCTCAAGGCCGACAATCTCTTCGTGCTGGAGCCGGAAGCAGCCCTCGCCGGTGCGCCGGAGGAGCTCGAGCGCCGCGTCAGGCTGATGGACTTCGGCCTCGCCCGCGCTCTGGGCACCGCCACCGTCACCGGCGGCCAGGGGCTGCTCGGCACCTTGCCCTACATGGCGCCGGAGCTGCTGGCCGGCGAGGCGCCGGACCGCCGCTCGGACCTCTACGCCCTGGGCGTGGTGGCCTTCGAGGCGCTCACCGGCCGGCGCCCGCACGAGGCAACGGGCGAGCCGGCGGACGAGCGAGCGCTGCTGGCCACGATTCGGGCTGGCGAGCCGCCGGCGCCGGCCGCGCTGGCGCCCCATGCGCCGCCGGCGCTCTGTCTGCTGATCGAACGCCTGCTCGCCCGCTCCCGCGAGGCAAGGCCGGCGTCGGCCGAGGACCTGCTGGCCTCGCTCGAGGCCGTGGCGGCGGCGCCGGCCGACGAGGAATCGGCTTCCGGGGAATCGCCCTCCCAGGGCGCCGCGGTGATCCGGTTCCGGGCACCCGGCGGGCCGGCGAGCCCCACGCCTCGAGCGAGCACCGAGCAGGGCTCCCCGGTTCTCCTCTCGCCGGCCCCCGGGTCGGCGACGCGCCTGTGGCAAGCGCGATTCCGCGCCGCCCAGCAGGAGCTGGGGAGTGGCCGCGCCGTGGCGGCCCAGGTGCTGCTCCTCGACTGCCTCGCCGAGCTCCGCCGCGCGCTGGCGCCGCTGCCGGAGGCCGAGTCCGATCGCTACTGCCGCCGCCACGACGTGGCCGCCGTGCTGGAGCTGGCGCGCCGCTTGAACCCTTGACCTGAACGCCACCGACCACCGACCCGATGCGAGCGAGCCCGCGATGAGCCCAGCGACCCCGCTACCCCGCGCCACTACCCTGCACTCGATCGCCGATGCCGAGCGCCGCGCCGTCGCTGGGCTGGGCCGCAAGGCGGTGGCCCTCGAGCGCCTGCTGGGCATCAGCCGCGAGATCTCGACCCTCGACCCGCGGACCGTGCTGCGCCGCATCCTGCGCCACGTCCTCGAGCTCACCGGCTGCCGGCGCGGCGCCGTGCTTCTCGCCGGCGAGCGCGGCGCGCTCGAGGTGGAGCTGGCCGAGAACCTGGAGCACGGCGAGATGGCGAGCGCGGGCTTCGCCGCCAGCCGCTCGACGATCGGTCGCGCCCTGGCGAGCGGCGAAGTGGTAGTGATCGAGGACGTGCCGCGCTCGGTAGCCGGTGAGCGGACCTCGGTCGTCGCCCTGGGGCTCGAGGCGGTGGCGGCGGTGCCGCTCGTAGCCCACGGCCGCACTCTGGGAGCGATCTATCTCGACACCGACGCCGCCCACCACGAGGTGCGCGAGCTCGACCGCGATCTCCTCGCCGCCTTCGGCTCGCAGGCGGCGGTGGCGCTCGAGAACGCGCGGCTCTTCGCCCGCCTGCAGGAGGACTACCATCACCTGCGGCGCACGGTCGAGGAGTCGTTCAGCTTCGACAACATCCTCTACCAGAGCACCGCAATGCACAGCGTCTGCGAGGCCATCCGACGGGTGGCGGCCAACCAGGTGACGGTGCTGGTCACCGGCGAGACTGGCGTGGGCAAGGAGCTGGTGGCGCGCGCCATCCACTTCAACGGCCCGCGGCGGGCGAAGCGCTTCCTGTCGCAGAACGCCGGCGCGCTGGCCGACAACCTGCTCGAGAGTGAGCTCTTCGGCCATCGCCGCGGCGCCTTCTCCGGCGCGCTCGAGCACAAGGTAGGGCTGTTCGAGGCCGCGGACGGCGGCACGGTGTTCCTCGACGAGATCGGCGAGGCGTCGCCCGCGCTGCAGGTGCGGCTGCTGCGCCTTCTGGAGACCGGCACCTTCCGCCGCGTCGGCGAGACCACCGACCGCAAGGCCGACGTGCGCATCGTGTCCGCCACCCACCGCGACCTCGCCGAGGAAGTCCGGGCCGGCCGCTTCCGCGCCGACCTCTACTACCGGCTGAGTGTCTTCCCCATCGCCGTGCCGCCGCTCCGCGAACGGCGCGAGGACGTCGCGGTCCTGGCCCGCCACTTCGTCGAGCGCTTCTGCTGCGAGCTGGGGCGCCCCAGGCTGAGGACCCCTGCCAGTGTCCTGGCCGCCCTCGCGGCGCGCGACTGGCCGGGCAACGTGCGCGAGCTGATGAACGTGGCGCAGCGCCTGGTCCTGCTCTCGCCCGGCGAGGAGCTGCTCGATCCCGGCGAGGGCGATCAGGGCGCGATCGACTCCGGCCGAACCGGCGAGGGTCTGGCGGTTTCCTCGCCGCCGCAACCGCCCGCGGTCCAGGGCATCGCCCCCTGGAGCGAGGTCGAGCGCAGCCATCTCGAAAGGGCGCTCGCCGCCGCCGGCGGCAACCTCTCCCAAGCCGCGCGCCTGCTCGGCTTGAAGCGCGGCACTCTCCGCTGGCGGCTCAAGAAGCTCGGCCTCGAGCTCTAGCAGCCGGGCGCAGAAAAAGGCACCTCGGAGGCTTGCGCCTCCGAGGTGCGTGGAGGAGCCCGAGAAATGGGCTCTGCGCGGTGGAGGGCAAGGGGCGGGCCAGGCGCCGTGGGGGCGGGCCGGGGACCGGCCAAGTGCCAGAAACTAGGCGACTTCCAGGGCCAGGCTCCGGCGCGGGCCGGGCGCCGAGGCCTTGCCTCGCGGCCGCGGGCCGCCATCGTCCCTGGCCGCCGGCGGCCAGTCGGTCGCCAGCAGCCTCCCTCGGTTGCTCGGCTCGGCCCCGAAATCCCAGCCTGCTCAATCACTTACCTTGCCACGGTGGCCGGGTATACCGATTGTTCATGGACGCCTCCACCATCCGTCGGCCGCAGAGGCCCCTCGGCTCTCAAACCCGAGACCGACGGTGAACAAGGAGCCCAACGATGAAGCACTCTCGAGCGTCCCGTCCGCTTGCAGATCGACTTTGCACCCAGGCCACGGCGTGCACCCTGTTGGGCGCGATCCTCCTCGCGCCCCAGACTTTCGCCGATCCGCCCCTCGAGCCCGTCGGCTGGCTCGCTGGGCTCGAAGTGGTGGGCCTTGACGTCGGGGTGGAGGTGCGCTGGAGCCTGGGAGCCACGCTGCCGGCGACCGCCGAGCTGCGCCTCGAAACGACCGGCGGAACGCTGGTCGGCTCGGCCGTCCTGACACCCGATGCCGGGGGCAACACGGTGACCCTGCCTGGTGCCCTCGCCAACTTCCGCCAGGACGGCTGGTTCTACCGCGCCGCCCTCGAAGACGATCAGGGTCTGCCGCTCGCGGCGCTTCCCGTCGAGGTGGTTTACGCCTGCGACGATCCGGTCCACTGCCACCTCGCAGTACGGGCCGGCGTCGGCGCCGAGCCAGGCTCGCTGGTGGTGGGAGAGCAGATGGCCGGTGCGATGGATGTGGTCGGCGCTCAACCCAACTCGGACCTGTTGGGCTCGATCCTCGCCATGGACCCTAACCTCGCCGGAGAGGTCTACACATTGGGTGAGAGCATCGCCGCGCGGGCTCCACAGGTCGCCCCGTGTACCTGCTTCTGGGTGGGGGTGAGCAGCTCGAGCCCCGCCTCGGCCCACGACCAGGGATACTCGGACGACCCTCTCTATCGCAGCGGGCAAGAAGGCCCCGGGCCGGCGCACCTGCTCAAGTCGAGGTACGACGGCGGCTTCTTCACCGGGCCGCACGACGACGAGGCGGAGGTCAGTGGCAGCGCCACCGTCGCCCTGCGCATGTACTGCTTCGAGATCCTGTTCTGGCGAACCATCCGGGTGCAGCTCTGGCCGATCGGCGAGATCGAAATCCCGGTGCCCGAGCTGGGCGACGAGTGCGACCTCGGCTGCACCGGGCAGGTGGGGAACTTCGCCGAGTACCATGCCAACTCCACCGGCTGGACCGACGCGGGCCTCCTGGGAAGCGCCAGGAGCGCGGCGCAGGACGAGGTTGCCTACGACGTCAACGGGGTGCCGGTCTTCAACCGTGCCCTCGAGGTGGGCAAAGAGGTGCGCAAGGAATGGGGCTTCCCGCTCTCCGCCTCGATCGCAGGCATCGGCCTGGTGACCAACGACAACGGCACCCAGACCACGACCGGGAACCCCACCCTGAGCTTCAAGATCGACATCCACTACTCGGTCGACGGCAGCGACGGCACCATCAGCCGCGGCTTTTCGGTCTCCGGCCAGAAAGAGGTGCCGCAACCCGCCTCGGCGAAGCTCGAGACCCGCGGGCTTTCCGCCGCCGGCGGTGACAGCGACAGCGAGGCCGAAGGCTATACCGCGAACAGCTACTCGCTCGCCATGTACGGCTTCGCACCCTGCGCCACGCCGCGCGACGCCACCCTCTGGCAATACCAGAGCTACGAGGGACGCACCGAGGACATGAGGAGCGGCCTCAAGAGGTTCTTCCTCGGCTACATGAAGGTCGTGGCCCCATAGCGCTCACCGGTTCTGAGTGAGGGGGCCGCTCGACTGCCCCCCTCTTCACTCCACACCCACCACCGAGCGCACCTCGAGGCCTTTGCGCTTCACTTTGACCTCCACGTCGCGCAGCGCCTCGGGGCTGACGCCGGCCGGGGCGTAGAACGTGACCAGGTACTGGCTGCGCAGCTCGTCGTTGATCTCGGCGTAGGAGCCCGCGAGGTCCTGCATGGTCTCGGCGAAGTACAGCCGGCCGCCGGACTCGCCGGTCACCGCCTCGAGGTCGAGGCGGCCGGTGCCGCGGATCACCCGCTCGCCGCCCAGCACGATCACGTACACCGGCACGCCCATGCGCTGCGAGTACTGCACGCAGCGCCGCGAGCCGAAGCGGCTGCCGTAGTCGTCGCCGTCGGAGAGCAGCACCAGGGCGCGACGCGAAGAGCCGCGCGAGAACTCGAGCAGCGAGAAAATCACCGAGTCGAAGAGCGCGGTGAAGCCGTCGGCGCGCATGCCGCGGAAGCTCGAGACCAGCTCCATCACGTCGCCGGTGGCGCGCTGGCGCAGGCGGGGCTTGGTCGAGAAGTCGACCAGGAAGGCCTGATCAGCGTCCTGGATCGTGGCGTCCAGGAACTGCGCCGCCGCCTGCTTGGTCTCGTTCATGATGTGCTCCATGCTGCCCGAGGTGTCGACCACCAGCCCCAAGAGCAGCGGCACGTCGGTGGCGAAGGAGACGTTGGCGACCTCCTGCGCCCGGCTGCCGAGCTTGAGCGAGAAGTCGTCGCGGCCGAGGTCGCGCACCGGCTTGCCGGCGCCGTCGGTGACCACGGCGTAGAGCTGGACGAGGGTCACCTCCACGGCTTCGGCCACGCCGCGCGACGACATCAGCCGCACGTCCTCGACCGAGGTGCCGTCCGCCGCGTAGGCCACGGCGCGCACGTAGTCCGCCTCGCCGGGGCGGCCGCCGGTGGGGATCTTGGCGGCGAAGGGAGGCGCCGTGAGCCGCGCCGCCAGGGTCTCGTTCCAGTACAGCTCGACGCGCTGGAGCCGCACCGTCGACGGCACCGCCACCTGGGCCTCGACGTCGAGGCTGCCGGAGGCCGGGTCGCCCTCCACCTTGGTCAGCCGCACGCGCAGGGTGCGCGCCGGATCGTTGACCACCAGCGCGTCGCTCCCCAGCTCGCGGCCGTCGCCGGCGAGCGCCACCACCTTCACCGTCTGGCCGGTGCCCGGGCCGGCGAGGTCGAGGCGCGCGTCGAACGGCTCTTTGGTGGCCGTCGCCACCTTCTTGCCGTCGAGATAGAACTCGACCTTGGCCACCTCGTAGTCGGCGACCAGGGTGTCGAAGACCGTGCCCTTGGCGGGCCGGCGGCCGCGCGGCGGCAGCAGGCGGATCACCGACCCGGGAGCTGCCGAGGGCTCGGCCAGGGGCGCGGCTGCGGGCGGGACCGCCGGCGTTGGTCCGGCGACCGGTGGCGCAGCGGGCGGCGGCATGCCAGGCGCGGGCGGCGTGGCGGCGATCGGCGGCGTCGAGATCGCGGGCGGCGCCTGCGCCACCGCCTCGCCGGCGCCGCTCCCGGTCTCGAGCACCGACCACACGCCACTCGCGATCGAGAGCGCGGCGGCGCGCGGCGCGTCGAGCTCCTCGTCGGTGGGCTCGGCCACGGCGCCGCCCCACATGCCGCTCGCCGGCTCCTCGACGATCACCGCCAGATCGCGCAGCTCGGCGGGCAGCTCGAGCACCGCCTCGTAGGACCAGAACGGCGCCCCGGCCGCGGCCGGGGCCTCGACATACTGGTGCGCGATCCAGGTGTCGCCGTCGCGGTTGTCCGCCACCAGCGAGACCTTGAAGCCGCCGGCGGCGGGCATGCCGGTCGCGGGCCCACCCGGCTTCGCTCCATTGGGCGCCGCGAACGAGGCGAGCGGCGCCAGGTCCACCAGCAGGGTCAGCCGACCCTGCTGGCCGGCCGCGGTCGTCGTCAGGAAGCGGAAGGTCGCCTCGACCATCAGCTCGCCGCTCTCCTCGCCGGCTCGGAACAGGCCCTCGGCGCGCGAGACGGCGAGCTTGTCCGCGGCGCCGAGGCGAGGGGCTTGCGAGGAAGCGGTGAAGGCGAGAGCGAGAAGCGAGAGCAGAGCTGCTGCGAGGAAGAGTTTTTCGCCAGAGTGTGTTCTCATCGGCAGCCATGCTAACCGCTTCCTCGCCCGTGCGCAGCGCTGTCGGATTTGTGCGGCATTTCGTGTGGTTTTTCTCACGCGGTCTCGTGGTCATGGCCGCGACGCTCGCCCTCCTCGCCGCGCTCGGCGCAGCTTCCGCCGCGCAGGAGCAGCCCCCGACCTCCCAAGCCGAGGAGCCGTCGCCCGCCACGCAGCCGGGCTTCGGCGAATCGATCGACGTCCGCCTGGCCGAGCTCTACGTGACCGCCACCGACAAGAGCGGCACGCAAGTGCGCGACCTCGAGGCCCAGGACTTCGTGGTGCGCGAGAACGGCGTCGTGCAGCAGCTCGAAGCGGCGACCGGCTCGCGCGACCTGCCGATCACCGTCGGCCTCTCGATCGACACCTCGGCCTCGATGTTCGTCAAGCTGCCGTCGGTGGTGAAGGCCGCCGGCGGGCTGCTCTCGAGCCTGGCGGCGGGCCGCGACCGCGCCTTCCTGGTGAGCTTCGGCGCCGAGCCCGAGCTGGTGGCGCCGACCACGGCGGAGCTCGGCCGTGTGCAGGATGGCCTGCGCGACCTCGAGCCCAAGGGCATGACCCCGCTCTGGGCCTCGATCACGCTGTCGCTCGAAGAGCTCGGGCGCTCGCGCGGCAAGCGGGCGCTGATCGTGTTCTTCGACGGCGCCGACGAGGACGGCGGGCGCGCCTACCGCGAGGCGCTCTCCCGGGCGCGCGTCGCCGGCGTGCCGGTCTACATGATCGTCACCAACAACCAGGCGGCGAGGAGCGGCGGCCGGGACTTCCAGACCCGCGCCTTCATCGCCCGGCTCGAGCGCATGGCGAGGGCCGGCGGCGGCGAGGTCTACTTCGTGCCCATCGAAGGCGACCTCACCACGATCTACAAGCGCATCGAGAGCGAGCTGCGCAGCGCCTACCTCCTCACCTACTACCCCACTGTGCCGCTGGCGAGCGGCGGCCGCCGCCAGGTCGAGGTGCAGGTGAAGCGCAAAGGCGTGGTGGTGCGCAGCGTCTCCGGCTATGAGGCAGGGCGTTAGGACGCCGAGGTATACTCCTCCCGCCTTTCCGTTGACTGTTGAATCACCGTCCCGAGCTTCGAGACCCGGCGCACTGCTTTCGTGAGCCGGCCGGCGGCCCTGGCCGCCCCGGTGGACCCCACGTGGACCGATGAGCGAACAGAGTGGCAAGGGCCGCTTCGCCGCCCTGCTGACCGGCGACCACCTCCGACTGGGTGATCTCTACCGCCAGCAGGGCAAGAAGAAAGAGGCCATCCGCGCCTACGCCAAGGGCGGCGACTGGAAGCAGGCCGGCCTCTTGGCGATCGAGATCGGCGACCTGCCGCAGGCCGTCGACCTCTTCCTGCGCGGCGCCTTCGGCAAGGCGGCCGACGAGTACGGCGGCGCCAACGCCGCCCAGGCCGGCGAGATCCTCGCCTCCTCCGGTCACCTGGAGGAGGCCCTGATCCTGCTCGAGATCGGCGGCGCCCTGCGCGCGGCGGCTTCGGCGGCGCTCAAGCTCAAGCAGCCGGCCAAGGCGGCCACCCTCTTCGAGCGCGCCAAGGACTACGACATGGCGGCCAACTGCTACGAGCAGGTGGGCCGCACCGTGGACGCACTGCGGGTGCTCGAGGCCGAGGCCGCGAGGCTGGGCCAGGCCGGCAAGGGCGGCGGCAAGGGCGCGGCCAGCGACGACGCCCGCCGCGCCATCGACATGCGGCGCGCCACGCTTCTCTCGCGGCTGGGCCGCGGCGTCGAGGCCCAGAACCTGCTTCGCGCCTGGGGCGCCTCGACCCGCTCCGCCCGCCTCCTCGAGAGCTCCGGCAGCTACCGTGAGGCGGCGGAGGCTTACCTCGAGGCCGGCGAGGCGCGCGAGGCCCTGCGCCTGGTGGGCAAAGCAACCGGGCTCGCGCCGCGCAAGGTGGCCGAGATCTACCTGCAGACCGGCCACGGCGACCAGGCGGCGCGCATTCTGGCCGGGCAGGGGGCCCATCGCGAGGCGGCGGCCGCCTACGAGGGCGCCGCGCAGTGGGAGGCCGCCGCCCGCGAATGGCAGGCGGCCCGCGAGCACCGGCGCGCCGGCGAGGCCTACCTCAAGGCCCGGCGGCGGCAGGAGGCCGCCCGCTGCTTCGAGCAGGCCGGCGATCTGCACCAGGCGGCGGATGCCTTCGCCCAGGCCGGTGAGGCCGAGGCCGCGGCCAACGCCTATCTTTCCGCCGGCGAGCCGCTCGCGGCGTCGACCCACTTCCTTTCCACCGGCAACCGCTCCGCCGCCGCCCAGGCGCTGCAGAAGGTGCCGCCCGGCGGCCCGGACTTCGAGCAGGCGACGCTGCTGCTGGTCCCGCTGCTGATGGAGGACGGCCTGCTCGACGCCGCGCTCCACCGCCTGCGCATGCTGCCGGCGGCCGGGCCGGGGGCCAGCACCAGCGCCCTCGACCGCCTCTACTTCGAGGGCCGCGTGCTCGAAGAGCTGGGCCGCGGAGAAGAGGCGCTGCACTGCTACCAGAAGCTCGTCGCCTTGCGCCGGGAGCACCGCGACGCGGCCGCGCGCCTCAAGGCCCTGGCCGCTCGCCTCGACCCCACGCGGCGAGACCGCCCGGCGGTGCCGGCCGGCCCGGCACGCCCTCCCGCCGCGGTCGCCCCGCGCGCCATGGTAGTCGGCGACCTGCTCGCCGGCCGCTACGAGATCCAGGCCGAGCTCGGCCGCGGCGGCATGGGCCAGGTGTTCAAGGCCCACGACCGCGAGCTCGGTGAGGCAGTGGCGATCAAGACCCTGCTGCGCCGGCCGGGTGAAACCTCGGGCGACGAGGAGCGCCTGCTGCGCGAGGTGCAGATCTGCCGCAAGATCACCCACCCCAACGTGGTGCGGGTCTTCGACCTGGGGCGGGTCGAGGGCGGCATCTTCGTCACCATGGAGCTGGTCGAGGGCACCCGCCTCGACCAACTGATCGGGCACAACAAGCAGCTCTCCCTGCCGCGCGTGCGCTCGATCCTCACCGAGATCGCCGAGGGCTTGAAGGAGGCGCACGCGCTCGGCGTGGTGCACCGCGACTTGAAGCCCGGCAACGTGATGGTGACGCCGACGCGGCTCAAGATCCTCGACTTCGGCATCGCCCGCATGGCTGGCCCCGACGAGGAGCGGCTGACGCGGACCGGCGTCTCGGTGGGCTCGCCGCTCTACATGTCGCCGGAGCAGATCCACGGCCACGACCTCGACGGCCGCTCCGACCTCTACTCGCTGGGCGTGCTGGCCTTCACCCTGATCGCCGGCCGCGAGCCCTTCCTCGGCGCCACCACCACGGCGATCATCCTCGCCCACCTGCAGACCCCGCCACCCGACCTGCGGCGGCTACGCCCCGACGCGCCGGTCCCCTGGTGCGACTTCGTGAGCCGCCTCCTCGCCAAGCTGCCGGACGAGCGCTACGCGAGCGCCCAGGAAGTGCTCGGCGCACTGGCCGCGCTGCCCGGGTGAAGTCCCCCTCTCCCCTGCCCTCGGCACCCTGGAAGCAGACTCACGACCCGCGTTGCGGGCCATTCACCTCAAGGGGGTGCTTCATGAAAGTGGGAAGGATTTCTCTGGCTCTGTCCTTCGCCCTCGCTTTCGTCCTCGCCACCTCGGCCGCCCCGACCGCCACTTCGGCCGGGGAAGCCGCCTTGCTCCCCGCCCCGGCCACCGAGGCGAGCCTGCCCGAGACCTGCCTCGACAACGCCCTGTGGCTCACCACCGACGAGTGCGAGGACGAGTGCAACCTCTACTTCGAGTGGTGCCTCGACGGCTGCGACATCGACCCTTACCCCGGCTGCTACAACGACTGCCGCGCAGCACGCTGGGCCTGCTACCAGGACTGTTGGTCGTAGGGCCGCGCACCGATCGGCTCGGACACGGGCCAAGGGCCGCGCAATTCCCATCGCAGATCCGCGTAAGTATGATAATCATACGCGCATGGAAGTGGCGCCTCCGTCGACTGGACTGGCCCCCCGCGCGGCAGCCGCGGCTGTCGAACGCGCCTGCAGAGTTTCGCCAGTAGTGGCGGTGCTGGGCGCACGCCAGACGGGCAAGAGCACGCTGGTCCGCTCGCTTCCGTCGCTCGAGGACCGGCCTTACCTCACGCTCGACGACTTCGACCTCCGCACCCAGGCCGAGGCCGACCCGGACAGCGTCGTGGCCAGGGCGCCAGCTTTGATCCTGGACGAGGTGCAGCGCGCCAAGGACTTGCTGATCGCAGTGAAACGTGCCGTAGACGAAGACCCCGCCCGGACGCCGGGTCGCTTCGTGCTCACCGGCTCTGCGAACTTCCTGATGCTGGAGCGGATCAGCGAGACGCTGGCCGGGCGGGCGGTGTACGTAACCCTCTGGCCCTTCACTCGTCGCGAGCGCCAGGGCCTCGGCCGGACCGGACCCTGGAACGAGCTCCTGGAAGCGCCCTTCGCCGCCTGGCGTGAAGTGCTGGCGGCCGAGAGCGAGCCCGGCGAAGACTGGAGAAGCGCCGCTCGCCTGGGAGGGCTACCTGTTCCCTCACGCATCCTCTCCGGCGACGAAGAACGAGCCGTCTGGTTCTCGGGCTACGTCCAGTCCTACCTCGAGCGCGACCTCCAGGCGCTGCGGGCCGTGGAGAACCTCGCGGACTTTCGACGGCTCATGCGTGCTGCCTGCCTGCGGATCGGCGGCCTCCTCAACCAGACCGAGCTCGGGCGCGACGTCGGGATCGTCCAGCCGCAGGTCCATCGCTTCCTCAACCTGATGGAAGCGAGCTACCAGGCGATTCGCCTGCCGGCTTTCGCCATCAATCGGACACGCCGGCTGATCAAGACGCCCAAGCTCTACTGGAGCGATACCGCGCTGGCTCTCTTTCTCGCTGGGGAGGCCGAGCCGCGTGGCCCGCATCTCGAGAACCTGGTGCTGATCGACCTCTTCGCCTGGCGGGATCTTCAGGCGAGACGGCCCGAGATCCTCTACTGGCGAACCGCCACCGGCTTGGAGGTGGACCTCGTCGTCGAGACGCCTCGGCGCGTGCTGCCGATCGAGGTCAAGGCTTCGGCACGGATCGGCCCGGCAGACATCAAGGCGCTCGAGGCTTTCCTGGACGAGTATCCCGACCTCACAGACGGCGCGCTGCTGCTCCATGGCGGAGCCGAGATCTTCCCTTTGAGCCGCCGCGTGCTGGCCGCGCCCTGGTGGTCAGTGTGCTAAAGGATGCCGTTGGTCGGTCACGGCCTCGACCCCTCCGGTCCCCTCGCCCCGCTTGCGGGGAGAGAAACCCTACCCGTACGCCTCTCGGTGCACCTTCTGCTTCGGAACGCCGATCTGTTTCACGGCGTCGAGCACGGTTTCGAGGAAGCGTGGGGCGGGGGGTTCGCCCTTCTCGCGGGCGGCTTCTTTGTCGAACTTGGTGAGGCCGGGGCCGCAGGTGAAGATCTCGATGGCGGAAGGGTCGGGGATGAGCTCGCGGATCATCTCGGGGCCGACGCGGCCGGTGCGCACGTTGGGGCCGTAGCGGGCGGCGTCCTTCTCACGCGAGATGGCGTGGTGGACCTCGAGCTGACCAGAGTACTGGCGGGCGAGCGCGTGGAGCGCATCACGGAAGATCACGTCATCCCAGGTCTTGTTGCCGTAGATCAGCGTGTGGCGCAGCTTCATTCCCGTGGCGAGCGCGTGCTTCAAGATACTGAAGTTGGGCACGATGCCGGAGCCGGCGCAGATGTGCACCAGGTGGTCGGTGCGCGACTCGATGTCGTGCGGCATGACGTAGGGGCCGCCGAAGCCCGTGAACTCGATCCGCGTGCCGGGCTTCAGGCGATAGGTGAGGAACGGCGACATCAGCGGCGGGTACTTGGTGACGCCGCTCACGTAGAGCTCCTCCTTGACGGTGAAGGCCAGGTACTTCTCGTGCGGGGCCGAGGCCATGGAGTAGGCACGCGGCGGCTCGGGGCGGCCCTTGACGTCCTCGAAGTAGGCGATGAAGCGCGCCAGGGCCGGGAACTGGTGGGGCCGGATAGTGAGGAAGTGGCCGGGCCAGTAATCGAGCGGCTCGTTGCCGGTGAAGAGCACCACGGTGGCCGAGTCCGCGGTCTCGACGATCACCTCGGTGACCACGCCCTCCATGTCGCGCAGCTTGGGGCGCCGCGGCGGCGCCGGCGCCCCGCTCGCGACGGGCGTCGCCTCGGCCTGTTCCACGTCCGGGGCTTCGGCGGCGTCGAGGAGCTCACTCACAGGCACCTCCGAGGAAAAGGGATCTCGAAACTCGGCGCACTATTTCCCGGCGGGGCGGCGACTGTCAACGCGAGTGCCCGCCC
>JBIOXV010000099.1:0-15572 GCA_044869805.1 Thermoanaerobaculia bacterium | reverse complement strand
GACCGGCGCGGCCCTCGCCGGCGAGCGCATAGCGGAGGCCGCCTTCCCCCTCTCCGGGAGCGCGCTCGGCCCGGAGCTCGCTCGCCGTTGCCCGGGCGGCGGCCGACTCGGCCGAGCTGCCCCTGTTCCGGTACGTCGGCGGGCCGAACGCGCACCTGCTGCCTGTCCCGATGATGAACATCCTCAACGGCGGCGCGCACGCGGACACCGCTGTCGACGTCCAGGAGTTCATGATCGCGCCGATCGGGGCGCCGACCTTCCGCGAGGCCGTTCAGTGGGGCGCGGAGGTCTATCACGCCCTCAAGGCGGTGCTCAAGGCCCGCGGGCTCGCCACCGGGCTCGGCGACGAGGGCGGCTTCGCCCCCGACCTGCCGAGCAACCGCGACGCGCTCGACCTGATCGCCGAGGCGATCGGGAACGCCGGCTTCACGCCCGGCGACGACGTCGCGCTCGCACTGGACGTCGCGGCGACCGAGTTCTACGACAACGGGATCTACACTTTCGAAGGCGCCAAGAAGTCGGCCCAGGAGATGGCCGCCTACTACGCCGAGCTGCTCTCGGCGTACCCGCTGGTCTCCATCGAGGACCCGATGAGCGAGGACGACTGGGAGGGCTGGGCCGCACTGACCCAGGCGATGGGCGACCGGGTGCAGATCGTCGGCGACGACCTGTTCGTGACCAACCCGCAGCGCCTCGACCGCGGCATCCGTGAGTCGTCGGCCAACGCGCTGCTGGTGAAGGTCAACCAGATCGGCACCCTGACCGAGACGCTCGAGGCCGTGGACCTCGCCAAGGCGAGCGGCTATGCCAACGTCATCAGCCACCGCTCCGGCGAGACCTCCGACACCACCATCGCCGACCTCGCCGTGGCCACCCGCGCCGGCCAGATCAAGACCGGCGCCCCCTGCCGCAGTGACCGCGTGGCCAAGTACAACCGGCTGCTCGAGATCGAGGAGGAGCTGGGGGCCGCGGCCGTCTACCCGGGCGCCGCCGCTTACCCGCGCGCTTCCCACCCGAGCCGGGGCTAGAAGCCGCGAGACGAGAGCATGCAGGCTTCGACGATCGCCGACCCGCGGCCCTTCCGGTCGCTGCTCACCGTGGCGGTGGCCGCCCTGCTGCTGCTGCTCGCCGCCTTCGGCGCCAAGGGCTACCAGGACCTCAAGGCGGCGCAGGCACGGGAGAGCGAGCTCGAGGCGCGGATCGCCGAAAAGCAGGCGCGGATCGCGGCCCTGGCGCGGCGGGTGGAACGGCTGGCCGGCGACCCGGCCACCCTCGAGCGGCTGGCCCGCGAGGAGCTGTGGATGGCCCGGCCGGCCGACGTGGTGATCGTCCTGCCGCCCGAGCCCGGCCAGGAGCCGCCGCTCGCGGCGCCAGGCGCGCGCCGCAAGGGCTCGGCTCGCCAGCTCCAGCGGTCGAGCCTCTGATCCGCTCCTCGCTTCTGAAACTTTTTGCGAAAAATACGGCGCGAGCCCTTGACTTTCTGGCGGAGGGGCTATATACAGATATTGAAATCAAACATTCACGCCGGCCGATCCGAGGATCTACGGTGCCGATCAGCCGGCGGAGGAAAAGCGTGCTTCACCTCAGGGACAAACCTTCCCCGCTCGCCGCCGGCCCTGCCGGCGCCCCGTCGTCCGTCGATCCTCTGCGCGGCCTCGCGGTCGCGTCCCTCGGGTCAGCCGGCCCTGGCCTTCGGCCAGGTGACGGCTAGCCCGAGCCCCACCCGCGCTGTGGCAGGCAAGTCCCACCTGCCACAGCGTACCCCCTCTCTCCTTGGAGCGATCTCGCGCCGGAGGCGCGCTATCATCGACCCGTGTCGAACGCCCAGGACCGCCTCCAGCGGCCGCTTCACGATCTGCGCATCTCGGTCACCGACCGCTGCAATTTCCGCTGCCCGTACTGCATGCCGCGGGAGATCTTCGGCCCCGGCTTCGAGTTCCTGCGCCGCGACGAGCTGCTGACCTTCGAAGAGATCCACCGCCTGGCGCGCGTCTTCGTCAAGCTCGGGGTGGAGAAGATCCGCATCACCGGCGGCGAGCCGCTGGTGCGGCGTGACCTCCCCGAGCTGGTGCGGCTCCTGGCCGGCATCGAGGGGCTGCGCGACCTGACGCTCACCACCAACGGCACCCTGCTGCCCCGCTCCGCGGGGGCGCTGGCGGCGGCCGGCCTCAGGCGCATCACCGTGAGCCTCGACTCGCTCGACGAGGAGGTCTTCCGCCGCATGAGCGACGCCGGCGCGGTGCCGGCCGACGTGCTGGCCGGCATCGAGGCCGCGGCGGCCGCGGGGCTGGCGCCGATCAAGATCAACACGGTAGTGGTGCGCGGCGTCAACGACCACACCCTCGTCGACCTGGCGCGCCGCTTCCAGGGCACCGGCGCCATCGTGCGCTTCATCGAGTACATGGACGTCGGCAACAGCAATCACTGGCGGCTCGACCAGGTGGTGCCGGCGCGCGAGATCCTGGCCCGGATCGACGCCGAGCTGCCGCTCGAGGCGCTGGAGCCCAACTATCGGGGCGAGGTGGCGCGGCGCTGGCGCTACCGCGACGGCAGCGGCGAGATCGGCATCATCGCCTCGGTCACCGCGCCGTTCTGCGGCGACTGCACGCGCGCCCGCCTCTCCTCCGAAGGCAAGCTCTTCACCTGTCTGTTCGCCAGCCAGGGCCATGACCTGCGCGCCTTGCTGCGCGCGGGGGCGAGTGACGAGGACCTCGAGCTC
This sequence comes from Thermoanaerobaculia bacterium, assembly GCA_044869805.1. Taxonomy (GTDB): domain Bacteria; phylum Acidobacteriota; class Thermoanaerobaculia; order Multivoradales; family SZUA-115; genus CAWDVR01. Next base: position 12,853 of record JBIOXV010000099.1, on the reverse strand, counting down.
GAGCTGGCGGCGCTGTGGCGGGCGCGCACCGACCGCTACTCCGAGATCCGCTCCGCGGCCACTTGGGCGCGGCCCAAGGTCGAGATGTCTCACATCGGAGGCTAGGGCGTGGGCCGTCTCTCGCCTCGGGCGATCGCGCTCGTGGTCGTGTTGCCGCTCGCCGGCGGGCTCGCGGCGGGGTCCCTCGCCGCCAGATCGGAAGCGCTCGTCGTGCCGCCGGGGACGGTGGTGCGCTGGCCCGGGGACGGCATCGAGCTCTGCAGCCGGGGGAGCGAGGAGTGGGCGCCGATCGACGGCGCCTGCTGGTACGCGATCGACCTGCTGGCACCGGCGGGCACGTTCGAAGTCTCGCGGCAGCGCGCCGGGAGGCGCGAGATGGCGGCGGTCACGGTCATCGAGTACCCCTACGAGACGCAGTCGCTGGAGGTCGACGACCGCCAGGTCCACCTCTCGCCGGCCGACCTGGCGCGCAGCGAGCGCGAGTCCGCGGCGGTGGCCAAGCTGTGGGGCCGGCGCGGCGAGCGCCGCTTCACGCTGCCGCTCGGCCCGCCGCTCGCCCGGCTGCCCGAGAGCGCGCGCTTCGGCGCCCGCCGCATCTTCAACGGCGAGGCCCGCAGCCCGCACAGCGGCGCCGATTACGCGGCCACCACGGGCACGCCGGTAATGGCCACCGCGGACGGCACGGTGGCGCTCGCCGCCGAGCACTTCTTCTCGGGCGGCAGCGTTTTCCTCGACCACGGCGACGGGCTGTTCAGCATGTACTTCCACCTGAGCAGGATCGCGGTCCAGCCCGGCGCCGCCGTGCGCCGCGGCGAGAAGATCGGCGAGGTGGGGGCGACCGGCCGCGTCACCGGCCCGCACCTGCACTTCGGCCTGCGCTGGCGAGGCGCCCGCGTCGATCCCACGATTCTGCTCGGCGACCCGAAGAACGTCGGCGACATCCCTTGACCCACAAGAAGCTCTTGCCGCGCATCGGCTGGCGCGAGTGGGTGGCCCTGCCGCAGCTCGGGGTGCAATACATCAAGTCCAAGGTCGACACCGGCGCCCGCACCTGCGCCCTCCATGCCTTCGACGTCGATCGCATCGAGCGCCGCGGCGAGCCCTGGGTGCGCTTCCGCATCCAGCCCTTGCAGCGCGAGGCCCACCCCTCGATCCTGGTCGAGGCGCCGCTGGTCGACGAACGTTGGGTGCTGTCCTCCACGGGCAGGCCCACGCTGCGCCCGGTGATCCGTACCAAAATCACCCTGCGCCGGCGTACCTGGCCGATCGAGATCACTCTGGTGCGCCGCGACCTGATGGGATTTCGTATGCTCCTCGGCCGGCAGGCGATCAAGAATCGCTTCCTGGTCCACCCCGGCCGCTCGTTCTTGGCCGGCAACGTCCCGCCGCCGGGTTGAGGAGCTCCAGCATGAAGATCGGCATCCTGTCGCGCGACCCGGCGCTCTACTCGACGACCCGCCTGCGGGCGGCCGGTGAGGCGCGCGGGCACGAGGTCGAGGTGGTGGACTACCTGCGCTGCTACATGAACATCACTTCGCGCAAGCCGGCGGTGATCTACCGCGGGCGGCGCCTGCGCTTCGACGCCATCATCCCCAGGATCGGCGCCACCCACACCTTCTACGGCACGGCGGTGGTGCGGCAGTTCGAGATGATGGGGGTGTTCTCGGCCAACGAATCGCAGGGCATCACCCGCTCGCGCGACAAGCTGCGCTCGCTGCAGCTCCTCTCCCGCGCCGCCATCGGCCTGCCGGTGACCGGCTTCGCCCACTCGATCAAGGACATCGACCACCTGATCGAGACCGTGGGCGGCCCGCCGCTGGTGATCAAGCTGCTCGAGGGCACGCAGGGCATCGGAGTGGTGCTCGCCGAGACCCCCCAGGCGGCCCAGTCGGTGATCGCCGCCTTCCGCCAGCTCGACGCCAACATCCTGGTTCAAGAGTTCATCAAGGAGGCGGCCGGCGCCGACATCCGCGCCTTCGTGGTCGGCGGCAAAGTGATCGCCGCCATGAAGCGGCAGGCGCCGGCCGGCGAGTTCCGCTCCAACCTGCACCGCGGCGGCCAGGCCGAAAGGGTGAAGCTCTCCCCCGAAGAGCGCTCGATCGCGGTGCGGGCGGCGAAGACCTTGGGGCTCAACGTGGCCGGCGTCGACCTGCTGCGCTCCAACCACGGGCCGGTGGTGATGGAGGTCAACTCCAGCCCCGGCCTCGAGGGCATCGAGCGCGCCACCGGCGTCGACGTAGCCGGCAGGGTGATCGCCCTGCTGGAGAAGAACGCCTCACCGGGCAACACCCAGGACCGGGTACAGGGGTAACGTTCCCCGGCGAGGCCGGCCTATGCCGATGCGCGCAGACGCGATACCCTTGCTTCACATCGCGCGCGGCCCCTGGCGGGCGGAAACATCGAGATAGGGATCGGGACCGGTAAGCAAGGAGAGACCCATGGACGCCGTTGAGATCCGCGACAAGATCAAGCAGATCATCGCCAACGTCACCAACATCGACCCCGCCCGCATCGGCGACCGGGACTCGTTCATCGACGACCTCAACCTCGACTCGCTGTCGCTGCTCGAGATCGGCGTCGACGTGGACTACAACTTCAAGCTCAACCTGCCCGAGGAGCGGATGCGCGAGCTGCGCACCGTCGAGGACACGATCAACCTGGTGCTCGCCCGGCGGCGCGAGCTGGCGGAGGTGGCCTCCTGACACCGGGCACGCCCGAGGGGAGCGGCCGCATCGTCGTCACCGGCATCGGCGCCGTCACCTCGGTGGGCGTCGGCTGCCGGGCGACCTGGGAGGGCCTGCTCGCCGGCACCTGCGGCACCTCGCCCGTCGAGTCGTTCGACACCGGCCGCTACAACGTGCACCAGGGCGGCGAGATCAAGGGCTTCGCCGCCGAGCGCTACTTGAAGACTCTCGACGCCGCGGCCCTCGGCCGCGCCTCGCAGCTCGCCGCCGCCGCGGCCCGCCTGGCGCTCGAGGACGGCGGTCTCGACCTCGAGCACCTCGACCCGGCGCGCGCCGGCGTCGCCATGGGCACCACCTCGGGCGAGCCGCAGGAGATCGAGCGCCTCGACGACTGCCTGGTGGCGGGCGACCTGGAGCACGCCGGCGAGGGCTTCATCCGCCGCTACCCCTGCCACGTGATCGCCTCGCACGTCGCGGGCGAGGTGGGCTTCGGCGGCGTCAACGTGATGATCCCTACCGCCTGCGCGGCCGGCAACTACGCCATCGCCTACGCCTTCGATGCGCTCAAGGCCGGGCGCGCCGAGGTGATGCTGGCGGGCGGCGCCGACTGCTTCTCGCGCATCACCTACACCGGCTTCGCGCGCCTGGGGGCGATCGCGCCCGACGTCTGCCGGCCGTTCGACAAGAACCGCCAGGGCATGATCCCCGGCGAGGGAGCGGCCGTGCTGCTGCTCGAGCCCCTCGAGCGAGCGCTCGCGCGCGGCGCCAGGATCTACGCCGAGGTCGCCGGCTACGGCCTGTCCTGCGACGCCCACCACATGACCGCGGCGCACCCCGAGGGTGAGGGCGCGGCACGGGCCATGGAGCAGGCGCTGGCGATGAGCGGCCTCGAGCCCGAGGACGTTTCCTACGTCAGCGCCCACGGCACCGGCACGCCGACCAACGACCGGCTGGAGGCGATCGCCGTGCGGCGGGTGTTCGGCGAGCGGGCCGCGACCACGCCGATGAGCTCCATCAAGTCCATGCTCGGCCACACCATGGGCGCCGCCTCGGCGATCGAAGCCGCGGTCTGCGCGCTCGCCGTGGCCGAGGACCGCGTGCCGCCGACCATCCACTTCGCGGAGGCCGACCCCGAGATCGAGGTCGACTGCGTGCCCAACGTGGCACGCCAGCTCGAGGTCTCGGTGGCGATGAACAACGCCTATGCCTTCGGCGGCAACAACGCCTCGACGGTCTTCCGCAAGTGCAGCTAGGAGCGCGCCGCCGCGTCGCCGTCACCGGCGTGGGCCTGATCTCGCCGCTCGGCGATTCGGTGGCCGGCTTCCACGCCGCCCTGGCCGCCGGCACGGTGGGCCTGGGCCCGGTGGAGCTCTTCCCGCTGGACGGGCTGCCGGCTTACCGCGCCGGCGAGGTCAAGGGCTTCGACCCTGCCGCCTACTTCGGCGACCGCAACTACCGCCCCCTCGACCGCAACTCGCGTCTCTCGACCGTCGCCGGGGAGCTCGCGCTCGCCGCCAGCGGCCTCGCCGACGCCGGCTCGCGCCGCGAGCGCATCGGCCTGGTGCTCGGCACCATGTTCGGCAGCGTGCGCACCATCGCCGAGTTCGACCGCCGGGGCCTCACCGCGGGGCCGAGCTACGTCAAGCCCCTCGACTTCGCCAACAGCGTGATCAATGCCCCGGCCGGCCAGACCGCGATCTGGCACCGGCTGACCGGCGTCAACTCGACGATCACCGGCGGCGCCACCGCCGGCGTGCAGGCGATCGCCTACGCCGCCGACCTCATCCGCGCCGGCCGCGCGCCGGTGCTCTTGGCCGGCGGCTCGGACGAGCTGTCCTACGAGTCGCTGCTCGCGTTCCACCGCGCCGGCCTGCTCCACCCCGCTGGCCGCGAGGGCCTTCCGGTGCCCTTCGCCCACGACCGTGCCGGCTTCGCCTTGGGCGAGGGTGCCGCCCTGCTGGTGCTCGAGGAGCTGGCCGCGGCCGAGCGCCGGGGTGCCCCGATCCTCGCCGAGGTGGCAGGCCACGCCTCGGCCTTCGACACCTCGCTCGGCACGAGAGCCGGCGGCGCCACCGAGGCGCTGGCGCGGGCCATCCGCCTGGCACTCGACGACGCCGGCGCCGCGGGCGCGGAGGTCGGCGCCGTCTCGTGCGGCGCCAACGGCAGCGCGGCCGGCGACCACGCCGAGGCGCTCGGCATCGTCGTGGCCTTGGGCGAGGCTGCCGGGCGGGTGCCGGTCGCCGCCGTCAAGGCCCACCTCGGCGAGACGCTCGGCGCCGCGGGCGGCTTCCAGGCCGCGGCTCTCTTGGGCGCTCTGGCGAGCGGCACCGTGCCCGGCATTCCCGGCCTCACGAGCCCCGACCCCGAGGTCCCGCTCGCGGTGGGTGAGGCGCCACGCTCCGCCGCGGTGCGGCACGGGCTGGTGACCGCTCTGGGGCTCGACGGCCAGGCTTGCGCCGTGGTGTTGTCGCGCGTGGAACGCTAGCTTCGACCCGCCTGCGGTAGGCTGCGCACACTTCCGGTGTAGGGGCAGGCCTCGTGCCCTGGCCTCGATCGGCTTCCGGCTGTAGGGGCAGGCCTTGTGCCTGCCCTCCGGAAGGGGCGGCCACGAGGGCCGCCCCTACAGCCAGACAAGGCCTGCCATGAAGCTCCTCCTCTTCGGTGGTCGCGACGCCCTGACCGAGCTCTTGCGCTCGTCTCTCGCGAGCCAGGCGGGAGTCTCCGCCTGCCGCGCGGTGGTCCCGGGCGAGGAGCCCTCGGCCGCCTCGCTCGCCTCCTTCGCCCCTGACACCGCCGTCTACCTCGCCGGCTCGCGTGGGCCGGCCGCTGGCGGCCCCGACCTCGAGGACGCCGCCGCCGTGCTCGCCGCCTGCGGGGAGAGCGTCGTCACCCATGTGGTGGCAGTCGGCAGCAGCGAAGTGCATGCGCCGTCGCACCACCACACCGGGATGATCGAGGAGCACCGTCTCGCTCCGCGCCGGCCGGGCAACCCGCTGCGCGACCGTTGGCTGGGCTTCGAAGCCCTGGTTCAGCAGGCGGCCGGTGAGAGGCCCGGGGCAGCCGCGCAGCCCGGGATGGACGTGGCCCTCTTGCGGCCGGCGCCCGTGCCGGCGCCGGACAGCCGCGACCCGCTCGCCCGGCTGCTTCGCCGGCGGTGGGTGGCGACGCTCCCCGGCCACGACCCGACGCTGCAGTTCCTGGCCGCCGAGGACCTCGCCGCGGCCCTTTTCCGGGTGGTCACGGCCCGGGCCACGGGAATCTTCCACGTCATGCCGGCCGCGAACGTGCCGCTCGAGAAGGCCCTGCGCTACGCCGGCGCGCGGCGGCTCGCGGTGCCGGCCTTCCTCCAGCGGCTCTTCCGCCTCGGAGAGCAGCCCGCCCACCTGCCCTACCTGCGCTATCACTGGCACGCCTCCGGCGCCGCCCTCGAGCGCCAGCTCGGGTTCCGGCCGGCGAAGACCAGCGCCGAGGCGATCGTCGCCGCGGCCGCCAGGACGCCGGGTCGCGCAGTACCGCGCCGGGTCGAGCCGCCACGGGCCTTCGACCCCTTCGGCCTCGATCCCGACTACATCGAGGCCTTCCGCCGCACCCTCTTCCGCTTCCTCCACGATGTCTACTGGCGGATCGAGGTACGCGGAGCGGAGAACATCCCGCGCCAGGGCCCTGGCGTGATGGTGGGGGTGCATCGTGGCTTCATGCCGTGGGACGGCGTCATGTGCCTCTGCGACGCGGCCAAGGCCACCGGCCGCTACCCGCGTTTCCTCCTCCACCCGACGCTGCTCAAGTTCCCGTTCCTGTTCAGCTACATGACCAAGCTGGGCGGCATCCTCGCCAACCAGAGGAACGGCGGCTGGGTGCTCGACAACGGCGAGCTCCTGGGCGTGTTCCCCGACGGCATCCGCGGCGCCTTCACCCTGTACCGCGACGCCTACACTCTGCGCCGCACCTTTCGCGACGACTACGTGCGCCTGGCGCTGCGGCACCGGGCGCCCATCGTCCCCTTCGCCACCGTGGGCAGCGCCGAGATCTTTCCCATCGTCGGCAAGATCCACTGGCCGGCCTTCCAGCGATTCACCGAGTGGCCTTTTTTCCCTGTCACTCTTTCTTTGCCTGCGATCCCGTTGCCGTCGAAGTGGCGCACACGCTACCTGGCGCCGATGCACGTCGAGCGCGACTTCCCTCCCGAGGCGGCCGACGACGAAGCACTGGTGGCCGAGATCCACATCGAGGTGAAGGCGCGGCTCTCGCAGGCCCTCCAGGAGCTGCGGGCCGAGCGGCGCTCGATCTTCTTCGGCTGACCGTTATGCTGCCCGGGCGACCCTCGGGATGGGACTTTGTCGGAGCTAGGTACGTGACGAGAATGGCGTGGCGGGAACCGAGAGCCGCAGCATCGTGCGGCGGTCGGCGAGCCTGCCGAGGGCCCTGGCGCGGGCCCGTGAGACCGCTCGACGCCATGGCGCGCCTGCGCCCGAAATCCTGAAAGCAGATATCGTGAGCCGGACCGTCATGACCCTTCGAACCGTAACGCTCGCCAGTCATTCGACCCTATGAAGAACGCTCGCAGGCGGCCGGCCACGAAGCATCGTGGGATCACTCTCGCCCTGTTCCTGCTCGTTGCCGCCGCGCTGGCAGCCGGCTGCCGCCGCGATCTCGGGCCGGCGATCGCCGTCGGCGAGCCGGCGCCGGCGTTCGAGCTGGCCAGCCTCGACGGCGGCAGGCTGGCGAGCGAGTCGCTCGCCGGCGAGCTGGTGGTGCTGAACTTCTGGGCGACCTGGTGCGGGCCGTGCCGGCGCGAGATCCCGGCGCTGAGAGAGCTCGACGCCGACCCGGAAGTGCGGGTGGTGGGCATCAATCTAGACCTCGGCGCGATCCGCGAGGTGGGCTCGTTCGTGGCCCGGAACCAGATCGGCTACACCGTGTTGCTGGGCGACGAGGAGGTCGCGGAGCGATACCGCGTGGGGGCCATCCCCACCACCGTGGTGCTCGACCGCGCGCAGAAGGTGGTGAGCGTCTACCGCGGCCTGGTCAGCCGTCGCACTCTCGAAGCCGCGCTCGAACGCGCCCGCAAGGCCGAGGCGTGAGCAGGGGACGGGGAAGGAGTCGGAGATGAGGGACAAGCTGCTGCAGCACCAGAAGAGCAACCGCATGCCGGAGGACGGCGAGCACTTCGACGTCGCGATCCTGGGCGGCGGCCTCGCCGGCGCCTGCCTGGCGCGCCAACTGCTCCTCTACAGCGACAAGCGGGTGGTGATCATCGACAAGCGGCCCGAGCTGCCGGCCCCCGGTCAGAAGGTCGGCGAGGCCACGGTGCAGGCCTCGGCCTTCTACTACAGCAAGGTCCTCGACCTCGAGGAGCACCTGCTCTGCGACCACTTCATGAAGTACAACCTCCGCTTCTACTGGAAGTCGGCTGGCCGCGACAACCGCAACATGGAGGACTTCGGGCAGGGCTACATCCGCTACCTGTCGAACATCGCGAGCTACCAGCTCGACAGGAACCGGATCGAGGCCGAGTGCCTGCGCCTGAACCTCCAGAACGAGCGCTTCACCCTGGCGGCGCCGACCCACGACCTCGACGTGCAGCTCGCTTCGCCGGGCCCCCACCGGCTGAGCTTCGCGCGCTCCGACGGCGGCACGGTGAACCTCACCGCCGAGTGGGTGGTGGACTGCTCGGGCCGGGCCCGCATCCTGGCCCACAAGATGGGGCTCGGCCGGCCGGGCTCGATCCGCCACGGCTCGATCTTCATGTGGGTCGACGGCCTGCTCAACATCGAGAAGCTCACCGACCTGCCGCACCTCGAGATGATCCGCAAGAAGGACCGCGCCTACCTCGGGCACCTGCCCACCTGGCTCGCCACCAACCACTTCTGCGGCGAGGGCTTCTGGTGGTGGGTGATCCCGCTCCAGGGGCAGACCAGCCTGGGCCTGGTGTTCGACCGCGCGATGATCGACCACCGCGACGTCAACACGCCGGAGAAGCTGATCGCCTGGGTGTGCCGCGAGTTCCCGCTCTTCGAGCGCGATCTGCCGCACCGCAAGATCAACCACTTCGCCGGCATCCCCGACTACGGCTACGACTGCGTGCAGACGATCAGCGCCGACAAGTGGGCCATGGCCGGCATGGCGGGCCGCTTCTCCGACCCGCTGTACTCGCCCGGCGGCGACCTGATCTCGATCTACAACACGGTGATCACCGACGCCATCCTGACCGACAGCCAGGAGGAGCTCAGCGCCAAGGTGCGCTCCTACGAGCAGGTGATGCGCGCCGCCTACGAGGCCTACGTGCCGAGCTTCGCCGACTCCTACAACGTGCTCGGCGACCAGGAGGGCTACTGCCTCAAGTACACCTGGGAGCTGGCGATCTACTTCGCCTTCTACGTCTTCCCCTTCATCAACGGCTTCTTCACCGACCGCCGCTTCCTGCCCGCGTTCTTCAACCGCTTCGGCCGCCTGGGGCCCATCAACCGCAACCTCCAGACCTTCGTCTCCGACTACGCGCGCTGGGCGAAGACCGGGATGACGTCGCCCGAGGAGCCGATCTTCCACGACTTCATGGAGCTGTGGCCTCTGGCGGCGGCGGAGAAGACCTTCTACAAGATCGGCATCGAGGTCGACGAAGCCAAGCAGGTGCTCGCCGAGCAGCTCTCGAACCTCGAGGAGCTGGCGCGCTTCACTCTCGCGCACCTGACTTCGATGGTGGTCGGCGACGAGGCGGTGGTGAACCACCAGGAGTTCGTGGAGTCGATCGACCTCAACGACTACCGCTTCGACCCCGAGGCGCTGCGCCAGAGGTGGGCGATGGCGGGCAAGCCCTCGGGCCGCTATCAGTGGCGCCTCGACCCGCAGGCCACGGACAAGTTCCGCCAGGCGCGGCACCTCACGCCGATCGGGATGGGGGCGAGGATGGAGGCGGAGGCGATGGCCTCGTGACCAGGACCGCGGCCCGGCCGGGAGCAACGCCTCCCGGCGGTGCACCTCGGGACCCGGCGCCCGCGGGCTCCGCGCCCGGCGACTTCGCGCCCCAGGACTTCGCACCCGAGGGTTTCGCACCGGGGCTCGAGCGCGTCTTCGACCTCGTGCCCGAGGAGGCCTCGGGGCCGGTGGCGGTCGAGGGCGCGCTGCCGCCCTGGCTGCGGGGCACGCTCTACTTGAACGGCCCGGCGCGCTTCCACCGCGGGGGCCTCCGCTACCGCCACTGGCTGGACGGCGACGGCATGGTGTGCGCGCTCGCCTTAGGAGCGGACGGCGTCGGCTTCACCAGCCGCTTCGTGCGCAGCCACAAATGGGTGGCCGAGGAAGAGGCCGGCCGCGCCCTGTACCGCACCTTCGGCACCCGCTTCGCCGGCGACCAGCTCCTGCGCGGCGTGGCCCTGGCCTCGCCGGTCAACGTGTCGATCGTGCCCTTCGCCGGCAGCCTGTTCGCGCTCGGTGAGCAGGGCCTGCCCTGGGAGCTCGACCCCCTGACCCTCGAGACGCGCGGCGAGCACAGCTTCGGTGGGCGGCTGACCTCCATCTCGCCGTTCTCCGCCCACCCGAAGATCGACTACACGACCCACGAGATGTTCAACTTCGGCGTCTCCTACGCCGCCGCCGAGCCGACGCTGACTCTCTATCGCTTCGGCGCGGACGGGCGGCTGCTGTATCGCAAACGCCACGCCCTCGACCTCCCCTACTCCGTGCACGATTTCAACCTGTCGCGGCGCTATGCCGTGCTCCACCTCGGCCCCTACCTGATGGACGTGGAGAAGTTCATGAAGCAGGGCGCGAGCGTCATGGAGTCCCTCTCCTGGCGGCCCGAGCTCGGCAGCCGGCTCGCCGTCTACTCGCGCGAGACCGGCGACCTCGTGGCTTCCGTTCCGGCCGGTGCCGGCTACTGCCTGCACCACGTCAACGCCTTCGAGGACGAGGCCGGCCACCTGGTCGTCGACCTCCTCGAGCTGGAAGAGCCCGTCTACAAGGACTACGAGCCCCTGCCCCAGCTCTTCGTCGACGTGCGCCCCGCCCACCCCACCCGCTTCGTGATCGACCCCGAACGTGGCCGGCTCCTCGACACCCTCCGCCTCCCCTTCACCCTCGCCGCCGACTTCCCCGTCCACGACCCCAACCTGACCTGCCTTCCCTATCGCCACTTCTGGATGCTCGGAATCTCCCCCACGGGCAAGCAGGGACGGAAGTTCCTCGACCGCCTGTGTCGCGGCGATTGGGGGACGGGAACGGTGGAGGAGGTCTACACGCCGCCGGACGGCTGCTACCTGGCGGGAGAGCCGGTGTACGTGGCACCGCTGGGCGGGAACGGACGATCGGAGGCAGGGGTGGTGATCGTGCCGGAGATGGATCTGAACCTGGGGACGTCGAGGTTCCTGGTGGTGGCTCCGAGCGGCGTGGTGGCGAGGATCGAGCTGGGGCGCGTGATCCACACCTGCTTCCACGCGGGGTGGTGGGCGGGGTGAGACGAAGAGTCGGGGCGTCAAGGAACGCCTCTTTCTCCAGGTGGCGCGAGGCCTCGATCAGATACTCGGCCTCGGCGAGGAACGCGAGGCCGAGAAAATTGTCGTAGGTCTTCCTGCCCTCACGCCATCCTGAAGATCTCGATGTCCGGGATCGACTCGAAGTCGCGGTCGAAGGTGGCGATGGTGGTCACGTCGTTGTTGAGCATCACTGCGGCATGCAGGGCGTCGCGGACGCCGGCTCCGGGAAGGTCGCGGAGAAGGTGCCTACAGCGGTCGGTGTCCGAGAGAGTCACCGGCAGGACGACCGGGCAGATCTCCACGAACAGGTCGTAAACCTCGAAGGCCAAGTCCCTGTGGCCCAGGGCGCTGTAGCGGTAGAGGATCTCCTGGAGCGCCTCGGTGCTGGTGCAACCCTCGACCTCGCCGGAGCGAACCCTCGCCAGGAACTGCTTCGCTGGCTCGCGGTTGGGGTGCTCCCGGCCGGCCACGTACATGGGGATGTTCGAGTCGATGAAGACCTTCATCGCCTCCCCGCCTCGATCTCCGCGAGCATCCGGTCGATGTCCGCCGTCGGAGCTTCGAGAGAGGCCAGCCTGGAGAGCGGATCGGAGGTCTTTTGCTCCTCGACCAGCGCCCGCTCGATCACGCGGCGCACCCACTCGCCCTTGGAGGAGCGTCGCCGTTGGGCTGCCTTGCGAATCGCGGTGTCCAAGCTGTCCGGGATGAGAACTTGCAGACGATGACTCATAGGCTCATGCTAAGCGGCTCAGCAGTGCGAGTCAAGCAGCGTCTCGGCGCAGCCGTCGAGAGCGTTGGCCGCAGGGTGAGGCGACGGCAGACTCCGTCGAGGGCACAAATCAGCTCGGGCGGAAGGTTGCTGGAGAAGGCTGGCGCAGTTGCCATAAGGCAGAGCCGCCGATCGAGGTGCCAGCTGATTCGCGGTGGTACATTTCTCGTCCGATGAAGGGCGAGATCGAGCGAGTACTTGGGGCTCTGAATCGAGCTGAGGTCCTCTACTACCGCGACGGTCATTTCGGCACGCGACCTCATCGCTCTGAAGCGCCGGGCCGGTCGGCATCAGGAGCTGGCCGACATCGACGCGCTGGAGGAGCTGAGCAAGGGAGCCCGACCCAATGCCTGAGAAAGGCCTACCGGGCGATCCACGAGGGCAGCGCGAGCCCTGGAGCTTCGAGGGCAATCGCAGACGGCAGCTCCGGATGGGCCTTGAGCTGACCCCTGCCGAGAGGTTGCGCTGGCTGGAGGAGACGGTGGAGGAGCTCCTTCCTGGGTTGGACGGGCGCGGGCGGGACGGGCGGTGGATGCCGGGAGGTGCGAGGCTGGAGAGGATGTCTGAGCGTCACCGGTCACCAGCTGCCCCCACTCGCCATCCTCAACTCGTCTTCCCCTGCCATGCGGACACCGGCTTTCCGTCCCATCGTCTGATGGTGACGGAGAGCGGGAGGTACTTCGGCCACCTCGACAACTTCATCGGCGTCCACGCCGTGATGCAGGCGTACTTCAGCGGCCGGCTCGACTACGAGCACGTGAGGATCGAGCTCACTTCCGGCGAGGAGACCGACATGGACGGAGCGTTGCGGGTGCTCGACACGCTGATCCCCGAGGACATCGTCGTGGTGGTCGACGTGACGGGCACCGCGACCGACCGCGACCTCGTGATCGAGAAGTGCGCCAGCCCGGACATGCAGCGGCTCGTCCGGC
>JBIOXV010000098.1:0-11995 GCA_044869805.1 Thermoanaerobaculia bacterium | reverse complement strand
AGCCGCTGGTTGGCGCGCGGCGGCTGCTCGGTCGTCCCCCCGGCCCCACCGTCCCACTCGTAGCGCACGTAGGTCGAGCGCATCAAGTTGGCGACACCGTCGTAGACCTTGGTCGAGAGGTCCGCGCCCAGGCCGTCGCTGTCCGCCCAGCCCCGCCTCGGGTAGCCGTAGAGCTCCTCGCGCGTGCGATCCGTGTTGGTGTCGACGACGAAGAAGTGTTTGGTCACGTCCCCCAGGGGCGAGGTGACCGTCACCTCGGAGTGGCGTGGCGGGTCCGGGGTGATGGGGCCACATCCCCCCGCGTGATCAAGCGCCTGAGCGTAGCTCCAGCTCCCCTGGAGCGCACCGTTGCGGTCGTAGTGGCGCCGTGCCGAAAGGCCCACTTGGTTGTAGAAGGCTTCCTTGCATCGGTCCGCCGGCTGCGGGAAGAGGAAGCTCCCCCAGCTCCACTCCATCCGGCCCTGGGTCGGAAGCGTGAGCTTCTGCATCAGACCGAGCTGGTTGTTGCAGGTCCCGCCGCCGGTCGTGTTGTAGGCCGCCAGCCCCCCGGGCATCTCCCACTTCGCTCCTTCCGGCAAGAGAATCTGGGTCAGGAACGGCACGCTCGCCGGAGGGCTCACCTGCGACGCGCAGCCTGGTGTGAAGGTCACTTTGGAGTAGGAGAAGACGTAGCTCGCCGTCCGCGGCGTCGTGCTCCCGGGCGCAGGGGTCGCCTTGAGGTTGACCTTGCGAACCACCCCACCCTTGGTGGCGTAGTCCCCGGCCACCGCCGGGGTGGTGTTGAACAACACCTCCATCGTGTTGAACGTCGCCGGGCTCGAGATCGTCCAGCAATCGAGAAGCCCCTCCTGCGGGTCCTGGCAGGTGCCATAGCCGACCGTGAAGGCGTTGGTGAAGGCGTCCTTCATCGACAGCAGGCGGTACTTCGGCGGGCTCGTGGTCCCGACCCGCTCGAACACCTGCTCCGAGCCGTCGGGGAGATGCACCGTGACCGCGCTCGGGGCGGAAACCGAGCCGGTCAGGACGGCGCGCAGGTAGGAGCCGTCCCGGCTGTAGAGGATGCCCGACTGGCTGCCGTTGTCGCTCGGATGAAGCTTGGAGTAGAAGTCGTGACGGGCTCCGCTCGCGTCATACAGTACAAAGCCATCGGTGTCGTTGGCCGGATCGTCCGGGTGGAGCCATCTGGCGAGGGACAAAGTCCACCCGAAACCGGCGTTAAATATCTCAGAAGGAAGGACTTGCGTCGTGACGTTGGGGATCTCCTGGTAGCGCCAGAGATGGGAGTTGTAGACCAAGGTGAGCCCGAAGCCGAAGCTGGGACCGATCGGATAGGTGCCCCCGATCGGGATCGTGATAGTTAGCCCTCCGTTAAATAACCCAACACTTTCTATTTCTCCGATCTGGTAACTCTTCTCCGGCTCGAAGCCCCGGGCGATGCCCGGGAAGTCCTGGGCCTGAGCAGCGCCGGCGGTGAGCAGCACGAGCGAGGCGAGAGCCAGACGCAGAGGCAGGCGGGAGAGCGCTCGTCGCGACGAAGCTACTGCGCCTCGCCGCCCCTCACCCTGGCCCTCTCCCCGCAAGCGGGGAGAGGGGACCGGCACGAGTAGTCGCAGGTTCATCGTCCCTCCTCGCCCAGCAGGGCCGCGGTCACCGTGGCGGCCCGGTAAGTCAGCTCGTTCGGGTCCAGCACCACCAGCACGTCTCCCGCCAGAAGCTCCTCAGGGGCCGCCAGCTCTTCCATCGGGGCGAGGGCGGCGACGCTCAGGGTGATCGAGCCGTCCACCTCCCCGTCCGCGTCCTCGGGGCCGCCGTCCGTCACCGCCAAGCCCCAGGCGCCGGAGCCATGGCGCGCAAGCAGCACCTCGGCCGTCTTCTGCGAGAGAGTCACCCGGCTGGGCTTGTCGTCGGCGTCCCGGCCGATTGCCTCGGCCGGAAGAGGTAGCTCGTTCAAGCGATAGTCCTCCGGCGCAGCCACGGCGAGCTCGCCGGTCGCGAGGTCCACCACCGCCCATACCGACCGGCGCCCGACTCCCGGCTCGACGGGGAGCAAGAGCGAGCCCTCCGCGTCCGCCGTGCCCGTCTCGCGGACGGTGTAGACCTCCTGGTAGTACACACGAGGCAGGCGCATTACGCCGAGGAACGCCGCCTCACCCGAGGCCGTCAGGCCGCTGGCCGTGAGCGAGCCGGCATCGAAGGTGAGGGTGGGCGGGGAGGCGAAGGCTGGAGGGGTTCCGAGGAGCAGGGCCAGAGCCGCGAGCCTACCCCAGCGCCCCCATCGCGCCGATCGTGCCGAATGGCACCGCCCCTCACCCTGGCCCTCTCCCCGCAAGCGGGGTGAGGGGACCGGAATTCGCGGTCGCTCTTGTCGCGCCAACGTTCGCCTGGCTCCTCTCATGCTCGCTCCTCCAATTGCCTCTCTCGCTTTAGCGCATACGGCGATGGCGCAAGCAACGTTTGTGCCGCGAATTCGTTGCGTGGCCCGAGACCCTCCATCGGCGGCTTCATCTCTCCTGGCCGACCCCGGCTACTCCCGGTCCAGCACTTCGCGGATCTTCGACAGCACTGCGGCGGCGGAGAAGGGCTTGGCGATCAACGCGACGCCCGGCTCGAGGACGCCGTGGCGGGCGATCGCGTCGTCGGTGTAGCCCGACATGTAGAGCACCCGCGCACCGGGTCGGGCTTCGAGGATCTGCGCCACCGCTTGCGGGCCGTTCATCTGCGGCATCACGACGTCGGTCAGCACCAGGTCGATGGGGCGGGCATCCGAGCCCGCCACCGCCAGCGCCTCGGAGGGCTGCCCGCACTGGATCACCGTGTAGCCGGCCCGCTCCAGGATCTGCGCGATGCCCTGGCGCAGCGCGTCCTCGTCCTCGAGCAAGAGGATGGTTTCCTCGCCGCCCGGCGCCGAGCCTGCCGCGGGCTGGTGCCAGGGCCTGGCTTCGAGCGCGCCCTCCGCCCGCGGCAGGTAGATGCGGAAGGTGGAACCGGCGCCCGGCTCGCTCTCCACCCAGATGTAGCCGCCGCTCTGTTTGACGATGCCGTAGACCGTGGACAGCCCGAGCCCGGTGCCCTGCGGCTTGGGCTTGGTGGTGAAGAACGGCTCGAAGATGCGCGCCAGAGTGGCCGCGTCCATGCCCTGCCCGTTGTCGGAGAGGGTGAGCATCACGTGCGGCCCGGCGCGCGAGCCGGAGAGCGCGCGCACGAATTGCTCGTCGAGCTCGACGTTGGCGGTGGCGATCACCAGGCGCCCGCCGTGGGGCATGGCGTCGCGGGCGTTGATCGCCAAGTTGAGGATCACCTGCTCGAGCTGGCCCGGGTCTGCGGTCACCCGCCCCAGCTCGGGCTCGAGCTCGGTAGCGAGCTCGATGTTCTCGCCGATCAGCCGCTGCAGCATCCTGCCGACGTCAGTGACCACCGCGTTGAGGTCGAGCACCCTGGGCTCCAGCACCTGCAGGCGGCTGAAGGCGAGGAGCTGCCGGGTGAGGCTGGTGGCGCGATCGGCGGCCTTGCGGATCTCGCCCAGCAGCGAGAGCTTGCGCGGGTCGTCCTGGAGCCCCTCCTGCAGCAGCTCGCAGTACCCGATGACCACCCCCAGGAGGTTGTTGAAGTCGTGGGCCATGCCGCCGGCTAGCTGGCCCACGGCTTCGATCTTCTGCGCCTGGCGGAGCTGGTGCTCGGCCTGGGTGCGCTCCGTCTGGTCCATGATAAAGCCGTGGATCTCGACCAGCTCGCCGCGCTCGTCGAACTTGCCCACCGCGTTCTCGACCACCCAGCGCACGGCGCCGTCCTGGCGCTTGAGCTCCAGGTCGACGGTTTCGAGCCGCCCTTCCCGGCGCAGGTGCTCGACGAAGGAGGCTCGCGCCTCCGGGCTCGGGTACAGCGACCACAGGCTCGCCGCCGTCGCCTCGGCCGCGGACTCGAAGCCGATGATGCGGGCGAAAGCGCGGTTGCACGCGAGGAGCGTGCCGTCCGGGGTCGACACGTAGTGGCCGGCCAGGTTCTCCTCGAAGAACGAGCGGTACTTCTCCTCGCTCTCGCGCAGCGCCTCCTCGGCACGCCACTTGTCGGTGATGTCACGGGCGATGCCTTCGAGGCCCTCTACCTGCCCGTCGCCGTCGAGCACCGGATGCTCGGTGATCTCCAGGCGGTGGAGCGAGCCGTCTTTGGCCTTGACCTCGATCTCGTAGGGGCCTTGAGTCTCCCCGGCCAGCGCCCGCTCGCTGCGCAGGTAGGCCTCGGTGTTGATCGGCGCTGCGGTCAGCATCTCACCGTAGTGGGCCCGGTACTCGTCGGGGCTGTAGCCGAGCACTTGCGAGATCGACGGGCTCAAGTAGGTGAAGCGGCCGAAGCGGTCGTGCGCGAAGAAGAAGTAGCGCTCGGTCAGGCTCTCCACGAAGCGGCGGTAGGTGCGCTCGCCCGCGGGCTCCTGGGCTCCGGCGTTCGCGGCAGGCGTCTTCACTCGCCGCCCTCGCCGGTGAGGTCGACGAAGCGGTCGAGCTCCGCCAGCATGCCGCGGTCCTCCCGCCAGTCGTCCACCACCTTGACGTTGAGGTCGAGGAACACGCGGCGGCCCAGGAACTCCTCGAGGTCGAGACGCGCGGCGGTGCCGATCGACTTCACGCGCTCGCCGCCGCGGCCGATCAGGATCGCCTTCTGGCCGGGGCGCTCGACGATCAGCGCGGCGTAGATGCGCGCCAGCCCCTTCTCCTCGTCTTCCTCCCAGCGCTCGATCGCCACCGCGGTGGCGAACGGCAGCTCGTCGCGGGTCTCGGCGAGCACCTTCTCGCGGATACGCTCGGCGGCCAGGAAGCGCTCGGGATGGGTGGTCAGGAGCTCGGGATCGAAGCGGGGCTCGCCCTCGGGCAGCCGCTGCCAGAGGAGGTCGAGGGCGAGATCGGCGCCGTCGCCCGACAGGGCCGAGATGGGCACGATCTCCTCGAAGGCGTTCTCCGCCGCGTAGCGCTCGATGCGCGGCAGGAGCTTGCGCTTGGCGACGAGGTCGATCTTGTTGAGCAGCACCAGCCTCGGCGCCGGCGCCTGCTTGACCAGTTCGACCAGGTAGGCGTCGCCGGAGCCCGGCGGCTGCGAGGCGTCGATCAGTACCGCCACCACGTCCGCGTCGTTCATCGCCGCCACCGCGTGCTGCACCATCTGCCGGTTCAGGCGATGGAGCGGCTTGTGCACGCCCGGGGTGTCGTAGAACACCATCTGGCCGCGCTCGTTGGACAGGATGCCCACGATCCGCTGGCGGGTGGTCTGCGGCTTGTCGGAGACGATCGACAGCTTCTCGCCCAGCCAGCGGTTGAGCAGCGTCGACTTGCCGGCGTTGGGGCGGCCGATCAGCGCCACGGTGCCGAACTTAGGCATTCTCGTCCTCGCCGGCCGGCGCCAGCTTTTCCACCGTCACGCGCTCGATGCGCCGCTCGCCGACCTGCTCGACGGTGATCTTGAGGCCGTGGGTCTCGACCACCGCGCCGGGCTCCGGCACCAGGCCGGCGAGCGAAAGCACCAGCCCCCCCACCGTCTCGTAGGGGCCCGGCTCGATCTCGATGCCGGTCACCTCCTCGAGCTCCTCCAGGTGGGCGCGGCCCTCGAGCCGCCAGCGCCCGTCGCCCAGCGGCTCGGGCGGGGCCTCGATCTCCTCGTGCTCGTCGCCCAGGTCGCCGACGATCTCCTCGACCAGGTCTTCCACCGTCACCAGGCCGGCCGTTCCGCCGTACTCGTCGACCACGATCGCCATCTCCGAGCGCCGCGCCTGCAGCTCGCGCAGCAGCTCGTCGAGCGGCTTGGTGATGGGCACCACGTAGGCTGGTTTGGCGAGCTCGGCGGCCGCGGGGCGAGGCGCCGAGTAGAGGCCGGCGAGCAGGTCGCGGATGTGGAGGATGCCGACCACGCGGTCGATCGACTCCTCGAAGAGCGGGATGCGCGAGCACTTCGACTCGAGAAACACCGGCACCAGCTCCTCGAGGCTCGAGGAGGCGGGGGCGGCCACGATGTCGATGCGTGGCGTCATCACGCTCCTCACCAAAGTGTCGCCGAAGTCCACCACCCCGCGCACCAGGTCGCCCTGATCGGGCTCGAGGATACCCTCCTTGGTGCCGACGTCGATAAAAGCCTCGATCTCCTCCTCCGAAGCCTCGTCCTCCTCCTCGACCTCCTCTTCCCCGGCGTCGGTCAGGCCGGGAAGGAAGAGGGCCACCAGCGGCACGGCCGGCGCCAGCAGGAAGAGACAGATGCGGTACAGCGCGGTGAAGCGCGCCAGCGCCGCTTCCGGGTCGCGGCCCACCAGCACCCGGTTGGCGAGCTCCGCCGCGAGGGCGATGAGCACCACCACGGCGAGGGCGAGCAGGGCGGCGGAGAGCGGCGGCGCCCCGAGCGCCAGGAACAGCAGCATCACCGTGACGCAGAGCGCCGCCGGCAGAGCCTTGGCGAGGGAGGAGAGGAGATAGCGGAAGGCCTCGAAGCGCTGCGGCGAGTCGAAGATCTTGCGCAACCGCCCACCCGCCTCCTCCGCGAAGTGGCGCAGGCGGATCGGGCCGCTGCGTTCGAGCAACGCCGAGAGCACCACCAGCGAGGTGGTCAGCACCAGGAGGCCGGCCGCCAGCCAGAACAGCGGCAATGGCGCGCTACTCATGGCGGCGCATGGAGGATCCACTTCCGGCGCAGGTCCCGCTCCAGGGCCTCCATCTCTCCTCCGTCGGTCTCGTGGTCGTGGCCCAGGCAGTGGAGCAGGCCGTGAAGCACCAGGATCTTGAGCTCGGTCTCGATGCCGTGGCCGGCGCGGTGCGCCTGCTTCCTCGCCGTCGGCACCGAGATCACCACGTCGCCGACGTGGTCGCCGTCCGGGCTCTCCTCGCCGGGGAAGGAGAGCACGTCGGTGGTGTGGTCCTGGTTGCGGTACAGGCGATTGAGCTGCCGCATCTCACGGTCGCTGACGAAGCGCACCACGAAGCTCGGCGCGGCGCGCACCAGCGACCCCACCAGCTCCACCAGCCAGGGCCGCAGCCGGCGGGCGCCGGCCTCGCGGTACTGGCAGGGGTTCTGGATCGTCACCTCGGGCGGCGACCGATGGGGCGAGGCGCTCGGCAAGCTGGAGGCAGAGGAGGAGTTGGCGTTCAAGCTGAGAACGTGGTGCGGCTGGGATCAGCCCAGATCGTGGCGGCAGTGTATCGCGGATGAGCTAGGGCCGCACAGTATGGGGCTAGTGCCACGGACTGGGGGGCTAGTGCCACGGACTGGGGGCCTAGGGCCGGGCCGCGGGCAGCCGGATCACCCGCGCCGGCCGCTTCTCGCGCCGCTCGGCGTTGAAGTCGAAGCCGGGGTAGTCCACGCGCTGATGGAAGATGTTGGTCAGCACCCGCAGGAAGGACTCGGAGACGCGGGCGAGGTCGGCCAGCGTCAAGTCGGTCTCGTCGAGCTGGCGGTCCTGCAGGCAGTCCTCGACGATGGTGCGGATCAGGGTGCGCACCTTGGGCACCGTCAGCTCCACCAGCGTGCGGCTGGCGGCCTCCACCGCGTCGGCCAGCATCAGCACGCCCATCACCTTGCTCTGCGGCTTGGGGCCCGGGTAGCGGAAGGGCTCCTCGGAGAGCTCGCCCGCGGCGCGGTCCCGCTGCGCGGCGGCGCGGCCGTAGAAGTACTTGATCAACCGCGTGCCGTGGTGCTGCTCGATGGCGTCGACGATGGCTTGCGGCAGGTGGTGCTCGCGCGCCAGCTCGCGGCCGTCCTTGATGTGGTTGACGAGGATCAGGGCGCTCATCGTCGGCAGCAGCTTGTCGTGCGGGTTGGCGCCCGGGCGCTGGTTCTCCACGAAATAGTCCGGCCGCGGAAGCTTCCCCACGTCGTGGTACAGGCCCGCGGTATAGGCGAGCGGCGCGTCGGCCCCGATCTCCTCGCAGGCCTGCTTGGCGAGGTTCGCCACCATCATCGAGTGCTGGAAGGTGCCGGGCGCCTCGTAAGCCAGCCGGCGCAGCAGCGGCAGGTTGGTGTTGGCGAGCTCGGCGAGCTTGATGTCGGTGGCGCGGCCGAAGGCGGCCTCGAAGAGCGGCAGGGTGAAGCTGGCGATGGCCGCCGCCAGCAGCCCTCCGGCGAAGGCGCAGGCGAGCTCGAAGCCGAGCTCCACGAGCCCGCCGGCGGGGCGCTCCTCCAGCGCCGCGACCACCAACACCAGGGCGGCGTTGGTGGCGCCCGCCACCATCCCGGAGCGGGTCATCACCAGCCGCTGCTGGACCTGGTAGGGGTCCAGCGAGTAGATCGCCGCCAGGTTGCCGGCGAACGCCAGCAGCGCCATCCACAGCCCGTCGGCGCCGGCCAGCCAGGCGACGAGCAGCGAGAAGACCGGCACCAGGGTCAGCGCCCTGGCGCGGCCGAAGAGCAGCGCCGCGGAGAGGCCCAGGGCCGCGAAGGGAACCGCGAAGGTGAAGGCGCGAGGCGAGGAGAAAGGCGGCGAGTCGAAGGAGCCGGCCAGCGCCTCGGCGATCACCAGGCCCAGGCGGGTGAGCACCAGGCTCACCGCCAGCAGCAGCAGGGTCTCGCTCCACAGCCGCCGCCGGCTGCGGTGCTCCACCCGCTCGCCGGCCAGCGACAGCCAGAGCACCAGCACCGCCGCCACCAGCAGCGCGAGGGTGCCCGCGACCGGCAGCAGGTGGCGCCACGAGGGCTGGTCGGAGCTCTGGTAGGAGGCGATCACCCGCACCGCGGCGGCGTCGAGCTGGTCGCCCTTCCTGGCGATGACCTGCCCCTGGCGCACGCGCGTGAAGGAGGGCGGCGCGGCGAGCGCCGCCGCCTCCTGGCGCAGCAGGGTCTCGCTCTTGTTGAAGTGCAGATTGGGGCCCAGGTTGGTGGTCAGGAAGAGGGCCAGCAGCCGGCCCTCGCTGCCCGCCAGGCCGGGCCAGGCGCGGACCTCGGTCTCCACCTGGTCGCGCACCTCCTCGGGGTAGGCGAGGTAGTCGTAGAGGTCGAGGCTGGGGCCCTCGATGCCGGTCGACAGGTTGCGCAGAGTAATGCCGCGCAGCCGGTTCTCGAGCAGCTCGGCCTTGCCGAGCACCACCCCGCGCCGTACCACCTGCGAGGCCAGGCCGCGCACGCGGTCCTCGAGCTCCGGGGTCAGGCCGGTGCGCAGCAGCAGGCCCGCCTGCCCGGGGGTGAGCTTCAGGGGGGTGCCGGCTAGCATCGACTCGACGCGCGCCGGGGTCGCCGGGTCGCCCCGCGGCCTGGCCGCGCCAGCGGAGGCGGGCAGCAGTGCCCTGCCAGTCTCGAACAGCGCGCCCAATCGGTCCGCGATCACGGTGCTGGGGTCGAAGTCGTAGACCGGCAGCACCTCCTCTCGCGCCTTCTGCTGGCGGGCGAGCGTGGTCTCGTCGTCTGGGAGCAGCAGGTCGCGCGGCGCGATGAAGTCGCGATCGGCGATGGCGCCGACTTCGACGCTCGGCGCGAACACCCGGTTCCAGGGCAGCAGCGAGGCCGATCCCGCGAGCAGGAAGCCGACCACGAAGAGCCACGAGCGCTCGAGCAGGCGGCCCCACTGCCGCGCCACCCAGCGCCGCACGCGATGCCGCGGCGGGCGGCGCTGGGCAGGCTTCCCTCCCCCGGCGCCCTCCTCGGAGGCGTGCTTGCGGAACCGATCCTCCGCTCTTGCCACGGTCTGGCTCTCAGTTGCCCGCGGCGGCTGGTACGGGAACCGGCTCGCGCACCGCGTTGGACTGCTTCGCCTGGTCCCAGCGCCCGTAGGCGGTGATGATCTTCTGCACCAGGTTGTGCCGCACCACGTCGCGTTGATCGAACTCCACGAACTTGATGCCCTCGACGCCGTCGAGCACGTGGCGCGCCTCGGTGAGCCCCGAAGGCTTGCCGGCCGGCAGGTCCACCTGCGTCACGTCGCCGTTGATCACCGCCTTGGAGTTGAAGCCGATGCGGGTCAAAAACATCTTCATCTGCTCGCTGGTGGTGTTCTGGGCCTCGTCGAGGATGATGAAGCTGTCGTTCAGGGTGCGGCCGCGCATGAAGGCCAGGGGCGCGACCTCGATGACCCCCCGCTCCATCATGCGGCCCACCTTCTCGTAGCCGATCAGGTCGTAGAGCGAGTCGTAGAGCGGCCGCAGGTAGGGATTGACCTTCTCGGCGAGGTCGCCGGGCAGGAAGCCGAGCTTCTCGCCGGCCTCCACCGCGGGCCGCGCCAGCACGATGCGCTTGACCCGCTTCTCGTTCAAGGCGGCAGCGGCCATCGCCACCGCGAGGTAGGTCTTGCCGGTGCCGGCGGGCCCGATCGAGATCACCATGTCGTAGTCGATCATCGCCTGCAGGTAGTCCTGCTGCTTGACGCTGCGCGGCGCCACCAGGCGGCGCACCGCGGCGAGCGGCCCCTCGGGCAGGAAGAAGCTCGCCAGCGAGGTCTCGGGTTGCTCGGTCACCACGCGCACGGCGGTGGCGACGTCCCCGGGGCGGAAGCGGTAGCCCTGCTCGAGGAGGAGGACGAGGTCGCGCAGCAGGCGCTCGGCGGCCTCGATGCCGGCCGGGTCGCCGGTGACCTTGATCTCGGAGCCGCGGGCGGCGATGGAGACGCCGAAGGCACGCTCGATGCGTCGGAGGTTCTCGTCCTGCACGCCGAAGAGGGTCTCGAGGCCCTGCTCGGCTACGGTGAGGGTGGCCATCGGCTTGGGCCGCGCCCCGGCGGGCGGCGCGTGGAAGGCCCGAGCATAGCACCGCGGAACGGAGGCGGCCTCCCGCCCCGCCCTGGGGAGCCCTCCTACTTCTTCGAGTGCTCGTAGAACCCCCGCCCGCTCTTCTTGCCCAACCTGCCCGCGAGCACCATCTGCTTCAGCAGCGGTGGCGGCGCGAAGCGCTTCTCCCGGTACTCCTCGAACATGATGTTCGCGATGCAGTACGTCGTGTCCAGGCCCACGAAATCGAGCAGCGTGAACGGCCCCATCGGGTAGCCGCAGCCGAGCTGCATCCCCTTGTCGATGTCCTCCACCGACCCCACCCCTTCCTCGTACGCACGGATCGCGTCCAGCAGGTAAGGCACCAGCAGCCGATTGACGATGAAGCCCGAGTTGTCGCGCGCCGCCACCGGCTCTTTGCCCAGCGAGCGCACCCACGCGAAGGCGTCGCCGAACGCCTCCTCCGAGGTCATCAGCGTGCGCACCACTTCGACCAGCTTCATCACCGGCACCGGGTTGAAGAAGTGCAGGCCGACGAAGCGGTCAGGCCGCTGCGTCGCCATGGCGAGCTGGGTGATGGTGAGCGAGGAGGTGTTGCTGGCGAAGATCGCGCCATCCTTGGCGACCGCGTCGAGCGCCTGGTAAGTGCGCTGCTTCTCCTCCACGTTCTCGACGATCGCCTCCACCACCAGGTCGCAGTCCGCGAGCCCGGAGAAGTCCACCGTGCCCGAGAGGTTGGCGAGGGCCAGGTCGCGCCCGGGGGCGTCGAGCTTGCCCTTCTCCACCGCCTTGGCGAGCGAGCCCTGGATTCTCGCCAGGCCCTTGCCCAGGAGGTCGTCGTTCACCTCGCGCACCACCGTCGCATAGCCGGCCTTGGCCGCCACCTCGGCGATTCCCGAGCCCATCAGGCCGCAGCCGAGCACTCCCACTCTCTTGATAGCCATCCGTTATCTCCGATTCAGTCTAGGTTTGTGGCTGTTCAACGATCTCGCGGCCGCCGCCGGGCAACCGCGCCAAGCGCAGGCGGCGCGCGCCGGGCAGCGCGAAAGGCAGGCGCTCCGCCCACTCGACGACCACCACCGCCTCGCCCGCCGCCAGCTCCTCGAGGCCGAGCGCCGCGGCCTCCTCCGGCTCCAGGCGGTAGAGGTCGGCGTGCACCAGGAGCCCGCGCGCGCCCCGGTGCTCGCGGATCAGCGTGTAGGTCGGCGACTGCACCTGCCGCGGGTCGATGCCGAGGCCGGCCGCGACGCCCTGCGCCAGCACCGTCTTGCCGCTGCCGAGGTCGCCTTCGAGCAACAGCACGCCGCGCGGCGCGAGCTCGGCCGCGAGGAGCGCCC
>JBIOXV010000097.1:0-2779 GCA_044869805.1 Thermoanaerobaculia bacterium | reverse complement strand
GGAGTGGCCAGCTCACGCCCCGACCTGTCGGTGTGGGTCGTCACCGGCGACGGCGACTCGCTCTCGATCGGCGGCAACCACCTGATCCACGCGCTTCGCCGCAACGTGCCGCTCAAGATCCTGCTGTTCAACAACCAGATCTACGGCCTCACGAAGGGCCAGTACTCGCCCACGAGCGAGGAGGGCAAGGTCACGAAGTCCACGCCCTTCGGCTCGCAGGACCATCCCTTCAACCCGGTGTCGCTGGCGCTGGGGGCGGAGGCGACCTTCGTGGCGCGCACAGTCGACACCGACAAGCCGCACGTGGCCCAGACGCTGCGCGCTGCGGCCGCCCACGAGGGCGCCGCCTTCATCGAGATCTACCAGAACTGCAACGTGTTCAACGACGGCGCCTTCGACGCGGTCCGCGCCAAGGGCCAGCGAGAGCTGAACCAGATCCGGCTCGAGCACGGTAAGCCGATCCGCTTCGGGGCCGACGGCGAGCGCGGCGTGATGCGGGGCGCGGACGGCCGGCTCGAGCTCGTCGATGTCGCCGACGTGGGCGAGGACGCCCTGGTCGTGCACGACGCTGCTCGCGAGGAGCCGAGCCTCGCGTTCGAGCTGGCCCACC
Source organism: Thermoanaerobaculia bacterium (assembly GCA_044869805.1). Classification (GTDB taxonomy): domain Bacteria; phylum Acidobacteriota; class Thermoanaerobaculia; order Multivoradales; family SZUA-115; genus CAWDVR01. Next base: position 2,169 of record JBIOXV010000097.1, on the reverse strand, counting down.
TGGCCGCGCGCCCCACGGGTCCGACGCCGATCGGCGTCTTCCGATCGGTTTCCCGCCCGGTGTACGGCCAGGACCTCGCCAACGAGCTGGAGGAGGCGCGCGCGAAGGTCGGCCCGGAGGAGCTCGAGAAGCTCCTGCACGCGGGCGAGACCTGGACGGTTTCCTAGGGCGCCCGCTTCCGCGATTGCAGGCTCGCGGCGCGGGTGGTTGAGCGCGCCGCCGATCGCGCCGCCGGCTGCCACGCGTTCGACCTTTGGCCGCTCATGGCCGCGGAAGGTCGAACGCATCGTGGTTTCGCGCGGCCGGCTGCGAGGCGTTCGAGGTTCTGCTGCTCATACCCGCGTAAGGTCGCCCGCGTCGGCGCTTCGCGCGGCCGGAGATTCCAATGCGCCGCTCTGCGATCCCTCCCATCGCTGCGTCGGTTGCGATGAGTGCGCCCGCCGCTGCCGCACTGCCGACCCAGGAACGCGTCATCATCGATGACGCCTTCACCTTCCCCGCCGGGGAGCTCTGTGCGTTCCCGGTCGACTTCCCTCAGCTTCGCCTCCCGGCAGCACCGCCCCCGGCGGAGGCGGGCCGGGGCGGTGGCGGCGCGTGTCCCGGCGCGAGCCGCAGCGCCCGGCGCACGCCGTCCGGCAGATACCAGTTCCAGTCCCCCACCAGCTTCATCGTCGCCGGGACGAGGATGGCGCGCACTATGGTCGCGTCCAGGATGATCGCGGCCGAGAGGCCGAGCCCGAACATCTGCAGGCCGACGAAGCTGCCGGCCGTGAAGCCCGAGAAGGCGGCGACCATGATCACGGCGGCCGCGGTGATGATTCGGCCGGTGTGCTCCAGCCCGTGGGCGACGGCCTCCTCGTTGTTGCGCCGCTGGTCCCACTCCTCGCGCATGCGCGAGAGCAGGAATACCTCGTAGTCCATAGAGAGGCCGAAGAGCATCGCGAACAGGAAGATCGGGATCCAGGCCTCGATCTGCGGCGACCCCTGGAGCCCGAACGGCTCGCCCCAGCCCTTCTGGAAGGCGAGCACCAGCACCCCGTAGGTGGCACTCACGGAGAGCAGGTTCATGAAGACCGCCTTTAGCGGCAGGAAGAGCGACCGGAAGGCGCGCATCAGCAGCAGGTAGCTCAGCAGCAGCACTCCCGCCACTAGCCAGGGGAAGGCCGAGTAGGCCGTGTCGATGAAGTCGACGCTGAAGGCGGCGGCGCCGGTGACGAACACCCGGTCCGAATCGAGGCCAGACTGGGGGACGTAGTCGTCGCGGATGCGCTCCACAAGGTCCGCCGCCGGCTCGGTGCCGGTGTCCGAACGCCCGGCGGCGCGCACCTGCGCCACCCGGCCCTCTCGATCGACGAGGTTCGCCTTTACCGCAGCGGCGCGCGTCGCCGGGTTGGGGACGCCGGGACGGTCGACGAACTCGGCCGGCGCGTGCACGGTCTCCGGATCAACTTCGACATCCCCCGAGAGCGAGCCGGCGAGGGCGCGCTGCGCTTCGAGCGCTGGGGCGCTCCAGACGCCGTTCGGCCGGCCCGTATCGATCACGATCTGGTTCGGCGCCAGCGCGCCCGCCCCCACCTCGTCCTCGAGCAGGGCCAGGCCGCGGGTCGCCTCGGTCGTCTCGGGCATGCCACGGTTGTCGCCGCCCGTGAGCTTCAGATCGGTGGCCGGATAGGCCAGCGCCAGCATCACGGCGGCGCCGATCACCAGATAAGGGATGGGCCGGCGCATGATCGAGCGGGCGAGCACAGTCCACATCCCCCGCCCGCCCTGGGCCCGCTTCTGGATGAGCCGCCGCGGCACGACGCGGAAGCGGTTCACCCGCCGGCCCATCACCGCCAGCAGCGCCGGCAGAAACGTCGCCGCGGCCGCGATCGACACCAGCGGCACCAGCAATCCACCGACCCCCATCGAGCGCATGAAGGGCAGCGGCATCAGGACCAGCAGCGCCAGCCCGATGGCGACGGTCAGCCCGGAGAAAAGCGTCGCCCGCCCCGCGGTGCGCATTGTCCGGGCCAGCGCCTCGTGGGGATGGTCGTGGCGCTCGAGCTCCTCTCGGTAGCGGAAAACCACGAGCATCGAGTAGTCGATCGCGATGGCAAGCCCAATGAGCGTGACGATGTTGGTCACGTAAATCGCCATGTCCATCACATGCGCGACGATCCAGATGAT
>JBIOXV010000096.1:0-5354 GCA_044869805.1 Thermoanaerobaculia bacterium | reverse complement strand
CCCAGAGGTAACCCATGTCGAGCCGCAGAAAGCTCTCGCTGTTCGATCGCGCCATCGTGCGCGGTGCCGCGGTGGCGGCGGTCAGGAAGCTCGACCCGCGCCACCAGATCAGGAACCCGGTGATGTTCGTGGTGCTGGTCGCGAGCGTTGCCTCGACGCTGCTGGCGATCCAGTCCGTGGCCGGCAACGGCGACGAGCCGGTGAGCTTCGTCGCCGGCGTCGCCCTCTGGCTCTGGTTCACGCTGCTGTTCGCCAACTTCGCCGAGGCGATGGCCGAGGGCCGCGGCAAGGCGCAGGCCGCGGCGCTGCGCGCCACCCGGAAGTCCACCCTCGCCAAGCGGCTGTGGAGCGCCGACCGCCTCGGCCCTTCGACGCCCGTGGCCTCGACGGCGCTCGCGCCCGGCGACTTCGTGCTCGTCGAGGCCGGGGACGTGATCCCCGCCGACGGCGAGGTGGTGGAAGGAGCGGCGTCGGTCGACGAGAGCGCGGTCACCGGCGAGAGCGCGCCGGTGATCCGCGAGAGCGGCGGCGACAAGAGCGCCGTCACCGGCGGCACGCGCGTGCTCTCCGACTGGCTGGTGGTGCGCATCACCGCGAGCCAGGGCGAGACCTTCCTCGACCGCATGATCGCCCTGGTGGAAGGCGCCAAACGGCAGCGCACGCCGAACGAGATCGCCCTCCACATCCTGCTCGTCGCCCTGACCCTCATCTTCCTGATCGCCACCGCGACGCTGCTGCCGTTCTCGATCTACAGCGCCCGGACCGCCGGCCAGGGGACGCCGATCACGCTCACCGCGCTCCTCGCGCTGCTCGTCTGCCTGATCCCGACTACCATCGGCGGCCTGCTGTCGGCGATCGGCATCGCCGGCATGGACCGCATGATCCAGTCGAACGTGATCGCCACCTCGGGCCGCGCGGTGGAGGCGGCGGGCGACGTCGACGTGCTGCTGCTCGACAAGACCGGCACCATCACCCTGGGCAACCGGCAGGCGACGGAGATGGTGCCCGCGGCGGGCATCGGGATCGAGGAGCTGGCCGATGCCGCGCAGCTCGCCTCGCTGGCCGACGAGACGCCCGAGGGGCGCAGCATCGTGGTGCTCGCCAAAGAGCGCTACGGCCTGCGCCAGCGGGACCTGGCGGCGCTCGAGGCGCGCTTCGTGCCCTTCTCGGCCCACACCCGGATGAGCGGCGTCGACCTGCCCGGGCGCGAGCTCCGGAAGGGTGCGAGCGACGCCATCGCCGCCTTCGTCGAGTCGCGCGGCGGCTCGCTCCCTGCCGACGTGGCGAGCAAGGTCGAGACCGTCGCCAGGCAGGGCGGCACCCCGCTGGTGGTGGCCGACGGCGCCGTGGTGCTGGGCGTCGTGCACCTCAAGGACATCGTCAAGGGCGGCATCCGCGAGCGCTTCGCGGCGCTGCGGCAGATGGGCATCAAGACGGTGATGATCACCGGCGACAACCCGCTGACCGCCGCCGCCATCGCCGCCGAGGCCGGGGTCGACGACTTCCTGGCCGAGGCCACCCCCGAGGCCAAGCTCAAGCTGATCCGGGAGGCGCAGGCCGGCGGCAAGCTGGTGGCGATGACCGGCGACGGCACCAACGACGCGCCGGCCCTGGCGCAGGCCGACGTGGCGGTGGCCATGAACAGCGGCACCCAGGCGGCCAAGGAGGCGAGCAACATGGTGGACCTCGACTCCAACCCCACCAAGCTCCTGGAGACGGTCGAGATCGGCAAGCAGCTCCTGACGACCCGCGGCGCGCTCACCACCTTCTCGATCGCCAACGACGTGGCCAAGTACTTCGCCATCGTCCCGGCGGCCTTCGTCGGCACTTACCCGGTCCTTGGGCAGCTCAACATCATGGGCCTCGCGACTCCGCAGAGCGCCATCCTCTCGGCGGTGATCTTCAACGCCCTGATCATCGTGCTGCTGATCCCCCTGGCCTTGAAGGGAGTCGCCTACCGCCGCCTGCCCGCCGCCCGCCTGCTGCGCGACAACCTGCTGCTGTACGGCATCGGAGGCCTGATCGCGCCATTCGTGGGCATCAAGCTGATCGATCTCCTGCTGGTCGGGCTACGCCTGGCGTAGCGAGGGAGCCTGACGATGATTCAAGCGCTGCGCACCGCCCTCCTCGCCACCCTGATCTTCACCGTCTTGACCGGCATCGCCTACCCGCTGGCGGTGACCGGCCTGGCGCAGGTGCTCTTCCCGCACCAGGCGAATGGCAGCCTGATCGAGGTCGAGGGCCCCTCCGGGAAGCGCATCGTGGGCTCCGAGCTCATCGGCCAGCCGTTCGCCGGCGAGCGCTACTTCTGGAGCCGGCCGTCGGCGACCGCGCCGGCCTACAACGGCGCCGCCTCCTCCGGCTCCAACCTGGGCCCCACCAACCCGGACTACCTGAAGGCGGTGGCGGAGCGAGTCGCTCGGCTGCGCGCGGCCCACCCGGGCGAGGCCGGGCCGGTGCCGGCCGACCTCGCCACCGCCTCGGCGAGCGGCCTCGACCCCCACATCACGCCGGCCGCGGCCTTCTACCAGGTGGGTCGTGTGGCCGCGGCGCGCGGGCTCGACCCGGCGGCCGTGCGCCGCCTCGTCGAACGGCACGTCGAGGGCCGGCAGCTCGGCTTCCTCGGCGAGCCACGGGTGAACGTGCTGGAGCTCAACCTTGCGCTCGATGCGGGTCGGCTCGACTAGGATTCAGGGACTTCAGCGGTGAAGCCCCTTTGACCCACGACCGCCGCGACCCCGACGCCCTGCTCGCCCTCGCGCAGGCGGAGGAGGAGCGCGCGCACCGCGGCCGGCTCAAGATCTTCCTGGGCGCCGTGGCCGGCGTCGGCAAGACCTACGCCATGCTGGAGGCGGCGCACGAGCTGAAGCGCCGCGGTGTCGACGTGGTGATCGGCTGGGTCGAGACCCACGGCCGGAAAGAAACCGAGGCGCTGGCGGCCGGCCTCGCGCGCCTGCCGCCGCGCACGGGTGAGCACCGCGGCCTCGCGCTGCGCGAGATGGATCTCGACGCCGCGCTCGCCCGGCACCCCGTGGTCCTGGTGGTCGACGAGCTTGCCCACACCAACGCTTCCGGATCGCGCCACGCCAAGCGATGGCAGGACGTCGAGGAGCTGCTGGGAGCAGGCATCGACGTCTACACCACGGTCAACATCCAGCACCTCGAGAGCTTGCGCGACGTGGTCGGGCAGATCACCGGCGTGGTGGTGCGCGAGACCGTCCCCGACTCGATCCTCGAGCGTGCCGACCAGGTGGAGCTCGTCGACCTGCCGGCCGAGGACCTGCTCAAGCGCCTGGCCGAGGGCAAGGTCTACCTCCCCGCGCAGGCGGCGCGGGCCGTCGAGAGCTTCTTTCGCCCCGGCAACTTGATCGCCCTGCGCGAGCTCGCGCTGCGCAAGACCGCCGAACGGGTGGACGAGCAGATGCGCCGCTACCGCGAGCAGCACTCGATCGCCGCCACTTGGCCGGTGGCCGAGCGGCTGCTGGTGGCAGTGTCGTCCGGGCCTTCCGCGGCGCGCCTGGTGCGCGCGGCGCGGCGGCTGGCCGACAGCCTGCACGCCGAGTGGTGGGTGGTCAACGTCGAGACGCCGGCCGAGCTACGGGCGCCCGAGGCCGAACGTAACCGCATCCACGAGACCCTGCGCCTCGCCGAGTCCCTGGGCGCGCAGACGGCGGTGATCTCCGGCCAGGGCGCGGCCGAGGCGATCCTCGAGTACGCGCGCTGGCGCAACGTCACCAAGATCGTGGTCGGCAAGCCCGTCCATCCCCGGTGGCGGGATCGGCTGTTCGGGTCGGTGCGCGACGACCTCGAGCGCCGGAGCGGCGACATCGACGTCTACGTGATCTCCGGCGAGGAGGAGCCGAGGGCAGGCGAGCCGGCGCGGCGCAACCCGGCGCAGGAGGCCCGGTGGAGCGACTACACGGCGGCGCTCCTCGTCACCTCGCTCGCCACCCTGCTCTGCGCCTGGATGTTCTCCCGCTTCGAGCTCACCAACCTGGTGATGGTCTACCTGCTGGGCGTGGTGGCGGTGGCGGCCCGCGGCCGGCGCCGGGCCGCGAGCCTCGCCTCGGTGCTCTCCGTCCTCTGCTTCGACTTCTTCTTCGTCCCGCCGAGGTTCAGCTTCGCGGTTTCCGACACCGAATACCTGGTGACCTTCGCGGTGATGCTGGCGACCGCCCTCTTCATCTCGACGCTCACCGTGAGGCTGCGGCGGCAGGCCGACGCCGCGCGCCTGCGCGAACGCCACACCGCCGCGCTCTACGCCCTCTCCCGCGACCTGGTCGTGGCCCCTGACCTCGAGGCCACGCTCGATACCGCCGCCCGGCACTTGGCCGGCTTCTTCGGCTGCGGGGTCGTCCTGCTGGTGCCAGGAGACGGCGACCGGCTCCGCCTTGCCGCTCAGGCCGGCGGCCAGACGATGGCAGACCTCGACATCATGGAGCACGCCGTGGCAGCCTGGGTCTTCAGCCACGGTCAGCCCGCCGGCCGCACCACCCAGACCCTGCCGGCCGCCGAGGGGCTCTATCTGCCTCTCCAGGCGCCGGGCAAGGTGGTCGGCGTGCTCGGCATCGTTGCCGGCGCCGCCGATCGACTCGACAGCCCGGATCAACTGCATCTGCTGGAGACTTTCGCCAACCAGATCGCGCTGGCGGTGGAGTGAGGGGGTGGGGCTGCGTGCTACGCTGATCTCCGAGGAACCATGGCGATCGCCGACAAGCTGCTTCCGGAAGACACTGAGTTCGGCTTTCGCACCGAGCGGCAGGGACCGATCCTCGCCAGTGACTTCGAGTCTTGGGAGCAGGACCCCGACAACCCCATGGAGCTTCTGGAAGGGTGGGTGATGCCGATGAGCCCTGGGACCTTCCCCGTCGGCAAGCTGCTCTCAGATCTCGTGGCAACGCTCGCTCCGATCGTCAAAGCTCGGGGTTGGCAGATGCGCCTGGACGCCCGCCACCGCCTGCCGCAGCCCTCGCAGAGCGTGGTGTTCCCGGACATCGCGATCCACTGCACCAGCGAGATCGACTACCTCCCAGGCACGGAGACGGTGGCTCGCGTGCCGGACTTGGCGATCGAGATCCTGGGTAAGGAAACTGCGGAGCGCGATCGCGGTCCCGCTGGCGCCAAGTTCCGTGCCCACCAGGCGAGCGGGGTTCGGGAGTACTTTTATACCTGGGCCGACGGCCGCGAGGCCTCCGGTTTCCGGCTTGAAGGCGGCGCCTTCGTACCTTGCGAGCGCGATGCGGGCGGAGTCTTCTCGAGCACGATCCTGGGAGGCCGGCTGCGGCTGGTGCCTGCGGATTTCAAGGAATGACGCTCGAGGCAACGCCTCAGTACGTCGCCCAAGTCCCCGGCGT
>JBIOXV010000095.1:0-2438 GCA_044869805.1 Thermoanaerobaculia bacterium | reverse complement strand
GGCGGCAGCCAGTGGTCGGGGGTCTGCGCACCCTCCTTCGACGCGCCGCGCTTGAAGAGCAGCAGCACGGTCGCCTGACCCGCGTCCATCGCGACGAGCCGCGCGCTGGGTGCCATGACCGCGAGCCCGAGCACGTCGCGATAGAACGCGACCGCGCGGTCGAGGTCGTCGCAGTAGAGCGCGGTCTCGAGCACGCGGTGGACGGTGGGCATGGTTCTCCCATCGACGGGCTGGGCTATCTAGCCGAGGCGATCCCGCCACACGCCCGGCCGCCGTCGTTGGTGTAGCACGGCGACGATTTCAGCCGTCTCATCTTCGACCTCGAAGTAGACGGCGTAGGGAAAGCGGGCCAGCAGCCCTCGCCGAACCTCGGGCTCGATCTCAGGGAATTGGAGGGCGTTCTCCCGAATCCGCATCAGCACTCGATCGAGATCGTCCGTGAAATCGAACCCCAGACCGACACGCTGGGCCTCGTACCAAAGGGCTGCGTCTTCAACATCAGCCTTCGCCTCGGGACGAGTGATGAGCCTCCGGCGCTTCACTCGGCGGCACGCTCAGCAATCTTGCGCCGCACGCCGTCCCGCACCTCCTCCCAGGGCTCACCCTCTCCGGGATTCGCGCGGTGGGCCTCCAGACGTTCGCGAAGGATCTCTCGGTGCCAGTCGGGAACCGGTACCGCTTCTGGCTGGGCCGCGATTCGCTCCCACAGCGACTGTACGTAGTCGACCTTCTCGTCGGTGGAGAGCTCGTCAAAGCCGGGCGGGATGCGCATGGGCTGGGCCATCGTCTGGTTCCTCCTCGAGCGGACTAAGTGTAACCGAGCCACGCGCCTCACTGGCTGGCACTTGCGTCTGCCAGGCGGCGTTCGAGCCAGGTGACCTCGCGCTCGCGGCGGCCGTAGCCGCAGGCGCGTACCAGCTCGCGGGCGCGGGCGAGGTAGGTGCGGGCGGTGGCGAGGTCGCCGGTCTGGACGTGGAGTCGGGTCCATTCCAGGTAGGCATCGGCCTCGTGGAGGCGCATCGAGCCCCGCTCGGCGATCTCCTCGGCCTCGCGTAGGTCGGCGGCGGCGCGTTTGAGATCTGAGGCCAGGCGGCGGAGGGCGGCGCGGGCGAGGAGGCCGCGGGCGATGAACTCCTCGACACCGGCCTGCCGCAGCCCATCGACAGCTAGGTCGAGATCTTCTGCGGCAAAACGGACATCTGGCGCCGTGCCCGGCGCCGTCAACGCCTGGCCGAGATGGGCGCGGCCGCGCGACAGCCGGTCCAAACCGGCAGAAAGGATGTCCTGTGCTCCTTGGCCACCCCAGGCCAGCGAACCATCAGCCCGCTCCCCGACCTGTTGGCAAGCGTCTCGATATCCAGGTGACGGCCCATCCAGGCCCGACCCGTCATCCGGTTCGGCTCGGCTCAGCAGCAGATCGCAGTATTGATAGCCTGCGAGCGAGTAAAGCCTCGGGTACCGCGGCTGCTTCTGCGCTTGAATCGTCTCAGCCTCCCGGAAGGCCGCGGCGCTTTCTTCCCATCGACCTGCTTGGTGCAGAACATCGGCCAAGGTCGCCCGCCTGCTCACCTGGTGGAAGCCTTCGCCGCTAAGGTCAGCCAGGTCGACGCTCTTCTCGCCGGCCGATACGGCATTCGCCACGTCGCCAAGCGTTAGGGTCAGCTCGCTGAGGTTGCCGGAACCAACAGCAGCGTTGCTCCAGTCCTGCTGCTGTAAGGCGAGGTCAATTCCAGCTCGGAGCGGCTGGACCGCTTCGAGCAACCGCCCCAGGGCTCGTAGGACAAAGCTCGTCTCATTCAAGATCCATGCACGGCCCCGCGGGCTCAAGCGATCAGAGGGAAAGACCCAGGGTCTATCGAAGAAGGCCGCGAGTGCCACCAACTCGGCGCCGAACGCGCCAAGCCGCTTCCAACTGAAGTGTTTCTCCCCGCGCAGGACTCGCCATCCGTAGACCTCACTTGCATCCTGCTCCCTTCCCGCCCGACAACCGTGGACCACCGCGGCATAGAGCGGCAGCATCTCCTCCAGAGTCTCCGGGTACTCCGGCGCGGCCTGCTGGTAGTGCTCGTAGAGCCGCTCGTTTCCCACCCGCCAGGCCCCCGGCGCGAACTCGCGCAGGCGCTCGCCGAAGTGCTCGCGCACCAGGGGATGGGCGTCGAGAGAATCGCCATTGTCTGAAGCCTCCGCCACCAGTCGCGCCTGCCGCAGCCGCGCGAGAGCCAGCTTCCAGGCCTTTTCCTCACCCGCTCCGATCCCCACGGTCAAATCTGGGATCTCCGGCGTCCGGCACGAAGGTGGCGCCTACGTGTCCTGCGAGCGCGATGCGGGCGGAGTCTTCTCGAGCACGATCCTGGGAGGCCGGCTGCGGCTGGTGCCTGCGGATTTCAAGGAATGACGCTCGAGGCAACGCCTCAGTACGTCGCCCAAGTCCCCGGCGT
>JBIOXV010000094.1:0-18512 GCA_044869805.1 Thermoanaerobaculia bacterium | reverse complement strand
GGGGCCTTCGAGGTCGAGCTGGGTACCGGCGCCGCCTCGGGCGGCCGCGCCCTGGCTTCGCTCCAGGCGGTTTTCGCAGCCCACCCCGAGGTGCAGATGGAGGTGGTGATCGACGGCACCGTCCAGGAGCCGCGGATCGGCATTCTCCCGGCCGGCCACTCCCTCAAGTCGGCGCTGGTCGCGGCCGGCGTTCGCCCGGAGGAGGACGGCGAGGTGCACTGGAAAGGCTACGAATCCAGGAGCACCGTGACCGCGTTCCAAGCCGGCGTGCTGGCACCGAAGGGAACCCGGCCACAGGACCCGAACGTCGAAGGCTCGGTGTGGCGCCGCCCCTACACCTTGCCGGTGATCGGCCCCAGCCTCTCTCCCGAGGTGCGCTCGCTGCCCATCGCGGAAGCCCGGCCGCTGCGCGAGGACAGCATCGAGATCAACCGCCCGCGCCACGAGAGCCTGTTCGACGCCAATGGCCACCGCTTCGGCTCCACGGTCGAGCAGATCGACGACTACCTGGCCGGCGGGCCCATCACCGCCACCCGCACTCCGCCGCTCTCCTCCAGCTTCGAGGGCCTCAACAACATCAGCGGCGTGCTGCCTCCCGATACCGAGATGGCGGTGGGCCCGAACCACATCGTGCAGGTGGTGAACCTGGTCTTCGCGGTCTACAACAAGTCGGGCACGCTGCTCGCCGGGCCCTCGAACATCAACACCCTGTGGGCCGGCTTCGGCGGCCCCTGCCAGACCGACAACAGCGGCGACCCCATCTTCGTCTACGACCGCCAGGCCGATCGCTTCGTGCTGACGCAGTTCGCGGTCGCGTCCGGGCACCGTTCGGTGTGTTGGGCGGTGTCGCAGACCTCGAACCCGCTGGGCGCCTACTTCCGTTACGAAGTGGTCACCCCACGCTTCCCCGACTACTTCAAGGTCGGCACCTGGCCGGCGGCGAACCACAACGCCTACTTCTTCGGCACCAACTCCGGCTTCCAGTCCCAGTACGACGTCTTCGCCGTCGACCGTCAGAACATGCTCCTGGGCCTGCCGGCCCGGCCGATGCAGTTCTTCCAGAACTTCACCAACCTGATGATGCCGGCGGATGTAGACAGCTCGGTGGGTCCCTCGGCCAGCTCTCCAGGCCTGATCTACAACTTCAAGAAGGGCGGCGAGCCTTATTTCGGCAGCCCGCCGACCGACCGCATCGACGTCTACGCCTTCGCCGTCAACTGGACGACCCCGGCGTCCACCACCCTGACCTTGATCAACACCATCACCCCCGCCCCCTTCAACTGGACGGTGTGCGGCTTCTTCGTGCAGAACTGCATCCCGCAGCCGGGCACGGCACAGGGTCTGGACAGCGCCTCGTGGTGGCCGATGCAGCGCCTGGTCTACCGCAACTTTGGCAGTCACGAGACCCTGCTGGGTAGCTGGACGGTGGACGTCAACGTCACCCCCAACCGCGCCGCGCCGCGCTGGTTCGAGCTGCGCAACGTCGGTGCCGGCTGGACGCTCTTCCAGCAGGGCACGCACTCGCCGGACGCCATCCACCGCTGGATGCCCTCGGTGGCCATGGACGCGACCGGCAACATCGCCCTCGGCTACAGCCGCGGTGACGGCGCCAACTTCGCCTCGCTCTACTATGCCACCCACGAGACCACCGACGCGCTCGGCACCATGCAGGCCGAGGCGCAGCTCTTCGCCGGCACCGGCTCTCAGACCCACTCGGCGGCCCGTTGGGGCGACTACTCCTCGATGGAGATCGACCCGGCCGACGACTGCACCTTCTGGTACACCAACGAGTACCTGGCGGTGACCGGCAGCGCCCCCTGGCGCACCCGCATCGGCTCCTTCAAGCTGGCGAGCTGCGGCGGTGGCGGCAACACGCCACCGGTGGTGACCATCACCGCTCCGGCCAACGGCTCGAGCTTCGCGTCCGGCACCTCGGTGACCTTCAGCGGCACGGCCAACGACGCCCAGGACGGCAACCTCTCCGCCGGCCTCGCCTGGACCTCGTCGATCGACGGCTCGATCGGCAGCGGCGCCTCGTTCTCGACCTCGACGCTGTCGGTCGGCACCCACACCATCACCGCCTCGGTGACCGACTCGGGCAGCCTCACCGGCTCGGCTTCGATCACCGTCAACATCACCAGCACGGCGCCCGTGACGGTGACCTTCACTTCGATCGCCACCGAGGACGGCCGGGTGCCCGAGTCCGGCGAGAACACCAACGTCGGTGGTAACCCAAACTCGAACGCCACCGGCACTGCCGCGCTGCGCGTCGGCGACACCAACCAGGACCGGCAGTACAGGACCATCCTGTCGTTCGACACCAGCTCGATCCCCGACACCGCGACGATCACGGCCGCGACCGTGCAGCTCCGTCGTGGCAGCCTCACGGGCACCAACCCGTTCGGCACCCACGGCTCCTGCCAGCTCGCCATCGTCACCGGCGCCTTCGGTGGCGCCAACGCGCTGGTCGCGGGCGACTTCCAGGCCGCGGCCACGGCCAACAACGTCGGCACCCTGTCGAACCCGGCCAGCAACGGCGCGCTCTCGACGGCAGGCCTCAACGCCGCCGGCCTCGCCGCCATCAACAAGACGGGCCGCACCCAGTTCCGTGCGGCGTTCACCCTGGATGACAACGACGACACCGGCAACGACTACATCGGCTTCTACAGCGGCGACAACGGCACCGCGGCCAACCGGCCGGTGCTGGTGGTGACCTACACGCCGTAGGTTCAGCACGAGAGAGCGAGCGACGCGAGTCGCTCGCCAGCAACAACGTCCCTGCGGGGCAGAGAGCTTTCTTCTCCGTCCCGGCAGGGACGTTTTTCGTAGGGAGAGGCCTTGCTACGGCACGTGGGACGAGGGCGGCGCGTGGAGCTTCTCTCGCCATCGCGGGCGGAGGCATGTCAGGTAGGGAAGTGTTGAGGCCACTTGCGAGGTGCAGGGCGGCGTGCGTGCCGTGTGCGCTGAGCTGGCGAGTGTTGGGGCCCGGCCGAACGCCTCGCCTCGCTACTGCAGCTCCTTTCCCAACCATCTCACCTCTCGCTCCCGCCGCCCATACCCGGTCTTGTTCACCAGCTCCCGCGCCCGCGCCAGGTGCCGGCGGGCCTCAGCGAGGTCCCCCTGATCCCGACAGAGGCGCGGCCACTCGAGGTGCGCATCGCACTCGTGAAGCCGCATCGGCCCGCGCTCGGCGATCTCCAGGGCCTCGGCGAGATCCGCGGCCGAGCCCGCGAAGTCAGAGCGGAAGCGCCGGAGAGTGGCACGGGATATGAGGCCCAGAGGTAGGTCGTCCTGCTGACTGGCCCGCCGCAGTCCGTCGACCGGCCAATCCAGATGCCTTGCGGAGCTCTTCCACGAGATCCTGGTCTTTGACCAGTGTGGCCGAACCGTGTTGCTTGCACTGGACACCACTCAGACCAGTGCCCCCGAAGTGATCCTCACCATAGAGGTCAACCCCGTCCTGCCGCTGTCCACGGCGGCCGTGGAGCTGGGCACCGGGGTCTATCCACACTCACGGTAGAGGGCGAGGGCAAGATCTTCGAAGTCGTCGTCCCCCTTGGGGCGCGGGATCTCCTTACGAGGCGCTTCGCTCATGGCGGTTCATGATGGGGGAGCCATCGAGGTGCTGGAGAACCTGATCGAGCCACGCCAGCTACCAGGCCTCGACCTCGATGCCCTCTAGGTCATCGAAGTGATGATCACGGGTGGCTACGACGAGGCTGTAGTGCAGTGCCGCAGCAGCGATCCACAGGTCGTGCTCTGGAATTGGTTGGCCCTTCCTTCGCAGCTGCATGCGGAGCTCCGCGCAGTGCCGGGCAGTCTCGGCCGTCGCCGGCAGGACCGGGCAGATCTCGAGCAGCCGGCCCAGCCGGCTGAGGTTGGCCTCGACTCGCTGGGATTTCAGTGCGCCGTAGGCCAGCTCTTCGACCACGGCAGGGCAGAGAAAGACCTGACCCTCTTGCTGCCGGCGCGCCTGGAGATCGAGCTGCCCATTCAGGATCGCGATAGCGACGTTGGAATCGACTACGTACCTACCAGGCATGAGGGTCGACCCGCTCGAACTCCTGCTCGATCGCCACCCTCATCTCCCGAGCGGACTCGTCATCAAGGATACCCGCCAGGCTGCTGAGCTCCTCGAACGTCGCACCTTTCGGCAGTGGCGACAGAAGCCCGTGCACGAGCTGCTGCGCGCGACGCTGCTTCTCGATCGGGAGCTGCTCGAGGTCGCGCAGAATCGCTTTTTTTACCGTCAGATTGACCATGGGCTGGGACTCCTTGCGGCGATTCTAGCGCCCATCTCGGCCGGCGGCGCAGTGGCCACTGGCGGAGCGCCTCGAGCAGGGTGCCGACTTCTGCGGATAGCGAGCCTTCCTGCTAACCTTTGTCTCTCTTCTTCGTAGGGGACCAGGATGACCGATCTCACCAAAGGCCCCATCCACGCCCACGTGGGCCGGCTGACGGGCGTCATCCTGTTCGGGATGGTGTTCCAGACGCTCTACTACCTGGTGGACCTCTTCTTCGTCGCCAAGGTGGGCAGCGCGGCGGTGGCGGCGGTGTCGCTGTCGGGCAACCTGATGATGGTGACCTTGGCGCTCACCCAGGCGCTGACCATCGGCACCACGGCGCTGGTATCGCACGCCTGGGGCCGCAAGGACTACGCCGAGGCCCGCAGGGTGTTCAACCAGTCGCAGGTGCTGGCGAGCGGCGTCGGGCTGCTGTTTGTGGTCACGGCCTTCGCCCTGCGCGGCGTGTTCGCGGCCGGGCTTTCCGCGGACGCGGAGACGGCGCAGGCGGTGCGCGACTACCTGGACTGGTTCCTGCCCGCGATGGGCGTGCAGTTCCTGCTGGTCGCCATGTCCGCCGCGCTGCGCGGCGCGGGCGAGGTGAAGGCACCCATGCTGGTGCAGGTGGTGGCGGTGGTCCTCAACACCGTGCTCGCCCCGATCCTGATCGTCGGCTGGAGCACGGGCAGGCCGCTGGGGGTGGCGGGAGCCGGCCTCGCGACCTTCCTCTCGATCTGCGCCGGCGCGCTCCTGCTGGTGCTCTGGCTGCGCAAGCGCCACGATGTGCTGCGCTTCGAGCCGCAGCACTGGCGGCCGGACCTCGGGCTGTGGCGGCGGATGCTCGCCATCGGGCTGCCGACCGGCGGTGAGTTCCTGCTGATGTCAGTCTACGCCACGCTGATCTACGGCTTGATCCGCAGCTTCGGCGCCGAGGCGCAGGCGGGCTTCGGGGTAGGCATGAGAGTCCTCCAGGCCGGCTTCATGCCGGCCCTGGCCGTGGCCTTCGCGGTGGCCCCCGTCGCGGGCCAGAACTTCGGCGCCGGCGAGTTCCGGAGGGTGCGCGAGACCCTGGTCGCAGGTGTGATCTGGGTGAGCGCCATGATGGTGCTCTTCATGGCGGTCTGCCACGTGTTCCCCGAGGCGTTGGTGCGGCCCTTCGCCAGCGAGGCCCAGGTGGTGGCGGTGGGCACCGAGATGCTCGGCATCCTGTCGTTCAACTTCCTGGCGGCCGGCGCAGTGTTCGTGGCCAGCGGCATTTTCCAGGCCCTCGGCAACACGGTGCCGTCGCTCATCGCCTCGGCCTCACGCATCGTGCTGTTCGCCGTCCCGGCGGTGGTCGTTTCCCGCCAGCCCTGGTTCGAGCTCCACCACTTGTGGTGGCTCTCGGTCAGCTCCGTGCTGTTGCAGGCGCTGTTCGTGCTGCTGTTGCTGCGCCGCGAGCTTCGACGGCGGGCTCCTCTGACCCCGGCGGTGGCGATGCCTGTCGCGTTCGCCGCCAGCTCCGGCGAATCCTCGATCTAGCCGACAGCGCAGCCGGCGTCGAGTCACGGCCCGCCCGGCGGCTCGAGGGCTCCCAACTATGGCAACTATGGCCTTGACGACTATAGCCACTATGGCTATAGTCGAGGCATGAATGCCGATCCCGAATCCGTCGGCCACCTCCTGCCGCTGCCGCCCACCACCTTCCACATCCTGCTCGCCCTCCTCGACGAGGAGCGTCACGGCTACGCCATCATCCAGGATGTCGAGTCGCGCACGGAGGGTGAGCTGCGCCTCTCTGCCGGTACGCTCTACCGCGCGATCGCCCGTCTGGTGGAGCAGGGGCTGATCGCCGAGACCACCGGCCGGCGTCCGCCCGGCGAAGACCCACGGCGGCGCTACTACCGGCTCACGCCCTTCGGCATCGCGGTGGCGCGCGCCGAGATGCTACGCCTCTCCCAGCTCGTGCGCCTGGCCCGCGCGCGCGGGCTCGAGCCCCAAAAGGCATGAGGTGGCCGGCGTGATGCGCTTCTACCGGGCCCTGCTACGCCTCTATCCCGAGCCGTTTCGCGCCGAGTATCGCGACGAGCTGTGCCATGCCTTCGCAGCACGGGCGCGCGAGATCTCCGGCCCCCTCGCCTCGCCGAGGCTCGCCCTCGCGGCGTTCGCCGACGTGGTCCCCAACGCGCTCGCGGCGCACGGGGACCTGCTGCGGCAGGACTTGCGCTACGCCGCGCGCTCGCTGCTGCGCACTCCTGGCTTTGCAGTCACCGCCGTGCTGGTCGCCGCCCTCGGGGTGGGGGCGAACACCGCGGTGTTCTCGCTCGCCGACCTCGTCTTGGTCCGGCCCCTGCCTTACACCGATGCCAGCCGGCTGGTGAAGCTCTGGCAGGGCGGGACCGGAGGTTGGAGCGAGGCCTCGCCCGCGAACTACCGCGACTGGAAGGCGATGACCACCAGCTTCTCCGAGATGGGCGCCTACTGGGGCTGTGCCGCGAACCTGGTGGGCGCCGCCGAGCCGCGCCGGCTGGAGACCGCGTGCGCGACGCCGGATCTGCTGCCGGTGCTCGGGGTGCCGCCTCTGCTCGGCCGCCTGTTCACGGCGGCGGACCTCGAGAGCGGCCAGGCCGTGGTGCTGAGCTACGGTCTCTGGCGCTCGCAGTTCGGCGCCGATCCCGGCGTGATCGGAAAGTCCATCCGGCTCGACGGCGTGCCGCACACGATCAGCGCCGTAATGCCGGCGTCGTTCCAGTTCCCGAACCGCTCGGTCGAAGCCTGGACGCCGCTCGTGCTGCGCGAGGAGGACTATCAAGACCGCACCGACAACTACCTCGAGGTCACCGCCCGCCTGCGCCCCGGCGTCTCCGCGGCCCAGGCCCGCGAGGAGCTGGCGGTGGTGAGCGCCCGCCTCGAGCAGCAGCACCCCGAGGCGAACAAGGACGTTCGCGCGCTGCTCTTCGACCTGCGCGACGAGCTCGGGCAGCGCGCGCGCCTGCTGGTGCTGGCACTCTGCGGTGCCGGGCTCTGCATCCTGCTCCTCGCCTGCGCCAACCTCGCGAGCCTGTTCCTGGCGCGCGGCGCACACCGCGCGCGGGAGCTGGCGGTGCGCGCCGCGCTCGGCGCCGGGCGCGAGCGGCTGCTGCGGCAGCTCGTCACCGAGAGCCTGGGGGTGGCGGTCGTCGGCGGCATCGTGGGCACGGCGGCGGCTGTGGCGCTCGGCCCACTGCTCGCGCGCCTGGTCCCGGCGACGCTGCCGATCACCGAGCATTCCTGGCTGGACTGGCGGGTGCTCGGCCTCGCCGCCAGCTTCGTGCTCGCGACCGGCTTGGCCTTCGGCCTCTCGCCCGCGCTGCGGGCAGGCCGGCGCAACGGGCTCGAGGCGCTGCGCAGTGGTGAGCGCAGCGGCGGAGGGCGCAGCCAGCGGTTGCGCGCCGTGCTGGTGATCGTCGAAGTCGCGGCGTCGGTCGTGCTGCTGGTCATCTCCGGCCTGCTCATCCGTGCCGTGGCGCGGATCGAGGCGGTCGACCCCGGCTTCGTCGCCGACCGCGTGCTCACGCTGCGCACCACGCTGCCGCTGCCCAAGTACGAATCGACTGCGCGGCGCATCCAGTTCTACGACCCGGTGCTCGAGGCGGTGCAGGCGCTCCCCGGGGTGGAGAGCGCCGCCTACGTCAGCGGGCTGCCGATGGTGCAGCGCGGCGGGATCTGGCCGATCTCGCTCGGTGGCGAGGAGGTGCTCCGCGACAGCTCCAACACCGTAAGCCTCCGCTTCGTGACGCCGCGCTACTTCGAGACGCTCGGGATTCCGCTGCGCCGCGGGCGCGACGTGACGGCGGCGGACACCCAGGCTCAGCCCTCGGTGGCGGTGGTGAGCGAGGCGGTCGCGAAGCGGCACTGGCCGGACCAGGACCCGATCGGCAAGCAGTTCCACATCGCCTCCGTGCAGCGCACGGTGGTGGGCGTGGTGGGCGACGTGCGGGTGCGGGGCAAGGAGCGCCGCTCCGAGCCGCAGGTGTACCTGCCGTATCAGCAGGTCGCCGACGGCGCGCTCACCGGCTACCTCCCCAAGGACCTCGTGGTGCGTACCGCGGCACCGGGCGCCGGTGCAGCGCTGGTGCCCAGCATCCGCCGCATCGTCGCGGCAGCGGACCCCGAGCAGCCGATCTCGCACGTGCGCATGATGACGGCGATCGTCGCCGAGGAGACGGCTCCGCGGGTGACGCAGCTCCGCCTCCTCGGGGCCCTGGCGGCGGTGGCGCTGGTGATCGCCGGGCTCGGCATCCATGGCCTGTTGAGCTTCGCGGTGTCGAAGCGATCGCAGGAGCTGGGCGTGCGCCGGGCCCTGGGAGCGCAGGCGCCGGGGATCGTCGGGCTGGTGCTGCGCGAAGGGCTGTGGCTGGCGCTCACCGGGATCGCGATTGGCGTCGCCGTGGCCTACGCCGCCGCGCGAGGCATGGGCGCTCTGCTCTTCGGCGTCCGTCCCGAAGACCCCTTCACTCTCGCCGCCGCCACCCTGCTGTGCCTGGTGACCGCGGCGCTTGGGTGCCTGCTCCCGGCGCTGCGTGCGGCGCGCGTCGACCCGCTGTCGGCGTTGCGTGCGGAGTAGGGGCCTCAGCCGCCCAACCGCCGGTCCAACGCCCGGTACTGGATGGCCTCGGCCACGTGCTGCGGGCCGATTTTCTCGGCGCCCTCCAGGTCGGCGATCGTGCGTGCCACCTTGAGCACCCGGGACAGC
The DNA here is from genome assembly GCA_044869805.1 of Thermoanaerobaculia bacterium. Classification (GTDB taxonomy): domain Bacteria; phylum Acidobacteriota; class Thermoanaerobaculia; order Multivoradales; family SZUA-115; genus CAWDVR01. The sequence continues at coordinate 9,515 of JBIOXV010000094.1, read as the reverse complement.
GCGCGGGCCGAAAGGCCCAGCCGCTCGAAGGCCGCGTCCAGCAGGTGCTGCGCCGGCCCGTCGATGGGGCAGTGGCGCCGCAGCTCCTCGGCCGAGAGGCTGGCGTTGATCGGCGACGGCGCGGCCTCGCCCAGGCGCCGGCGCTGGATGGCGCGGGCGGCGCCGACGCGCTCGGCTACCGCGCGGCTGGGCTCGGCGGTGCCCGACCGCAGCTCGCGCGCGTCGAGCGCCGGCACCTCGACGTGAAGGTCGATGCGGTCGAGGAGCGGCCCCGAGATTCTGCCGCGGTAGCGCTCGACGGCGGCGAGCGAGCAGGCGCACTCGCGCCGTGGGTCGCCGAGATGGCCGCAAGGGCAGGGATTGAGCGCGCAGACCAGCGAGAAGCGGGCGGGGAAGCACACCCGGCCCAAGGTGCGCACCACTGTCACCTCGCCATCCTCGAGCGGCTGACGGAGGGCCTCGAGCGCCGAGCGCGGGAACTCCGGCAGCTCGTCCAGAAAGAGCACGCCGTTGTGCGCCAGGCTGACCTCGCCGGGGCGGGGGATGCTGCCGCCGCCGATCATCGCCGCGACGCTGATCCCGGTGTGCGGGCTGCGGAAGGGCCGGCTCTCGATCAGGCTCGCCGGCGGGCAGTCGGCGGCCAGCGAGTGCAGCTTGGTCACCGCGATGGCCTCGGCGTGGGTGAGCGGCGGCAGGAGGCCCGGCAAGGTGCGGGCGAGCATGGTCTTGCCCGAGCCGGGAGGCCCGATCAGCAGCAGGTTGTGGCCGCCGGCGGCGGCGATCTCGAGCGCGCGCTTGGCGCCCAGATGTCCCCGGACCTCCGCCAGGTCGTGGGCGGCGTCACGGCCCCAGGGCGAGGCGGGCTGGGCGATGGCGGGTGCCAGGGGGGCCTTGCCCAACAGGTGCTCGACCGCCGCCGCGAGGCTCGGGACGGGGATCGCCAGCGCCGTGCCGAGGGCCGCCGCCTGAGCCGCGCTGGGCACCGGGAGCAGCACCTCTCGCTGGCCGAGGCGGGCGCCGAGATCGGCGATCGACAGCGCGCCGCGAATCGGGCGAATCGAGCCGTCGAGCCCCAGCTCGCCGCACAGCAGGCGGTCAGCGAGCGCCGCTTGGGGCAGGTGGCCGAAGGCGGCGAGCAGCGCCAGTGCGATGGCGAGGTCGAGGTGGTTGCCCTCCTTCTTGAGGTCGGCCGGGGCCAGGTTGATGACCACGGCGCGTGGGGGCAGCTCGAAGCCGCAGTTCTTGATCGCGGCACGCACCCGGTCCCGGCTCTCGCGCACCGCGGCGTCCGGCAGGCCGACGAGCTGCATCTGGGGCAGCCCGAACCGCACGTCGACCTCTACGTGGACCGGGCGGGCGTCGATTCCCCAGGGGGTGGCGGACAGGGCTCTGGCCAGCATCACCGACCAAGACGGAGCCCGCCCCTGCCGCCTTACGCGCCGCGCCGCGCTGTGACGGATTCCATAGCCCGGAGGGAGCTCCGGCGGCTAGGCTCGTCTATAGAGAGCGTGCTAAGATCGCGCTCGGTGCGAGCATCCTGGACGTGGCACTAGACCGGAGAGGCAAAAAGCGCATCCATAGTGGGTAGGTGAGGAGATGCCGCCGAGGTGCGGGAGAGGCGATCGGGATCGCGCCCTTGCTCCCGGCGGCCCGGCTCGAATAGAATGTCGCGACAGATTCCATGAAACCCCGGCCCGCGACGAGGCAGGCGGGTCCGCCTTATCGGAGGTAAAGGATGAAACGGTCGACGCAACTCGCACTTGCCCTAGGTCTGGTGGGCCTCCTCTCGGCGGGTTCCGCCTTTGGCGCGGCTTCCCTTGCGGTCACCGCCCCCGCGGCCATGAACGGCACCAGCTTCGGCCTCGCGGTCACCTTGGACGGCGTGGCTGGCGGCCCGGCTTACGTACAGGACGCCACTCCGAACAGCGAGGGCACGTTCCGCGCCCTCTTCTGGCTGCAGCCCAACACCATGACCGCGGACGCGACGCAGCACTCCCACACCCTCTACTCGGTCCATAACCCGGGCGACGGCGTGGCGGTGGTGCGCCTCGACCTCTATCGCCTGTCCGGCGGCACGATGCGCGTGCGCCTGGCCTGCCGCCAGGACGACGGCAGCTACGAGCGCACCACGCTGATCACGCTCGGCCCGGTGGGCGCTGAGCCGGATCGCGAGCTGCAGATGGAGTGGGGCTCCGGCGCCGGCACCGGCTTCTGCCGTCTGACCCGCTTCGGCGGTGCCAACCCGAGCGTCGAAATCACCGACCTCGACAACGACACGCTGTCGGTCAGGCGCGCCCGCCTGGGTGCGACCTTCAGCGTCGACGCCGACGTCACGGGCACCTACTTCGTCGACGAGTACCGCTCCTTCCGGTAGGCGGCGAGCGAGCCCGTAGGCACGGGCAACAGAGGGCGGCGGCTTCGGTCAACCGGGCCGCCGCTTTCGCTTTCACGCCCCTTCTCCCGAGCCCATGCGCTGGCGATTCCTCGTCCCCCTGGCGACGGCCGCGCTCGGGCTCGCCGGCGGGATCGTCGGCTCTCGCCTGGCCACGGACCCGCCGCCGGAGCCGGCCGGGAAGGGCGCGCCGACCGCCAGCCGGCCGCCGAAGGGCCCTGCCGAACGCGCCACGGTCCTCGGCCAGGCACCCGCCGTTCAGGCTCTGCAGGCGCTGCCCTACGTCGACGGCACCTACGACCCCGAGGCCGAGAAGCGGGGCGTCCTGCTCCACGACCAGGCGCGCTCCTCTCCCGGTCTCAACCTCTACTGCTCGCGGGACCTCAAGTCGGCGCTGCTCCTCGACCTGGCGGGCCAGGTCGTCCATCGCTGGCGGTTCCCGGCCGCCGTGGACCACTGCGAGCTGCTGCCGGCGGGCGAGGTCATCGGGCTGCGGCAGGACCGCGGGCTGACCAAGGTCGATGCCGCCTCCAAGGTGCTCTGGCGCTACGACGACCAGGCCCACCATGCCTTCTGGGTCCACGACACCGGCGAGATCTACCTGCTGGTGCGGCGTGCCGTCCGCCGGCCGGAGCTGCATCCCATCTACGAGGTCTACGAGGATGCCGTCGTGGTCCTTTCCGCCGACGGCCGCAAGCAAAGGGAGATTTCGCTGCTCGCCGCCCTCGAACGCTCGGCGTTCCGCTTCCTGCTCCCTTCCGTGCACGACCGGCCCTTCGCCGCCAAGACCACAGGCCGGGAACCGGTCGTCGACCTGCTGCACGCCAACCAGGTGGAGGTCTTCGACGGCTCGCAGGCCGCGCGTTCGCCGCTCTTCGCGCGCGGCAACCTGCTGGTCTCGTTCCGCAACGTGAGCAGCGTCGTGATCCTCGACCCGAGCGGCGAGCGCATCCTCTGGCTATGGGGGCCGTCGAACCTCGCCTATCCCCATCACCCGAGCCTGCTGCCCTCTGGCAACGTGCTGCTGTTCAACAACGGCACCGAAGCCTCCGAAGTGCTGGAGCTCGACCCCACGGCCTATCGTGTGGTCTGGCGCTGGGGCGAGAGCAAGGGCTTCTTCTCCGCTACCCGCGGGAGCTGCCAGCGCCTGCCGAACGGCAACACGCTGATCACCGAGTCGAACAAGGGCTACGTCTTCGAGATCACGCCGGGCGGCGACAAGGTCTGGGAGTGGGCGAACCCGCTGCTGCTCGAAGGGCAGGTGCGGGCCTACGTGTGGCGGATGTGGCGCTACCGGGCCGAGGCCCTGGGTTTCCTCAAGGCGGCCCCGGCGGCGGGCGCCTCGCCGCCCCCGGCACCGGCAGCGCCGGAAACCCCGCGGGGCTAGGCCGGACCTCGGCTCCCGCGAGCCACATCACCTCGACCCCCGGCAGGCCCGCCGGGCGCCAGCGGCGCCACTCCGGCCCGTACACGGGCTCGAGGTCCACGGCGAGCCGGGCTGCCGGGCAGGCCATCCGCAGGCGCAGCGGCCGGTCCGGGAGCCGGCCACGCAGGAGCAGAGTAGCGGTTGCCTGCTCGCCAGGCCGCCAACGCAGCGCCATCTGCTCGTCGTCGAGCGTCATCTCCTCGCTCACGGCCTCGAGCTCGATCTCCGCACAGGCGAGGGCATCTCCGCGCAGCAGGAGTCGGTCCCCGATCCGCGGCAGGCCGGGCCCTTCGTCGACCGCGGCCTCCTCCAGATCCTCGGCCTCGTCCCGCATCGGCAAGCCCAGGCGAGCCTGGATCGGGGCGTAGAGCGCCGACGAGGTCTGGAACCGCCAGGCACGCCAGGTCTGCAGCAGCACCAGGCCGGCCAGGAGGAGGGCGAGCCGCCGGTCCACTCGCCAGCCTTTTCCCCTTTCCCGGACGGCGCTCTCGCGCAGCCGCGCCAGCCCCAGCCCTGCCGCGGGCAGCAGCAGAGTGAGCAGCGGGAGGCCCATCCTGGGGCTGGCCACGGTGGGCAGGGAAGGCACCATGCCGAGCCCCACCATCGCCAGCCACAGGCCACGCTGGGCGAGCGGCGGGCCGGGCCCGATGAGCCCCCAGACGATGAAGCCCAAGAGCAAGGCGAAGGCGGCGGTGAGCAGCGCCCAGAAGGCCACCGCCAAGCCGGGGGACACAGGGGGATACACCGCTTGATAGAGGTGGCGCCGGAGGTGCTGCTCGCCGTACCACAGGTCGGCCACCCGGCCGAGGGCGCGGGCGACGAACGCTCCCGGCTCGCGGCGAATGATCTCCAGTGCCAGCTCTCGAGCGGCGTGGTCGCGCGGCAGGCCGCTCGCCTGGGCACGGGCGCGGATCATGCGGTTGACGCGCACCTTGCGCTCCGTCCCGGTCTCACCGGGTCGCGGCGGCACCTGGCCCAGCATCAGGTTGTAGCCGTTCACGGTAGTCAGCAGGTGAAAGGACCCTTCGCGCCGCCACAGGGTCCACTGCCAGGGGACGACGACCAGGGCGGCGGCGACGAGCGCGAGCGCCGGCTGCGCCCAGCGCTCCCGGCCGCGGGCGCGAAGCGCCAGCCAGGCCGCCAGCACCACGACGAGCGGCCCCCCGGCGATCCGCGTCAGCACCGCGACTCCACCGAGGGCACCCGCGAGCATTGCTCTCCCCAGCCGCCGGTCCGCCGCCGCGGCCTCCGGCGCGCGCAGGAAGAGCAGCACGGTTGCGAGCAGCACGAGCAGGAAGAGCGTCTCCGACCACAACAGGTGGGAGAAGCCGACGAAGCTCGGGTAGAGCACGTGCAGGCAAGCCGCGGGCAGGGCAGCCCTCCGGCCGCCTGCCCGCTCGGCCAGCCGGTAGACGAGCGGCGTGGTCGCGGCCGAGAGCAGGACGGTGGCGAGGCGGGCCACGGCGACGCCAGGTCCGAAGATCAGGAAGAAGCATCCCAGCACCAGCGGGTGGATCGGCGGCCACCGGCCTCGGCCGTAGGCGCGGTCGAGGTCGTCCGCGGTCGCGGCCTCGCCGTGGAGGAGCGAGCCGAGCACGGCGGCGAAGCCCTCGGCCTGCGCGAGGTAACCGGCCTCGTCCCAGGCCGGCAGCACGTTGGCGCGGAGCACCGGCCAGGCGATCAGCAGCCGCAGCAGCAGCGAGGCTACGAAGAGCAGGGCCAGGCGGCGCGCTCGACGGCCGGAGGGGGCCTCTCTCGCCGCGCAATCCTCTGAGCCGGCGAGATGAGCGTCCATGGCCTGTGAGGAGGAACGAACTAAGCTACCACGGCCCTATTCAGGTGTTGTGGATCAGTGTGCCATGACAAGCGGGAATCCACTCTGCGGCTTGAAGTGGTAGCATTCGCCGTTCCTCACCTACGGCCGAGCCACCTCCGTCGCACCTCCAGCCAGCTTGAACGACTCAGGACTCGCGACCGTGAACGGCACCGCCCGCCCGGCCCAGCCGTCGCCGAGGACGGAGGGCGCGCTCTACGTCGCGGACGGGGTGCAGTTCGTGCGGCGCAACCTCGCGTGGGCGCTCGCCGGCGGGCTGGCCGGGGCGGTGCTGGCGGTGGCCGTGGTCTTCTCCACGCCCACCCTCTACCAGGCCGCCGCGCTCCTCACCCTGGGCGGGGACCAGCTCGCGGGGGGGCCCGCGCCGCCGCAGCTCTCCTCCGAAGGTTACCTGCGCCTCCTGCAGTCGCGTCCGGTGGTGGCCGAGACCTACAAGCGCCTCGAGGAACGCGGCGTGATCAAGAACTCGGAGGCCGCCGGGGTGAGCTTCTCGAGCGACCTGCTGCCGCTGCGCCGCGGCGAGCAGGGGAACACCTCGCTGCTCGAGCTGGTGGCCGAGGCAGGCTCGGCCGAGCTCGCCAGCACGGCTGCCAACCTGTGGGCCGAGGTCTTCCTCGAGGTAGAGCTACGCCAGGTTCAGAGCTCCTCCATGCAGGGGGCCTATCAGGCCCTGCTGGCGGAGCGCGTGCGGCAGCGCGAGCGGCTGTCGATCCTCCGCGAGCGGCTGGCGCAGCTCCAGTCGCGGCTGAAGGCGACGTCGCAGACCATCACCCTGAAGAGCCGGCTCTCGGACCGCGAGCTGCTGCTCGACGGCGACGAGGCCGGGGCCGGCTCGCCGGTCATCACCTCGCAGCAGGTCAACCCGGTGTACAACGACCTGGCCAACCAGGTGGCGACCACCTCGGCCGACGTCGAGGCCGTGGCGCGGCAGGTGGAGGAGCTGGGCAAGACGGCCCGGGCCCTGAAGGAGCGCATCGACCGCAACCGCGAGCGCATCGCGCGCGGCGAGCCCACCGAGTCGAGCCCGGAGCCGCTGCCGGGGGTGGCGGTGCCGGCCTATGGCAGCGCCCAGCTCGTGAGCTCGGCGGTGCCGCCGCGGGAAGCGGTGCCGCGGCGCCTGCCGGCCAAGCTGCTGCTCGCGGCGGTCGGTGGTGCTATCCTCGCGCTGCTGATCGCGGCCCTCCGTGAGACGGTGCGCACCCTGCCGCCGTCCTCTGATCCCGAGCGATCCCGTTGAACCGACCGCGGTGCCCCGGCTAGCGACGAGCGCCGGGGCCGCCCGCGGATGCACCGTGTCATGGAAAGGAGCCTTGCAGAGTGAGCAACCATCTCACCCCCGCCCACGGCGGACGTCTGTGCGAGCTGCTGGTGGCGGAGGATCGCCGCGAAGCCCTGCGGCAGGAATCGAAGGATTGGCCCTCGTGGGACCTCACCGCCCGCCAGCTCTGTGACCTCGAGCTGCTGTCGAACGGCGGCTTCTCGCCGCTCACCGGCTTCCTCGGCCGCGCCGACTACGACTCCGTGGTCGGCGATATGCGGCTGTCCAGCGGCCTGCTGTGGCCGATGCCGATCACGCTCGACATGGACGAAGCGACGGCCGAGAAGCTCGCCGGCGGTGGCAAGCTCGCGCTGCGCGATCCCGAGGGCGTGATGCTCGCCGCCCTCACCGTGAGCGACGTGTGGAGGCCGGACCGCGAGGCCGAGGCGCAGGCGGTGTTCGGCACCGTCGACAAGAAGCATCCGGGCGTGGCCGCCCTGCTCGACCGCTCGCACCCGGTCTACGTGGGCGGCGAGATCGAGGCGCTGCAGCTTCCCACCTACTACGATTTCCGCTCGCTGCGCCAAACCCCGGCCGAGATGCGGGCCGAGTTCGCCCGCCTGGGCTGGCGGCGGGTGGTCGCCTTCCAGACCCGCAACCCCATGCACCGCGCCCACGCCGAGCTCACGCTGCGCGCCGCCAAGGAGGCGGAGGCCAACCTCCTGATCCACCCCGTGGTGGGCATGACCAAGCCGGGCGATGTCGATCACTACACCCGGGTGCGGTGCTATCAGGCGGTGGTCAAGGGCTATCCCGCGCACGCCGCCACGCTGTCGCTGCTGCCACTCGCCATGCGCATGGGCGGCCCCCGCGAGGCGGTGTGGCACGCCATCATCCGCAAGAACTTCGGCTGCACGCACTTCATCGTCGGCCGCGACCACGCCGGCCCGGGCAACGACTCGGCCGGCAAGCCGTTCTACGGCCCCTACGACGCGCAGCAGATGCTCGCCGAGCACCAGGAGGAGCTGGGCATCGCCATGGTGCCGTTCCAGCAGATGGTCTACGTCGAGAACCGCGACACCTACGTGCCGCAGAACGAGGTGCAGCAGGACGACCGGGTGCTCGACATCTCGGGCACCCAGCTCCGCGAGCGGCTGCAGACCGGCCGCGAGATCCCCGCCTGGTTCACCTACCCCGACGTCGGGACCGAGCTGCGCCGCACCCATCCGCCCCGCCACAAGCAGGGCTTCACGGTGTTCTTCACCGGCCTTTCGGGTGCCGGCAAGTCGACCATCGCCAACGTGCTGCTGGTCAAGTTCCTGGAGCTCGGCGGCCGGCCGGTGACGCTGCTCGACGGCGACATCGTGCGCAAGCACCTCTCCTCGGAGCTCGGCTTCTCCAAGGAGCACCGCGACATCAACATCCGTCGCATCGGCTTCGTGGCCTCCGAGATCACCAAGAACGGCGGCATCGCCATCTGCGCGCCGATCGCCCCCTACGACAAGACGCGCCGCGAGGTGCGGCAGATGGTGGAGGCGGGAGGCGGCTTCCAGCTCGTCTTCCTCGCCACCCCGCTCGAGGTCTGCGAGTCGCGGGACCGCAAGGGCCTCTACGCCAAGGCCCGCGCCGGCCTGGTCAAGGAGTTCACCGGCATCTCCGACCCCTACGAGGAGCCGGCGGACGCCGACATCGTGATCAACACCGCCGAGTACACCCCCGAGGAGGCGGCGCAGGCCATTTTCCTGCACCTCGAGAAGGAAGGGTTCATCGGCGCCGAGGCGAGCGGCTGATGAGCGCCGCTCCCGGCCGCGCCGAGGACCTGGAGCGCATCGCGGCGGCGCTGGCCGCCGCCGGGAAGGTCCTCGCGGCCTTCACCCCCGGCGAGGTCGCGGCGCGGAAGAAGGCGGGCGGCAGCCCGGTCACCGACGCCGACACCGCGGTCAACGAGCGACTGGAGGCACTGCTGCCGCGGCCGGGCGAGGGCTGGCTCTCGGAGGAGACGGCGGACGGCGAGGCGCGCCTCACCTGCCGTCGCGTGTGGGTGGTCGATCCGCTCGACGGCACCCGCGAGTTCGTCGAGGGCCTGCCCGAGTGGTGCGTGTCGATCGGCCTGGTGGAGGACGGCGTGGCGGTAGCCGGCGGCATCTTGAGCCCCGCGACCGGCCAGACCTTTCTCGGCTCGTGCGAGACCGGCGTGACTTTGAACGGCGAGCCGGTGACCGCGTCCGGCCGCCGGGCGCTCGCCGGCGGCCTGGTGCTCGCCAGCCGCAGTGAGACGCGGCGCGGCCAGTGGGAGGCTTTCGAAGGCGCCGGCTTCACCATCCGGCCGCTGGGCTCGGTGGCCTTCAAGCTGGCACTGGTGGCGGCCGGGCTCGCCGACGCCTCCTGGACCCTGGTGCCCAAGAACGAGTGGGACATCGCCGCCGGGGTGGCGCTGGTCCAGGCCGCGGGTGGCGTGGCGCACCAGCCCGACGGCCAGCCGTGCCGCTTCAACCAGGCCGCGACCCTCTACCCGGGCCTGGTGGCCTGCGGCCCCGGCCTCGCGGCGGACATCGACCGCGTGATCGAGGAGCGCACTCGTGGGGCCGTCGTCTGAGCCGGGGCC
>JBIOXV010000093.1:0-7449 GCA_044869805.1 Thermoanaerobaculia bacterium | reverse complement strand
AGGGCGTGGCGGTACGAGAGGTGCCGCTCGCGGCGGGGCACGGGCAGGTGGACTATCTGCTGCTCGTGGACGGCCGGGCCGCCGGCGTGCTGGAGGCCAAACCGGAGGGCCACACGCTGACCGGGGTCGAGCGCCAGGCCGCGGTGTACGCGGAAGGGCTGCCGGTGGGCCTGCGGGCGGCGGTCTCGCCTCTGCCATTCCAGTACGTCTCGACGGGCGCCGTCACCCGATTCACCAACCTGCTCGACCCCGAGCCCCGCAGCCGTCCGGTCTTCAGCTTCCACCGGCCCAGGACGCTGGCGGAGTGGCTTGCGGCCGAGCCGCTCCTCGATTTCGCCGCGGGCTGGCTCCACGGGATCGCCGACCCAGGGAATGCACGTCCGGGCCCCTCGTCTTTGCGTTCGCGGCTCACCCGGATGCCACCGGCCGAAAGCGCGGGCCTGTCCCGGGCGCGAGAAGCCGTGGACGGAGGAGGTGTGGTACTACGACTTCCGCACCACCAAGCAGTTCACGCTCAAGGAGCGTCGGCTGACGCGGGCGGATCTCGATGACTTCGTAGCCTGCTTCCACCCGGAGAACCGCCGTGAACGGCGGCCCACCTGGTCGGAGGAGAGCCCGGAGGGCCGCTTTCGCCGCTACACCTATGAGGAGCTCGCCAGGAGCGACAAGACGAGCCTCGACCACTTCTGGCTGCGCGACGAGAGCCTCGAAGACTCCTCGACCCTTCCCGAGCCCCACCTCCTCGCGGCCGAGATCGCCGACGACCTCCGGGCCGCCTTGGAGCAGATCGAGGACGTGCTGGCAGACCTGCGGGGGAGGGTGGCGGGGCCGAACAGCGCTTCCTGAGCGCGGCAATCGCAGGCCCGGGGAAGGCTTGGAGTGCCCTGCCATCGCAGCTTGCCGGATCGACCGCTATGCTACTCTGTATTGGATATGAGGCATGAGTCATTTTAAAGTCTAGCGAATTACAGACACTAGCTTAGGGGATGGGGTACGCATCGTGATCCAAAGGATGAGGCTCGCCGTTCGTGGGCTGGTGAAGTCTCCCGGGTTCAGCCTCCCGGCAGTGCTGATGCTGGGGCTGGGGATCGGCGCCAATACCCTCATCTTCAGTGCCACCAAGGGAATCCTGCTCAGACCTTTGCCCTTCGTCGAGGCGCACGAGCTGGTCAAGATCTGGGAGTCGAATCTCACTGAGGGCGTGGCGCAGATCGAGTGCGCGCCGGGGAACTTCCTCGAGTGGCAACGCCAGGGCGGGGTGTTCGAGAGCATGGCGGCTTTCCACGAGCTCGAGCTGGTCTTTACGGGCTCCGGCGAGCCCGAGCAGATCAGGGGAATCCGTGTCACTCCCGACTTCTTCCAGGTGCTTCGGTCCGGGCCGCTGCACGGCCACCTGGTGGTTGAGGGCACCGAGGAGCGGGCGGTGGTGCTCAGCCACTCTCTCTGGAGCCGCCGTTTCGGAGGCGACGCAGGAGTCGTCGGAAAGGCGGTGACCATCAATCAGGAACCCTACGTTGTGGCCGCGGTAATGCCTGCGGACTTCGAGTTCCCGCCCGATGGCGAAGCCTGGGTGCCGAGGCCTTTCGATGCACTGGAGAGCCAGAGCCACGAATTCCAGTTCCTGGACGTGATCGCTCGGCTGCGAGAGGGCACCACGCTGGAGCAGGCGCGCTCAGTGATGGGTAACGTCGCCCGACGATTGGAGCAGGACTATCCCGACTCGAACACGGGGTGGGGGGTGAAGCTGGTCGCGTTGCGGGACGACATCGTCGGGGCGATGCGGCCGCGCCTGCTGATCCTCCTGGGGTCCGGCGCCTTCGTCCTACTGCTGTCCTGTGCAAACGTCGCAAACCTCCTATTGGCCCGGACCATCGGGCGGCAGCGGGACATCGCCCTGCGCTCGGCCATCGGGGCGGGCCGCCGAGCACTGGTGGGCCAGTTTTTGACCGAGAACCTCGTGCTGGTGGCGGCGGGTGCGGTGCTCGGCCTGCTGCTGTCGAGCTGGGGACTGCGCATCCTGACGGCACTGGCGCCGCCGGAGATCCCACGCGTCGAAGAGGTGGTGCTCGACGGCGGGGTGCTGGCATTCGCGCTGTTGATCTCGGTGGCGACGGTGGCGATCCTCAGCCTGATCCCGAGCTTCATGGCCGCAGCGCCCAACCTGGAGGAGTTCCTCAAGGAAGGGGGGCTCAGGGCCTCCGCCGGCCGAGGCAGGCGGCGCCTGCAAGACGTCATCTTGGTGCTCGAGGTAGCCCTCGCCTTCACCCTCGTGATCGGGGCGGGATTGCTGGTGAAGAGCTTTTGGTCGCTACAGAGGGTCGACCCCGGCTATGACTTCGAGAACATCCTCACCATGGAAGTCGAGCTGCCCCGCGCCAAGTACCCGGAGGGCCACCAGCAGGTGGCCTTCTTCGACCAGACCTTCGAGGCGCTGCGCAGGCTGCCCGGGGTCGAGGCGGTGGCCGGCTCGACCACGGTTCCCCTGGAGGGATCGGGCCTGGAGTTCTCCTTCGAGATCCCAGGGCGACCGCAGGGACCGTCGGGAGAACCGTTCAACGCGGGCTTCGACAGTGTCACCGCCGACTACCTGCAGACCCTGGGGATCGGGCTGGTCGGTGGCCGCTACTTCTCCGCGACGGATGATTCACGAAGCCCGGCGGTGGCGATCATCAACCGCACTCTGGCCCGCCGTTACTGGGGCGAGGACGACCCTGTGGGCGAGCACCTGACGGTTCTCCTGCGCGACCGTGTGCCGCGCGAGATCATCGGCGTGGTGGAGGACATCAAGCACTCCAGCTTGATCGCCGAGCCGAGAGCGGAGATCTACGTTCCTTTCGAGCAGTTTCCGATCCGATCCCTGCGCTTGGCGATCAAGACCACTCGCGATCCGATGAGGCTCGTAGGCGAGATGCGCAGGACCATCCTCTCGGTCGACTCCGAGCAGCCGGTTTCGGATGTCGAGACCATGGCCCGACTGCATGGCGCCTCGATGGCACGCGAGCGGTTCACGATGGCGCTGCTCGGCGCGTTCGCTGCCGTGGGCCTGCTGGTTGGCGCCGTCGGGGTCCACAGCGTGATGGCCTACGCGGTCGCGCAACGGATTCACGAGATCGGCATCCGCATGGCGCTGGGAGCCACGCAGGCAGGGGTTCTCCGGCTGGTCCTCTCCCGGGGATGCGCCCTCGTCCTCATCGGTTTGGCCGCCGGGATGCTGGCGTCGCTGAGTCTCGGGGGCTTCCTCAGGGGCCTGCTGTTCGAGGTCACCGAAACCGATGCCTTGACCTTCGTCGGCACCTCGGTGCTCCTGATCGCCATCGCGGCTCTCGCCATCCTCGTTCCCGCCCGCCGGGCGGCGACCGTACCGCCGACGATCGCGCTGCGCTCTCAGTAGCGCCCTCGGGTGGGGGCGCCGCTCTAGCCGAGCAAACATAGAGCAAACAACAGGACGGGAAACGCGGAGTAGCCGAGGCCTGGAGCCGGCGTTGCTCTTATGATTGGGAGGCGAAGTCCTCGAGAAGGATCGCCCGGTCAGCGAACGCCCGGGCGAGGCGGTGGTCACCGGTCACGAGCTGCAAGCCCATTTGCGCTGCCACCAGGACGAACTCGGCGTCGTAGGCCGAGATTCCGCCTCCTTGCGCCAGCTCGAGGCAGGCTTGGGTGGAGCCTTCGAGGTCTACGTCCTCGACCAGCTCCTCGGCAGCGGCGAAGGCGGCGAGCGCGCTGGCGAGATCCATCTGCTGGACTCGCCGGGCTGTGGCCAGGACGTTCCGCAGCTCGGAGCGCCAGAGCCGTGGCGCTAACCAGTGAGAGTCCTTTTCCGTGACAGCGAGCGCGGCCTCCGTCCGCTCGCCAGGCACCACGGCATAGGCAACGACGTTGGTGTCGACGACGATCACGGGCGCCCTTCGCGTCTGGCCTGGTCGAGGAGCTCGTCCGTGAGAGGGGGCAGGTGAGCGAGCCCAGCGTGGAGCCTGCGCAGGGCTGCGACCGTCTGCTCTCCCGTCCGGCGCCGCAACGTCAGGGTGCCTTCGAGTCGCGCAAGCGTTTCCTGATTGAGGCTGCGGCGGTTCTGGCGGGCCTCGTCCTTCAGCCGGTCGACCAGCTCTTCGGGTACGTTCTTGAGGGTCAAGGTTGCCACTGAGAGTCCTCCCAGAGTGGGTTTCCATTCTGCATCCGTTTTGGTGCCTTGGTCAAGAGCCGAAGTCTGACTCCCGGGGCCGATCTATGGTCCCAGGGGACCACTGCGTCCAGTTTCGGCCGACCACTTCGGCACAAACAGTTACGTCGTGGAGGTCCGACTGACCCGTACCTCTAACTCACTCCCGCAGCTGTTCGGCTTGCGAGTCTTCTAGAACGTCAGCAGCGACGAGATCCCCGAGGCAGAGTGCCCTATACCACCGCTAGGGCGGTACCGCGACAGACTCCACCGGCGAGCTGTCGACGCTGCGGTTGCCGGCGCCGTCCATGGCGCGCAGGCGGTACTCGTAGCTCTGCCCGGCGCGCACCCCCAGGTCGACGTAGTTCAGGTCGCCGGGCGGCAGCCAGCCGCCGAGGCTGCGCCAGCCGCGCTCGCCCACCCGGCGCCGCTGCACCAGGATCGCCAGGTCGGGGTCGCCGGCGGCGGCCTGCCAGGCGAGGGTGACCTGGGGTGAGCCGGCCGCGGAGATGCCGGTCGTGAGGGCCGGCGCCGCCCAAACCGGCGCCGCGGGCGGGGTGGCGTCGAAGGCCCGCGCCGAGGTGACGCCGGCGAGCGGCGAACGGTTGTCGGACAGGTCCACGGCGTCGAGGCGGTAGTAGTAGAGGGTGCCGGGCGCGACTTCGGCGTCCACCCAGGTGAGGGTCGCGTAGGGGCCGCTGCCCGTCGCCGTGGCGTCGGGGCCGCCGGAGAGGGCCGAGCCGTCGGGTCGGAGCTCGACACGCTCCATCATCTTGCGCCGGCTGGGAGTGAAGTCTTCGGTCTCGGCGCGGTAGACCGTGTAGTGGTGGAGATCGGGCTCGGGATTGACCGACCAGGTGAGCTCGACCGCGCCGTCACCGCCCTCCACCCGCGCCCACACCGGCGGCCGCGGTGGCACGCCGTCCTCGACCAGGATCAGCTCGCCGGGACAGGACAGGGAGCTCGCGTTGCCTGCAGGGTCCACCGCCTTGGCCGCGTAGAGGAAGCGCCGCGAGGAGGTGGCGTCGACTGAGTCGGTCTGCTGCGCCCGCCCCGCGGCCACCTCGACGGGCAGCGGGGAGACCAGGCCGAAGAGCTGCGGAGCGAGTGCCGCGGCGGTCCGCAGGGCGAACTCCTCGTGCTCTTCTTCGCAAGGCTCGCCGCCGCTCGCCGGGTCGCAGGCGGGCTCCTCGCCGGCGAGGCAGGCGGGGAGGTCGCCGCCCGGAGCGGCCGCGTCGAGGTCGGCGGCGTCCACCCGGAAGAGCTGGTAGGTGTAGAGGTCGTCGCCGGGCCAAGTCAGGCGCAGGCCGCGGTTGCCCTTTCCGTCGGCCGGCGTGGGCTCGCCGGCGAGGGCCGGGGGTGGGTCGGGCGGGTCGGGCGGGGTGAGGTCGCGGGCGAAGACCAGCACCGGCGCCGAGACCCCGCCCTGGTTGTTGTAGGGGTCGTGGTCGGTGGTGGTGACTCCGACCCAGGCGTACTCGACCGGCTCGGTGTCTGCGGCCTCGAGCCCCAGGCTCGCCGCGGTGGCGTCGGCGTCGGTGAAGACCACCTCGTAGTAGCGGCCGGCGACCGGCGGGGTGAGGCTGCTGAGGCTCACCGGCATCGGGTCGGTGTCGGCGAAGGCCGTGGCGCCGCCGAGGCCGAGGTCCCAGACCGCGGCGTCGCGCCAGGTGGGCGGCCCGGAGGGCGGGACGAAGGTCTCATACCCGGTGTGGCGCAGGTAGACGCGGAACTCCTTCTCGTCGTCCACCCGGGCGTCCATGGCCTCGGTCCACACCCAGGAGACGACCAGCGCGAAGGAGTTCTCGCCGCCCTCGGGCAGGTAGGCGGCGCGCACCGTCGCGGGTAGCGAGGCGTCGGCCCGCTGGTAGAAGCTGGCCCGCACCAGGGCCGGCGGCGGCGGCGCGGTCTGGTCGGCGACGGTGACGGTCACCGGCCCGGAGGGCGGGGAGGGCCGGCCGAAGACGTCCTGCCCCACCACCCGGTAGCCGTGACAGCCGTAGGCCACGCGGCGATCGAAGAAGTAGTGCGCGGGCCAGGTGAGGTCGCCGGTCGCGGCGTCCTCGAGCGGCGAGACCGTCACCGGCGGCACGTCCTCGAGGCTCACCCCGTCGGCGGCGAGGCGCTGCACCGCCGTAAAGCCCGTGGCATCGGTCGAGGCCGGGCAGGCCGGCGGCGCGCCGGCGCCGTCGAGGTCCTTGTGCTCGGCGCGGAAGACCACCGAGTCGATCTTGTCCAGGGGGCCGACGAGGTCGTCGGGGTCGGCGCCGGGAGGTGTCCAGGCGAGGGCCACGGCCTGGTCGTCGATCAGCGACACGCCGGCGATCTCGCCCACCGGTACCGGCGAGTCGGCCCGCGTGATCACCGGCGGATCGAGCGCCGCGGTCGACGGGCGGCTCAGCCCCTCGACGGTGTAGCGACGGGTGGTGTCGGGCCAGTAGCCCACCACCCGGTAGTCGTACTCGACCTGCGGGTCGGCCTCGCGGTCGATGTAGTACAGGCCCACCAGGCGGGCCACCTCGGGGAACAGCGCCGTGGTCGAGATCGCCGTCATCGGCTCCCAGGTCCATACCGCGAGCGGCCGCAGCGGCTCCTCCTCGGTGCCGGCGGCGTAGTAGGAGGCGAGATAGGCGTCGCGCAGGCCGGCGTCGGCGTAGGGGTTGGCCGGCGCGGTGGCGAAGTCCGCGGGCTCGGGCGCCTCGACGAAGTACAGGGGGGCGTAAGGGCTCCGGCCCAGCATCGCCACCAGGTCGTCGAAAGGGGTGCCGCGGAACTGATCCCAGGAGTCGGGGTGCAGCCGCTCGACCGCCTCGTTGCGCCACATCTCGCCGGTGACCGCGGCCTCGTTGCCCCACGCCAGCGCCGGCCGGATACGGTCGCCGTTGAGCGTCGTCCAGGCGCCGCCCGCCGAGGGCCGGCGCTCGAGGTCGAAGCCGCCGGCGGGGAAGGGGAGGGGCGGATCGCCGGCGGCGCTCGCCGCGGTGCGGAACGCCCAGCGCAGGTGGGCGCCCGCCTCGCCCTCGTACCCTCCCTCCCACCAGATGCCGACCATCGCCAGGTCGTAGTCGCGATCGATCAGCTCGCGGCAGCAGGCCAGGACGAGGGCGATCAACACCAGGGCGAGGGTGATGGCGGCCCAGCCGAGGCGCAGGAGGCGCCGGCCGCAATCGGGCACCTCGCCCCGGGAGCAGAACCGCTCGGCGAGGAAACGCAGGGCGGCGAGCAGCAGGACGAGGACCAGCAGGACGACGAGCAGGGTGTGGCAGAGGGTCCAGCCGGGACCGGCCTGGGCG
>JBIOXV010000092.1:0-24129 GCA_044869805.1 Thermoanaerobaculia bacterium | reverse complement strand
CGTCGTCGACAGCCGGACGCCGGTGGCGCACTTCGTCATGTTGACGTCCTGCAGCACGACGTCACCGGCGGCCGTCTTCGCCACGTCGATGCACTCCCCCGTGAACCCCTCGATCGTCACGTTCTCGACCGTCAGCTCCGCCCCGGCCAGGAAGCGGATCCCGTCGAGGCCGTTGCCGGCACCGTTGATCGAGATGTTGCGGATGATCACCTTGTCGTTCACGCCGGCGTTGACGACGATGCCGTTGACGAACGAGGCGAGGATGCTGGCCAGCGTACCGGTGCCGTTGATGGTGATCGACTTCGTGATCGTGACGCCGCCGAAGCCGGCGGGGTCGAGCGCGGAGATCTCGCCGCCGGCGGCGGTCTTCGAGATGGCGCCGGCGAAGGTCTTGCACGGCGCCGTGCGGCTGCACGGGTTGGCGTCGTCGCCGACGCCGGAAACCCAGGTACGGGTGGCCTGGGCCTGGGCGCTCGAGGCAAAGGCGAGGAGAGCAGTCGAGGCGAGCGCGACGGTCAGTAGCTTGCGGCTGAGAAGCATGGAAACCTCCTTCGGTTTGGCGTAGTCATGGGAGGGCCATGGTTGAGCCCCGCCCGCTGAGGGTCGAGCCGGCAAAAACCGCCCCCGAGGCGGATGCGCCTGCCGATGCGCATGATACGCCGGCTCGTTCCCTGAATGCTGTAACGCTTTCACAGCGTAGGTGCAGCGTCAAGCGGAAAAACTGCCTACCTCTGCGTTGAACGCGGTTTTCCCGCGGGAGCGGACAGCCGCGCCGCTCGAGGCCCGTAGCGAGCCTGCACGGGCTGCTAGGCTCCCCTCTTCATGAGCGCCGCCGTCCGCGTCCAGGGCCTCTCCCGCCGCTTCGGCGACCTCACGGCGGTCGACGGCCTCGACTTCGAGGTGGCGCCGGGGGAGCTCTTCGGGCTGGTGGGGCCGGATGGGGCCGGCAAGACGACCACGCTGCGCATGCTGGCCGGGGTGCTCCGGCCGAGCGCCGGCGACGCCCTCCTCGCCGGGGTGAGCGTGGCCCGCGACCCGGAGGGGGTCAAGCCGGCGATCGCCTACATGTCGCAGCGCTTCGGCCTCTACGCCGACCTCACGGTGGCCGAGAACCTCGACTTCTACGCCGACCTCTACCGGGTGCCTCGCGGCGAGCGCGCGGCGCGCCTCGAGCGTCTCTACCGCTTTTCCAACCTGGAGCCCTTCCGCGACCGCCTGGCGGGCAAGCTCTCGGGCGGCATGAAGCAGAAGCTCGGCCTCTCCTGCGCCCTCATCCACCAGCCCCAGATCCTGCTGCTCGACGAGCCGACCTTCGGCGTCGACCCGGTGTCGCGCCGCGACCTGTGGCTGATCCTGCACGAGATGGTGGCGCAGGGGGTGACGGTGGTGGTCAGCACCGCGTACCTGGACGAAGCCGAGCGCTTCGACCGCCTGGCCTTCCTGCACCGCGGCACAGTTCTGGCCCTCGACCGTCCGCAGGCCCTGCAGGCGCGGTTCCCGGGCGAGCTGGTGGCGGTCGCCACCACCGACCCCCGGCGCGCCCGCGAGGCCGCCCTGGCGGTGCCGGGGCTGCGCCGCGCCGCGGTGTTCGGCGACCGCCTGCACCTCACCCTGGAGCCCGGCTCGGCGGGCGCCGGCGCCGAGGAGCGGGTCGCCCAAGCCTTCGCGGCCGCCGGCCTGGGCCGGCCGGCGGTCGAGCGTCGCGCGCCGTCGCTCGAGGACGTGTTCATCGAGCTCGCGGCCGCCGCGGAGGAGGGATGAGCGAGCCGGCGGTCGAGGTCCGCGACCTGACCCGCCGCTTCGGCCAGTTCACGGCCGTCGAGGAGGTGAGCTTCAGCGTCGAGTGCGGCGAGGTGTTCGGTTTCCTGGGCCCCAACGGCGCCGGCAAGACGACCACTATCAAGATGCTCACCGGCCTCATCGCACCGACTTCGGGCAGCGGACGGGTGGCGGGCTTCGACCTGGCGACCGAGAGCACCAGGCTCAAGTCGCACATCGGCTACATGTCGCAGCTCTTCTCGCTCTACGCCGACCTTACCGTCGAAGAGAACATCGCTTTCTTTTCCGGCCTCTACGGCGTGCCGCGGGCGCGGCGCGAGGAGCGCCGGGGCTGGGTGCTGGAGATGGCGGGCCTCGAGGGCGACCGCCGCCGGCTGACCGGCGAGCTGCCGCTGGGCTGGAAGCAGCGGCTGGCCCTGGGCTGCGCCGTGCTGCACGAGCCGGCCATCCTGTTCCTGGACGAGCCCACCTCGGGGGTGGACCCCATCTCCCGGCGGCGGTTCTGGGACCTCATCTACTCGCTCACCGCCGGCGGCACCACGGTCTTCGTCACCACCCACTACATGGAGGAGGCCGAGTACTGCCACCGCCTGGCGCTGATGAACCGCGGCCGGCTGATCGCCCTCGACCGCCCGGCCGAGCTCAAGCGCCAGGCCGCGGAACCGCTCTACGAAGTCGAGGTGGACGACCTCGTGCACGCCCTGGAGGCGCTCGACGGGGCGCCGGGCATCGTCCGCGCCGGCATGTTCGGCCGCCTGCTGCACGTGACCCTGGCCGACGGTGCCACACCTGGCGGCCCGGCCTCCGAAGCGGGGGCCGGCGACGAGCCGATCCGCCGGGCGCTCGACGCCGGCGGCATCGAGGCCCGCGCCATCCGGTCGATCCCGCCCTCGCTCGAGGACGTGTTCATCGCGCTGGTGGCCAGGGCCGGCGGCGCGGTGGTGGATTGAGAGCGCTTTCGCGCATGAGCCTCACACGCCTCCTCGCCATCGCTCGTAAGGAGATCCTGCAGCTCCGCCGCGATCCCGGGAGCCTCGCCATGGGTTTCCTCATGCCGGCCATCCTGCTGGTGCTCTTCGGCTACGCGATCTCCTGGGACGTCTCGAACATCACCGTCGCCGTGCTCGACGAGAGCCGCTCCGCGGCCAGCCGCGAGGTGCTCGACGCCTTCCGCGCCTCCGGCTACTTCGCGGCGCCGCGCCACCTCGAGCGCGCCGACGAGATCGAGGCGGTGCTCGACCGCGGCGAGGCGCAGCTCGTACTCGTCTTCCCGCCCGACTTCGCGGCACGCCTCGCCGATCCCGCGGCCCCTGTGGCGTCGGTAGGGGGGACGGCGGCCTCGAGCCCCGCTCGGCTGCAGGCCATCGTCGACGGCAGCGACGCCAACACGGCGACCATCGTGCTGGCCTACTGCCAGTCCGTGGTGCAGACGTTCGCCAGCCGCCTGGCGCTCGAGGGCCGCACCTTCACGCCGCCGATCGCCGCGCAGTCCCGCGTCTGGTACAACGAGGAGCTCAAGAGCCGCAACATGATCGTCCCTGGTCTGATCGCGGTGGTGATGGCGGTGATCGCCGCCATGCTCACCTCGCTGACCATCGCCCGCGAGTGGGAGCGCGGCACCTTGGAGCAGCTCGCCTCCACCCCCGTCACCCGCTCCGAGGTGGTGCTCGGGAAGCTCCTGCCCTACGTGGGCATCGGCCTCGTCGACGTGGCGGTGGCGACCGCGATCGGCGTCTTCCTCTTCGGCGTGCCGCTGCGGGGCTCGATCGTGCTCCTGGGGGTGCTCTCGACCTTCTTCCTGGTGGGCGCCCTGGGGCTCGGCATGTTCATCTCGGCGGCGGCCCGCTCGCAGCTCCTGGCGAGCCAGATGGCCATGCTCTCGACCTTCCTGCCCGCCTACCTGCTGTCGGGGTTCATGTTCTCGATCGCCGTCATGCCGGCGCCGTTGCGAGCCATCACCTACCTGGTGCCGGCGCGCTACTTCCTGGTGGTGACGCGCGGCATCTTCCTGAAAGGCGTCGGCCTCGAGGTGCTGTACGCCCAAGCCGCGCTGATGGTGCTGTTCGCCGCCGCCGGCCTCGCGCTCGCCGTGCGCGCCTTCAAGAAGGAGCTGGGATGAGTGCGCCGGCGGGCCTCGCGGCGAGCGCCGCGCGCATCGGCGAGCTGGTTCGAAAGGAGCTGCTGCAAGTCTTTCGCGACTCGCGCCTGGTGCGGGTGATCTTCCTCGCCCCCACCATCCAGCTCATCGCCTTCGGCTACGCGGTGTCGACCGACGTGCGCGACACCGCGACCATCCTCCTCGACCACGACCGCAGCCAGGCGTCGCGGGAGCTCGTCTCCTCGCTCACCGCCTCCGGCCACTTCGAGATCGTGCGCCGGGCCGATCGCGCCAGCGAGCTGGTCGCCGCGCTCGACCACGGCGACGCGGTGCTGGCGGTCGAGATCCCGGCCGGCTTCGAGGCGGACCTGGCCGCCGGCCGGGGCACCACGGTGCAACTGCTCTTCGACGGTACCAACTCGAACCTGGCGACGGTGGCGCGGGGCTATGGCGAGCGCATCGTGCAGGGCTTCGGCGCACGGCGGATGGCCTCGGGGGTGACCGCGGCGGTCGAGCTGACCCCTCGAGTCGAGCTGACAGAGCGGGCGTGGTTCAACCCCGACCTCGAGAGCCGCAACTACAACGTGCCGGCAGTAGTCGGCGCCATCCTGATGCTGGTCTGCCTGCTGCTGACCTCGCTGGCGGTGGTGCGCGAGCGCGAGATCGGTACTCTGGAGCAGCTCCTGGTGAGCCCCTTGCGTCCTTGGGAGCTGCTGGTCGGCAAGACCATCCCCTTCGCCCTGATCGGACTGCTCGACCTGGTAATCGTCACTGCCGTCGCCCTGCTGTGGTTCGAGGTGCCGTTTCGCGGCAGCTTCCTGCTGATGCTCGCGGCGAGCGTGCTCTACCTGCTCTCGGCGCTGGGCATGGGCCTCCTGGTGTCGACCATCGCCGACACCCAGCAGGAGGCGTTCATGAGCACCTTCCTACTCTTCATGCCGGCGATGCTGCTCTCCGGCTTCCTGTTCCCGGTGGGCAGCATGCCCGAGCTCTTCCAGTGGCTGACGCTCGCCAACCCGATGCGCCACTACCTGGAGATCGTGCGCGCCGTGTTCCTGAAGGGCGCCGGTTTCGAGGCGCTGGAGCAGCAGTACGCTGCCCTGCTGCTCTTGGGCACCGTGATCTTCGGCGCCGCCGTGCTGCGCTTCCGGGGGCGGGCGGCCTAGCCGCCGCGGGCGCCACGGCGCCGGGGCTGGTAGGCTCTGCCCGTGGCCGGCAACGGGCTCGCCGCCGGCCGCCTCCGCCAATCTCCAACAGGAGCTCGTCGATGGACCTTCGCTACCCGATCGGCCCCATGGTGGTCGAGAGCAACCCCACTCCCGGCATGCAGCAGGCGTGGATCGCCGACATCGAGGCGGCGCCGGCGGCGCTGCGCGCCGCGGTGGGGGACCTGTCGGCCGAGCAGCTCGACACCCGCTACCGCCCGGGCGGCTGGACCGTCCGCCAGCTCGTCCACCACGTCCCGGACAGCCACATGAACGCCTACGTCCGCTTCAAGCTGGCGATGACCGAGGACGTGCCCACCATCAAGCCCTACGAGGAGGCGCGCTGGGCCGAGCTCCCCGATTCTTTCGACACCCCGGTCGAGACCTCCCTCACCCTGCTCGACGTCCTCCACCGGCGCTGGGTGGTGCTGCTCAAGTCCATGGCATCAATCGACTTCGACCGCTCCTACTTCCACCCCGAGCTCGGCCACAAGGTGGCCCTGAAGACCGCCCTCGGCATGTACTCCTGGCACGGCAAGCACCACGTCGCCCAGGTCACCACCCTGCGCCAGCGGATGGAGTGGTGAGCGGCTGATGGCCCGCACGGGCCCTCCCCCGCTGGCGTTGCTGGTCGAGGTCGGCAAGAGCGCGATCGACGGCCGCGGCATCTTCGCCCGCCGCAGGCTCGCGGCACGGCGCAAGATCGGCGAGCTCGACGGCGAGCGCATCAGCATCCCGGAGGCGCGCCGGCGCGCCAAGACCCGGCGGCGCATCGCCATCGTGGAGCTCGACGACGGCTCGGCCATCGACGCCTCGGTGGGCGGCAACGAGCTCGCCTTCATCAACCACTCCTGCGCGGGGAACGTGCGCATGCAGGTCTACGCCACGCGGGTCGCCTTCTACGCCCGACGCGACATCGAGAGAGGGGAGGAGCTGACCTGCGACTACGGCGAGAGCCACCACGAGGGCAAGCTCCCCTGCCGCTGCGGCAGTGCTTTCTGCCGCGGCAAGATCTAGCCCGCGCCTCGCTCCGCTAGGATACGCGCCGCATGGCGGAACCCCCTACTCGCGACAGAATCCTGGTCACCGGCGCCCTGGGTCAGATCGGCTCGGAGCTGGTCATCGCGCTGCGGGAGCGTCACGGCGCCGAGACCGTGGTGGCCTCGGACGTGCGCATTCCGCAGCACGGCAACGGCCACCACGCCGACGGGCCGTTCGAGTTCGTCGACTGCACCAACCTGCGGCAGATCGAGGAGGTGGTGCGGCGCCACGGCGTCAAGACCATCTACCACCTGGCCGCCCTGCTCTCGGCCACCGCCGAGCAGAAGCCGCAGATCGCCTGGGACGTCAACATGGGCAGCCTCTATCGGGTGCTCGAGGTGGCCCGCCAGTTCCGCTGCGCGGTGTTCTTTCCGAGCTCGATCGGCGCCTTCGGGCCGGGCACGCCGCGCCTCCACACCCCGCAGGACACCCTGCAACGGCCGACCACCATGTACGGCGTCACCAAGGTGGCGGGCGAGCTGCTCTGCGACTACTACTTCCAGCGCTTCGGCGTCGACACCCGCGGCCTGCGCTTCCCGGGCCTGATCTCCCACGGCGCGCCGCCGGGCGGCGGCACCACCGACTACGCGGTCGAGATCTTCCACGAGGCGATCCGCCACCGCCACTACACCTGCGTCCTCGCGGCCGGCACCCGGCTCGACATGATGTACATGCCGGACGCCATCAAGGCGGTGCTCGATCTGATGGCCGCCGACCCGGCGCAGCTCCGCCACCGCAACGCCTTCAACATCACCGCCATGAACTTCACCCCCGAGGAGCTGGCGGTCGAGATCCGCCGCCACCTGCCCGGCTTCGTGCTCGACTACCGCGTCGACCCGGTACGCCAGAAGATCGCCGACAGTTGGCCGCAGAGCCTGGACGACAGCGCCGCCCGCGAGGAATGGGGCTGGCGGCCGGACTACGACCTCGCCACCATGACCCGCGACATGCTCGAGAACCTCGAACGCAAGCTGGCCGCCGAGCACTAGCCGGGCCGGCACCCACCTCGGCAACCGCCACGGAGCCTCCCATGCCCCTCGATCGACTGCACGCAGCCCTCGCCGCCGACCTCGCCGAGCGCGGCGGGAGAGGAATTCTGAAGGGCGAAGAGTCCGTGATCACCTCCGTGGTGCCCGGCGACGGCCGCCTCGGGCCGCGCTACAAGCTGGCCGGGCACGGCGACCAGCTCTTCCTCAAGATGAACTCCAACAACTACTTGGGGCTGTCGCTCAAGGCCGAGGTGATCGCCGCCGAGGAGGAGGCCTGCCGCGCCTACGGCGTGGGCCCCGGGGCGGTGCGCTTCATCAGCGGCAGCTACCGCCAGCACGTCGAACTCGAGGAGCGCCTGGCCGCGTTCCACGGCCGCGAGGCGGCGATGATCTTCTCCTCCGCCTACGCCACGGTGCTCGGCGTGCTGGTGCCGCTCACCACCGCCGACACCGCGGTGGTGAGCGACGAGCTCAACCACAACTGCATCATCAACGCGCAGCGGCTGGCGCGGCCGAAAGAGAAGTACATCTACCGCCACCTCGACATGGCCGAGCTCGCGGCGCGGCTCGATCAGGCGGAGGCAGCCGGCTGCCGGCGGGCGCTGATCGTCACCGACGGGATTTTCTCGATGCGCGGCGACCACGCCCCGATGCCCGAGATCGTCGCCCTGGCAAGGCGCTTCGACGCGCGCTTCGCCGAGGGCGCCTTCGTGGTGATGGACGACTCGCACGGCGTGGGCGCCTTCGGCGCCACCGGCCGCGGCACCGAGGAGGCGACCGGCGCCGAGGGCGTCGACCTGCTGATCGGCACCCTGGGCAAGGCGTTTGGGGTCAACGGCGGGTACGTGGCCGCCTCGCGCACCGTGGTCCGCTTCCTGCGCGAGTCGGCCCCCACCTACATCTACTCGAACCCGATCACCATGGCCGAGGCCGCGGCGGCGAAGAAGGCGGTCGACATCCTCGACAGCTTCGAGGGCCTGGACCTGCTCGCCCACTTGAAGGCGATGACCGCCCGCTTCGAGGAGGGGCTCCTGGCGCTCGGCCACGAGACCATCCCCGGCGAGCACCCGGTGACGCCGCTGATGGTGCGCGACACGCCCAAGACCTCCGCCCTAGTCGCCCACCTGAAGGCCGGCGGCGTGCTCGCCACCGGCCTCAACTTTCCCGTGGTGCCCAAGGGCGACGAGAGCATCCGCTTCCAGATCTCCGCCGACCACACCCCCGACGACATCGACTTCGCGCTGGCGGTGCTGGGGGCATTTTAGGGAACCTGACGCCCCCACACGGGCAGGCTAAACCGCTGCGAGCAGGTCATATGCAAGGCCCGCCCGAGTAGCTCATCGCGTTCCCCTTACCTCGGTGCCCCCTCGTGCAGGCAGAAGCCTGGCCTGCAAGAGTCGCCTGCGGCCACACGGTCACGGGTGCGGGCTTGCGCGGGCGGCTCTCTCCTGATTAGGCTTCGTCGCTTCTGCGTAGTAAATGTAGTATAGATGTATTGTAATGATCGTCAACGATCGCTCTTCATCCCGGAGCAGCCCCGCACCGGTCCGACGAGCTCGTAAGAAGGAGAGGCACATGAGTTCGGTTGGCGCCTGCGCGAGGGCCTTGGCTGGCATTGTCCTGGTCGCCGTTACCCTTAGCGCTGGGCTGGGAGTCCCTGAGGGGCCGATGGCGGCCGGTGAAGCCGCCGGAGCCCTACGGTTGGTGCAGGTGGTTCCAGCTCAGGACACCTACCTGCGCGATGGCGCACCCAACCAGAGCCAAAGCGCGGAGCCGCTGCTTCGCATTCGCGCTGCGGGCCGCAACCGGGCGCTGGTCGACTTCGACAACGGGGATCTCGCCGCGGCGCTCGCCGGAAACCTGCTGGTCGCCGCTCACCTGGAGCTCAAGGTCCAGACCAACGGCGGCAACTGGGGGGACGGTCGAGCGGTCGATGCCCACCGCCTGACGGAGCCCTGGATCGAGAGCGCGGCGACCTGGAACTGTGCGGTCGATCCGAACCTCGGGAATCACCAGCCCGACTGCTCGGCCGCCTGGGATGGTGGCAGCTTCGAGCCCGCCGTCACGGCGAGCGTGCTCCACGCGAACGACCTCGCGGGTTGGGTGCGATTCGACGTGACGGCGGATGTCGAAGCGGCGCTCGCGGGTGCGCCCTTCCACGGCTGGCTGCTTAAGAAGGCAGAGGAGGGCGCGCCCGGCTGGGTGGACTACTCCTCGCGCGAGGTGTGCGGCGAAGAACCGCGCCTGGTGCTCGAGGTCGAGGCCCCCGGGCCCGACACCGAACCGCCGCGATTGGAGATCACCTCGCCGGCCGACCGCTTCCTGATCAACCAGCCGGCGCCGGCCCTCGCCGTCTCCTTCGTCGACGCTGGCTCGCCCGTGGACCTCTCCTCGCTTTCAATCGAGCTCGACGGCGCCGACCTCACCTCGAATTGCACGGTCTGCTCCGCCTCGGCCACCTGCCCTTCGCCCGAGCTCGCGGAAGGCAACCACACTCTGAACGCTCGTCTCCGAGACGCCGCCGGCAACCTCACCACTCAGAGCTTTATCTTCGATCTCCTCCTGGGCGACGGCGCGCACCGGCTGACACTGCCTGTGGTGGCCGACACCTACCTGCGCGACGGCGCCCCGAACCAGAGCCAGGGCACGGACACGCTCCTTCGCATCCGCTCCTCGCGCAAGAACCGCGCGCTCGTGCGCTTCGACCTCGCAGGTGTCGAAGACCTGGTCGACGACCTCCACTCGGCGACCCTCGAGCTCTTCGTCGAGACGAACGGCAACAACTGGGGAACCTCCGGTCGCGCCGTCGGGGCGCACGCTCTCGGCGCCGCTTGGTCGGAGGCGGGCGCGACCTGGAACTGCCCCGCCGACTCAAACCCAGCCAACTCCCAGCCTGACTGCTCGCCGCAGTGGAACGGGGGGAACTTCGACGCGGCTCCCACCGACACGCTCCTCGTTACCAACGGTCTTATCGGCTGGGTGTCCTTCGACGTGACGGCCGATCTGCTCGAGGCTCTATCCGGCGGGGAGCACCACGGCTGGCTGCTCAAGAAGGCGGCCGAGAACCAGAGCGGCCTCGTGGAGTTCACCTCGAATGAGGGCACGCCAGGACAGGCCGCGCGGCTGGTGCTGGCCTTCGACGGAGGGGAGGAGCCTGACACCGGGTCGCCGAGCCTCACGATCACGGCGCCGGCAGAGGGCGCCCTTTTCAACCACCCGGCTCCCGAGATCGCCGTCGCCTTCGCCGACGACGCCTCCGGGGTGGACGTTGCGACGCTGGCTACCCGGCTCGATGGAATTGCACTCGCGGTGTCCTGCTCCTTCACCGAGGCCATCGCATCCTGCATGGCCGTGGAGCTGCTCCCCGAGGGAGCGCATGTTCTCTCGGCGACGATCGCCGACCACGCCGGCAACGTCTCAGCGCCGGCCGCGGTCCACTTCGTGATCGACACCGTGGCCCCCGCTCCGATAGACCCCGGCCGCGTCACGGTCACTGTCCCCTCGGCTGGCGCGGTCAGCATGAGCGCTCCTGCCGCGAGCGCCGAACCGGGAGCCGAGCTGCGCGTCACCAACCTGCGCACTGGAGGCTCGATCTCGGTGACCATCGCGGCGGACGGCTCCTTCGGCGCAGCTCTGCCGGCAGAGACCGGGGACCGGCTGTCCTTGGTAGCCGTCGATGCGGCCGGGAACGAGAGCGCTGCGACGGAGGTTGTCGTCCCACAGCCGCCGGACCCGGACCTGCCGCCCGATCCTTCGACCGTGGCGCCACCGCTCGATCGCAGCGTGGCGACCGACCTGTTTACGGCCACGGAGTTCCTGTATACAGGTGCGCACCCAATCCAGACCGGCGTCGCGCCTGGCACCATCGAGGCCCGTCGCGTGGCGGTGGTCCGGGGCCGGGTGCTCGACCGCTCGGGCGATCCTCTGCCTGGAGTCGAGATCAGCATCCACAGGCATCTGGAGCTCGGGCGTACCAAGAGCCGGGCGGACGGCGCCTTCGACCTGGCGGTCAACGGGGGAAGCGTTCTCACGATCGACTACTCCAAGGAGGGATTCCTCCCGATCCAGCGTCAGGTAAAGGCACCGTGGCAAGACTACACGCTCCTCGACGACGTGAATCTGCTTCCGCTCGATCCGGTGGCGACCGTGATCCAGTCGGGATCGCCGGCTGCGCAGGTGGCGCGGGGAACTCCGCAGATGGACGCGGACGGCACGCGCAGGGCGACGCTGGTCTTCCCCGCCGCCACTGCCGCCAGCATGCTGCTCGAGGACGGGACGAGTCAGCCCCTTACCCGCTTCACCGTGCGGGCGACGGAGTACACCGTGGGACCGCAAGGGCCCGCCGCAATGCCCGGCCCCCTGCCGCCAAACGTTGCCTACACCTACGCCGTGGAGCTCTCCGCCGACGAGGCGATCGCCGCCGGCGCTCTGCGCGTAGAGCTCAGCCAGCCGGCTTATGTATACGTCGAGAACTTCCTCGACTTCCCCGTGGGCGAGGCGGTCCCCATGGGCTACTACGACCGCCAGGCCGCCGCATGGATCGGTGCGGACAACGGGCGCGTGATCGCAATCCTGGGTGTCGACTCGCAGGGCCGTGCCGAGATCGATCTCGACGGCAGCGGCGAGCCTGCTCATCCCGTCGACCTCGAAGACCTGGGCTTCACCGATGGAGAACGGCTCAGGCTGGGCGAGCTCTACTCCGCCGGCCAGAGCCTATGGCGCTCACCGATCCCCCACTTCACACCCTGGGACCACAACTTCCCCTTCGCGCCTCCTGACGACGCCGAGATGCCACCTGCGGACGACCTCCCTGATGAAGGCCGGGACGAGGACAAGGATCCCTGCGCCGAAGGTTCTGTCATCGGCTGCAACAACCAG
This sequence comes from Thermoanaerobaculia bacterium, assembly GCA_044869805.1. Lineage (GTDB taxonomy): Bacteria > Acidobacteriota > Thermoanaerobaculia > Multivoradales > SZUA-115 > CAWDVR01. Next base: position 12,139 of record JBIOXV010000092.1, on the reverse strand, counting down.
ACGCTCGGTGAGCGGCTGGAGATTGTCGGCACCCCGTTCGAGCTGCGCTACCAAAGCGCCCGGATGCCGGGAAGAACGGCGGCCTACACCCTGCCCATCCGGATTACGGACGACACGGTTCCTGCCTCCCTCAAGCGGGTGGAGCTCGCGGTCAGCGTCGCAGGCCGCGTCTTCCGCCGAACTTTCGCGCCGCTTCCCGATCAGACCTATACCTTCGTCTGGGACGGCAAGGACGCCTATGGCCGGCGGGTGCAAGGGAGCTCCCCGTTCACCCTGAAGAAGAGCTTCCTCTTCGACCTCGTGTACATGCGCGCGGCGGGCCTGGAGCGGTCCTGGGCTCGCTTCTCAGGGTCCGAGTCCATCAGCGATCGCACCCGGGTCGGCGGGGAGGTCGAGCTCTCCCGCGAGCAGTATCGGTGGGTGGATCTCGAGGCCCGAGGCACGCTCGGCGCCTTCGACGCCCAGGCCCTCGGATTCGGTGGCTGGACGCTCGACGTGCACCAGGTCTACGACCCCACGGCCCAGGCTCTCCACCTGGGCTCCGGGGAGCGCCGCAGCGCCCACGGCCTCCCGCCGGGTCTCTACAACAGCGTGGGAATTGGGGAACCAGGCTACGAGGGCGACGGCGGGGCGGCTCCGCTCGCACTCCTGACTCTTCCTGCGGCCCTCACCTTCGGCGAGGACGGCAGCCTCTACCTGGCCGACCAGGGCAACCATGCGATCCGGCGAGTCGATCCCCGAGGAATCATCACCACGATCGCCGGCAACGGCACGGCCTGCGAGGTCGTCGACGAAACAGACCCCTCGCCCTGCGGCGAGGGCATCCTCGCCACCGAGGCTCGTTTGCGCAATCCGGGTGGGGTCGCGGTGCGGCCCGGTGGCGAGGTCCTGATCGCCGACACCGGCAACGGCTGCGTGCGCGAGGTGGATCTGGCCGGCATCATCCGCACTGTCGCGGGGTCCTGCGACGGCGGAGGAGGAGGTTCGGTCAGTGCCTTGGGTCAAGCAGGACCGCCCGGCGCGCCGCAGGCCAAGGTCGAGATCGGCTGCGACGAGTGCCCGGGCACCGCCGCGGAGCTTCGATCGCCGCGTGGCCTCGCCCTCACCCCGGACGGGGGGCTCTTCATCGCCGACTTCGAGAACGATCGCGTGCGACATCTGTCCGCGGACGGCTGGATCAGCACGTTCGCCGGCGGAGGCGCTCCTGCGGGTGACCTCGGGGACGGCGGCCCCGCTGGCGCCGCCTACCTCTCCCGGCCCGCAGGCCTCGCCCTGGGGCGGGACGGGAGCCTCTTCATCGCCCAGCCCGGCGAGGCGAGGGTTCGTCGCGTGCGAGCGGACGGGATCATCACCACGGTCGCCGGCAACGGGGTCAGCACCTACTGCGGCGACAGCCAGCCGGCCACCCAGGCCTGTATCTCCTTCCCTGTGGACGTGGCGGTGGCACCGGACGGGAGCCTGCTGATCGCCGACTCCAACAACCGGCTGGTGCGCAAGGTTTCCCCGAACGGCGTCATGCGCACGATCGCCGGTCGCCCGGAGCAGGGCGACGAGGCGTTCGAAGCGAACGGCACGGCGGCGGGCGGCGTAGATCTCGACTTCGTGGCTTCCGTCGCCGTGGCTCCGGATGGCGCCGTGGTCTTTGGCCAGGGTGCCCAGGTGCTGAGACTGAGTGGTGCCTTCCAGGGCTTCACCGGGGACGAGATCGTGATCCCGGAGCGGGACGGCGGCTCCGCCTTCGTGTTCGACCGGTCAGGGCGCCACCTGCGAACGGTCGACGCCCTGACCGGCGTCGTGCTCCTCGAGCTCGCCTACGACAGCGCGGGACTTGTGAGCGAGGTCCGCGATCGCGACGGCAAGATTACCCGGATCGAGCGCGGCGGAGCCGGCCTCGCCACCGCGATCGTCGGACCGTTCGGCCAGCGCAGCGAGCTCCAGCACAGCGCAGGCTACCTGGCCCGCTTCAGGAACCCCGCTCTCGAGAGTACCGAGCTCACCTACTCGGCCGACGGCCTGCTCGAGACGATGACCGACCCTCGCGGTGGGGTACGCAGCTACAGCTTCGCGGGTCTGGGGCGCCTGATCCGGGCCGAAGATCCGGCCGGCGGAGAAAAGACGCTGCTGCGCACCAACACCCAGGACGGCCACCGCGTCGAGCTCACCTCGCCGCTCGGCCGTGTGACGGAGTTCGAGGTGTCCCGCCCGGAGAATGGAGCCGCGACCTTCCGCCGGATCGACCCCAGCGGGGGCCTCACCGAGGAGGTGGAGGGGCGCGATGGCAAGCGCAGCCTGTCCATGCCGGACGGCACGCGGAGCACTGTGCAGCGAAGGGCCGACCCTCGCTGGGGCCTGACGGCAGCGATCCCCGGCTCGATCGAGATCGAGACGCCGAGCGGCCTCAAGGCGCAGGTCTCCGGGAGCCGAGGTGTCGTCCTCTCCGACCCGGAGGACCCGCTCTCCGTCGAGGAGGTCACCGAGCGGCTGACAGTCAACGGGGAAACCTACCTTCGCCACTACGACGCTGCCACGAGGCGGCTGACCGCGAGCTCCCCCGAAGGGCGAACGCGGGTCACGCAGCTCGACGCGGCGGGCCGGCCGGTCGAGATCACTCGCCAGGGGCTCGCCTCGATCGAGATGACCTACGACGCGCTAGGCCGTCCCAGCGCCTTCGCACAGGGCGCAGGCGCGGAGCGCCGCACTCTCGGCCTGTCGTATGACCCCCTGGGACGCCTTGCCTCCCTGACCGACGCCATGGGGCGGGTCCTTGCGCTGGGCTATGACGCGGCGGATCGGGTCAGCGCGCTCGGGCTTCCCGGTGGCAGGTCCGTCGCCCTCGGCTACGACGGCAACGACAATCCCACCTCGCTCACTCCGCCGGGCCGGCCTGCCCATCTGCTCGGCTACTCGCCCGTAGATCTTCTCGCCTCCTACCAGGCCCCTCCCGTAGTCGGCTCGGCGACGACAGCGTACCTCCACGACCGGGATCGCCAGCCCACAGAGGTCGCCTTCCCCAGCGGGTCGAGCATCGACTTCGCCTACGACGTGGCGGGCAGGCTCGCTTCCCTTTCGACGCCGCAGGGGCCGACCACTTTCTCCTACCTCCCCGACACCCGCCAGCTCGCCACCGTCGCGGTGGCCGGCGAGACGCTCGCCTACACCTACGACGGCTTGCTGCTGAAGTCCACCGCCTGGAGCGGTCAGGTGACCGGGCGGATCGACAGAGACTACGACGCCAACTTCCGGCTCGCAGAGGAACGGCTCAACGGGTCGAGCGCCATCGACTTTGCCTTCGACCGAGATGGGCTGCTGATCCAGGCAGGTGACCTTCACCTCACCTACGACGCAGCCAGCGGCCTTCTCGACGGGACCACGCTCGGCGCTGTCGCGGGCACCCTCAGCCGCAACAACTTCGGCGAGCTCAGCGGCTACCAGGTCACCCACGGCGGCTCGCCGCTGCTCGAGCTCGAGTACACACGCGACGCCCTGGGCCGAATCGCGGAGAAAATCGAGACGATCGCCGGCGCCGCGAGCACCTACAGGTACTCCTATGACTTCGCCGGCCGGCTCGCCCGTGCGGAGCGCGCCGGCGCGGTAGTCGCCGAGTACACCTACGATGCCAACGGCAACCGGCTCTCCTACGCCGGCACCTTCGGCACGGCGGCCGGCTCCTACGACGACCAGGATCGCCTGGTCACCTACGGCGAGACCACCTACGGCTACACCGCAGAAGGCAGCCTCTCCTCGAAGTCTGCCGCCGGGCAGACCGCGACCTACGAGTACGACCTCCTCGGCAGCCTCCGCTCGGTGGGCTTGCCCTCCGGCATCCAGATCGAGTACGTGCTCGACGGCCGCGGCCGCCGCGTGGGCAAGAGGGTCAACGGCGCGTTGGTCCAGGGCTTCCTCTATCGCGACAGTCTCGCGCCGGCCGCGGAGCTGGACGGAGGCGGAGCTGTCCGCTCGCGCTTCGTCTACGGCTCGCGCTCGAACGCGCCCGACTACATGGTCAAGGAAGGCGTGACCTACGCCGTGGTCGCAGACCACCTGGGGAGCCCGCGCCTGATCGTCGACACTTCCACGGGAGCGGTCGCCCAGCGCTTGGACTACGACGAGTTCGGCCGCGTGATCCTCGATACCAACCCGGGATTCCAACCGTTCGGGTTCGCTGGGGGTATCTACGACCACCAGACGGGGCTCGTCCGGTTTGGCGCGAGAGACTACGACCCAGAGGCGGGTAGGTGGACGGCCAGGGATCCCAGTCGCTTCCTCGGCGGCACCGCGAACCTGTACAGCTACAGCTTCAACGATCCGGTCAACTTCCATGACCCGGAGGGTCAGGTTGCCGCCGCGCTCGCGGTGCCGATCGTTGCTGCCGTCGCGGCAGTCGCCATCTACGAGCTCTGGCTCACTACACCCGCGGGGCAGGACTGGATCGACGGCATCGCTCGCGACGGCCTGCCACCGTTGGTCATGCCCCGCATCGGCCCATGGACCAAGCCCGGAGCGCCAGGAAGGCTGTGTCCGAAGCCAACTGCGATTCCGGGAGAGAGGCCAAGGGCGACTCCGCCTCCACCGATTACCCCTGGTGATCCCGAGGATAACTTGCCGCCTGAGGAGAAGGACCTGTGGAAGAACGAAGGAAAGAAGGATCTGGTAGATAAGCTCGGCGATTTCGTCGATGCGATCGGCGAAGGCCTCAAGGACCTGTTCTAAGGGGTAGTCGTCGTGCGACGGAGAGGTGAGCAAGAAATGCGCGGTCCAGCCATTAACGAGGCGTACTCGACCTTCAAGCCAGTGGTAAACGTGGCCGCCTGCATCGCACGTCTTCTGGGCACGGTTCCTGACGAGAGCCTGGCGGGGCTGTCTTGCGTCAGCCTGCGTGACGAGGGCGGCCTCTCCTCTCGGGAGCGGGCCAAGAGAAGAAAGCGCGCTGGAGACGCTCTCTTGGGCACCTACTATCCGGCCACTGCGCAGCGCAAGGCGGGCATCGACCTCTTCGTCGACAAGATTCTTGCTGGGTTTCCCGTGGCTCTCCTGAGGATTCCTCTCGTATTGGACGTAAGGGTCGGGAGAGTGCTGTTCCATGAAATCGGACACCACCTAGACGCTCGCGTTGCGCCAGGAACTCGATCGAGGGAGGGTCAGGCCGAATCTTGGAGCAAAAGGCTCCTGAGCAGGTATCTCCGGCGGCGCTACTGGTACCTGATCCCCCTGCGGCCGCTCTTCTCCCTCGCAGGAGCGATCCTGCGGGGAGTAAGACGGCGAAGTGATCGCCCGCGCGGGTGAGTGCTTCTGTCACGCTTCAGCTGCGCCGTGCTCGCCGGGAGCTGGCTCCGCTGCGACCTAGAACTCGGCTCACGCCTCAGTACTATCGCCGTCAGGAAGCAGCTAGGAAGCACCCGACGAATCTGCCGCCTTTACTTCAGCTCATAGCCGTAGGCACTATCGCACGTGGCTCGTAATCGAGCTGAAGAGCGGGCGGTTCTACGTGCTGACGCCCACTGCTGAGGAGACGAAGTCAATCGCCTTGTTGCTCGCTGGGGCAGGGCAGTGACCCACGGCTCCGAGCCGGCTCGGATAGGCGAGACGTCGAGCATGACAACTCCTGGACCGCCAGAACTCGTGCTGTTCCCGAAGGATGCGACCGCCTACAGGCGCATCCAGGCGTCGGTTTCCCGGCTTCTCGCCGCGACTCCGACTCAGCACTTCATTGGCCTGCGGCAGGTGACCTTGAGCGAGGCTGCCGCGCTCGCGGGGAAGGCTAAAAGAAGGATGCTATCGGCCGCAGGCAGGAAGGTTGCGGTCCGGAGTTGCCTCGGGTTGTACCATCGCAAGCACCGCGGCCGGCCCGCAAGCATCGAACTTTTCGTCGACAACATCGCGAAGGGCTGGCCGCGCTCGTTCTTCGCGGTGCCCCCGATCGCAGACTACGTAGTCGCTAAGCCGCTTTTTCACGAGCTTGGGCACCACCTTCATGCCACCAGCGCTCCCGAGTTTCGAGAACCAGAAGTTGTGGCAGAGGAGTGGCGGCGGAGACTGAGCCGAGCCTACTTCCAACGCAGATACTCCTACCTTCGTCCTCTCATCGTGCCGGCGGCCTGGTTTGTGAGGCGCCTTCGCGCCAGGCGGCGCAGTCCCACCGCGAGGCCAAGATCGTGAGCCTGGAAGGAGCGGAGTCCGCCTCCACCCGGTGCGGGATGAGCTGCGAAGGCGCGAATGCAGCGGTGCGGAGCAGTCACAGGGCATGGCGTCGGAGAACGCAGAGGCCGAGGAGGTCACAGCGCCCGGCCCGCGCAGCAGTTTTCGCTACGGCCAGATCCCGCGGTCCATCGCCACCTTCCCCACCCGCCGGATCGCCAGCACGTAGGCGGCGGTGCGCAGGTCCACGGGCTCGAACTTCTCCGTGATCGCCGCCTGCTGATCGATCACCTTGTCGGCCGCGCGCTCCATCTTGGTCTCGAGCTTGCGGTTGACCTCGGCCTCGTCCCACTGCTCGTTCTCGTTGTTCTGCACCCACTCGAAGTAGGAGACGGTGACGCCGCCCGAGTTGGCGAGGATGTCGGGCACCACGGGGATGCCGCGGCGGAAGAGGATGCGGTCGGCCTCGGGGGTGGTGGGGCCGTTGGCGGCCTCGGCGACCAGCCGCGCCTGCACGGCCTCGGCGTTGTCGCCGCGGATCTGGTTCTCGAGCGCGGCCGGGATCAGGACGTCGCAGGGCAGCGCCAGGAGCTCGGCCGGAGTCACCGGCGTGGAGCCGGGGAAGCCTTCGACCGAGCCGGTTCGCTCCTTGTGCGCGATCACCGCCGCCGGGTCGAGCCCGCCCTCGGCGTGGATTCCTCCCCGCGAGTCGCTGACCGCGACGATCCGCGCGCCGGCCTCGGCGAAGAGCTCGGCGGCGATCGAGCCGGCGTTGCCGAAGCCCTGGATCACCACCGTGGCGCCGTCGAGGCTCGAGAGCCCGGGCACCGCGCCGCGGGCGATCGCCCGCTCGACCACGAACAGGCAGCCGCGGGCCGTGGCCTCGCGGCGGCCGAGCGAGCCGCCGACCTCGACCGGCTTGCCGGTCACCACGCCGAGGTTGTTCTCGCCCGGGTGCATCACCGAGTAGGTGTCGTAGATCCAGGCCATGGTCTCGGCCGTGGTGTTGACGTCGGGGGCCGGGATGTCGGTGTGCGGGCCGATGGCGTCGCCCAGCTCGGCGATGAAGCGGCGGGTGATCTTGCGCAGGTCGGACTTGGTGAGCTGCTTGGGGTCGCAGACCACCCCACCCTTGGCGCCGCCGAACGGGATGTCGGCCACCGCGCACTTCCAGGTCATCCAGGAGGCGAGAGCCCGCACCTCGTCCGCCGTCACGTCCGGGTGATAGCGGATACCGCCCTTGCCGGGGCCTCGCATCCTGCTGTGCAGGCAGCGGTAGCCCACGAAGGTGCGCACCGTGCCCTCGTGCGTCTCGACCGGGAACTCGACGGTGATCAGGCGGCCGGGTCGCTTCAGGAACGCCTTCAGGCCGGGATCGAGCTCGGGGAGGTAGCGCGCGGCGTGGTCGAACTGGGCGAGGGCGATGCGGAAGGGGTTGAGGTCCTCCACGGGCTCCGCAAGGCTCATCGGCATGGTCTCCGTTGGGGAAGAAGCTCGAGGATGGTAGCAGACGGCCCTCGCTTCAGAGGCAAGGAATCCTCGCTAGCGGGCCGCGCGCAAGGAGCGGGGCGCCTTGGGAACCGCAGCGTACACGCTAGTACGTGAGGATTCCCAAGGCGCTCCGCGACGCAGCGCCCGGCCCGCTAGCGGCGATTCCTGCGGCCCTCGGAGAGGCGCCAGCCGCCAGGCTGCCCGTTCTCCGTCCACACCACTCCCGAGGCCGGCAGCATCTCGACGGTCGGCCCCTCCGCGACGGTGACCGCGCCCGCGGCCGAGCCGGCTGCCGCTTCCTTGGCCAGGATCCACACCCACTCGTCCTGGCGATCGCGCGCCAGGCGCCGGGCCAGGCGCCGCGCCCGCAGGTAGACCCAGATGTTGAGGCCGAGCGCCACGCTGACCAGCCCCGCGTAGGCGAGGTCCCGGGGCAGCAGGCCGCGGAAGGTCTCGCCGGCGGCGAGCGACAAGGCGAGCCCGAGGACGGTCAGGGCGATGAGCAGCACCAGGGTGCCGGAGGGCGCCTTGAGCCGCACGATGTGGCGGGCGAGCTCCTCGAGCTCGGCCGCGGAGAGCCGCCGCCGCTCGACCACCACCGAGGAGTCGAGCCGGTCGGCGAGCGTTTTCGACACCGCCAGGCGCAGCGGCGCGGCCGGCGGCGCGGTGGCCTCGGCGACCGGCACCGCCAGCCAGCGCAGGATCGGCTTGCCGTTGGCCGAGAGCAGCGCCTGCGAGCGCGGCAGCACTTCGAGGCTGCGTGCACCGGGCGTTTCCTCGGTCGCCGCGCTCGCCTCTCCGAAGCACTCCACCTCGCCCCGCGCCAGGTCCTGGCGCAGGAGGCGCCAGCGCCGCAGCACGGTCAGCGAGCGCAGCAAGCCGGCTCCCAGCAGCACCACTCCCGCCGCCAGGAAGCAGGTGCCGAGGACCGCGCCGGCCGTGCCGCCGCGGCGGCCCTGGACGTCGAGGAAGACGGCCCCCAGCAGCAGGAGGAACGGCGAGAGGAGGACGGGGAGGGCCGGCTTCCACAGCGAGGCCAGGGCGGTGCGGGCGAGCGCCGCCACCCGGGCGAGCTCGAGCTCGCCGAGCCGCCGCGAGCCCGTGCGCTTGAGGCCCAGGCACCACAGCGTGGGGCCGGCCGGCTCCGGCGGCGACGAGATCGACGGTGGCTGCTCCATGCTGGCTGGCTCCGGCGGTTGCGGCCTGGCAGGCCCAGTCATCCTACCGTCGCGTCCTCCGGCAGCGGGCGCCTGCAATCCGCGAGCCGGGGAGCAAGCGCCGCGCTTCGAGTAAAGTACTCACTGTCCTCACCCTGAAGAGCGAGCAGCGATGACCCCCGAGCCCCCAGCTCCGGGCAGCACACCTCCGGGCACCGCACCTCCCGGCACCACCCGCGACGACCGCACCGACTTCGGCGATCGCTCGCGCGGCCCGGGCTCGGCTCCGCGCACCCTCGCGGCGGGGCTCGCCTGGGGCCGCTACCGTCTCGAGGGCCTGCTCGGCGAGGGCGGCATGGGCCGGGTGTACGCCGCCTTCGACCCGCGGCTCGAACGCCGCGTGGCCCTGAAGCTGCTGCGCAGCGACGAGCCGCTGCTGGTCGAGCGCTTCCTGGCCGAGGCGCGAGCCCAGGCGCGGGTCGAGCACGAGCACGTCTGCCGGGTGTACGAGGTGGGCGAGGTCGAAGGCCATCCCTACATCGCCATGCAGCTCGTCGAGGGCCGCACGCTGCGCGAGACGGGGCCCGAGATGCGGCTCGAGGAGCGGGTGGAGCTGATGCGGAAGGTGGCCGAGGCGGTGCACGCCGCCCACCGCACCGGCCTCATCCACCGCGACGTCAAACCCGGTAACATCCTCGTCGAGCGCACCGAGGCCGGCGCCTGGCGGCCGTACGTCGCCGATTTCGGCATCGCCCGCTCGGCGGACGCCGCCGGCCTCACCCGCCCCGGCGCCCTGGTGGGCACGCTCGAGTACATGGCCCCGGAGCAGGCTTTCTCCGACTCGGTAAAGCCGGACCATCGGGCGGACATCTACGGCCTCGGCGCCACGCTCTACGAGCTGCTCTGCGGCCGGCCGCCGGTCTCCGGTGTGGACGAGCGCCAGGTGGTGATGCAGCTTCTCACCGGCGACCCGGCGCCGGCCTCGAAGTGGCGGGCCGACCTCCCGGTCGACCTCGAGACCATCGTCATGAAGTGCCTGGAGCGCGACCCGTACCGCCGCTACGAGTCGGCCCGCGCCCTGGCCGAAGACCTCGCCCGCTTCCGCGACGGCGAGCCGATCCTCGCCCGCCCCACCTCCTTGGCCTACCGGCTGGCGAAGCGGGCGCGCAAGCACCGGGGCGTCGCCGCGCTCGCCGCCGCCGCCGGCCTCGCGGTCGCCGTGCTCGGCGGGCTGTGGCTGCACGCGCGCTGGCAGGCCGGTAGGCAGGCGTCGCTCGCCCAGCGCTTCGGCGAGGAGGTGCAGGCGATCGAGAGCCGGCTGCGCATCGCCCAGCTCCTACCGCTCCACGACACAGCGCCCGAGCGGGCGGTGGTGCGGCGGCGCATGCAGGCGATCGAAGTGCAGGCGAAGGCGGGCGGGCGGGCGGTGGCCGGCCCCGGCTACTACGCCCTCGGCCGGGGACATCTGGCGCTCGCCGAGCCTGGCGCGGCGCGCGTCGCGCTCGAGCGCGCCTGGCAGGCGGGCTACCGCACTCCGGACGTCTCCTACGCGCTGGGGCTGGCGCTCGGCGGGCTCTATCAGCAGGCGCTCGAGCGGGTGGACAGCCTGGCCGACCCCAGGCAGCGCGAGCTCGAGCGGGCGCGGGCGGAAAGCGCCCTGCGCGACCCGGCGCTCGCTCACCTGCGCGCCGCCGGCGCCGCCCGCCACGACCCCGCCTACGTCGAGGGCCTGATCGCGCTCTACGACGGCCGCTTCGAGGAGGCGCGCGCCAAGGCCCGTCAGGCGTTCGCTGCCTCGCCGGCCCTCTACGAGGCGCGGCAGCTCGAAGGCGAGGTGCTGCTCGCCGAGGGCGGCCGGCTGGCGGCGCGCGGCGTCTACGACGACGCCCTGGCCCGCTACCGCGAGGCGGAAGAGGCCTTCGCCGCCGCCCTCGCCATCGGCCGCAGCGACGCCATGCTGATGCGCAGCGAGTGCTTCCGCCGGCTGCGCCTGCTGGAGCTGGACATCCTGCGCGGCGGCGACGCCGAGCAGAGCTTCGCCGCTACCGAGGCGGGGTGCGTGGAGGCGCTCGCCGCCAACTCGCAGCTCGGCGAGGCCTACAGCCTGCGGGCCTCCGCCCACTGGCACTACGGCGACTTTCTGAGCGACCGCGGCGGCGACCCGCGGCCGGTCCTCACCCGTGCCGAGGAGCTGGCGGCCAAGGCCCTGGAGCTCGCGCCGGGCGATGCCGCCGCGGCGTCGCACGCAGGCACTGCGGCGGTGCTGCTCGCCGAGCGCGAGACCGAGGCCGGCCTCGACCCGCGACCCACGCTCGCCAGGGCGATCGCCAGCTTCGACCGAGCCCTCGGCCTCGACCCCGACTCCCCCCTCGCCTACAACGAGAAGGGCCTCGCCTACTTCGCGCAGGGCCACTGGGAGCTGCTCTCCGGCCTCGACCCGCGCCCCAGCCTCGACCGCGCCGTCGAAGCCTACGATCAGGCCATCGCCCGCGACCCCGCCTATGCCAACGCCATCCACAACCTGGCGCTGGCGCTCGACAACGCCGCCGACTACGAGTCCTCGGCCGGGATCGACCCGCGGCCGCGCTGGAAGCGCTCGATCGAGAGCTTCGAGCGCGCCATCGCGCTCCACCCCAACCGCGCGCTCTTCCTCACCAACCTGGGCGGCACGTACATCAAGCTCGGAGACTGGGAGCTGCGGCACGGGGAGAGCCCGCAGGCGATGATCGCCGGCGCGATCCGCTCGCTCGAATCGGCGAAGGCGGCCGACGCCACGCTGCCCATGGCGGTCACCAACCTGGCGAACGCCTACCTGCTCCAGGCCGAGGTCGATCGGGCGGCGGGCGCCGACCCGCGGGCCGCGCTGGCGCGCTGCATCGCGCTCAACGACGAGGTGCTCGCGCTGCAGCCGGAGAACGCGCTCGCCAGCGGCACCCAGGGCCAGGCCTGGGCCGCCCTCGCCGGCTACGAAGTCGACTCGGGGCTAGACGCTTCGCGCTCGATCGCGCGCGCCAAGGCTGCCCTCGCCGCCAGCCTGCGCTCGAACCCGCTGCTCAAGAACGTGATAGCACCCATCCAGGACGACCTGGCGGCCCTGGTGGCGCGCCAGACGAAGGCCCGCGGGCGCCAAAGCTCCTAGACGCAGGCGGGCTCGAGGCTGCCGAAGGCGCGCGACCGCGCCAGCTCGGCTCCCGGCAGCGGCTTCGAGAAGTAGAAGCCCTGGGCGTAGTCGATCCCCAGCTCGCGGAGCATGGCGGCGTCCTCGGCGGTCTCCACCGCCTCCATGATCGTGGCGGTGCCGGCGCGCGCCGCCATCTCGGCGGTCGAGCGGACAATGATCTGGCGCAGCGGGTCGC
>JBIOXV010000091.1:0-3871 GCA_044869805.1 Thermoanaerobaculia bacterium | reverse complement strand
CCCGGCTCGTCGCCGGGGGCGGCGCTGACGTAGGGCAGCGCGAGCACGAACAGGGCCATGCGCTGCACCTCGCTGTCGCCCCAGTTGTTCTCGAACAGGCCCGCGAGGTTGAAGCCGACCAGGGCGAGGAAGGTCCCCAGGTGGAGGTCGGCGTTGGCGCCCGCCATCCCGCCCTCGGCGCGCAAGCGCGCGAGCGCCCAGCGGGCCGCGGCCAGCATCAGGGCGAGATAGGCGGCGAGCGCCGGCAGCCCGCGCTCGGCGGCGAGCTGCAGGAAGCTGTTGTGCAGGTGGGGCACGGTGTAGCGCGGCGCTGTGGGGTGGCGGTAGATCGGGTAGCGGCTCTTCACCAAGTCGGGGCCGATGCCGAAGGCCGGCCGCTCCGCGATCATGGTCAGCCCGGCGCGCACCATGCAGATGCGGTCGTAGTTCGACTCGTCGGTGAGGTCGACGATCGATCGCATGCGACTCAGCAGGGGCACGGGCGCCAGCAGCAGGAACACCAGCGCCGCGATCGGCGCCAGCAGCAGCAGCCGCGGCGCGCGCAGCACGACGAGGATGGCGAGCGCCACGGCCAGGGCCACCCAGGCGCTGCGCGTGAGGCTACCGAGGAGCGCCACGTTGAGCACCACCGCCGTCGCCCAGTTCCAAGGGTTGCGCCAGCCGTGGGCGTGGGCGAGGCGCGCGAAGAGCAGCAGGTCGGCGATCAGCAGCACGCCGGAGAAGGTCATGTAGTGCGACAGCGGGCCGCGGATGCGGTTGTCGAGGTCGCCGTAGCCGATCAGGAACTGGAACAGGCCGTAGCCGGCGATCCCCACCGCCACCAGGATCACGCCGTCGACCAGCAACCGCGCCTCGTCGGCGCCCCGGATCAGAGCCAGTGCCAGGACCAGGGTGCCCAGGGCGAAGATCTCCGACAGGGCGCGCACGCTGATCGCCGGGTCGGTGGATGCGATGACCGAGGCCACCAGCAGCACGACGTAGGCGGCGAGCGCCGCGAGCAGCGGCCTGGCGCCGGGGCGCAGCACGTCGCGCAGCCGGGCCGTCCACGGCGCGGCGACCAGGGCCAGCCCCAGGAAGACGTTCGAGATCGCGAGCCAGAAGACGAGCAGCAGGTGGAGCGCGAAGAGCACCAAGCCCAGCCGCCGGCCGCGCGGGCCGCCGCCGGGTGGGCCGGCCGGGGAGCCGGGCTCAGGCACTTCGTTCGGAGCTCGCCTGATCGAGGATCGAGGCGGGGAGAGCGTCGTCCACCAGCATGATCGGGATGTCGGAGACGATCGGGTAGACGAGCGCCGACTCGCGGCAGTAGAGCCCTTGCTCCACCACTGGCTGCTCGTCGCGGAAGTGCTCGCGGTACTTCTCGACCAGCGACGTGCGCACCGGCGGCGGCAGCTCCACCAGCTCCAGCGGCCCCCGGCTCTTGGGGCAGACTAGGATCTCGAGCAGCTCCGGATCGACCGCCATCGGTGCTCCTTTCCCGGCGCAGGTTAGCACGAGCCGGCGATCTACCCCTGCGCCGCGAGGAGCTGCGGCAGCAGGCTACCGCCGCTCCCCGCCGGCACCAGCCTGACCGTGGCTTTGCCGGCGAGCAGCTTCTCCACCTCCAGCACCTCGAACATGGCGGCCAGCACCTCGGGGTCGCGGGCGATCAGCTCGAGAGCCGCGCCCACGATCCGCGGCCTCAAGGCCGCCGCCTTGGCGAACTCCACCGCCGCCTTGCGCTCCGCCGTCGAGCTGATGACGTGCACTTGGTTGGCGCCGTCCTGGAGGATCGCCGAGGTCACCTGGCGCAGGCGGTTGACCACCTTCTCCTCGATCCCCTTGATCATCGCCTGATCGCGGAAGTGCACCTTGCGGATGTAGACCGAGCCCAGCCGGTAACCCCACTCGTGCGACTTGGGGGAGACCTCGGCGCGCACCGTGCGGCTCATGGCGTGGCGGTTCTCGAGCATCGACGCGAGGTCGAGGTTCGAGAGGCAGCGCACCGTGGCGTTGCTGACGTTGGCGGCCAGCGAGCCGCGCGGGTCGGCGTTCTTGAACAGGTAGGCCACCGGGTCCGAGACGTACATCTCGTACCAGATGCCGATGCCCATCGGCGCGCCTTCCTCGGAGTTGACCGGCTGGCTGCGCAGGTACTCCTGGTCGAGGCGCATGTCGAGCACGTGGCAGCGGCCCAGCCAGTTGACCAGTAAGCCTTTCGGGCCCAGCTCGAACCACAGGAAGTGGATGCCGGGCTCGTCCAGCACGCCGATCACCTTGCCGAACAGCACGTAGACGCGGCAGGTGCGCTCCCGGACCACGGCGTAGAAGCCGGTCATGCGGGTGACGCCGAGCAGGATGGGCACCACCACCCAGGCGGCGAAGAAGGTGACCACGGCGGCGAGCAGGAACAGGGGCAAGGCGAGGATCGGGTTCACGAGCGCACCTCCAGGATCGCCTGCTCGGCACGGTTGTAGAGGCTCAATCGGACGTTGCGCAGGTAGGCGACGAGGGCTCCGGCACCGCTCGCCTTGAGGGCCCGAAGCTGGTTGGCTACGGCGACCAGCGGCTCGGCCTCGGCCTCGCCGTTCAAGGTCTCGATCTCCACCGCCCGCCGCGACTCGACCAGCCGCTGATCGGCGCTCGCCTGGGCGAGGGAGATATCAGAGGAGACCTGGTTGTGGGCGGTGTTGATCGCGGCGAGCGCCGACTCGACTTCCTGCGGCGGGTCGATGCCGGTGATCAGCGAGGCGTCGAGCACGATGCCGTAGCGCAGAGCCGAGCTGCGGCTCTCGGTCTGCATGTGGTCGTTCAAGTCGCGGAGGTTCTTGCGCAGGTCGTTGATCGACACCCCCGCCATGGTGGCCTCCAGGGTCTGGGTGCCGGAGCCGGGCGCGTCGCCCTGTGCCGGCGCTTCGCCCCGTACAGGCGCTTCAAAATTGGCGATGCGCTCGCGCAGGATGGAGATCAGGAAGCCCATCACGTGGGCGATCGGGTTCTTGACCCCGAAGAGGTAGGGATAGAGGTTCGACTCCGCCACCCGGTAGCGGATCTGGCCGGTCAGGCCGGTGACGAGCTGGTCCTTGGTCACGGCGTCGAGCACCGTGCCGCCGCGGTTGGCCTTGGGGGTCTCCGGGTCGTAGGCCATGCTCACCGTCTGGGTGGCCACCGAGACTTTGTAGACCTTCTCCCAGGGCAGCTTGAAGTACGGCCCGCCGGGGCCGATGACGCGAAGCTGCGGAAAGGCATAGCGCGCCAGCTCCTCGTCCGAGAGGCCGGCGCCCGCGGCGTCGATCGCGCCGCCGCCGTCCTCGAGCCGCTGGGCGCGGCCGAAGACGGTCTTCACCGCCCTCTCGTTCTGATCCACCGTATAGAAGCCGCCGACTACGTATCGCACCACGAACCAGGCCAGGAGGCCTGCCGTGACGCCGAGCAGGATGGACATGGGGATCTCCTTTTTTGACCGATCGAAAGGAATAAGCAGCGGCCCGGGAGCCTATTCCCAGGCGCGGAAGTGGGGTAGTTAGGCGGTTGACCGGGCTGGGGGGCTTTGTTACGCTCCCCACCCTTCAGCGCCGGCCCCTCAAGGCCGCCGCACCCAGGCCCGTAGCTCAGTTGGTTAGAGCGCTACGTTGACATCGTAGAGGTCAGCGGTTCAAGTCCGCTCGGGCCTACCATCCTTGCCTTGGCGTCCTCCGAGGGGCGCAAACTGCTGAACATGGCTGCTACTAGGCCGGGGGCTTGGCCAAGAGCGCGTCGAGGACCTGTTGCAGGCGGGGGAAGGTCTGGGCGCCCCGCAGGCGCTCGACGACCTGAACTCTGGTGCTCCCAGGCTCGGCCCAGCCGAGGAGGAAGGTCGGGGTGGCGCTGACGCCGCCGGCCTCGGCCTGGGCCA
>JBIOXV010000090.1:0-3064 GCA_044869805.1 Thermoanaerobaculia bacterium | reverse complement strand
GTTGTTGAAGTCGCCGAAGTCGGCGTTCATGCCCTTCTTGGTGTCGACCCCCAGGGCCTCGGCGGAGAGGTTGGCGAAGGTGCCATCGCGGCGGTTGATGAACAGTTGGTCGGGCCCGAAGTCGTTGGCCGAGTAGAGGTCCGGCCAGCCGTCGTTGTCGAGGTCGCCGGCGGCCACCGCCAGCGTCCAGCCGTTGTCGTCGACGCCGGCCGCCGCGCCCACCTCTTTGAAGGTGCCGTCGGCCTCCTGGTGGAAGAGCTGGTTCTTGCCGCCGTTCCTCGCCGTCTCGAAGCTGTCGTGCATGATGCGGGTAGTGGTCAAATGCCAGAGGTCGTGGTCGGCGAAGTAGTTGCCCACGTAGAGGTCGAGGCGGCCGTCGAGGTCGTAGTCGAAGAACACCGCCGCGTTGCCGTTCTTCCAGTCGGTGCCGGGCTTGCCGTCGGCGCGCCGGAAGCGGCGGGCGGTCACGTCCTCGAAGGTGCCGTTGCCGCGGTTGCGCAGCAGCACGTCGCGGCCCCAGCGCACGATGTAGAGGTCGCTCCAGCCGTCGTTGTCCACGTCGCCCCATACCGCGTGCATGCCCACACCCTGGTCGTCGTTGAAGCTCGCCACCCCCGCCTGCCGCCCGACCTCGAGGAAGGTGCCGTCCCCCAGATTGCGGTAGAGGTAGTTGGGGGCGCCCTTGGTGGAGTTGGTGACGAAGAGGTCGATCTTGCCGTCACGGTCGTAGTCCGCGGCGGCGACCGCGGCGCCGACGCTGGTCACCCAGGACATGACGTTCTCCAGGCGGGCGTCGAGCACCGGCTTCTGGTGGCGGTGCCGGATGCCGGCCGCCGCGGAAACCTCTTCGAAACGGGGCACCGCGTGGCCGTTGGCGATGCGCCCCTGCTGGGGGGACGCGAGGCCGGTGCCGGCCAGGGCCACGGTGGCGAGCAGGAGCAGTGCCGGCAGCAGGGAGCGATGCCGCCGGGGCAGAGGCGCGCGGGACAGGGAGGTGTGATCGAGTGCCATCACTGGTGCCAGTGCTGCCTCCGCCCGGCGCCGGGACAGCCGGGACCCGGCCTGGGGCCTCGGCCCCGGGGCCTTCCTAGCGCCGCAGGCGGGCGAGCGCTGCCAGGCCCAGGCCCACGGCCAGGGCCAGCCATCCCCAGGCGGAGAGCGCCGGCACCTCCGGCGCACCCAGCCCGCGGGCGGTGCCTTCGATCACGAATGGCAGGCCCTGCGGCGCCTCGCTGCCGCCGTCTACGATCTCATCGTAGCTCTCCCCGTTGTCGCCCGACTGCACGGCGTCGCCGGTCTCCGGCTGGCCCTCGATGGTCACCGGCGGGTTCCAGGGCCCGCTGGGGAGCGTGGCGTCGGCCTGCCAGTCGAGCCAGTAGGTGCCGGGAAGCAGGAGGAAACCGCCGCTCGCCACCAGGGCCATCACCGGCCGGTCCGTGACCTTGCCCGACTCCTGCTCGCGCACCCGGTAGATGCCGCTCCAGCCCGACGAAAGCAGCCGGTCAGTGACCGTGTCGCCGAAGACAACATCCGTGCCGCCCTCGCCGGGCGGGCCGTTGAGCACGCGGTAGTTGAGCGCGGTGAAGGTCGAGGTGGTGGTGGAACCCACCTGGTAGCCGAAGAAGGTGATCCGATCGACGACCCAGTAGACCCCCTCCGGCACCGTGAACTGGTCGGCGAGACGGGCTTCTTGAATGAGCTGGTAGCCGAAGCCCAGGGTGGTCATCTCGAAAGCAGTGAACTGAAGGCGGCTTTCGTCCGCGCCGCCCGCCCCGGTCCCCGGGCTGTTGACCAGCGGGCCGTTGTCGTAGAGCAGGGCGGTCGGGCCTCGCCAAGCGACCTCGCCCGACACCTGGCTGGCTCCCGCGGACGGGGCAGGGGCGCCGTCGTCACGAAGCTGGGCGGCGAGCGGCGCCGGCAGCGAGGCCGCCGCGAGCAGGCTCACGAGGAACGGGGCGGAGAGGTAGGAGTGCGCGCGCACGCTGGGACGGCTGCCGGGAGCTGGCGGGTCGGGCCCTTCGGCTATACTCGAAAGCGTAACATGTCCAGGCTCTTAGGTCGGTCTCGAGCGCCCTTGTCCTCACCGGCGCTCCCGGTCCGCACCCTGGGAGCGGGGAGGGCCGCGTGATGAACAGCCGAGACCAGAAGGCGAGCGCCGAGGAGCAGGGAGGCGTGGCGGTGGCGGAGCCTCCGGCGGGGGCCGAAGTGGCTCGCGGCGACCGGCGGCGCTGGGAGCAGGCGCGCGACGCCGCGCTCGCCGAGCGCGCCTTCTGGAAGCGCGACTTCACCACCGTCTCCGGCATGGAGGTGCCTCACCTGGTGACGCCGGAGGAGGTCGCCGATATCGACCCGCGGCGCGACATCGGCCTGCCCGGGGAGTTCCCCTACACGCGCGGCATTCACCCCACCGGCTACCGCGGCAAGCTGTGGACCATGCGCCAGTTCGCCGGCTTCGGCACCGCCGAGGACTCGAACCAGCGCTTCAAGTACCTGCTCTCTCAGGGCCAGACCGGGCTCTCCGTAGCGTTTCACCTGCCCACACTCTACGGCTACGACTCGGACCACCACATGTCGGCCGGCGAGGTGGGCAAGTGCGGCGTGGCGATCGACAGCCTGGCGGACATGGAGCAGCTCTTCGCCGGTATCCCGCTCGACCGCGTCACTACGTCGATGACCATCAACTCGACTGCCCCCATCCTCTTCGCCATGTACCTGGCGGTGGCGGAGCAGCAGGGGGTGGACATCCGTGGCAAGGTTTCCGGCACGCTGCAGAACGACATCCTGAAGGAGTACATCGCGCAGAAGGAGTACATCTACCCCCCGCGGCCCTCGATGCGGCTGATCACCGACCAGTTCGCCTTCGCCGCCAGCGAAGTACCGAAGTGGAACTCCATCTCGATCTCCGGCTACCACATCCGCGAGGCGGGCTCGACCGCACTCCAGGAGCTGGCCTTCACCCTGCGCGACGGCATGGAGTACGTGCAGTACGGCCTCGACGCCGGCCTCGACGTCGACGACTTCGCGCCGCGCCTCTCCTTCTTCTTCAACAGCCACAACGACTTCT
>JBIOXV010000089.1:0-2976 GCA_044869805.1 Thermoanaerobaculia bacterium | reverse complement strand
AGCCAAGTAACAGTCTGTTACTTGCTCAGTCCGGGCGCGGCAGGAAGATCTCGCGCGCGATCACTAGCCGCTGGATCTGCGAGGTGCCCTCGTAGATCTGGAAGAGCTTCGCGTCGCGCATCAGCTTTTCGACCGGGTACTCCTTGATGTACCCGTAGCCGCCGAAGATCTGGACGGCGTCGGTCGTCACCTTCATCGCCGTGTCGGCCGCGAACCGCTTTGCGTACGAGGACTGCAGCGTCGCCCGCCGGCCCTGGTCGAGCAGCCACGCCGCCTGCCAGACGAGCAACCGGGCCGCCTCGATCTCCGCCGCCATATCCGCGACGAGGAAGTTGACCCCCTGGTTCATCGCGATCGCCTGGCCGAACTGCACCCGCTCGCGCGAGTACTCGACCGCGTGTTCGAAGGCAGCCCGGGCGACGCCGACTGCGCCCGCAGCCGTCCCGGGGCGGGTGTGGTCGAGCGTCTGCATCGCGATCTTGAAGCCCTGACCTTCCTTGCCGAGCCGGTTGGCTGTTGGCACCTTCACGTCCTGGAAGGCGATCGCAGAGGTGTCGGTCGCGCGCTGGCCCATCTTGTCCAGGTGCTTCTCGATCGTGACGCCCCCGGCCTCCCTGGGCACGACGAACGCCGTTAGTCCACGGTGCCTGGCCGCCTTGTCCGTCGAGGCGAAGACCGTGAACCACGAAGCGTGGCCCGCGTTGGTGATGAACATCTTCGAGCCGTTGAGGACGTAGCCGTCACCGTTGCGGACCGCGGTGGTCTGGATCCCCGAGACGTCGGAGCCGGCGCCCGGCTCGGTGAGCGCGAAGGAGCACAGGATCGGCTCCTCGAGCAGCGGCGGCAGCCACGCTCCCCTCTGCTCGTCGCTGCCGGCCAGCAGCACCGGCAGCGCGCCGAGGATGTTGGCGACGATCGAGGTCGCGATCCCGGAGCAGCCCCAACAGAGCTCCTCGCCGATCAGCGCCCCCTCCAGCGCGCCGAGCCCCGCGCCTCCGAGCTCCTCGGGGATGTGTGGGTTCATCAGCCCGACCTGGTGCGCCTTCGCGATCACTTCGGCCGGGTGGGTCTGGTGCTCGTCGTGCTCGGCCGCCACCGGCCGGATCTCCTTCTCGGCGAACTCGCGCGCGAGCTCGCGGAGTGCCCGCTGCTCCTCCGTCAGCTGGAAGGACACGCCCATGCCCACAGATTCCCTGGTCGCCGCCACTGCTCCTCCATTGATTGACTAGTCAGTCAATCGTAGGCAGGACCACCTGGGCGGGCAAGAGTGACCCGCCTGCCCCAAACGGGCTGTGAGGCCTTTAGGCGTTCGAGAAGCCGTCCCAGCGAAAGCCGGTCGCCGCCGGAGCAGGCGCGAGGGGGCTTCGCGGCAGCCCCGGGCTGGGCTCGGGCTCGTTGTAGTCGCCGGGCGCGACGTCGTTCGGCGCATCCGGGTGGAAGAGCGAGGCCAGGTACTGGATCTGGCCTCTCCCCGGGCCGAGCTCGAACATGCCGCCGCCGTAGAGCGCGATCCCGCGCTCCTCGCAGTGGCCGTAGAAGTCGAACAACTCACGCAAGAGGCCGAAGCGGGAGGGCTTGGAGTTGAGCGTCCGCGGCGGGAAGGGCAGACCCTCGACGTCGGCGACGGAGTGGATCGGCGCGTCCCAGGCGATCCGGTCGCGGTGCGGCGCCAGCACCTGCTCGGTCTCGTCGGTGAGGGCCGGGTCCTCGAGCAAGGCCTCGGGAAATCCCTCCGCGACGCGGCGGTAGAGGTCGGCGTCCGGAGGCGGGTCGCCCTCGGCGCGGTAGTAGGCCTTCAGGTCGGCGGTCACGATCGCAGAGCTCTCCGCCAGCTCGCGGATCAGCCCGTCGTTCCAGTCGCCGGTCGGGTCGACCTTGAAGCGCAGGCTCGGGTCGAGCTCCAGCCAACGGCGGATCACCCGGCTCGAGGGCGGGTTGCCGAGTCCGGGCGAGACGACGAAGCTAACGGGTTGCGGCTCGCGCCCGACGAGCTCGGAGAGTGCCGTCCCGGCCTGCCGCAGCGCCAGGTCGAGCGCCGCGCTCTCGTAGGCCCAGCGGCGGTGCGGGTCCGGCAGCTCGAGCGCTGAGGAGAACGAGTCGAGCGTCCACGAGCCGGCGAGGGGAAGCACCGGGCCGGCGGCCTGCTCGCGGTCGTGGTGCTCCGCGTACCACGTCACGTCCTCGCCGAGGCCCTCCTCGGCGCCGCCGCGCAGGTGGACGACGGTGGTCACTCGGGTGAAGCCGCGCGTGACCGGCTTCTCGAGGCGCTCGAGCTCGTACGAGTCGACCTCGAGCGGCAACCCGGCGAAGCGGGTGTAGCTAGCAGCGCTCGCGCCGAGCATGCACCGACCTTAGCGAGAGAGAGCCCCTGGGCCTGGGGCTCTCTCGGCGATGCTCGCAGTGCGGCGGCGCTTACGGTTTGTGGCCGTTGCCCTTTCCGCCGCCCGAGTCGTTGCGATGGGTGTCGGACTGCCCGCGGCCGTGATCCGGACCCTGGCCGTGGACCTGGCCCTGGCCTTTTCCGTTGCCTTGACCGTGGACCTTGTTCTGGCCGAGAGCCTTTCCGTGGCCGTTTTCCGCACCGGTTGTAGCGGGCTTGCCCGCACCCTGACCCTTGCCCTGGCCGTGGTTGGCCGCGGCCGGGCGCAGATGGGCGGGGCTTTTCGGGCCAAGGTGTCGGCCCTTGTTGCCCTTCTGCTTCGACTTTGACGTATGAGCCGGATGCACCTTCAGCGGCTTCGCGGTAGCTGCGGGGCTCTGTTCCTGACAGGGCCCGATCGTGTCGCCGTGGCGGAGGTGTGCCGGCAGCGCCCGCTCGGAGACCGTGATCGTCACGAACGGGTTCGTCAGGGAATGCGTGTGGTGACAGATCGTCACCTTCGAGGGTGGGTATTGGGCCGCAACGGGCGTGGTCTCGGCAAATCCGACCAGCCTCGATGCGAAACCGACCCCACCAAGGGAAGCGGGCACGCCGAC
>JBIOXV010000088.1:0-126060 GCA_044869805.1 Thermoanaerobaculia bacterium | reverse complement strand
GGCCACGTCTTCACCTCGTCGGCGAGGAACCTCTCGTATTGCGCGATGGTCCACGGCTGCGGCTCGTACCCGAGCTTGGCCATGGCCGCGATCAGCGCGGGCGAGCGGAGCGTCTCGTTGATCTGCTCGTTGAGCTTGCGCCGCACCGGCGCGGGCGTGCCGGCTGGCGCGACAAGGCCGGCGGTGAAGCTCAGCGACAGTTGCGGCAGCCCGCTCTCCTTGAAAGTCGGCACCTCCGGCAGGCCCGGGTAGCGCGTTTCGGACGTGACCGCGAGCGCGCGGACCTTGCCCTGTCGAATGAGAGACAGCACTGATGGCGGGGGGCCGAAATTCATCTGGATGCGCCCGCCGAGCATGTCGACACGGACCTGCTCGCCGCCCTTGTAGGGAATGCTGGCAATGTCGGTCTTGGTGAGCACTTTGAAGTATTCGCCTAGCACCTGCGGCAGCGTGCCCAGCCCGAATCCGAAATTGACCTTGCCCGGATTGGCGTGGGCATAGGCGACGAATTCCTTCACCGTTGTGGCCGGCACCGACGGGGTGATCACCAGTACCTGCGGGCTGCGGGCGAGGAACGCGATCGCGTCGAAGCTCTTGAGCGGGTCGTAGCCCGCATTGGGATACATCGCCCACGAGATGACGAAACTCGTGGCCGCAATCATCATCGTGTAACCGTCAGGATCGGCGGATGCGGCAAGTTTGGTGCCGATGGTGGTGCCGGCGCCGGGCTTGTTTTCCAGCACGATCGTCTGCCCGAGCTGCGTCCCGGCGTGCTGGCTGACCAGCCGCGCCAGCACGTCGACCGGCGATCCGGGCGTGAACGGCACCACCATCTTGATCGGCTTTGAAGGAAAGCTTTGTGCCACCCCCGGCCGCGCATCGAGCGCGACCACGACAAGGCTTGATATGACCAGACTCGTCGCAACCGACCGCCACCGTGCCATACGTTGTTCCTCGAGCGAGGCGCGTGAACTCAGGCAATCTAGCCGCTCGATAGCATCATTCCAAAGCATCGCAGGCGGGTGCGCGAATCCGCCGCTCTATCCCTTGAACGGGAGGGCGGAAAAGGTCTATGACGCAGTGCAGCGGCCCTGCCTTTCGATCCCCGTTCGACCGCTGAATTCCGGGGTTTTCTACACGAGGTTCTCGTTCACATGGCGCGTCCCAAGATTGCATTGATCGGAGCCGGCCAGATCGGCGGCACGCTCGCCCACCTCATCGGTCTCAAGGAGCTTGGCGACGTCGCCATCTTCGACATCGCCGAAGGCATCCCGCAGGGCAAGGCGCTCGACCTCGCGCAGTCGTCGCCGGTCGATGGCTTCGACGCCAAGCTGGTCGGCACCAATTCGTACGAGGCGATCGACGGCGCGTCGGTCTGCATCGTCACCGCCGGCGTGCCGCGCAAGCCCGGCATGAGCCGCGACGACCTGCTTGGCATCAATCTCAAGGTGATGGAGCAGGTCGGCTCCGGCATCAAGAAATACGCGCCCAACGCCTTCGTCATCTGCATCACCAATCCGCTCGACGCCATGGTGTGGGCGCTGCAGAAGGCCTGCGGCCTGCCCAAGCAGATGGTGGTCGGGATGGCTGGCGTGCTCGACAGCTCGCGCTTCCGTTATTTCCTCGCCGACGAGTTCAACGTGTCGGTCGAGGACGTCACCGCCTTCGTGCTCGGAGGCCACGGCGACAGCATGGTGCCGCTCACGCGGTACTCCACCGTCGCCGGCATTCCGCTGCCCGACCTCGTCAAGATGAAGTGGACCACGCAGGCCCGCCTCGACGCGATCGTGCAGCGCACCCGCGACGGCGGCGCCGAAATCGTCAACCTGCTCAAGTCCGGTTCCGCGTTCTATGCACCGGCGGCGTCTGCCATTGCCATGGCGGAGAGCTACCTCAAGGACAAGAAGCGCGTGATCCCCTGCGCGGCCTGGCTCAACGGCGAATACGACGTGAAGGACCTCTATGTCGGCGTGCCGTGTGTCATCGGCTCAAAGGGCGTGGAGCGCATCGTCGAGATCCAGCTCAACAGCGCCGAGCGCACCATGTTCGAAAAGTCGGCGGCGGCGGTGAAGACCCTGGTCGACGCCTGCATGACCATCGCGCCCAACCTCGGAAAGGCCAAGTAGGCCTTGCCTATCCTATTGTCAGCGCTCACAGAATCGGGCGGGCCAAGCGATTGGCGGGTGTCGATGTCGCAGGTGCATTGCCGTCGTGGCATTCCGTGGCATAATGTATACCGCCGCGAAGGACAAAACTGATAGCAAGCGAGCGGCGGGGGACACGCCATGAATATCCACGAATACCAGGCGAAAGCCGTGCTGCGCGAATTCGGCGTGCCGGTGCCGCGCGGGCACGCCGCTTTCTCCGTCGACGAAGCCGTGAAGGCGGCGCAGGACCTCGGTACGCCCGTCGTCGTGGTGAAGGCGCAGATCCACGCCGGCGGCCGCGGCAAGGCCGGCGGCGTCAAGGTCGTGAAGACGGTCGACGACGTACGCAAGGAATCCCAGCGCATCCTCGGCTCGGTGCTGGTCACCAAGCAGACCGGCCCCAAGGGCAAGCAGGTCAACCGCCTTTACATCGAGGAAGGCTCCGCCATCGAGCGCGAGCTCTATCTGGCGGCGCTGGTCGACCGCGCCACCTCGCGCGTCTCGTTCGTGGTGTCGACCGAGGGCGGCATGGACATCGAAGAGGTCGCGCACAAGACGCCGGAGAAGATCGTCACTATCGGCATCGATCCGGTGACCGGCATCTGCCCGCACCACGTGCGCCGCATTTCGCAGGCTCTGCACCTGACCGGCGACCAGCAGAAGCAGATGAGCGGACTGCTCACCGGCCTCTACAAGGCGTTCACCGGGAAGGACATGAGCCTGCTCGAGATCAATCCGCTGATCGTCACCAAGGACGGCAAGGTGATCTGCCTCGACGCCAAGATCGGCTTCGACGACAACGCGCTGTTCCGCCATCCCGACATCATGGCGCTGCGCGACCTGACTGAAGAGGACGACAAGGAGATCGAGGCGTCGAAATACGATCTCAACTACGTCGCGCTCGACGGCACCATCGGCTGCATGGTCAACGGCGCCGGGCTGGCGATGGCGACCATGGACATCATCAAGCTCTACGGCGGCGAGCCCGCCAACTTCCTCGACGTCGGCGGCGGCGCCAGCCAGCAGACGGTGGCCAACGCCTTTAGGCTGCTGGTCTCGGACCCCAGCGTCAAGGCGGTGCTGATCAACATCTTCGGCGGCATCGCCAGGACCGACCGCATCGCGAGCGGTGTCGTCGACGCGCTGAAGAGCCTGGGCGAGGTGAGGCTCCCGGTGGTGGTGCGGCTCGAGGGCACCAACGTCGAACAGGGCCGCCAGATCCTGCGCGACGCGGACTTCGACTTCATCGTGGCCGAGCACATGGCGGACGCCGCCGCGAAGGTGGTGGCGGCGGCGAAGGGGGTGAGCTAGCCATGGCGATCTGGGTGAGCAACGACACGCGCCTCATCGTCCAGGGCATCACCGGCAAGGAGGGCACCTTCCACGCCCTGGGCTGCCGCGACTACGGCACCAAGGTGGTGGGTGGAGTGACCCCCGGCAAGGGCGGCGAAATGGTGGAGGGCATCCCGGTGTTCGACACGGTGGCCGAGGCCCGCGCCGCGACCGGCGCCAACGCCACCATGATCTTCGTGCCGCCGCCGTTCGCGGCCGACGCCATCATGGAGGCCGCGGCGGCCGGCATCGAGCTCGTGGTGGCGATCACCGAGGGCATCCCGGTGGCGGACATGCTGCGCGTCAAGGCGTTCCTCGAGGAGCACCCCACGCGCCTCGTCGGCCCCAACTGCCCGGGGGTGATCTCCCCCGGCATGGCGAAGATCGGCATCATGCCCGGGCACATCCACCGCCCGGGCGGGGTCGGCGTGATCAGCCGCTCGGGCACGCTCACCTACGAGGCGGTGTGGCAGCTCACCAACCTCGGGCTCGGCCAGTCGACCTGCGTGGGGATCGGCGGCGACCCGATCAACGGCACCAACTTCATCGACGTGCTCACCGCCTTTAGTGCCGACGGCGCGACCGAGGCGGTGATCATGATCGGCGAGATCGGCGGCAGCGCCGAGGAAGAGGCGGCGGCGTGGATCCACGAGCACTTCGACCGCCCGGTGGTGGGCTTCATCGCCGGCCGCACGGCGCCGCCGGGCCGCCGCATGGGCCACGCCGGCGCGATCATCGCGGGCGGCAAGGGAACGGCGGCCGAGAAGATGGCGGCGATGCGCGAGGCGGGCATCCAGGTCTGCGAATCGCCGGCCGATCTGGGGGCCACGGTGCAGAGGGCGCTGGCGCGGTGAACCCTCCCGCCAAGCCCGGCAGAGTCCCTGGCGCCGGCTGGCTCTGCCTGATCGGAGGCGGTGAGTTCAGCTTCGGCGAGACCGAGGAGGCGGACCGCGCCTGGCTGGCCAAGGTGCCGCCGGGCCCGATCGGCTTCCTGCCCACGGCGAGCGATTCATCGGACTACGGCCGCCACTTCGCGACCTATCTCGCGGCGGTGCACGGCCGCGAGGTGGAGGTGATCCCTGTCTATCGTGGGCGCGACGCGGCGCGCGGAAAGAACGCCGAGCGCATCGCGGCGGCAGCCGCAGTGTACCTGGGCGGCGGCGTGACCGACCACCTGCTCGAGACCCTCCCCGGCACCGCGGCGGGCGAGGCCCTGGCCGCGAAGCTCGCAGGGGACGGCATCGTGGTGGCGATCGCCGCCGCCGCGCAGGCGGCCGGCAGGGTGGCGCGGAGCCTGCTCACGCGCGACGCCATCCCCGGCCTCGGCTGGCTGCCGGACGGCGTGCTGGAGCCCAACTTCGAGCCCGGCCACGACCGGCGCCTGCGCCAGCTCCTGGGCTCGCCCGGCGTGCGCTGGGGCGTGGGGTTGCCCGCCGGCTCGGCGCTGCTGCTGGGGCCGGAGGGCGCGGTCGAAACCGTGGGCACGGCCTTCCTGCTCGGCGACGCCGACGACGACTTCGCAGTGCTCGGCAACGAACCCTAGACCAACGACTCGACCGGGCCGTGCACGCGGCGCCGGCGTGGAGACACCCCGATCATGGAGAAGACGCTCGCGATCCTCAAACCCGACAGTGTGGCGGCCGGCAACGGCGGTAAGATCCTGGCAAGGCTCGAAGAGGAAGGCTTCACGATCCGCGGCTTGAAGAAGCTGCGGCTCACGGTGGAGCAGGCCAGGGCCTTCTACGAGGTGCACAAGGAGCGGCCGTTCTACGGCAGCCTGGTGGAGTTCATGACCAGCGGCCCGGTGATCCCCGTGGCGCTGGAGCGCGACAACGCCGTCGCCCACCTGCGGCAGGTGATGGGCGCCACCGACGTGGCCAAGGCCGAGGCGGGCACCATCCGCAACCTCTTCGGCACCTCGATCGAGAAGAACGCCATCCACGGCAGCGACTCGCCCGAGAACGCCGCCCTGGAGTTGGCCTTCTTCTTCTCGCGCGCCGAGCTTCTCGGAGGGAGCTAGCGATGGCCTATCGCGGACCCGAGGCCGCCCCGGCGAGCCGCATCCCGGCCGAGCGCCGGGGGCGGGTGCTGGGCCGCTTCTGCCTCGCCTGCGGCGAGGTCTACTCCCTGCACGCCGGCTTCCACAGCGGCAAGCCCCTGCACGGCAAGGACCACGTGGCTTCCCCCTGCCCGCACGAGGGCGAGGCCTTCGATCCCGGCGAGAGCTGGTGGGAGCCCGCGGTCGAGGTGCTGCCCGCGCCGCTGGCGGCAGCACCGAACCCCTCACCTTAGCTGGATGCCTGTAGGGGCGGCCCTCGTGGCCGCCCGGCTGGGCTCCGGCCCCCTCGCCCCGCGAGAGCGGGGAGAGGGTCGGGGTGAGGGGCGCTCGGCGTAGGGAGCTATGCCGCCTGCTCGACGGCGTAGCCCGCACACAGGCACTGCCGGCAGCAGGAGTTCACCTGCACGCACGAGCCGGGGAACCCGCCGCACTGGGCCGTACACTGCGCGTCGCTGAAGCAGCGGTTCGCGCACTTCCCGCAGGCGATGTCGAATGGCTCCTCGGCGGCCGCCGGGAAGAGCTCCACATCGCCGGTGCAAGAGCCCGCGGCCGGCGCGGGCGCGGATAGGGCAGCCGCGGGCGCTGCCGCCTCGGCCTGCGGGCCGGCCTCGGTGATGTAGGCCGAGGAGCCCGCCAAGGCCGCGAAGCCCAGAATCACGAGAGCCAGGACAGACGAACGCTTGGTACGCATGCAGCACCTCCTTGTCAGTGTCGTGATCCGGCCGGCGCCGAGCCGATCGGCACCCATGGACGTGGTGTAGCGATGGAGGCGAAGCGTGACAGGGGCGGGAGCGGTAGGGCGGCACCCCTCACCCTAACCCAGTCCCCGCAAGCGGGGCGAGGGGACCGGAGGGGAGGCGCCACTTTCCGGTCGACCACCGTGAGGGGCCGCAGGCGCCGCGATAGACTTCCCATCGCGACACCAACCCGAGGGGCGAACATCTCAATGCCCGACACCTGGCACGATCTGGGGCCGATCGAGGAGCTCGCCGCCGAGCTCGGCGAGGGCGGGGTCAGGGCGGTGACCGCAGGCCGCACGCGCCTCGCGGTCTCCTGGGCGAACGGCGAGTTCGGCGCGGTGTCGGGCTCGTGCAACCACGCGGGCGGGCCGCTGGGCGAGGGGCAGCTCGACGGCGACTACCTGGTCTGCCCCTGGCACCACTGGAAGTTCCACCGCGTAACGGGCCTGGGCGAGCCCGGCTACGAGGAGGACGCGGTGCCGCGCTATCGGCTCAAGGAGGAGGGCGGGCGGCTGTGGGTGGACCTCGAAGCCGCCAGCCCGCGCACCCGCAAGCCGCATCCGCCTCATCCCCTCACGCGGCCGGTGCGGCGCGAGGATGGCCCACCGCGGGTGGTGGGCATCTCGGCCACCGTCATGGACCGCGCCTATCCGCGCTACTCGACCTCGGACGCCCTGCTCGAGGTGGCGCTCGACCACGCCCGCGAGCGGCTGGGCGCCGAGACGCGCCTGCTCAAGCTCAACGACCTCCAGTTCCGCGCCTGCGAGGGCTACTACTCGAAGAGCGCCCGCGCCTGCACCTGGCCCTGCTCGATCACGCAGATGGACAAGAAGGACCAGATGGAGCAGGTCTACGAGGCGGTGGTGTTCTGGGCCGACGTGATCCTGATCTCGACCCCTATCCGCTGGGGCCAGCCCTCGGCGCTCTACCAGAAGATGGTCGAGCGCATGAACTGCGTGCAGAACCAGATCACGATCAAGAACCGGGTGCTGATCCGCGACAAGGTGGCGGCGTTCATCATCACCGGCGGCCAGGACAACGTGCAGGCGGTGGCCGGCCAGATGCTGATGTTCTTCGCCGAGATCGGCTGCCGCTTCCCGCCCTTCCCGTTCATCGCCCACAGCCGCGGCTGGTCGGCCGAGGACATGGAGCGCAACGTCGACCAGGTGCGAAAGAGCGAGCCGTTGCGCCAGGCCGCCCGCGAGCTGGTCGAGCGCTCGCTCGAGGCCGCGCGCGAGATCTTGACGCCCGCGGCCCAGGCGGCCGAAGCCTCCCAGCCCACACCCCACGCCGGCAGGAAGGCGGGGCGTCTCGCGATGGCGACGCCGGAGGGGAACGAGATCTGACGCAATTGTCATCCTGAGCGAAGCGAAGGATCTGGAGGGCGGGCTGGCGAGATTCGTCGCGAGCGACGCCTCCCTCCCAGGTCCTTCGCTGCGCTCAGGACGACATGGAGTGCTCGTGATGCGACACCCTCTGATCGCGCTCCTGTTTGTCTTCCTCGCTGCCGGCGCCACGAGCGACCCCGGTTCTGCGAGCACCGAAGCCGCCGCTCCGCCACCCTCCTCCTGCGCTCCCATCGCCGGCCTCGATCCCCTGCTCGCGCCCGGCACCATTCTGCTGATCGGCGAGGTCCACGGCACGCGGGAGTTTCCCGCCGCGGTGGCGGACATCGTGTGTCGCGCGGCAGAGCTGTCGCGCTCGGTGACGGTCGAGCTCGAGCTCGACTCGCGCTGGGACGCCGCCTTCGACCGCTTTCTCGCCGGCCCCGAGGTCGAGCCGGCGCTCGCCAAGCTGCTCGTCGAGACGGACTGGGCGAAGTTCCCGAGCCCGTTCCCGGCCGACGGCCGCACCAGCCAGGCGATGGTGGAGCTGATGCGCCGCCTGCACCGCCTGCGGAAGAGCGGCGCTCGCCTCGTGGTGCGCGGCTTCGACGGCTGGATCGCCCTGCCTGAGGCCGAGCGCAGGCGCAACCGCGACGCGGTGATGACCGAGACCCTGGTCAAGAGCCTGGAGGCCAGCCCGGCCGACCTGACGGTGCTCCTGACCGGCAACCTCCACAGCCGCAAGCGGGCCAACTCGGTGTCGTTCCTGGCCGAGCCGATGGCCTACCTGGTGGCCAGGGCGCGGCCACAGTGGAAGCTGGTCTCGCTCCTCGGCACGCATGCGGCCGGCGAGGCGTGGATCTGCACCCCGGACGGTGGCTGCGGCGCCAGGCCGCAGCCCAGCCGCACGCCCGCCGGGCCGCGCCAAGTGGCACTGGGCGCCGAGATCGAAACCCCGTTCGGCAAGGCCGGCGAGCTGGGCTACGACGGCACGATCTTCGTCGGCCCGCTGACCGCCTCGCCGCCCGTGGCGCCACCAGGCTGAGCCGGGCCAGGAGGCCGCCCGGGGCCTCGCGGTCTCTCGCCGTCTCTCCCGGTCTTCACTGCTTGCTCCTGGCGCCGCCGTCCGGTCACGGCACGGTCTCCGACCAGGCCGAGGTGTCGCCGGACTCGAAGCCGTCGGCGAAGATCACCGGGTCGAGGACGAAGGCGCGGAGCTGTCCCTGGTAGAGGCCCTGGCCGACGATCTGTCCGCGGTCGTTGATGCCCGACGCGGAGCGGAGATCCCAGCTCGAGCCGGCCGGAAGGAGATCGTTGAGATCGACGGCGATCCCAGCTTCCCAGAGGACCGCCCTCGTGCCCGAGCTCCCCACGACCTGACCCTGGGTGTTCACGTCGCCGGCCACGCCGGTGATGTCGCCCGGCAGCAGCGGCAGCACGGTGAGCACGCCGTCGTCCCAGAGGAACGGTTCCCACAGGAAGATCGAGTCGACCTGCTGCTGGTAGCCCACGACCAGCCCGCTGTCCGAGATCGCCAGCGCCGAGGCGATGTGATTGAGCGGCAGGTCGGGGGTGAGGTCGGTGGGCCCTGCCGGCAGGCCGTAGGCCGGCGCGGGCAACCAGATCGCGGCATGCCGATTGGGCGTGTCGCAGGCGATCGAGGAGGCGCCCACGACCTCGCCGTGGACGTTGATCCCCTCGGCCTCGCCTTCTCCGAGATTCTCCGCGAACACCAGAGTGTTGGGCCCGGCGGGCAGGCCGTAGGCCGGCTCGGGCAACCAGAGGACAGGGTTGCAGCCCAGGCCGCTGAGCTCGGTGCCGGCGATCTCGCCGGCGGCGTTGATCTCCCGAGCTCGGGTGAGGTCGAAGCCGGGGGTCGAGGTGCCCGGATCCGTGAACAGCCCGTCGTGCCAATGGAAGGCGTGGAAGATCGAGCCGCCGAACGGCCCGGGGACGCCGGTCGAAGAGGTCCCGACCACCTCGCCCGCGTCGCTGATGGCGAAGCCCGAGCTGGCCCCGAGGTCGCCGGTGTAGCTGCCGAGGTCGTGCATGCCGGCCGGCAGGCCATACGCCGGCTCCGGCAGCCACAGGAAAGCGTGATCCAGCGGCTGGCCGGAGCCGTCGAGCGCAGCGGTTCGGGAGGTGCCCGCCACCTCGCCGGCTTCGTTGATCGCGGCGGCGCTGCTGGTGGCGCCCCCCAAGGTGCCGAGCTGCCTTGCCACGAAGCGGATCTCGGCGGCGGCCGGGCTCACGGCGAGGAGCCCGGCCACGGCGACGGCGGCTGACCAGAACCCTCCCCACCTCGATGACGGCAGCGTGGACAGCCCAGGCGTCATGAGCGACCTCCAGTTTCAAAGAGGCCGATATGCTATCATGACATTTCGATCTGTCAAGGATTGCTCTTTCGTCCCACCACCAGGATCTGCCCGGGCGCGAGCAACGGCCGGCGGACCCGCACCTGCCCGAAGCCGGCCGCGGCCAGCCACCCGGTGTAGTCGCCGGCGCTGTAGCAGCGGGCGGTCGAGGTGAGCCGAAAGTAGAGGGCGGCGCCGTCGCCGGCGTTGGGCTTGCGGCTGCGGTCCGGCGTCTCCATCTCCCAGATCGCGACCGTGCCCTGCGGGGTGAGGGCGTGGGCCACTCGTCGCAGGATCTCGAGGTTGGCGTCGCCGTCGAAGTGGTGGAGGATGTTGGACAGCAGCACCACGTCCTGCTCCGCCGGTAGCTCGTCCGTTAGCAGGTCGCCGGCGCGGTGCTCGACCACGTCGTCGATTCCCACCTCCTTCGCCAGCGCGCGGGCGTGCTCGATCGCCGCCGGCAGGTCGAGGACCAGCGAGCGCATGGGCGGGTGCTTGCGGCACAGGGCCGCGCCTGGGAAGCCGTGCGAGCCGCCCAGATCGAGGAGCCGCCGCGCGCCGGCCTTGACCGGCACGATGGAGGCCACGAGCGGCGCCTCGAGCTTGCCCAGCTCGAACATTGCCCGCTGGTAGTGGCCCCAGGCCTTGGGATCGGTCATAGTGTGGTGGAAGTCGAGGCCGCGGCCGGTGACCACCAGCTCCTCCAGGTGCTCGACCATCTTCCACTGCGTGAAGTTCCACATCACGTAGCCGGTCAAGTCCATCTCGGCGCCGGGCAGCATGGTGCGCCGCCCGAGCCGCGACAGGCCGTAGCCGTCGCCCCGTTGCTCGATGTAGCCCGCCACCCCCAAGGTGCGCAGCAGCAGCTCGGTCGCCTCCGGGTCGAGGCTCTGGCGGGAAGCGACCTCGGCGGCGGGCAATGGCCCCGCGGCCAGCGCCTCGAATACGCCGAGCTTGACCGCCGCCATCAGCGAGCGCGCGTTCATCAGCGAGAACAGCGAGTCGAGGGCCGGCACCGGCACCTTGCCGGCCGCGAGCGCCAGCCGCTCGGAGAGGTTCTCGGGGATGGTGCCGTAGCGCATGGAAATCTCCAGGAAGGTCGCAGAGGGCGGGGTGCGCGCGGACTCTATCGCTGCCGCGGCAAGGCAGGTCCCCGAAGGCGATCCAACTTACAATCAGCCCCATCCCCGAGGAGGAGTGATGAGCATCTCGAAGAGAGGGTTTCGAGCGCTGGTGGTGGCCTCGGTAGCCGCGGTCGCCCTGGGCGCGGTACTCGACTTCGCCACTCGGTCGTCGCTGCCGGCTCCGCTGGCGGAGCACCTGCGGGCGCAGGAGGATCTGGAGCTCACGGCGCGGGACCTCGCCCTGTTGACGCTCAGCCTCCCCTTGCTTCTCGCCGGCCTGGTCTCGGTCGTGGGGCTCCTCCTTTTCTGGCGCTTCTCCCGGCCGCTCGCGCTCGTCTCCACGGTGCTCGGTGAGATCCTCCTCCCGTTCTTCGGCCCGACGATCGAGAGCGGCTGGGTGTCGATGCTCGACGACTGCGCCGGCATCCTCTGGGGCGCCGCGCTGGCATTGTCCTATTACTCGCCTGCGAGGGAGTGGTTCGAGAAGACGGCGGCGCCCGTCGAGGCCCCGGCCGGCGACCTGCGTTCGCGCTGGAGCGGGTAGCGCGGTGAATCCGGCGCCGACGCGAGCCAGCCAGCCGACGCCAGCAGTGGCCGGCTGTTCGACCGCGGGGTTGATTCTGACCGCTCTGGTGCTGGCCGCCTGCGGAGCACCGCAGCCCGGGAGCCAGGGAACGGCGGCCGGAATCGAGGTCGTCGCCGTCTGGCCGGGCGGCGCGGCGGCGCGCGCCGGCGTGCTGGCCGGGGATCGCCTGCTCTCTTTCTCACGGAGACCCGGCCCAGGCGCAGGGGAGGCCGCCGGCCCGATCCGCTCCTGCCTGGACCTGGCCGAGGTCGAGATCGAGCAGGCGCCGCGCGGGCCGGTCCGCCTCTCGATCCTGCGCCAGGGACAGGAAACCGCGCTGGTGCTGCCGCCGGGAGACTGGTCCCTCGAGGTGGCCCCCGGCGGCGGGGGCTCGCCGGCGGAGCGCGCCTGCCGCGCGCTGGCCGAGGCCCGCAGGGCCTACATCGACCGCCGCTGGCCGGACGCCGACGCGGCCTTCGCCGCGGCGAGCGAGGCGGTGGCGGAGATGGGGGAGCCGAGATGGCTGGCCCTGGTGCGGCACCGCTTGGGGCTGACGCTCCTGGCGCAGGAGAAGTTCGAGCCCGCGGCGCGAGCCTTGAACGAGGGGCTCGAGCTCCGCCGGAAGGCGGCGCCTGGCAGCCTGGCGGAGGCGGCGAGCTGGCACGGGCTGGGACAGCTCGAGCAGCGGCGGGGCGATCTCGCGGCCTCCGACCAGGCCCTGGAGAAGGCCCGCGCCCTGCGCGAGAGGCTCGCGCCCGAGAGCCTGGATCTAGCCTGGACGCTGGTCAACCTGGGGATCAACGCCTATACGCGGCACGACTATCCAGCGGCCGAGGGCGCCTACGAGCAGGCGCGGGCGTTGATGGCCCGGCAACTTCCCGGGAGCCTCGAGCTCGCCGGCGTGCTCTCCAACCTCGGCCTGCTGGCGCGCGAGGTGGGCGAGCTGGAGATCGCCGAGCAGCGCTTCACCGAGGCGAGGCCCCTGTTCGCGGCGCTCGAGCCCGAGGGTGAGAACGCCGCCCGCAACCTCGTCAACCTGGCTCTGGTGGCCCTGGACCGCGGCGAGCTCGCGGTCGCCGAACGGCTGCTGCAGGAGGCGCTGGTCCGCTACGAGATGCTGGCGCCGGAGAGCCTGGCGGTGGCGATGATCTACGAGAACCTCGGCAAGGTGGCCCGCGACCGTGCCGACTACCGCGAGGCCGAGACCCTGCTCCGGCGCTCCCTCGCCATCCGCCAGGAGCTGGCCCCGGGCTCGACGGCCGAAGCGCGCAGCCTCTCCGCCCTGGCCTGGGTGCTCTTTCGGCGCCAGCGGCCTGACGAGGGGGAGGCGGCCGCCGGCCGCGTGCTCGCAATCTCGACGACCGCGTCAGGACCCGCGCCAGAAGCGACGCAGGAGGTCGCCTCGAGCCTGCAGACCCTGGCGGAGATCGCGGCCGAGCGCGGCGACCTCGCTCTGGCGCTCGAGCGCATCGAGGAATCCGTGCGCCTGAAGCGAGCGGATATCCCCGGCTCTCTGCGCCTGGCCATCGGGCTCGAGACCTACGGCGAGATCGCGAGCCGCGCCGGCCACGGCGAGCGGGCAGAGGAATGCATCGAGGAGGCGATCGGGCTCTTCTCCCGGCTGGCGCCCGACTCCTTCCAGCTCGCCCAGGCCTGGGGAGGGCTGGGCGACCACCACTGGCGCGGCGGGCGGACCGTGGCCGCGGTCGAGGCGTACCGGGTGGCCATCGAGGCGCTCGAGGCCCAGGTCAGCCGCCTGGGAGGCGACGCCGCGGGCCGCGCCAGCTTCGAGCTCGAGTACGCGCCTCTGTACCAGCGGCTGCTGGCCCTCGAGCTGGAGCGCGGCCGGCCGGCCGCGGCGCTGGAGGTGCTCGAGCGCTCGCGAGGGAGGGGCCTTTTGGCACAGCTCGTGGCGCGCGATCTGGGTTGGAGGACGGACCTGCCGCCCGCGCTCGGCGCCGAGGAGCGGGACCTGGACCGCACCTACGACCGCGCTCAGAAGGAGCTGGCGCAGACCGACTCCGCTTATCCCGGGGAGCGGCGCGAGACTCTGCTGGCCGAGCTGGCGGCGCTGCGCAGCCGGCGCTCCGCCTTCCGGCAGCGGTTGGTGGCGAGCTCACCGCGCTACGCCGCCCTGCGCTACCCCGCCACGCCGGAGCTGGCGGCATTGCGCCGCCAGCTCGAAGCCGGGACCCTGTGGCTCGCGTACAGCGTGGGGCCGGAGCAGGTCTTCCTGTTCGCCGTCTCCTCGGAGGCGGACGAGCCGCCGCCAGCCTCCGGGCTCTCGGTGCACCGGCTTGCCGCCGATCGCGGGCAGGTGGCGCGGGAGGTGACGATCTTCCGCAGCTTGATCCTGCGCGGCCAGGAGAAGCCGGAGGACACCGCGGCGCTGGTGGCGCAGGGCCGCAGGCTCTACGACCTGCTGCTCGCTCCGGCGGAGGCGGCCGTCGCCCGCGCCGAGCGGCTGCTGCTCTCCCCGGACGGGCCGCTGCACCTGCTGCCTTTCGCGGCGCTTCGGCTGCCCGAGGAGAACGCGCTCGACTGTGGTCCTGTGAGAAGCGAAGGAGCTGGGGGCCGGCAGAGAGATGACGAGCCGTGTTACCTGGTCGAGCACAAGCCGCTGCTCTACTCGCTCTCCGCGAGCCTCCACGCCGAGCTCCGGCGGTCGCGGCACGAAGCGGGCCGGCGCGGCCCTGGATTCGCCTTCGTGGCGCCATCGTTCCCGCCCCCCGGCGTGACCGGAGGCGGAGAAGGCGGGGCCCTGGCGCGCTACCGTGCCGGGCTGCCCCGGCTGATGGGCCCGCGTGCCGAGGCAGAGGGCCTCGCGGCACTTTTTTCAGGCGATCTCACGGTCTTCGCCGGCACCGAGGCGCGCGAGCGGCGGGTCAAAGAGCTGCCAGGCCGGGCCGGCTTCGTGCACTTCGCCAGCCATGCGCTGCTCGATCACGGCTCACCACTCGACTCGGGGGTCGCCCTCGCCGCGCCGGCCGGCGAGGGCGGGGACGAGGACAACGGCCTGCTGCAGGCCTGGGAGGTCTTCGACCAGGTGCGGCTCGACACCGACCTGGTCACCCTGTCGGCGTGCGAGACCGGCCTCGGAGGCGAAGGCGCGGGCGAGGGCCTGGTCGGCCTCTCCCGCGCCTTCCAGTACGCGGGTGCGCGCTCGGTGCTCGCCTCACTGTGGCAGGTCTCGGACCGCTCCACCGCCGAGCTGATGCGCCGTTTCTACGGTGCCTGGGCGGCCGGCCAGCCCCGCGACCTGGCGCTCGCCGAAGCGCAACGCGCCCTGCTGGCGGGCGACGGCGCCTCGGCGCATCCCTTCCACTGGGCGGCCTTCGAGCTCAGCGGGGACGCGAAGTAGGGGGCCGAGTGCGCGCCGGATCAGCTCCTTGGTAGGAGCCGTCCGGCGCAACTGGACTCTTGCAGCGCTGCGGCTAGACTCCGCAATAGGGCGGACAGAGGTCGCAACAGCAGCAGACTGCGCAGCGGACCTGGCCCTGGCTGCAGGCGGTGAAACACTGCGGGGGCTGGCCCTCACACTCCTCAGCGCAATTATTTTCGTAGCAGCCGCAATCGTCGCCGGAGCACGAGAGCAAGGTCGCCGCGGGAGTACCGATCAGGTTGCCGGAGGCGCCCGGCGACGCGGTATCCCGGCACTCCCGTGCCGCGGCTGCGGACTCGAAGAGCGAGCCGGTAGAGCAGGCCGACGGAGCCCCACAGGCTGGCGCTGGGGCCGCGCCGGCGGCAGCCGGTTCGGCGACGAGCGGGGAGGCGAGGACGACCAGCAGGGCGGCGATGCCGAGGCGGAGCACCACTCTTCTCAGTTCCACAGAGATCTCCCTTCTGCGGTTAGCGGCGCGGCCGTCGAGGTCGAAGTCTCGACGCCCGCGCCGATCGTTGCGATGGAACCAGCCGATTCTCACAGTGGTCATTTCGGATGCCAGTAGTTGGAGGCATCCTACAGGGGAAATAGGCTAAGTCAACATATGGGATAGAAACATATCGGCTGCCGCCGACACACTGGCACGGCGGCTCCAGCTCCCGCAGAAGGCGCGCTTCCAGCCGCAGGCCAGCGGGGATCGGGAACTGACCGGCTGGTCGAGGCGCCCTCACTCCCTGCGCACGTTGAGCAGCCTGAGCGGCCGGGCGGCATAGCTTTCGATCTCGATCGTGCCGTCGTCGTCGATCGACACCTTGGCCGCCGCGATCATCTCCCCTTCGCCCTTGCCTTCCTTGTCGAGCTCGAGCTCGATGCGGGTGAACGGGTAGTCGGTGCTGCGCGCGCCGGAGATCAGCTCGCGGAACGAGAGCGGCCGGACGATCCCCAAGCGGACCACGCGCCCGTTCTCGGTCACGCGCTGGCGGGCCACGGCGATCGGGTAGCCGAGGCCGGCGCCGACCCGGATGTGGCCCTTCTCGAGCTCCCACAGCGAGTCGCGCAAGCCGTCCTGGCCCTTCTCGCCGAGGATCTGCTTGAGCTTTGCCACCTCGGCGTCAGTCGAGTACTGGTCGACGCGGATCACGACCGAGGTGCTGCCCCCGGTGTCCATGTCGATCAGCGTGGCGAGAAACTCCTCGCCGTGGGTAGGCACCGCCGCTGCGGCCGATAGCGCCAGGGCAATTGCGACGGCGAGGCGGGCAGCGAGTCCGACGTTGGACTTTCGCGTATTCATGAGCCCTCTCCCTTCCTGGTCCCCCCAGGCGCCTGTCGAGCAAACCTCGCGCCACGATTTTGCGTTTGTTCATCGAGGCGAGCCGCCCGGGCCCGACCGCCGCCACGAAAGGAGAGTCCCTTGCCGACCGCCGAAGACATCGCATCCCCCGGCTCGCGCTGGCGCGAGAGCCGGTCCCTGGCGCTCTGCGAGCTGGCCCTCGTCGTGGCCCTGGCCGTCGCGGATCTCTACGGCCTGGTGCCCTTGAGCAAGACGCCGTTTCTACTGGCCCTGGGCTGGGCCTCGCTCCGGCTGCGTGGCCTGCGTTGGAGGGACGTGGGGTTCTCCCGGCCGCCGAGCTGGCCGCGGGCGCTGGCGCTCGGCACCCTGGCCGGGATCGCAATGGAGATCTTCTCGACCTTCGTCAGCGTGCCCTTGCTGTCGCGGCTCGCCGGCAAGCCCCCGGACCTCTCGGACTTCCGGCCGCTGGTGGGCAACCTCGGCCTGGTGCTCGCCATGATCGCGGCGAGCTGGTTGCTGGCGGCCTTCGGCGAGGAGCTGGTGTACCGCGGCTACCTGATGAACCGCGTCGCCGGCCTGGGCCGGGGAACGCCCGGCGCCTGGCTCGCGAGCCTGGTCCTGGTCAGCGCGTACTTCGGCTGGGCGCACGAGGCGCAGGCGTTGACCGGCATGCTGCAGGAGGGCTTCGCCGGGCTGCTCTTGGGGTTGCTGTACCTGGGCTCGGGCCGCAACCTGACTGTGCCCATCGTCGCCCACGGCGTCTCGAACACCGTGGCCTTCATCCTCATCTACTTCGACCGCTACCCCGGGGTGTGACGGTGTACTTGGCTCTGCGCTAGGGGACCCTGCACTAGAGCTTGGTCCCGGTGAGGACGTGCGCCGGCACTTCGAACGCCGTGGTGCCGTCGGGCGTGGCATAGGCGCCGAGCGCCTGCTCGGCCTCCTCCAGGATGCGCTGGATCTGGTCCTCGGCCAGATGAACCCCCATCAGTGGCAGCCAGCCTCTGAGGTCCGCCTCGACCATCCGCCGGATGCTGGGAAACCTCGCGACGCCGCGCTGGGTAGCGACCGCGGGCGTCGCCACGCCGGCGGCCACGGCCAGAGCGGCCAACTCGTCGGGATCCCCGAGCACGAAAGGCATCCGCAGGGGCTCGGCCGCAGCCTCCCCGGCGAGGCGGCGGACCAGCTCGAGCTCAGCCGCGAAGGCGGGCGCGTCTTCGAGTGCGCCCCAGACAGCCACGGCGACGCGCCCTCCTGAGGGTAGGACCCGCAGCATCTCGCGCAGCGCCTGGCGCCGATTGGTGAAGAACATCAGCCCGAACTGGCTCACGACAGCGTCGAAGGACCGCTCTGGATAGGGCAGAGACTCTGCGGTTCCCCTGCGCCACTCGATGCCGGGCGCAAGGCGCGCCGCCACCGCCAGCATTCCGGGGTTGCGGTCCACGCCGGCGACGAAGCCACCGGGGGCGGCGCGCGAGGCGGCCTCCCTGGCGAGCACCCCGGTGCCGCAAGCGACATCCAGCACCCGCTGCCCGGGTTGGATCTCGGCGGCGGAGGCCACGCGAGGAGCCCACTGCCGGAACAGCGCCGGCACGAAGAGCTCCTCGTAGGCGGTGGCGGCGTCGATCTGGGCTTGCAGCTCGGGATCGCTCATGGGCTCCTCACCGGTCTCCGATGGTGCGCGATGGGCTGCTCTGCGCTCCGGCTCAGGCTCTCAGTCAGGGCTGGCTGCCCAGAGGCCAAGAACGACGAGAGCCACTCCAACCAGCACGATGGCCACCCTCTTGCGCCGGCGAGCGCGATAGCGCTGCCAGCCTTCGGGTTCGAGGAAGAAGCGGCCCTTCGGGGCCTCGACGATGGCGCCCACGGACTGGAGACGCTGGAGGCGCCACCTCGAGAGCGGGTCGAGGGGCGGGAGCAGCACCGGCCGGTCGGGGCTGGTGCCCTCGACGGCACGGACGAGCCGTCGATCCGTGCGGACGATGAAGATGGCCAGCAGGGGAGCCAACACCCGGAGCAGTTGCGCCAGCATCAACCTGTCCTCCGCTCAGCTCCCGCGCTCACGCCGTGGCGCCCGCTGCACGCAGGAGATCGGCGATCTCTCGATGGCCTCGCCGGGTCGCCCAGGCGAGCGGCGTCGCCCAGGGCTCGTCATCCGGAAGCCGGGGCGGCGCGCCTCGCGCGAGCAGCAGCTCGACCATGTCCGGCAGTCCACTGCGGGCTGCCCAGGCGAGCGGAGTCGAGCGATAGCCATCGTCCCGCGCCGAGATCGTGGCCCCGGCGTCGAGCAGGATGGCCGCGCACTCGCCGCGATGGGGATGCGGCCGGCCGCGGCTGTCCCGCCCGCAGAGGTCGTGGAGCGGGGTCGCCCGCTGCCAGTTGGGCAAGTCGGGGTCCATGCCGCTGGCGAGCAGCAGGCGCAGCAGGTCCGGGTCGCTCAGCAGGTAGGAGCGGCACTCGGTCAGCATCGGCGGCACGCGGGCGCCGGCCGCGAGCAGCCGCTCCAGCAGCTCGCGCTTGCCTTCCTTGCAGGCCACGGCGAGCACTCCGCCGCAGCCGGCGTTCGCCGCGCGCGGGTCGGCGGCGACGCGACGCACCGCCTCGTCGTCCTCGCCCAGCCAGATCAGGTCGTAAGCGTCGACCGTGCCGCCGTGCGCGAGCAGCAGCGCGCGCAGCTCGGGCGTGCGGGCGGCGTAGGTGGCGCTGCCCGAGGAGTCGATCGAGCTGTTGGGGTCGGCGCCGTGCGCCAGCAGCAGCTCGACCAGCTCGCGGTCGCCAGCGCGCGCGGCGCGGTGCAGCGATGTCCCGCGCGGCGCCGCGGCACCCTCCGGCGCGTTGGGGTCGGCGCCGCGGTCGAGCAACAGGGCGACGACCTCGCGAGCCGACGCCGCGACCGCCCGGGAGAGCGGCGTTCGCTCCTCCCGGTCCCGGTGCTCGAGAAGCCCCGGCTCGGCGTCGAGCAGGGCGCACAGCCGGGCGAGATCGCCAGCCTCCGCCGCCAGATGGATCGGGTGGTCGGTGACGCTCTCCGCGACCGGGGCGGTTTCCCGCCGGGCTCGGGCCTGCTCGAGCAAGCCCGCGACCGCCTGGTGGCCGCGATCCCGGGCGATGGTCACCAAGTCCTCGCCGTCGAGCGACCATGGGGCCGGGTCCGCGCCAGCGTCGAGCAGCAGGCGCACTGCCGCGGCGTGCCCCTCGCGCACCGCCAGGTGGATGGGCTGCGTGTACCAGTACTCCGCGCGGTAGAGGTTCGGGTCGCGCTGCAGCAGGCCGCGCAGCGCCTCCACGTCGCCGCGTTCCGCGGCGGAGAGCACCTCCCACACGTCGGAGCCGCGGCAAGACCAGGGGCCGTGCGGAAGGTCGGAGTCGAGGGCGGGAGGCTTGAGCATGAGCGGCCTCGGTTCGGGAACGCGTGCTCCCGCCAAGGCCGCTCGAACTCTAGCAGCTCACCTCCGCCAGATACTTCGCCACGGCCAGCGAGATCGGCTGGCCGGTGTGGCTCTCGTAGTAGCTGTAGGCCGGGCTGGGGTTGACCTCGAAGCAGAAGACCCGGCCGTCGGGAGTGACCTTGAGGTCGATGCCGGCGAAGTCGAGCTCGAGGCTCGCCGCGAGCCCGAGGCAGCGCTCGGCCACCTCGTCGGCGAGCTCGACGGGCCGCAGAGCCGCCGGCTCGCCGACCTCGCGGGCCGCGTAGCGGTAGTCCGTGGCCGCGGTGGCCGCCGCGGTGGCGAACACCTGGCCGCCCACCGTGTGCACACGCACGTTCTCGCCGGGTACGAAGGACTGGAACTGCGTGGGGCACCAACGGATGCGTTCGAGCCGCGGCAGGTCGTCGTCGGTGAAGCGCTGGACGATCGAGCGCACGCCGCTGATCGACTTGTAGACGATCTCTCCGTAACGGGCGCGAAAGTCGAGCACCAGCTCTGGGTCGTTGGTCACCAGCGTCTCCGGGATGTGGAAGCCGTGGCGCCGGATGAGCTGGGTCTGATAGGGCTTGGAGAAGTTCGAGCCCATCGGCCCGGTGCGGTTGACGACTCGGCCCGGCGCCACCTCGCTCCAGCGGACGAGCGCGTCGTGGAGCGCGCGGCAGTGCCGCCGCCGCGGCGAGCCCGCCGCCTCGCCCTCGAGCTCGGGGAGGATGTGGTCGTCCATCAGCCGGCTGTAGACGCCGCGGATCGAGGCGAGCGGCAGCCGCCGGCCGTCGATCGACAGCGTGCCGGCGACGCCGCCGGCCCCGATCTCGAAGTCCAGGTCCATGCGGTCGAAGAACCGTTGGTGGAACAGGGTGTATGGCGCGCCGATCTCGTCGAGCCGGGCGCGCACCATGGCCAGGGGTGACTCGCTGAGGATGCCTGCCAGGAGAATCATGCCGCCACCTCCTCGTGGCTCAGGAAGACCTGGGCGAGCTGGTCGAGAAAGGCCTCGCCCCCCAGCCGCAGGTCCGGGCAGGCCGAGGCGCCGGCAAAGATCCAGCCGGCCTCGCGGCTGACCGTGAAGTCGATGCCGAGGAGGGGCACGCCCGCCAGGCCGGCCAGGCGCACGCACGCCGCGGCCAGAGGCTCGGGCAGGGGCGTTCCGGAGAGCGCGCCGTCGAGCACGATGGCCGTGGAGACGGGCGTGCCGGGTGGCACCAGCGAGGGATAGCACGGGGCGTCGCCGTCGCGGCTGCTCTGCCGATAGGGCGCCACCGGCAGGCCCGCCCGCAACGCCAGCGCCACCCATTCCGAGGCGTGGCGCCAGGCGCCGCCCAAGCCCTGCGCCGAGGGCGGGTTGAGCACGGCGCCGGGCAGGGCCTGGAGCCAGCTCATGTAGAACGCGTTCAGCTCCTGGAGGGCGTAGTCGAGGTCCGGCGAGGCCCGGAACGGCCCCTGGGGCACTCCCATGAGCCGGTTGAGGACACCGGAGATCTCCCCGCGGGCGAGCTCTCGCCCGTCGGCGAGGGTGATGCGCAGGTCGGCGCCGGCAGCTCCCACGCGATGCTCCCAGCGGCGGCTGCAGGCGAGCACGTCGTCGGTGACCAGCTCGACCGCGACGGGGCCACGCTGGGCGAGGCCAGCGGCCGCCCAGCGGGCCGGTTCGTCGTAGGCGTTGGCGAGTACGAGCCACATGGCTAGCCGCCCTCCTGCTTCTTCGCGCGACGGCGGCGGGGCTTGGGCGAGGGCTTGGCGGCGGGCTCGGCGGGAGCCTCGGCGCCGGCGGGCGCTGCCTGCGCGGCCGAAGGCTCGGCCTTGAGCGCGCCGGTCGAGAGGTCGGGCCGCAGGTCCCGGCCGATGAAGTGCGACATCTGCAGGATGGCCGCTTCCAGGCGCGCCAGCCGCGCCTCGACGCCGCTCGCCCGCAGCTCCTCGAGCGGCTCCTTCGGCGGCCCGAAGGGCGGGATCTCGAACTCGTACTTCTCCTTGGTCTGCTCGCCCTTGAGCCACTTGTCCTGGATCTCCGACTTCTCGCCCTTGCCGTCCTTCCTGAACTTGTCGTCGACTTGGTCCTTGCCGTCCTTGCTCTCGTTCTTGCTGTCCTTGGAGAAGTCCTTGTTGTCGCGGTTCTCCTTGGCGAAGTCCTTGCCGTCGGAGAGCGGGTCCTTGGCGAACGCAGACCCAGCGGGCGGCGCGGCCCTCTCCGCCAGCTTGGCCTGCGCCACCGCCGCCTCCAGGCGGGCCAGCCGGGCCTCGACGTCGGCGGTCACCGGCCCGCGGATCTCCTCGAGCGGCCGGATGTCGCGCAGGTCCTTGGTCGGCTTGTCCTGGAGCTCCTTGCCGAGGTCGGGCTTGTCGAACGGCTTGTCGATCTCCTGCTTGAAGCTCTTGTCGACTTCGGGTTTGAGGTCCTTGTCGACCTCCTTCTCTTTTTCTTTCTCCTTGGTCTTGTCGCGGGTGTCCTTGCCGTCCTTGCTGTCCTTCAAGAACTTGATGTTCTGCCCGGCGAGTGCCTCGGGCGCCTCGCCCCCCTCCTGCTTGTCCTTGACGGTCGACTTGTCGGCTTGCTTGTCAGCTTGCTGGTTCATGGGCGCGGCCCTCCCGGCGGCATGGATGCCCACGGGCAGGGCCCGTGGGCGGGTTCGCAGGGAGGGTTCCGCGGAGCCGCGGTTTTGGTTAGAGGCCGCTGCCGATGGTCACCGTGAGGCCCGCGTCGGCGCTCTCCACCTCGAGGCTGAGGAGGTGCG
The DNA here is from genome assembly GCA_044869805.1 of Thermoanaerobaculia bacterium. Taxonomy (GTDB): domain Bacteria; phylum Acidobacteriota; class Thermoanaerobaculia; order Multivoradales; family SZUA-115; genus CAWDVR01. Next base: position 103,581 of record JBIOXV010000088.1, on the reverse strand, counting down.
GCAGGTCCACCTTGGCGCCGGCCTGCACCGCGGCATAGGGCTTTTTGGGCGGGCCGCCGGTGCCGCCGATCGGCAGGCCGCCGCCGGTGTCGCGGCCGGTCATGCCGTCGAAGATCGAGGTCGAGAGCATTGCGGCGGTGTCGCCGGCAAAGGTGCCGACATTCAAGCTGTAGGAGCCGAGCGACGAGGTCACCCGCACGACGAGCTTGCCGCCGGTCGCGGTGCCGGCCAGGGTGAGGCGCGGCACCACCGCGCTGCCGTGGCGCAGATCGCCGAAGGCGCTCACGCCGACGGTGCCGTGGCCGGTCAGCCGCACCTCGGTCACGAGCTGCACGCCGGAGAGGGCAGGGATGCGCAGCGCCAGGCGGATGGGCGTCGGCCCTTCGCCTTCACCGATGCCCGCCGCCGAGTTCCCCACCAGGTAGGCCTCCAGGCTGTTGCGCCCGCAGTCGCTGCTGGCGTTGATGGCGTCGGCCACCCGGCCGAGGACGGCGGCCTCGGGCTCGCCCGCCCCGTAATCCGCCGTCACCTCGCACAGGGCCTGGGAGAGGCCGCCGTTCTGCTTCAGCACCGCGGTCACGTTGAGCACTCCGCCCGAGCTCGAGGGGGGAGTGAACGAGAGCAGCGTCGAGAGCGGGTTGGTGGCCTCTTTGGGAGCTTCCACGCTCGCGGTCACCTGGCGGTCGCCGCACTGGACCACGACCTTGCTCGGCACGCAGGTCGTCGACGGGATGCCGCCGATGCAGGAGCCTTCGTAGCAGGCCCAGGCGAGCGGCCGGTTCGCGAAGTCGCCGAACCTGCTGGCCACCAGGAAGCCGCGGGAGTCGGTGTGGAGGTCGGCGCCGTCGGCATCCACCCCGGAGGTGGCACAGACGCCGGCGTCGTCCAGGAGCGTCATCGAGCAGGTCTCCCCGGGGTCGAAGCCGGCCCCGGTCACGGCGACGAACGGCTTGGGGAACCAGGTCGAGGAGTAGCCGCAGCAGTCCTCGAGCAGGGCGCTGGCCCGCGGCTCGCTGGCGCGCATCCAGACTCCGCGCCCGTGGGTGGCGGCGTAGAGCGTGTCGCCGCCGTCGGCGAGCTCGAGGTCGTAGACCGGCACGTTGGGCAGCCCGGTGGTCTTGCCGAAGAGGTCGATCCCCGGGTCGAGGCCCAGCCGCGTGTAGACGCCGTCCTCGGTGCCGATGAACACTCGCGGCGGTGAGGAGGGCTCGATCGCCACCGCGTGGACGGGGTGGTGGGGGAGCGAGGGGTCGAGCGCGTCGTCGAACGGCGCCCAGGAGAAGCCGGCGTTGCCGGTGCGGTAGAAGGAGTGCTCGCCGAAACCCTCGAAGGCGGCGAGCGCGACCAGCTCGTCGCCGGGCGAGACGGCGATCGCGGAAACCGGCCGCGGTGGCAGGCCGCTCGCCGCCGGCACCCACAGCGGGTTGGTCGACAGCGCATTGGCGCAGGTGAAGAGCTTGCCGTCGTAGTAGCCGAGGTAGAGCCGGTTGGGGTTGGAGGGCGCCACGGCGACGGCGGTGATGGGGTTGAAGATGCCGCCCAGCTCGGGCGTGGAGTCGAGGCCGCCGAGGCCGGGCGGCGTCATCTGCGCCCAGCCGGGCGCCGCGGCCGGGTCGCCGCCGTCGACCGCGTTGCGGAAGAGGTCGCGCGCCGCGTAGTAGAGGAGGTGCTGGCCGAGAACGGAGCTCGGGTCCTGGACGAACGGCGGGTACCAGGAGGTGTGCTGGCTCTGCGGCAGGGCGTCGTAGAGAGACGGGTCCCCGGCGATCCCGGCCCAGGCGAACGGGCAGAGGCCGGGCGCAACGCAGCGCCGCGGGGCGACGCCGCTGGCGGTGTCATAGAAGATGTCGGGGGTGTCGAGGTCGATCAGCGTCGAGGCGGCGCCGCCGTCCGAGGCGTGTTGCCAGACGTCGGCGCCGAGCGAGAGGTGGGTGCCGGTGCCCTGGGCGCCGCCCAGCAGGAGGTTCCCCGCCCCCGAAACCGACTGGAGCTGCGCCACCTGCAGGCCGTGCTGGAAGGTGCCGTTCCACACCGCTTCGCCGTCGCCCACGAAAAAGCCGCCGTCCGAGACGTCGTAGAAGGCGTAGCCGCCGGGCAGCTCTTCGGTGGGGACGATCACCACCTGGTGGTGGTGCGGAGCGAGCTCGCTGGCGCCGACCGTCTGCCAGCTCTGGCCGCCGTCCGCGGAGTGGTAGAGGTTGATGCCGCCGTACCAGATCTGTTCCGGGTCGGTGGGGTGGATGGTCAGGGCGTGCGTGTACGAGGTGTAGGTGGTCAGCGGGTCGCCGTGCGCAGGCGAGGCGGCCGCCGGCTGCACCTCGTACCAGCTCTTGCCCGAGTCGTCCGAGCGGTAGATCGCGGGCGAGCAGTACGGAACGTCCGGCGCCTTCGTATGGGGATGGGGGCACTTGCCCAGCACGGCGTAGAGGATGGCCGCCAGGTCGCCGGGCGCGCGATGGATGGCGAGCTCTGGCCAGTCGGCGGTCTCTACCAGGTCCGGCGGGATGCCGTCGTTGATCGGCTCCCAGGAGTCGCCGCCGTCCGTGGAGCGGTAGAGGCCTTCGCCGCGGAAGCCGGCGAACAGGATCTCCGGCTGCTGCGGGTCCATCTCGAGGTCGGTGGCCGGCGTGCCGAGGTCGAGCACGTTCTCCCACGACTGGCCGGCGTCTGCCGAGCGCCAGATGCCGAGGCTGCCCTTGGGCAAGGTGGTGATGGTCGAGTGCGTGGCGTTGCTGGTCACGCCGCTGGACAAGGCCACCCACAGGCGCTTGCCGGGCCCGTCCGGGGTGGTGGGATCGAGCAGCAGGCGCGCCACGCTGCCATAGGCGAGCGTCTCCTCGCCGAGCAGCACCCAGTCGTAATCGCCGGTCGCCGCGTTCCAGGTGCCCTCGAGCACCCCGCGCCCGTGCTGCGTGTCGCGACGGATGCCGTTCTCGCCGGTGCCGACCCACACCGTGGCACAGCGCTTCCCGGTGCAGGAGTCGAGCTGGATATCGCCCACCGCGAGTGACGGCGCGCCGTCGGTCATCGGCCGCCAGGAGACGAACGGCGAAACCGAGCCGTTCCACGCGCCGCCGCCGGCCGAGCCGATCCAGACGTCGCCCAGCGGGTTCTCGGGGTTGGGCGCCACCACGTTGATGCGGCCGGTGACCGGCACGCGGCCCGGCCAGGCCGCGCCGTCGAGGATCAGCGCCGGGCCCAGCGGGCGCCATTCTGTGGGCACAGACTTGGGGGCTTGCTGGGCGCCGAGCGGGAGAGCGAGGCACGCGAGGCTGGTGCAGGCTGCGGTGACGAGGCCCGAAAACGCTCGAACAGCGCCGCGGCGGCGGAACGGCCGACCGATCATGGCTCTCTCCTGGCTCGGCGGAACGGTGCCGCGCGCGGCGCGCGGGCCAGGGGCCGAGCTCTCTGCTGGTGCAGACGCTGCGGCGGGCGGGTGGTATTAGATTTCGCGACGGTAACCTGGGAGGTAGACTCTCCCGGCACGCGAGGCCCCCTTCTTGGCGACCCTGAGCTCCTTTGCCACCGACGCCAAAGGCCGGCCAGCCTCGGCGGCGGAGATCGTCACCGCCGGCGGCACGCGCATCTACCTGCTGCCGGTCGAGACCTTCTTCGGCCACGTCAACAACGTCTACCTGGTCGACCACCCGGAGCACCCGCTGCTCTTCGATGTGGCGACCGGCGACCAGGCGGCACAGGGGCAGCTCGCCTCGCGCTTCGAGGAGATCGGCGAGCGCTTCGGGGTAAGGACGCGGCTCGAGGGCCTGGCCGAGGTGGTGCTCTCCCACGCCCACATCGACCACTTCGGCGGCGCCCACGCCTTCGCGGCGCGGGGCACGCCGATCGCCATCCACGAGCTCGACGCGCGGGCGATCGAGGGCTTCCGCGAGCGCTTCCTGCTCGCCACGCGCGACTTTCGCCACTACCTGCTGCAGACCGGCCTCGAACGCGCCGAGGTCGAGGAGCTGATCGCTCTCTACCGCTCGAACAAGGACCTGTTCGGCGACCTCGAGCCGGACCGCAGGCTGCTCAACGGCGACGCGGTGGGCCCCGGCTGGCGGGTGCTGCACGTGCCCGGGCACTGCCCGGGCATGATCTGCCTGGCGATCGACGACGTGCTCCTGACCGCCGACCACCTGCTCGCCCGCATCACGCCCGTGCAGCGGCCGCAGAGCATCACGCCTTTCATGGGGCTCGAGAACTACTTTCGCTCGCTGGAGAAGATGCTGGCCTTCGGCGACTTCGCCCTGGGGCTGGGAGGGCACGAGGCGCCGATCCCGGACCTGCGCGGCCGCGCGGCCGAAACTCTCGCCCACCACGAGCGGCGGCTGCGCCAGGTTCTGGACCACTGCGCCGGCGCGCCGCGCACCGTCGCCGACCTCTCGCGCCAGCTCTTCGGACGCCAGGAGGGCTACGGCGCCATGCTCGCCCTCTCCGAGACCGGCGCCCACGTCGAGTACCTGCACGAGCTGGGTTACCTCACCATCGCCAACCTCGACGACGTGATCCGCGACGACGAGCTGCCGCCCCGCTACCGCGCGAGAGAGCGGGCGCCGCATCCGCTGCTCGCGAGGACCTCACTGCCGGTGGGACCGGGCTGAGATGCGTCAGAGCACGTCCGCCAGCCGTTGCGGCGGAGGGATCAGGTCAAGATGCTCACGGATGTTACCCCCTGCTTCTTGAGCGTCTCGTCGATGGTGAAGAAGGGGGTGGCAAAGATGAAGTCGTTGCTCTCGGCGTAGGCGACTCCCAGGACTGTTCCGACCTTGATTCCATTCGCGGGGATGGCGCAAGCGACCACCGAGCCCGAATGGCCCTGGCTCCACCCCAGCGCGTGAGTGTTTTTCACGACGATTTGGTCGTCGTAAAGGACCTCGAAGAGTGGAGGCGCTCCAGGGAACCCCAGGTAATGCACCAGCACGTACGCCTTTGGCGCCACGACCGTTGCCGTGCGGATGCCATCGCGTGTACAGGCTGCGACTTCGAGATCCTTGATCGCCTGGAGATCCTGCCGGACGATCCAAGAGCCGTTGAACTGAAAGCCGGTGCATTCCGGTCTTGGTGTGGGAACCACTTTGTCGCTGGCGCAGAACTCGCCAAGCTCGAAGTCGCCCACGGCACTCTGGACGACGCTGCCGAGGCCGCCGTTGAACGCTGTCTGCTTCGCAACCACATAGGGAGTCGAGCCCGGCAGAAAGTAGATCGGGTTCCCTTGGCTGGTCGCCAAGACGTGCTCCGCGGAGAGCAGATGAGCCTTTCCGTCGACCCCGACAAGGCAGCCGATGGTTCCCAAGCCGCTCTCTAGGACGCTTCCTCCTGGGGCCACCATCAGCTTGGTGCTCTTCTCGCAGTCCGAGCCCGCCGTCGTCCTCAGAATATCCACTCGCTCCTCTGAGCCTGTCAGATCCACGACAAAGCCGAAGACCGGGTAGTGAGCAACGGGTATCGTGCTTTCCGGCGGCTCTAGAATCTCGTCCAGCCATGCTCTCGCCGGAGCCTCGTCCGACGAGAACAGCACGATGCGCTTGGAGTTTGGATCCAACCCAACCCCATGGACCACCTTGGGGCGGCTGGCAGAGCGAAAAGCTTCTCGCAGCCTCCTGTCGAGAGACAGTGCTTGAGCATCGGATCTACTGTGCGCATCAGCCATAGCTTCCTCCCGCGCAGGGTTTGCCGTCGAGTCCGATGTCCTTGAAGCGGTCGTAGGGATACCGTCTTGGCTTGGGCGTCAAGGGAGGCTTTGCCAGGTCGTAGAACACCTGAAAATCCGGATCAAACCTACCGAAGTGCTTCGCCAGAATAGCCTCGAACGGCTTGTGCTGGGACTTGCTGAGAAGCGACACCTCGGGCTCCATGCAGGTCACCGAGAGTTCGACTGGTCCGGGGGAGAAGATCGTGGGCCGAAGGCGAAGCGGCGGCGGGATCTCCGTGTCATCTCCAAGCTGGAGGTCGACTGAGGAGCCCGAGATCTCGACCTCCCACACGAGCTGCCTGGCGATCGCCCGGTTCCACATTCTTGGCCCACAGGGGTCCACCTTTGTCCCGTTGCGTTTGGCCTCGGTGAATTCCCACTTGAACTTGCCCTTTCGATTCCAGTCGGTGACAAAGAGCCTGCCCTTCTCGAGACAGATCGCTGCCGAGAGGTCGCTTGGTTTGAACTTGAAGCCTGGCTTCCCGGGGTCGTTGACGGGCTTGAGGGTAGCGAATTCTGGCGCGATGTCTGCGAGCCGTGGCAGCCACCAGAGCGACTGCTGCTCCTGGAGGTTGGGGCCCGGAAGCTCACGATGAGCCGGTGTGGTCGGGACGGTCAGGTTGCATTGCAGTTTGCCTGAGAGAGAGCCGTTTTTCTCCACGAAACGGATCAGGTCGTTGGTGAGCATCCGGACCAGGGTGAGATGGGTCACGGAGAGGTCGGCGATGCGGCGGCTGAATTCGCGAGCCTGCTTGTTTTTGACGAAGCGGCGTGGGACGGAAATCAAACCGACGTGAGGCCAGCGATAGTGCACCTCGATGGGATCGAGCGGGGGAGCGGTCCGGTCCCAGTCTGCGAGGTCCGGTGGCAGCAGCCTCGGCACCAGCACCCAGACCTTTGTAGGCGAGCCCGGCTTAGGCTCGCCTTTCTCGTCTCGTTCGAAGAACGGCTTATCGGGCACATAGGCCAGGATCCCTTCAAACACCACCCTCAACGTAAACGCCATCATTCCTCCCTTCTGAGCAGTCCAGTTTCGATTCCCTCCACCCCCGCCCACTGCCACGGCTGCTCTCGCCAGCCGGCGAGGGCGGCTCTGGCCTGCTGCAGCGACCAGGCCGGGTCGCCGCTTGCTCGGTACGCCCGATGGAAGGCCGGGAACAAGGTGGCCGCGGCGTCGTCTTCGATCTGCCACAGCGTTCCCACCACCGCCCGCGCCCCCTTGGCCAGGAAGGGCCGGGCGAGGCCCCCCAGGCCCTCGCCGCTGCCCGAGCCGGCCACGCTCTCGCAGGCCGAGAGCACTACCAGCTCGGTTTGCGGTAGCAGCGGTAGCTCGTCCCACAGCTTTGCAAGGTCGATGGTCTCGCTCTCGAGCGCCAGCCAGCTCCAGCCCTCACTCCTGAGGCTGGTCTGGGCGTGCGTCGCGAGATGAAGGATCTGCGCTTCGGGCATACAGAGCCTGAGGCTTCGCCAAACGCTTCCCGCGCAGCCGTCGCCCTGGCCTGCGCCGTAGATCCTCGCTACCGCCTCCGCTTCCGCGGGAGCGCTGCGCAGCCGCTTGAGTCCCAACGCTCCGAAATCCGCGAATCCCAGGCTGAGGACGCTTCGACGGTCACCTCGTCGGATCGTAGGAGGCCGGCGATCCTTCACCAGCGCTAGTGCGCTCGGGAGCAGGGAGACGGCGAGGTCCTCGTCGAGGTAGCGGCCGGTTGCGGGGACGAGCAGGCCACGGAAGGGCAGTGCATGGAGGTCGCTGTCGGGAACCAGTGCTAGGCGCCGCGTTCCGGCTGGAAGCCGTGAGAGCACCGGCTCGAGGATCTCCCTGCCGAGGTCACGAGCTTGCGCCTGCCACGCGGGCAGATCGTGAGAGGCGGCGGCGCGATGGAGGGCCGCGATCCGCGGCGCGAGCTCGGCGCGCGGCGCCAGCATGACCTGATCCAGGCCCTTGTCGCTCACAATCCAGGCCACCACTTGGAACGGGTGGCGTGACCCCCGATCCGGGAGGACGGCGTACTCGACGATAACCGTGTCTTCCGGCACGGAGGAGACCACGTGGTCGAGGTCCGCTTGCGTGGGCGGCTCGTAGCCGGGCGTGAGGCGCGGGGCCACCCGGTCACGCATCTCCTCGGAGAGCAGGAAGGCCTCGCGGCTGGGCGCGCCGCCGGAGCGAGCCACCTCGAGCGCGATCAGTCGCTCGAGGACCTCGCGCAGGAGCCCCGGCGACGGAGCTTCCGCCGCAGTTGCACCCCAGCGTCCCTGCTGATCCCACTGCCTGACGTGGGCGAGCGCGGCTTCGAGATCCAGGTGCGCCGGGTCGAAGCAGCCCAGCCGTTCGAGCGCATCGGCACGGATCAGACGCGCCTTGGCGGCGGAGAGTGGAAAGTTAAGGTCCTGGTAGCCGGCGACCGAGCGTTCCGAGAGCTCGACCACAGCTTCGAGCTCGGTGGCTTCGTCGCGCGAAGAGTGGGCCAGCAGCCATCGCGCCTCGGCCACCAGGAGATCGATCCCCGTGCGCCTCTTCCCATCCGACTCCGGTGCGACCGCGAGCTCGTGCCGGGCCTGGCCGAGCTCTGCCGAGGCCTCAACCTTCGAAGTCAGGCCGCGGGTCACGGCGATCCGCGTGTCGGCGAGGCACAGCGGGCGCTCTGGCAGGGCTTTGCAGGTCTCGGCAGCCTCGCGCCGCAACTCGGTGGCGGCGGTACCAGCGCGGGCCTGCACCGCGTTGGCTGCAACCCAGTACACCGAGTAGCGGTTCCAGGGATCGTCCATCGTCGGCGTGGCCGAGAGCGCAGGTGCCAGCGCCGTCCATGCCTCGTCCATGCGGCCCAGCACGGCAAGGCTCTCGGCTCGCATTGCCTGAACGACCGCAGCCTCCTCGACCGCGCCCAGGGCAGCGAAGCGGCGTTCTGCTTCGGCGTACTGATCCAGGCCCACTGCCAGGCGGCCGTCGAGCATCGTGCGATGGCCGAGGAGGCGCCAAGCCTCGGCGGCCTGCAAGTCGAAACCTCGCTGCTCGACCTCGAGCAGCAGGGCACGGATGTCTGTTTCCGCCGGCTTGCCCAAAGCTCGGAGCCGGCGGAGCCTGGCACGGAGCGCAAAGGGGCTTCCAGCTTTCTCCAGATCGCGGATCGCCTGCTCGAACCTCTCGCGGGCCTCCCCCTGCCGCTCCGAGCGATAGAGCGCCACTCCCTCGGCGAAGGAGCGATGGCCGCTCGCCAGGAGAGCGAGGCGGGCCGTGTCCTGCTCGCTCAGGGCGTCGCGGACCGCAGACACCGAGGCAGCCAGCAGTCTGCCCTGCTCGCCGATCTGGGCGAGGAGAGAGCCGATCTCGTGTTCCGCGGCCTCCGTCTCGCCCCTGTCTCCAGCCGCCAACGCGCGGGTCCAGCGCGGCAGGAGCTCGCGCTCGACTCGCTCTCGATGCGCGGTCGAGTGGTCTCCCTGCTCGTCGCCTGGAGTGAGGCGCCCCTGAGCCTCGCGCGCCCACTGCGAATCGCTGTCCAGCACCAAGTACTCCTGCCAGGTCGCTGCCGCCCGCAGAGGGGCTCCGAGGCTCTCCAAAAGGAGCGCTTTGTTGAACAGCACCGCGGGTTGCGGCCCCGCCAGGCTTTGCGCCTTCGAGATCGCCTCGTAGGCCTCCAGGCGTGCGCGGAAGTCGCCTTCGCCCAGCACCGCAGAGAGGTCGTTCCAGACCCGCCACGCCTCCGGGCCTCGTGCCGAGGCGGCCGCCGATCGAAGCAGGCCGGCAACGGAAGCCGGCCTCGAGCCCCGCAGCAAGCTGACGACCGCTCGCCGAGAGGCTCTTCGCCAGATACCCGCATCCTTCTCCGGGTCGCGCCCACCACGGAACGTGGCCGGGTCTTCCCAGGCCCCTCGCTCCTCGGCTCCTGAGCTAGGGGCGCTGTAGGGCCGGTGCTCGTCGAGCCCGGCCAGCCGGCCGCGGAGCGGACGGTTTTCGAGATGGCTCCAGAGGCGCTCCGGCCGCGCCGTCGACGCGGGCCGCTCAAGGAGGAGCGCAGCCACCAGTGCCGTGGCTCCAACGCCGAGGAGGGCTGCCGCGAGACCCCTTCGCGGCGTGCCAGGCAGGGGCGTTGCCCGGGGGACGGCCACCGGTTCGCGTGATCTCACTGGAAATCGAGGACAGCGGTCAGGATACCAAACCGAGGGAGGAGTCGGGACAGCGCGGGTGGTGAAACCGCGATCGGCTGGAGTGGCGCGGCGGTACATGGGTCGGGTCCGTCCGCTTTAGACGGACCCGAGCGGACTTTTCAGCGGCCGGCGCCCTCAGGGTAGTCAGGCCGGACGAACCAGAAGGCGCCCTTGGTGCTGCTCTGCGGGCCCACCGTTGCACCGCCCGGAGTGCAGACAGCGATGAGGTGGCCGAGCTGTCGGTGAAGAATCGAGCCGGTGGCTACGGGAGAGGAATCGAGAGCGAGCTGCAGATCTTACGCGCCAGACGATCCGCGATCTCGGTGTGGCGAGGAACGGCTTCCAGGTTGCCGGTGACGGTGACGACCTCGCGCACCGCATCCTCCGGTACGCCGCGCAGTGCATCCTCACGGCGGTCTGCGAGGATCAGCTCGATGGCTTCGGCAAGGCTCTCCAGACACTCTTCCTTCGTCCTGCCCTGACCGTTGGCACCTGGAATCTCAAGGCAGTAGGCGATGAACCACTCGCCATCGCGTTCGATGACTGCTGTGAACTCGTTGTGCATCGAGGCGACCCCCGGCTGCGGACGATGGTAGCAGCACCTTGCCGATTCCCAGCGGTCGCCCAGCAGCGAGCACGCCGTCCTGGCGTCGTATGGCGCTTGACGATCTGTCGCATGAGGTGTTACAACCAGGCCGGTGATCCGCTCCTTTCGGCACAAAGGGCTCAAGGAGCTCTTCGAGACTGGGACCAGCTCGAAGGTGCGGCCGGATCTCCAGGCTCGGGCACGGCGGCGTCTGGATGCGCTGGACACCGCCCTTCGACCGGAGGATCTGAACGTTCCTGGCTTCAACTTTCACCCGCTGCGGGGCAGCCCGAAGCGCTACAGCCTGCACGTGAACGGCCCCTGGTGCATCACCTTCGAGTGGCTCGCGGGGAATGCTGAGCGCGTCGATCTGGAGCAATACCATTAGGAGCTGCGCAATGAAGAGTCAGAGCCTTCCGGTGGGTCCTCGCCGCCGCCCTCCGACGCACCCCGGCGAGGTGCTGCGCGAGGATGTGCTCCCCAATCTCAATCTGTCGGTCACCGAGGCGGCACGGCAGCTACGGGTCACTCGCCAGACCCTCCACCGCATCCTCTCGGGGCAGTGCGCCGTGAGTGCGGAGATGGCGGTGCGCCTGGGGAAGTTCTGCGGCAACGGACCGGACTTGTGGCTCCGCATGCAGCAGGCCTGCGACCTCTGGCAGGCCGAGCAGGACCTCGCGGACGAGATCGAGAAGATCCCGGCCCACCGGGTGGCGTAGGCCAAGTGGTTTCCCGGGCGCGCCGACCCGCTGGGGCTGGGGTCGGAGCCGCGCCCGGACCGGAGCAGCTCTGAAGTCGTCTAGAACAGCTCCGTGTCCGCCAACGCCGCGAAGAACCCGAGCGGCTTGAGGTGGATGCGCGCGTCGCCGGTCGCGGTGTCGGTGACGCGGATCGTGACCTGGAGATGGGTGAGGCCGGTGAAGAAGAACCACGGGTGGCCGTTGACGGCGCTGCCGTCGATCATCTTGACGGCGCCCTCGAGGTTGTCCGGGCGGACGAACCAGAAGAGCCCCGAGGTATCGCTTTCGGGCCGCAGGGTGGCGCGGCCGGAGGCGGTGGCGCTCGCCCAGTCGATCTCCACGGCGTAGCGCGAGGCGAGCAGGCACAGCCGGTAGGCGTCGGGCACGCAGGCGGCCGCCGCCTTGGCGGCGGGCAGGGTGGTACTCGCGAGCCCCGCGGGCTCGGGCAGGGCGAGGTCGCCGGCCAGGAGGGTACCGTCGAAGTCGAAGGCCCCGGTGTCGGCGAAGCTCGCCAACCGCCCTTGGAGGTTGTGGTAGCGGCGGGAGGCGCCTGTGGCCGTGTCGGTCAGGGTGAGGGTGAAGCCGGCGTTGGACAGCGAGCCCACGAACACCCAGCCGTGGCTGTTGACCGCCGAGCCGTCGAGCACCTTGAGGAAGAGGTCGAGGTTGCCGTCGCGGAAAAAGCTCCAGGCACCGGCCTCGGGGCCTAGCTCCACCGCTTCGGCGAAGTGCAGGCCGCCTTCGGGGTCCTGGTAGACCGCCTCGGCGCGGATGCGCCCGGAGCGCAGGCAGAGGGCCGAGGCGCTCGCCGCGCAGGCGGGGCCGGCGGGCTCCAGGGCCCACAGCTCGCGGCCGGTGAGGCCGTCGTCGGCGGTGAAGAGCAGGCGGTCGGGCAGAGCGAGCAAGCTCTCCGGCTGGGCGGAACGTGGGCCGGGTTGGATGTCCTGCGCCACGCCGGTGCCGGCGGCCGTGCCGTCGCTCGCCCAGAGCTCGAAATCCACCTCCTGCTGGGTCTCGGCGCGTGCGCCGGCGAAGTAGAGCCGATCGCCGAAGGGCACCAGCGTGCCCGTGCCGCCCCAGTCACCGAAATTCAGGTCTAGAGGGACAGTTCCGGCCGGGGTCCCGTCGCTCCTCCAGATGTGCGAGCCGCCGTTGCCCTGCCCGTCGCTCGCGAAGCCCGCGAAGTAGAGCGCGTCCCGAAACGGCGTCAGGGCTCCGAAGCTGCCGTAGCCCAGATCCAGCAGCAGTTCGGTGCCGGCGGGCGTGCCGTCGGTCCGCCACAAGCCCTGCTGGCCGGTGAGCTGGGCTTCGCTGTAGAGGTAGAGGGCGCCGTTCCAGGCAAAGAGGCCGTAGGTTTCGCGCCCCAGGGTGCCAGTGAACAGCCCGGCCAGGTTCTCGGTGCCTTCCGGCGTGCCGTCGGTGCGCCACAGGGTGTTGCCCCAGCGGAAGTAGTCGTAGCCGCCCAGGCGCGTGAACTGCGGGTTGCCGAGCGCGAAGCCATTGAGCTTGGCGCTCGGCGCCACCTCGTTGCCGCGCAGCAGGCGGCGCGTGTCCGCCTCGGTGCCGTCGCTCACCCAGAGCTCGAGCGTGGCGCCGTCGACGCTCAGGAAGTAGAAGCGGTCGCTCGCGCCGTGGGCCTCGACCAGGAAGGCCGGCGGCCCGACGGTCAAGAGCCGGCGCGTGGTGGCCACCGTGCCGCCGCTCGCCCAGATTTCGTAGGCGAGGTTGTCCTCCGCGTCATCGGTGACCAGGCGGGTGAAGAGCACCTCGCTGCCGAAGGCGGTGAGCTGCGAGATCTCGCGCAGGAAAGGCCACGTGAGCTCGAACGAAGTGAGCTCGAAGGTGCCCTCGGGGGTGCCGTCCGAGCGCCACACCTGAGAGTCCTCGCTGGGCCGGTAGTAGCCGAGGCCGCCGGTGACCAGGATCAGCGGCGGATGGATCGACCACGAGTTGAGGAACTCCGTGCACGACAGCCCCAGGGCGTGCAGCAGGCGGGTCTCGCCAGGCCGCCCGGTGGCGGACCACAGCGCTGCGTCTCCTCCCTGGCAGGCGAAGAAGAGCGCGCGGTCTCCCAGCCTGGTCAAGGCGATGGGAGATGACGACGGGCCGCTGCCAGGCTCGAGATCGGTCACCAGGCGGGAGGAGGGCGGCCCAGGCGCCAGCCCGGCCACCCAGGGCTCGCTGCCGTGGAGGCCGTCATTGGCCGGGAACAGGAAACGCGATCCCAGGCGCACGCCGTTGAGGAAGAAGAAGTCGAAGGGGTGGGGGTTGTCGAAGTCGGTCAGCGGCCGGGCTGCGGCCGCGCCCGCGCCGAGCGCCCAGATCTCGGCGCCCTCGGCCGGCCGGCTGGCGAGGAAGAAGAGCTGGTCACCTTCGGCGACGGGATTCACGGAGACCATGCCGTTGGGGCCGCTGTCGAGAAAGATGCGGGAGCCGGTCGGGGTGCCATCGGTGACCCAGAGGTCGAAACCGAAGGCGGGGTCGCGGCCGGTGGCGAACACCCGCCCGTCGAAGCTCGCCAGCGTGTAGATATCCTCGAAGCTCGGGCAAGGGCCCGGGCAGTCGCCGGTCAAGCGGGTGGTGCCCTCGGGCCGCCCGTCCGTGGCCCAGAGCTGCATGCCATGCTCGAGGTCGCGGGCGCGGAAGACGATCCGGCCGCCGGCGGCGGCGATCTGTCCGGCAAACAGCGGGGCGAAGAAGGGCTCTTCGACGTCGAAGTCGGTGATGGGGCGGGTGCCCGCGGGCGTGCCATCGCTCACCCAGAGCTCGCTCGAGGCCGCCGCGCTGTGGGCGATGAAGTAGTGCCGGCCGCCGAGCTCCACGAAGAGGGGTGAGCCAAAGAGCCCCGCGCCGGTGCGGTACTCCGCGAGCTGCACGGTGCCGCCCGCGGTGCCGTTCGTGATGTAGAGGACGGTGCGCGGCACGGTCTCCTCGAGAATCGAGAAGAAGACGCCGTCGCCGCGGGCGCCGTGGATCGCGGCCGGCAGGTAGCCGGGCAGGGCCTCGCCCACGGCGCGCAGGCGGCGGGTGCCGCCCGCGGTGCCGTCGCTCACCCAGAGGCCCCAGGAGACGGGCTCGTCGCAGGCCGGCGGTGGGTCGCCGCCATGGCAGCCCGCGGGCCAGGGGCGCTCCGAGGCGAGAAAGAAAAGGCGCCGGCCGGCCATCAGGGGCCTGGCGAGCTGGCGGCCGCCGAGGTCGACCACCGCGCTGGCGCCGTGGGGCCGGCCGTCGGTCTGCCACAGCTCCACGCCATGCTGCGTGCGGGTGAAGAAGTAGAACCGGCCGTCCACGGGGCGATCGGCGGCCGAGGCCAGCACCAGGCCCTGCGGTACCAGGCTGCGAGTGCCGGCGGCCGTGCCGTCCGAGAGCCAGATCCCCAGGGCCGGCTCGGTGCCGGTCACCTCGCTGGGGTAGCGGCCCACCAGGAGGTCGAGGCCGAGGAGCTGGCCTGCCGAGGTGGGGTTCACCAGCATCGGCATCGGCTCGGTCCCCTCCGCCGTGCCGTCCGTGGACCACAGGGTGTAGCCCCTGCCGATCTGGAAGGCCTCGAGCAGGGCCCGCCGGCCGACGCGTAACAGGAAGCGCGGCTCCGAGCCTGGGTTGAAGGTCGAGAACGGCTCGAGGTCGTCCACCAGGGTGGCGTTCTGGGCCGCGGCGGGCGCGGGCGGCACGACCAGGGCGAGCAGCAGGCCGAGGGCAGAGAGGCGTTGCATCGCGGGGGGCTCCTTCGTCGCCGGGGATTACCGAACCGATCCGCAGAGCAACGCGCAGCGCGGCCGCGCTCTTGATCATCTGGCTGCCGGTGCCGAGCCGGCGCTCAACCGTTTGTCCGAAACTTGCACCTACGGCTGTCGTAAGCTGCCGGTAGAACGCGCATCAGAAGATATGGAGAGAAGCCGCATGACCCGTCGGATCCCGAGCCTCGCCCTGCCGGCCTTGCTGGCTGTCCTGGCGCCTGCGCACGCGCAGGGCCCGGCCGGCTACTACCGCTTCCCGGCCCTCCACGGCTCGACCGTGGTGTTCACCGCCGAGGGCGACCTGTGGACCGTGGACCTGGCGGGGGGCGAGGCACGGCGGTTGACCAGCCATCCCGGCCAGGAGACGCGGGCCAGCATCTCGCCCGACGGCCGGGAGGTGGCGTTCTCCGCCGACTACGAAGGCCCGACCGAGGTCTACGTCATGCCGCTCGCGGGCGGCCTGCCGCGGCGGCTCACCTGGCACGGCGAGCCGGCGCTGGTCGCCGGCTGGACCCCGGCCGGCGAGGTGGTCTATGCCACCCGCCATTTCGCCACCCTTCCCGACCACCAGCTCTCCGCCGTCCATCCGCGCACGCTCGCGCGCCGCCGGCTGCCCCTGGCCCAGGCCAGCGAGGCAGCCTTCGACCCCGGCGGCGACACGCTGGTCTTCACCCGCCCCTCCTCCCAGTCGAGCTTCACTAAGCGCTACCGGGGCGGCACGGCGCAGAAGCTCTGGCGCTTCTCCGACGGCGACGCCGAGGCGGCGCCGCTGACCGCCGACTTCGCCGGCACCAGCCGCTGGCCCTCCTGGTGGCAGGGCCGCATCTACTTCGCGAGCGACCGCGACAACACCCTGAACCTGTGGTCGATGGCGCCGGACGGCTCGGGCCTCACCCAGCACACCCGCCACCGCGGCTGGGACGTCAAGTCGCCGAGCGTCTCGCAGGGACGGGTCGTCTACCAGCTCGGTGCCGACCTGCGCACCCTCGACCTCGCGACGGGGGAGGACCGGCTGATCCCCATCACCCTGCCCTCCGACTTCGATCAGCAGCGTGAGCGCTGGCTCGACGAGCCCATGGACTACCTGACCGCCTCCCACCTCTCGCCGCGCGGCGACCGCGTGGTGCTGACCGCGCGCGGCCAGGTGTTCGTGGCACCGGTCGAGGCCGGGAGGCTGGTCGAGGCCAGCCGGCGGCCGGGGGTGCGCTACCGCAGCGCCCGCTTCCTGCCCGACGGCAAGTCGCTCTCGGTGCTCTCCGACGAGAGCGGGGAAGTCGAGCTGTGGACGCTCGACGCCCGCGGCGTGGCCGCCCCGCGGCAGCTCACCGAGGGCGGCAACGTGCTGCGCTTCGACGCTCTGCCGTCGCCGGACGGCGCGCGCCTCGCCTTCACCGACAAGAACCAGGAGCTGTGGGTGCTGGAGGTCGCCAGCCGCCGGGCCACCCGCGTCGACCGCTCGGAGATCGGCGACCTCCCCGAATTCACTTGGTCGCCGGACGGCCGCTGGCTCGCCTACGTGCTGCCGGCCGAGAACTTCCTGCACCAGATCAAGCTCTACGAGGTGGCGACGGGCACCAAGGTCGACGCCACCAGCGACCGCTTCGACAGCTTCAGCCCGGCCTTCTCGCCGGATGGCAAGTACCTCTATTTCCTCTCGAACCGCACGTTGACCTCGCTGCGCCGCGGCCCCTGGGGCAACTACCAGCCGGGCCCTTTCCTCGACCGCGTGACCCGCATCTACCTGCTGGCGCTGCGCGAGGGCCTGGAGTCGCCGTTCGCGCCGCCCAACGAGCTCTCCCCGGCGCAGGAGGTGGCGGGCAAGGAGGATGGCGAGCGCGACGCCGCCAAGGGCGGCCCGGAGGAGGATGGGGCCGGCGAAGGTGCGGAGCCGGGCCTGCCGGCCCCCGCGGTGCGCGTCGAGATCGACGCCCGAGGGCTCGCCGAGCGGCTGTTCGTGGTCCCCGTGCCGGCCGGCACTCTGAGCACCCTGGCCACCAACGGCGAGCAGCTCTTCTACCTCTCGGCCACCACCGCCGCGCCGCCCGAGGTGTCGCTGCTCGCGCTGCCGGTCAAGCGCGAGAAGGCGCAGCCCAAGACCCTCCTCGCCGGCCTCACCGGCTACGAGCTGTCGGCGGACGGCAAGAAGCTGCTGCTCTCCAAGGAGCAGCAGCTCTTCGTGCGGCCGGCCTCGGCGGAGCCGATCGCCGACCTCTCCGAGCACCGCGTCGACCTCGCGGGCTGGAAGATCCTCCTCGACCCCAAGGAGGAGTGGCGGCAGATGCTCACCGAGAGCTGGCGGCTGCTGCGCGACTACTTCTACGACCCCGGCATGCACGGCGTCGACTGGCGCGCGGTGCTCGACAAGTACCGGCCTCTCGTCGAGCGGGTGACCGACCGCGCCGAGCTCTCCGACCTCTTCGGCGAGATGACCGGCGAGCTCTCGGCCCTGCACCACTATGTCAACGGCGGCGACCTGCGCACCGGCGACGACCCCATCGAGCCGGCCTCGCTCGGCGCCGTGCTCGAGCGCGACCCCGCGGCGGGAGGTCTGCGGGTGAAGACCATCTATGCCGCCGACCCGGACTTGCCCGAGGAGCTGTCGCCCCTGGCGCGGCCCGGGGTCGGGGTGCGGGAGGGAGACCTGTTGACGGCGATCAACGGCACCCCGGCCCTCGCGGCGCCGGACGCCGGCGCCCTGCTGCGCAACCAGGCGGGCAAGCAGGTGCTGCTCACCGTGGTCCCCGCCGGCACCGGCGAGCCGCGCGAGGTGATCGTCGAGCCGCTCGACCCCAGGGGCGCAGCCGAGCTGCGCTACGACGCCTGGGAGCTCGAGCGGCGGCGCGCGGTCGAGCGGTTGGGCGGCGGCGAGATCGGCTACGTGCACCTGCGCGCCATGGGCGGCGGCAACTACACCGAGTGGGCGCGCCACTTCTTCCCGGTGTTCCAGCGGCCGGGCCTGATCATCGACCTGCGCCACAACCGCGGCGGCAACATCGACAGTTGGATCCTCGGCCAGCTCGTGCGCAAGGCGTGGATGTGGTGGCAGCCGCGCGTCGGCCAGCCCTACAGCAACATGCAGTTCGCCTTCTCCGGCCACGCCGTGGTGCTGATCGACGAGTGGACCTCCTCCGACGGCGAAGCCTTCGCCGAGGGCTTCCGCCGCCTGGGGCTGGGCAAGGTGATAGGCACCCGCTCCTGGGGCGGCGAGATCTGGCTCACCTCGAGCAACACCCTGGTCGACAACGGCATCGCCACGGCCGCGGAGTTCGGGGTCTACGGGCCGGAGGGCCGCTGGCTCATCGAGGGCCACGGCGTCGACCCGGATTTGACGGTGGACAACCTGCCGCGCGCCACCTTCGACGGCCGCGACGCCCAGCTCGAGGCCGCCGTCGCGCACCTCGAGGAGCTGATCCGCGAGCAGCCGCCGCAGGCGCCGCCGCCCGCGCCGCCCTACCCGGACAAGTCCTTCGAACCGCCACCCTGACGATTCCGGCGGCACGGCCAGCGGGCGTTAGCGCAGCATCGCCATTCTCAAGCCGATTCCCACCAGCACGCCGCCGGTGACTCGCCGCTGCCAGCGCCAGAAGGCCGCGTGCCGCGCCAGGCGGGGAGCGAGCGCGCCGGCGGCAAGCGCCATCGCCGAGCCGAAGATGCAGCCGACGGCGGAGACGATCGCCCCCAGGACGAGGAACTGCGGCAGCAGCGGACCCCGCGCCGAGTCGACCCACTGAGGCAGGAAGGCGAGGAAGAAGATCGCCACCTTGGGGTTCGAGACATTGCCGACCAGCGCCCGCGCCAGGGCGCGCCCGACCCCCAGGGTCGACGATTCGGCGGAGACCGGCTCGCGCGCCCGCAGCAGCTCACGCGCCCCGAGGACGACGAGCACCGCGGCTCCCGCGAGCTTTACGGCGTCGAAGGCGAGCGCCGAGGTCGAGAGCACGGCCGAGAGGCCGAAGGCGGCGGCGACGGTGTGGACGATGGTGCCGAGCTCGACGCCGGCGACGGTAGCGAGACCCGCGCGGCGCCCGCCCGCCAGGCCGTGGGCGAGGATCAGCGCGGTGTTCGGCCCGGGCACGAGGACGAGCACCGTCACCGCGGCGAGAAAGCCCAGGAGCTGCTCAGCCTCGAACACGGGCGCCTCCTTCCTGCGCTGGCCGCGGCGCCGCGAGATCCATCCAGTCCGAGAAGGCTGCGAGCAGGGCGCCGAGCCGCGCGCGGGTCGACGCATCGACGAGGCGACCATCGTCGTCGAAAAGCCGCGCGGCATCGCGCAAATAGAGTGCCGGGCTCGGCAGCACCCGCGATTCGGTGGCGGTGAAGACCTGCCGCAGAGTGGCCTGCGCCAGACGCGTGCCCCACGCTCCCTGGGTAGCGCCGAGGATCGCGACCGGCTTTCCGGCCAGAACCTCGTCCGGAGCCGGCCGCGACAGCCAGTCGATCGCGTTCTTGAGCACCCCCGGCAGCGAGTGGTTGTACTCGGGGGTGGCGACGAGGAGGCCGTCCGCCGCGGCTACACGGCGACGCAGCCGGCGCACGGCGTCGGGGCCGCCGCCAGTTTCGCGCTCGAGGTCCTCGTCGAAGAACGGCAGGGCCTCGAGCTCGTCCTCGATCGCGAGCACCATGCCTTGCGGCGCGAGCTCGGTCGCCGCTTCGAGGAGGCGGCGGTTGTAGGAGCCGCGCCGGAGGCTGCCAGCGAGCGCGAGGACGGTGCGGCCCGGCTCGACGGTGAAGCGCGGATCGACGGCGAAGCTTTCGTTTTGCATGGCCGTCATTGTGGCGGCCATCTGGAGCATTGAGAAGGTCCAGTTCTGGACCCTCAGCTAGTCCAGTTCCTCAAACTGGCCGCGCCGCGGCGAGCCGCCGGATCCCCTCCTCGAGCTCCCGGCGGTCGAGCGCGGCGAAGCCGAGGCGAGCGAAGGGACGCGGCCGGCCGTCGACCGCGAGGCTCGCGGCGGTGACCATCACCGCGCCTCGTTTCCGAGCGCGCGCCGCCCAGGCGTCGATGTCGAGGCCGGGCGCGGCGCGGACCCAGAGCCCGATGCCGCCGGCCGGGACGTCGAAGTCGAGCGCGCCGCCGAGGCGGCGGCGCAACGCTTCGACCAGCACCTCGCGCCGGGCGGCGTACTCGCGGCGAACGCGCCGCACGTGGCGCTGGACCTCTCCCTGCTCGACCAACTCGGCGAGCGCGTGCTCGAGAACGCGGTCTCCTTGGACGTCGAGGTGGAGCCGGTAGGCGACGAGCTTCTCGAGCAGCGGCCGCGGCGCCACGACGTAGCCCACCCGCAGCGCCGGCGCCAGCACCTTCGAGAAGGTCCCGATGTAGGCGACGACGCCTTCGCGATCGGCGGCGGCGAGCGGGAGGACCGGCCGGCCGTCGTAGTGGAACTCGTGGTCGTTGTCTTCTTCCAGGATCGCGAAGCGGTAGGTCTGCGCGAGCTCGAGAAGCCGCAGGCGGCGCGCCGCGGAGAGGGTGACGGTGGTCGGAAACTGATGGTGCGGTGTGACGTGCAATGCCCGCAGCCGCCCGCCCCGCGCCAGCCTCTCGAGCGGCTCGAGCCTCAATCCCTCCCGATCGAGAGGGAGCGGCACGACTGTGGCTCCCTGCAGGCGGAAGACCTCGACCGCAGGCCGATAGCAGAGCTCTTCGACGGCGACGACGTCGCCGGGCGAGAGAATCGTGCGCGCCAGAAGCGCGATCGCCATCTGGCTGCCGCGGGTGATGCAGACGTCGGCCGCGCCGGTCGCGAGGCCACGCGTCGACGAGAGCATCTCGGCGACCGCCGCGCGCAGCCGCTCATGGCCTTGCGGCCGGCCGTAGCCGAGCAGCACGCCGCCCCCGCGCCGCACCGCGCGCCGGTAGGCGCGGCCGATCAGATCGCCCGGGATCAATCGCACGTCGGGCCGATTGGGGGCGAAGAAGAGCCCGCCCGGTGGGATCGAGTAGGGCATCTCGCCGGGAGGCGCCGGCGCGGTCTCGAGCACGAACCTGCCGGGCACTCCGGCTCGTTCGGCGCCCGAACGACGCGGCTTCGGATCCGGCAGCTCGGGCGAGACGAAGGCCCCGCGCGCCGCCCGCTGGACGATCCACCCTTCGGCAACGAGCTCGTCGAACGCGACCACGACGGTCCCGCGCTGGATGCCGAGCGAGCGCGCCAGCGTCCGGCTCCCGGGCAGTGGGTCACCGGGTCGCAGCCGCCCGCGCCGGATGTCGTGGATGATCGCCCGCGCGACCTGCAGGAAGAGCGGCACGCCGCTCTGGCGCTCGAGCTCGACAGCGAACTCCCAGCGGGCCATGGTCGAGCCCCAGCATACCTGCAGGTTCGGCGAGCGCCGGCGGCTCTCGCCGGCACTCGCGGGGATGATCGATGGCTGCGGCGATTCGATGAGCGGCGCCGCGCGACCTTCCAATCGAAGACCAGCCGTCACGACGGACGGGTTGCCTCGGATCCTTCCATGAGGGAGGATGGTGCCCTCCAGATGATCGACAACCTGCTCCGCCCCATGACTTTCGGTACCGCCCTGGGCTGCGGGCTGATGGCCGGGCTGTTTTTCACCTTTTCGGTCTTCGTAATGGATGCCCTGGGCCGCCTCCCGGCGCCGCAGGGCATCGCTGCGATGCAATCCATCAACATCGCCATCGTCCGGCCGCTCTTCCTGCTGGTGTTCCTCGGCACGGCCGCGGGCTGCGTCGTGCTGGCCGCTTTCTCGGCGTGGCGGTGGGGCGAGCCCGGCGCCGGCTACCGCCTGGCCGGCAGCCTGCTCTACCTCGTCGGCGTGATGCTGGTGACGTTCGTCTGCAACATCCCGCGCAACAACGCGCTGGCGGCCGTCGACCCGGCGAGCGCCGGGGCAGCCGGCCTGTGGGCGGACTACCTGAGGACCTGGACCGCCTGGAACCACGTGCGGACGGTCGCGGCCCTCGCGGCGACGGCCGCGCTGATCCGAGCTGTGCGATGAGCTCCATTCGATGAGCCAACTCCGGCGGTCTCTCCTCGGCCTCGCCGCCCTGGCCGCGCTGGCGCCGGGCACCGCCTGGGGCTGGGGGCCGACCGGCCATCGCATCGTCGGCCGCATCGCCGAGTACCACCTCTCGGACGAGGCCGCGACCGCGGTCGAGGCCCTGCTCGGGGTCGAGTCCCTGGCCAGGGTTTCGGTGTGGGCCGACGACATGCGGAGCCACCCGGACTGGGAGAAGGGCGACGAGTGGCGCTGGCACTTCCTGTCGATCGACGACGGCGAGACGCTAGAGACCACGGCCCGCGACCCCAAGGGGGACGCGCTCGTGGTCATCGAACGCTCGCTTGCCACCTTGCGCGATGCGAACGCCGGCCAGGAGGCCAAGGCGACGGCGCTCAAGTGGCTGGTGCACCTGGTGGGGGACGTCCACCAGCCGCTGCACATCGGCCGTCGCGCCGACCGCGGCGGCAACGAGATCCTCGTCACCTGGCAGGGCGAGGTCTCCAACCTGCACTCGGTCTGGGACTCAGGAGTCATCGACGACAGCCGGCTCTCGTTCTCCGAGTACGCCGAGCTCCTGCGCCAGGTGCCGGACGAGCTGGTTGCCGAGTGGCAGCGAGCCACCGTGGCCGACTGGCTGCGCGAGTCCCAGGAGCTGCGGCCGAAGGTCTACGACATCGGCAATGCCCGCCTCGGCTACGCCTACACCTTCAAGGTGCTGCCGATCATCGAGCGCCGCCTGCAGCAGGCCGGTGTCCGCCTGGCCGGGGTGCTGAACGGGATCTTCAAGCCGGTGACGCACCCGACCGAACAGCGCTGACGCAGCGCCAACGCACCCGGCGCCGATTTGTGCGCCTCTGGTCGAGCCGCGCCGTCTTCGATCCAGCTATGCCATCAAAGCTCATAGCAGGTACCGAGAGCGCGATGAGCCAGCTCGCCCGCAGCAATCTTGTGGCGCTCGACATTGGAGCGGGGGCAAATGCCTCCTGTGGGCTCGCCTGGCGGGTCAACGGCGAAGTGGGGGAGCGCTGCGCCACGCTACCGGAGGCCTTGGCTGTTCTGCTGCGGCGCTTGCGGGTGGCGGCGCTCTGATCATCGAAGCGCCGTTGAGCGGACTAACTGGGCCTGACGGCAGCGGACACGCGCTCGAAAATGAGCGCGGCGAGACATCCGGTGAGCCATACAGACGTATGGGCTTGAACGCCGCCGCCATGCTATCGTCCCGTCATGGCGCAGGTGAGGTTCGAGTGGGACGATGGTAAGGACGCCGACAACCAACGAAAGCACGGCGTTGCGTTCTCGCTTGCACAATTCGCCTTCGCCGATCGCGAGCGGGTCATCGCCAAGGATCTGGGGCACAGCGAAGACGAACCTCGGTACTTCTGCTTCGGACGGGTTGGGGACGGCATCCTGACGGTCCGCTTCACCTTCCGGGGGCGGGTCATCAGGATCTTCGGCGCCGGGTACTGGCGAAGAGGAAAGAGGATCTATGAGCAAGCGAATCAAGTACACGGATGAACCCCTTGGCAGGCTCGAGGTCGTCGCTGACTTCCTTCCTCCTCCCGAGGAGCTTGCCTTCCGGGAGGAAGGCGTCAAGGTCACCATTTCTCTCAGCAAGCGGAGCGTCGAGTTCTTCAAGCGCGAAGCTGCCACTCACAGGACGCAGTATCAGCGGATGATCCGGCGGCTGCTGGACTCCTATGCGGAGCATCATTCGCTACCTCGGCGCCCCCGCTCGCCTGGAGCTTCCGTCTCGAAATCGGTCCGGCGGCAGCGCCGAGAGAGCTGAGGTAAGGCTTCCGTCCACTGCCCATCGCGCCATGACCCCCTCCGACACCGACCTCTCCGACGTCTTCCTGCGCCTCGGCATCGCGCTCGGGCTGGGGCTGCTGGTGGGGATGCAGCGCGAGCGCGTGGCGTCGCGGCTGGCCGGGGTGCGGACCTTCGCGCTGGTGACGCTCTCCGGTGCGCTCGCCGCCTACCTGGCACAGCCGTTGGGCGGCTGGGTGGTGGCAGCGGGCCTGGTGAGCCTGGCCGGGCTGATGGTGGTCGGCAACCTCGCCAAGCTCGAGGGCGGCAAGATCGACCCCGGGCTCACCACCGAGGTGGCGATGCTGCTGATGTTCGGGGTGGGCGCCTTCGTGGTGGTGGGCCCGCCGGCGGTGGCGATCGCGGTCGGTGGCACGGCGGCGGTGCTGCTGTACTTGAAGCCGCAGCTCCACGGCCTCTCGGAGAGGATCGGCGACGACGATTTCCGCGCCATCATGCAGTTCGCCCTGATCACGCTGGTGATCCTGCCGGTGCTGCCGGACCGCGCCTACGGCCCCTTCCAGGTGCTCAACCCGCGCGAGATCTGGCTGATGGTGGTGCTGATCGTCGGCCTCGGGCTCTCGGGCTACGTGGCCTACAAGCTGCTGGGCGATCGCAGCGGCACGCTGCTCGCCGGGTTGCTGGGCGGCGTGATCTCGTCGACGGCGACCACGGTCTCCTACTCCCGCCGGGCGGCGGCGACGCCTTCGGCGGCCGACCTCGCGGCGCTGGTGGTGATCCTCGCCTCGGGGGTGTCCGTGGTGCGGGTGGCGATCGAGGTCGGCGTCGTGGCGCCGGGCTTCCTGCGCACCGCCGCCCTGCCGCTCGGCCTGCTGCTCGCCACCTTCGTCGTCTACGCGATCGCGCTCTGGCGCCGCCGCGAGGATGCCGAGACCGAGGCGCCGGAGGCCGGGAACCCCTCGGAGCTCAAGCCGGCGCTGATCTTCGCCTTCCTCTACGCGGCGATCCTGGTGGCGGTGGAAGCCGCGAGGCGCTACTTCGGCGAGGCCGGCCTCTACGTGGTGGCAGCGATCTCCGGCCTCACGGACATGGACGCCATCACCCTCTCGACCTCGAACCTGGTCTCGGCCGGCCGGCTGGAGGCGGCGGTGGGCGCCAGGCTGGTGGTCCTGGCGGCGATGGCGAACCTGGTCTTCAAGGCCGGCCTGGTGGCCTTCCTGGGCAGCCGCTCGATGCTGCTCCGCGTCGGGCTGGGCTACCTCCTGGCCATCGCCGCGGGCCTCGCCTGGCTCCTCCTCTGATTCTCGGCTCCTCTCCGGCAGGTTTCGATCTCGCTGACTGATTCCGCCGCCGAATCGCGCATACACGTCTGGAGCTGTCTCGAGGAGGCTTCGAGGCAGAGCCAAATGTTCTTTCATCGATCGGCTTAAGTTTCCGCGGCGCTCAACCGAACGTCGCGGTGGCGCACCGAATGAGTGCGTGCCGGACCGGTGAATGGTTGTTTTGTGCGGAGGTCGGGATGAGAGCTTTGCAGGGGCGCGTGGCGCTCGGGCTGGGCTGCGCCTTCGTGAGCGTGCTGGCCAGCGCCCAGGTTCCGCAGTCCCCACCGGCACCGTCCTTCGAGGCCCGGCTGGCCGAGGTCGCCGTACTGGCCGCGGCGCCGTCGGAAGGCGTCGCCGTGGTACGGCTCGGCGCCGGCGCACCGGCCCTGGTGCGCGCCGGTGAAGAGCTTCCCGGCGTGGCTGCGAAGCTGCTCGAGGTGCTGCCGGACCGCCTGGTGCTCGAGCTGTCGGCTCCGGCCGGGTCCACGGGCCCGGGCGCACGCCTGCGGGCCTGGCTCTTCCTCGACCGCGCTGCCGCCGGCCGCGGCCGGCTCGTGCTGCTCGATCCCCGGCCTCCCGCGGAAGACGACCTCGGCACGCCGGCGGCGCTCGAAGGCGAGCCGGCGCCCGGCGCGGAGAGCGGGGCGCGGCGCACGCTGCCGAGCCAGCCGCCGCCGGCTTCGGAGCCGCCCCTCACCCCATCCCACTCCCCGCAAGCGGGGCGAGGGGGCCAGAAAGGAAGCGCCGCTTCCAGCGCAGCAGAGCAAGACGACGGGGAGGGGGTGCCCTCGCCCCGCGGGAACGGGGAGAAGGTCGGGGTGAGGGGCGAGCCCGAAGGTCCGCAACGGGGTCGCCTATGAGGCCCGCGGCCCTGGTGCTGCTCGCCGGCCTCGCTTTCCTCCCGCCGGCCGTGGCCGACGAGGGCTGCGTCCACCTGGTGCTCGACCGCGACAAGGCCTCCGGCGGCGACTTCACGGCGACGCACCTCGCCGAGCAGGACCTGGTCACCGTCCTCGAGGTCGCCGGCAACTACGACCGCAACCTGCCGGACGGCTCCTTCAACGACGTCCCTCGCCAGGTGGTGGCGCAGGAGTTCTACGCCCATCACACCGACGAGTACGACTTCCTCGTCGCCTTCACCAACTTCGAGTTCGCGACCGGCCAGGCCCGCGCCTTCTTCAGCGGCGTGCAGAACACCGACTCGGGGATCGGGCTGCCGCTGTTCGACAACAGCGACCTCTTCGGCAGCGCGGGCCGGCTGCAGGGCTATGTGGACCTGGCCGCCGTGTCGCGCGCCGTGCTGGAGCCCAACGACCCCGCCTTCGAAGAGCTGCTGGTCACCCTCAGCCACGAGCTCCTGCACCGCTGGGCGGCGCGGGTCCGCTTCCGCGAGCCGGGCGGCGCGCCGTCGGCGGCGCTCCTGGGTCGCGACGGCTCGCACTGGAGCTACCTGCTGGACAGCGACGCCTCGGTGATGTACGGCAGCGACTGGCGCGACAACGGAGACGGCACCTTCACTTCGACCGCGACGCTCAAGTTCTGGAGCCCCCTCGACCTCTACCTCGCCGGCTTCTACGGGCCCGACGAGGTGCCGCCCCTGACCCTGCTCGAGGCGCCCGGGGTCGACGTCGGCCAACTGCCGCAGGTCGGTGCCACGGTGACCGCGACCACCCGCCAGGTGAGGATCGAGGACATCGTCGCCGCCGAGGGCCCGCGCTTGCCGGCGGCCGGCGAGGGGCAGCGGGAGTTCCGCCTCGGCTTCGTCTTCCTGACCCGGCCCGGCTCGTTGGTCGATTCCCGGGCGATCGCCGGCATCAACCGCCTGCGGCGCGAGATCGCCACCCGCTTCGCCATCCTGACCGGCGGCCGGGGCCTGCTGCACCCCTACCCGCAGGTGGTGCCGGGCGGCGTGCCGGGGGCGCCGGAGCCGGTGGGCGGCGGGCCGCTGCGCCCAGGCGAGGCCAACCTCCTGGACGCTCTCGCCTGGCTGCGCAGCCGGCAGGCAGGGGAGGGGTTCTGGGAAGATCGGCCGGCGACCCGCACCCGCGACACGGCGGTGGCCCTGACCACGCTGGCGCGCCTCGATCCGTTCTTCGGCGGCGTGGCGCCGGCCGTCTCCTGGCTCGCCGGCCAGCCGGCCGCCAACGTCGACTTCGCGGCCCGCGCCGCGAGCGTGCTCGGGGGCCTGGGCGAGGAGGCACTGGCCCTGCGCCAGGCGCTGCTGCCGTGGCAGAACGCCGACGGTGGCTGGGGCGTGGGTCCTGGCTTCGCCAGCGACCCGCTGGATACCGCGCTCGCCGTGCTCGCCCTGGACGGCGACCCGGCGGACGCTGAACCTGGAGCCAGTGCCGCCGTGAGCCGCGCCGTCGCCTACCTGGCGGCGGCGCAGAACGCGGACGGCGGCTTCTCTCAGTCGCGGGGCGGCGCCAGCCGCACCGGCGTCACCGCGGTGGCGCTCCGTGCCCTGGACGCGGCCGGGGCGGCGTCGGGGCCGGCCCCCGCCGCCCTCGCCTGGCTCGCCTCGCGCCAGAACCCGGACGGCGGCTTCGGCGACAGCCCGTCGACGGTGCACGACACGGCCGCGGCCATGGATGCCCTGATCACCCTGGGCGCGCCCGGCAGCGCCCGCCTGGGGGAGGCCGCGACCTTCCTCGCCGGCCGCCAGTCGCTGGACGGGAGCTGGGCGGGAAGCGTCTACGCCACCTCGCTCGCGGTCTCGGCCCTGAAGCGCTTCTCCTTCGCCAACCTGCGGTTCACCGCGCCGCCGACCGCCGACCCGCCCAACCCCGGGGAAGGAGAGCGGGTGCAGCTCGCCTACACCGTGGGCAACGACGGCAACGCCACGGCACCGGCGACGGCGCTGCGCGTCTACCGCGGCGACCCGAGCGCGGGCGGGGTCCCCATCGGCCCGGACGTGGCGCTGCCGCCGCTCCCGGCCGGCGCCTCGGCGACCGTCGGCCTGCTGTGGGACACGACCGGCGTCGCGGGACCGACCGAGCTCATCGCGGTGCTCGACCCCGAGGGCACGCTCGACGAGCTCTCCGAGCTCGACAACCGTGCCGCCTTGCCGGTGGAGGTGCGCGAGGCGCCGCTCGATCCCGACCTCGAGGTGCGCGGCACCGATCTCCTCATCACCCCCGCCCAGCCGGCCGCGCTGCCCTCGACGCTCGGCATCACGGCCACGGTCCGCAACCTCGGCCGCACGGCGGTGCCCGCGGTCAACGTGCGCCTGTTCGCCACGGCGCCGGGAGCGGCGGCGGAGGTGGTCGGCGAGCAGACCGTGGCGGTGGCCGACCGCTCTTCGGTGGCGGTGAGCTTCACCTATGTGCTGACCACCGCCGGCGCCACGGACCTCACCGTGGTGGTCGACCCCGAGGGCGCGGTGGCCGAGGCCAACGAGGCCAACAACACGGCGAGCCGCACGGTGTCGACCGCGGCCAGCGTCGACCTGGGCGTGGCGGCGGCCGACCTCGAGCTCCTGGGCGCGCCCTACCTCGGGAGCGACGTGCGCTTCCGCGTGCGGCTCGAGAACCACGGCACGCTCGAGTCGCCGGACGCCCAGGTGCGCTACTCGGTGACCGACGGCGTCGCCGTCCGCGTGCTGGCCAACAACACGGTGCGCATCGCGGGCGGCGGCAGCACCCTGCAGGAGATCACCTGGCGCGTGGACCTCTCCGGCGCCGTCAGCTTCCGCGTCGAGATCGACCCCGACAGCCTGGTGCCCGAGAGCGAGGAGGGCAACAACACCGCCGAGCTGGCGTTCACCGCCGGCGCGCTCGACCAGCCCAATTTGGCGCTCTCGTTCGCCGACTTCACCTTCGACCCCAACCCCGGCCGCGAGGGCAAGCCCCTCACCCTGAGCGCCCGGGTGCGCAACAACGGCGGCGCGCCTGTCAGCGACGTCGAGGTGGCGTTCTACGACGGCGACCCGGCCACCGGCGCGCCGCAGATCCTCGAGCGCGCCGTGATCCCGGCGCTGGGCGCCGGCGAGCAGGCCGTCGCCAGCCTGGTCTGGCCGCGCCTGCCCACCGCCGCCGATCGTCTGCTCTACGCGGTGGTCGATCCCGACGGCGAGATCGCGGAATTCAGCGAGGAGGACAACACCGCCTTCAACGTGCTGGCGGTGCTGTCCCTGCCCGATCTCGGGATCTCGCCGGCCTCTCTCGCTCTCGCGCCGCGCTTCCCGCGGCCCGGCGACGCCGTCTCCCTGACGGTCACCGTCGCGAACCTCGGCGAGCAGGAGGTGCGCGACCTCGTGGTGCGCGCCTTCGACGGCGAGCCGTCGGCCGGCGGCACGCCGGTCGCGCCGGACCAGGTGATCGCGCTGGTGCCGGGCAACGGCACGGCGCAGGCGGTCTTCGCCTGGACCTTCGCCGCCTCCGGCGGCTCACGGCCGGTGGTGGTGCAAATCGATCCGGAAGGCACGGAGGAAGAGTCGTCCGAGGCCAACAACCAGGCGCGGCTCGAGGTGGCGATCCAGGAGGGCGATTTCTTCCTGAGCGAGCGTTACTTCTCGCCCAACGGCGACCTGATCCAGGACGAGACCGAGCTCTTCTTCCGCCTCGACGAGCCGGTGACCGGCGAAATCGAGATCGTCGACGCGGTGCGCGACCAAGTGGTGCGCCGCGAGCCGCTCGCCGGCGTCGACGCCGGGAATTTCGTGTGGGACGGCCGCGACGACCAGGGCCGCCTGGCGCGCGACGCGGACTACGTGCTGCGGGTGGTGGACGGCGCCGGCAACGTGCTCGGCTCGGCCCCCGCGACCCTCGACACCAACCGCATCTCGCTGCTGCTCGCGGCGGGCACCGGCGCCGAGCTGTTCAACAACCTCACCTGCGAGCTGCCGTCGATCTCGACCCCGCTGCCGACCCAGGACGACGGCTGGCTGTACTTCTACATCCGCGCCGCGGGCGACCCGGTCTACAGCCGCGGCGTCTACCGCCTGCGGCCGGACGGCGGCGACCTGGAGCAGATCCTGCCGGCGCCCTTCTTCGGCCTCTTCGAGCCCTTCGAGCTGGTGATCTCGCCGGACGGCGGCAGGATCGCGGTGCTCAAGCTGCGCTTCCTGTTCAGCACCGTGATCCGCGAGCTGTGGGTGGCCAACGGCGACGGCTCGGCCCGCCTGCGGCTCGCCACCCGGCCGGACGGCACCACCGACGACTCGCCGATCGGCTTCTCGGCCGACGGCCGGGTGCTCTACGTCGACCGCCTGGGCTCGATCGTCGCCATCCCCTTGAACGGCGTCGATCCGCAGCGCGTGCTGTGGACGGGGTTCACGGCCCACGACTTCGCGTTCTCGCCCGACCGCCGGCGGCTGGCGTTCAGGACCGGAGGCGGGTTCGACGAGACCGGCTATGCCGTACACCTGCTGAACCTCGACAGCGGGGCGGAGACCGAGCTCACGACAGGCAGCCTCCAGCCGCAGTATGCCTGGGCCCCGACCGGCGACCGCCTGGCGGTCTCCGACCCGGACGCCGGCCGCGTGCTGGTGGTGGACGGCGCCGGCGTCACCGTCCGTGCCTTCGAGCTCGAGGCAGTCCTCTACCCGTGGCCGGACGAGATCCCGGACCTGGCCCCGGAGCGCGGGTTCGCCTGGCAGCTCGCGTGGGCGCGCGGCGGCACCGAGCTCGCGGCCACGATCGGGTACGGAAGCTCGTGTGCCTCGGACTTCTCGGTCTTCTTCCGCGTGGCGCGGCTCGACCTGCTTACCGGCGAGCAGGAGACCATCGCCTGGACCAAGCCCTTCGGCGAGGAGGGGTGCCAGTCCTACCACGTCAGCACCTGGGACGGCTCGTCGTGGGCGGAGCGCGGCGTGCTGCACCACGGCCTGCGCTACCGCGAGCAGACGCTCGACCTCTCGCCTTTCCTGCCCGATGCCGAGGGCGACTACAAGGTGCGCATCCGCCAGACCGGCATGGAGGCGGCGCACGTCGAGTCGGTGGCTCTGCTGGCGGGCGGCAGCCGCCTGGCGCCCGCGGCCGCCGTGCACCTCGGCACCGGCCAGGACCTCGCGAGCGTCGTCTCCACCTCCGACGGCGACGTCGCGGACCTCCACGAGTCGACCTTGGAGGTCGAGTGGGCCGAGGTGCCGCCCGGCCGGCTGCGGCTGGCGCTCAAGGCGCGCGAGGAGACGCTCTCCGACCGCGACGCCCGCCCCTTCCGCTACCCGGCCGAGGAGGGAGCCTTCTACAGCTTGCTGCTCGACGGCTCGAGCCCGATGGTGGTGGACGGGCAGCAGACCGGGCAGGACGGCCTCACCGAGCCGCTGTTCGAGGTCCGCTCGCGGCCGGACACCGGCCACCCCGCGGCGACCGTCGCCGGCTACGCCGGAAGCGACGGCCAGTCGCTCTTCGTAGCCCTCGACTTCACCGTGGACAACACCCGCGACGGCGAGGCCGACTGGGCGGCGCTGTGGGTGCGGGCCGCCGACGGCTGGCGCGAGCTGCGTGTCACCGAGGGCGATGCGACGCACGGCGCCGTGGGCTTCACCCGCACCGGCCGCGTGCACCACCAGCACAAGTACTACGAGCTCCGGGTGCCGCTCGCCGAGCTCGGCGCCGCGGCCGGCGACACGGTGGACCTCTACCTCCAGGCCTACGGCACCGCCGCCGAGCTGCCCGAGGAGGACGACGGCCGCCTGCCGCAGGGCGGCTCCCTGCTCTGGGACCCCAACGACCGTGCCCTGCTGTGGACCTCGGCCGGCGACGGCGAGCCGGCGTGGGCCATCTTCCTCGACGAGGACGGCCGCCGGGCGTCGCTGTTCGACGACTTCACCGCGGTGGGGGGCGAGCGCTTCTCGCCCACCGGCCGCCGGCTGCTCTTCCTCTCGAACGACCAGCGCAACGACCCGGCGAGCCCCTGCTACCAGCGCGGCAACGAGGACCACTGGCAGATGCGCTCGCTGCTCAACCTGACGGTGGACTTGAGGCCGCGGCGGGTCTCGGTCTCCGGCGGCGTGCTGGTCGAAGGCACGGCCGCGGACCAGCACTTCGACCAGTACCGGCTGGAGTGGGCGACCTCCGCCACGCCCACCGACTTCCGGCCGATCACACCTCCGAGCCCGACTCCGGTGGTCGACCAGCGGTTCACCACCTGGGTGCCGCCCGGTCCCGGCTCGTACCTGGTGCGGCTCACCGCCACCGACCTCGCGGGCAACTCGCTCGCCCGTATCAAGCGGGTGTCGTTCGCCGACACTCCCAGCCTGACCGACGTGTACATGGAGCCGCGCTACATCTCGCCCAACGGCGATGGCGTGCGCGAGGCGGCCACCGTCTCCTACCGGGTGCTCGAGCCCGTGCACCTGGAGTTTGGCTTCGAGAACGAGGCCGGCGAGCGGGTGCGCACCATCCTGCGCGACCACAGCCAGATCGGCGCCGAGCACTCCTTCCTCTGGGACGGCCGCGACGACCGCGGCCTGCCGGTGCCCGACGGCGAGTACCGCCTGGTGGTGCAGAGCTTCGAGTTCTTCGTCACTGTGGACTCGACGCCGCCGGTGCTCCGGATGGCGCTGCGCAACGCGCGTCAGTGCCGGGGAGGCAAGGTCGTCGCCGAGCCCACGGTGCTGTTCGGCATTTGGGAGGACAACTTCGACTCGACCGAGGGCAGCACGGGCGAGGGCGCCGATCTCTTCGTGTGGGCGCCCTTCTATCTCCCCGCCGTGCCGCTCGATCCGACCGCATCCGTGCCGCCGGAGATCGCCGATCCCGCGCTCGGCCGCCCCGATCTGATCGGCGGCCGGGGCCTCGCCCTCTCCGAGTTCGTGGACCACCGCTTCCGCGTCGAGGTCGAGGACCTCGCGGGCAACCGCTCCCTGGTGGCGACGCCGCTGGGCAGCGAGGAGCTGTTCCTCACTCACTTCGGCAACCCTTACGAGGACCCGATCACTCACGTGGTGGCGCCGCCGGCTCTCGCCTGCTCCAAGCCGGCGGCGCAGCTCGACCTCGCGCAGCCGGTCGAGGCCCGGGCGGCCGAGAGCGTGGTCTCCGGCCTCTTCGAGCTCTACCTCGAGATCCAGCCGATGCCGATCGTCGACGGCACCCCGCATCCGGAGCTGCTGGCGCCCGAGGCCTGGTTCAGCAGCCGCGTCACCCAGTTCCTGATTTCCGGCGGCACCACGGCTTCCATCCCGCAGCACTTCTTCCGCTTCCTGTGGGACAAGGCCGGCCTCGAGCCGGGGCGGCTCACCGCCCTGCGGCTGCGGGCCGTCGACGACGACGGCGACACCCACCTGTCGCAGCTCGTCTCGGTGTCGAGCGAGGGCCTGGCCTTCCTCGGTGTCAGCCCCCCCGACGCAGTGCTGGCCGGGTCGCTGATCGAGGGCCTCGATCCCGCACTCGCCGGCCAGCTCAAGCTCTGGGGCATTGAGTCGGTGGCTCAGCCCTTCGCCGAGGCGACGCTCTACCTGTCGAGCCCGGACGACCCGCGCTACGCGACCCCCAAGGCCATCCCCGCCGCGGTGATCCGTGACGGCGGCTTCCTGTTCACCGCCGCCGACTGGCAGGCCTGCAAGCGCTACGAGGGCTACTTCGTGGCCACCACCGTGCCGGCCTTCAACCCCTTGACCGGGCGCATCGAGTCGCGCACCTTCACCAGCAACCGCCGGGACTTCAAGTTCCCCTGCCTCGCGGTGACGATGGCGATCGGCAACCTCGTCTCCGGCGCCTGCAACCAGCCGCCTCCGCTCCAGAGGCGCACCTTGACCGTCCACCCGCGGAGCCTCGACGGCACGGCCCTGCAGCTCCTCTCGGTCTTCGGGCCGGGCGAGGCGGGGGAGCAGGACCTGCTGACCACGGTCAACAACCCGACCTCGGGACAGCAGTACAGCTTCGAGCTCGACCTCGAGGACCTCCCCGCGGGCCTGCACCCGTTCGGCGTGCGCCTGACCAACGTCAACGGCGAGGTGGTCGAGTGGGGAGCGTTCGTGGACGCCGCGACGGGGACTGTCCGCGAGGTGCCGCCGCCGCATCCCGGACTCCGCGGGCCTTTCTACGCGCTTCGTGACCGCACGCCGCCGGTGGCCGAGCTGACCTACCCGGCCGACGGCCAGCGCCTGTGCGGCGTCGAGCGCGACGGCGTCAACGTGGTCGACATCGAGGGCCGGGCCGTCGACCCGCAGGGCGTGGCGTTCCTGCTCGAGCTCGGCGAGGGCCTGGAGCCGGTGTCCTGGGAGCCCTTCGGGGGCGGCATTCGGCCCAACGAGGCGGGAGAGCTGATCGTCCCGCCGCTCTTCTCGAGCGAAGGGGAGACCGGCGTCCTCAGCTCCCTCCGGGGCCGGGTGGGAGACTTCTCGATCCGCCTCTCGGCGGTCAACGCCGCCGGCGCCCTGGTCTGCACGCCGCCGCGCTCTTTCTACTTCGACGGCGTCTTCGAAGGCGCCTCGATCGCCAAGGACCTCAGCCTGTTCTCGCCCAACGGCGACGGCATCCTCGACGAGGTCAACGTGCTGGTCGGCGCGCTGGAGCCGGCGACCGTCGACTTCTTCGTCAGGCCGGCGGTACCCGCTCTGACGCCGACCGGCTGCGCCGACACCGGCGACCCGGTGCGCGACCTCGCCTCCGGCCTGCCGATCCTCGACACCGGCCAGGTGAGCTGGGACGGCAAGAACGACTCCGGCGCGGTGGTCGCCGACGGCCTCTACCACGTGCACGCCCGCTTCGAGGACGCCTGCGGCAACGAGACCGATCTCAAGGTCTGTGTCGACGTGGACACCACGCCGCCCCAGGTGGCGATCGACTTCCCGACCGCGACCAGCCCGCTGCCGGCGATCGTCGAGGTCACCGGCACGGCGATCGACGACCACTTCCAGGGCTGGAGCCTGGAGTACGGCGTGGGCCCGGACCCCGAGACCTGGGCCCTCATCGAGACCCTGGACCAGGCCCGGTTCCAGGAGCTGCTCGCCCCGTGGAACACCATCGGCCTGGACGGCGACTTCACCCTGCGCCTGACCGGCGTGGACGTCCTCGGCAACCGCGCCGAGGCGCGGGTGCCGCTGTTCATTTCCCAGCCGGCGGTGGTGCTCGAGTACCTGGAGGCAGTGCCACGGCCCTTCTCGCCCAACGGCGACGGCCGGCGCGAGACGCTGGCCGTGCGGCTGGGCCTGGGCTCGCCGGCGCTTCTCGACCTCACGGTGCTCGACCTCGACGGCAACGAGGTGCGCCGCCTGCTGGACGACGCCACCCTGCCCGCCGGTGCGCAGGAGGTCCCCTGGGACGGCACGCACGACGGCGGCGCCCCGGCTGCGGACGGCCTCTACCGCATCGAGGTCTACGCGCGGCTGGCCGCCAACCCCGGCGTCACCCAGCGTGAGGCGGTGACCGCCCTGCTCGATCGCACGGCGCCCGCCGTCGCCTTCACGCGGCCGCTCGCCAACCAGGTGCTGCCCGCCACCGGCGGCATCACCGGCAGCATCACCGACCTCGACCTGGCGAGCTTCGCGGTGTCCTTCACCGCCGAGCCGCAGGCGCCGGCCTGGGAGGAGATCGCCTCCGGTGAGACCAACCGCGTCGATTTCACCTTCGCCCCGCTCACCGGGCTCG
The DNA here is from genome assembly GCA_044869805.1 of Thermoanaerobaculia bacterium. Taxonomy (GTDB): domain Bacteria; phylum Acidobacteriota; class Thermoanaerobaculia; order Multivoradales; family SZUA-115; genus CAWDVR01. Next base: position 68,099 of record JBIOXV010000088.1, on the reverse strand, counting down.
AAGACGGCGACTACGCGCTGCGCGTCGAGGCCGAGGACGCGGCCGAGATCCAGACCGAGGTGCTGATCCCGTTCATCATCGACTCGACGCCACCCGTGGTGCAGCTCACGGCGCCCGCCGCGGGGAGCGTGCTCTCCGCCCGCCAGCCGGTGCCGGTCACCGGCGCCATCGAGGAGGCCAACCTCCTGAGCTGGACGCTCGAGCTGGGGGCCGGTGCCGCGCCCGCCTCGTGGACCGGGCTCGCCCTCGGCGCGACCCTGCCGCTGCCCGAGCCGCTCCTCGGCTGGAATCTGATCGGGCTCGCCGACGGCCTCTACACCTTGCGCCTGACCGGGCTCGACAAGGCCGGGCACAGCCGCTCCGCGCAGGTCGCAGTCGAGATCGACAACACGCCGCCCACCGCGGCGATCAGCCAGCCGGCGAACGGCGGCTACATGGCGGGCCCCGGCGAGATCCGCGGCACTGCCACGGACCTCCACTTCGTCGACTACCAGCTCGCCATCGCCCCCGGGCCGGCCGGCTCCTCGCAGCAGTTCTCCGAGCTCGGCAGCCGCGCCGCGTCGGTCGCCGACGGCACGCTGCTCGACTGGCTGGCGCTGCCGGCCGACGGCCTCTACACCCTGCGCCTCACGGTGAGCGACGCCGCCGGCAACCAGTCGGTGGTGCTCTCCGAGGTGACGGTGGACACCCTGCCGCCGGAGCCGCCGATCGCGCTCACCGCCGAGGTCGAGAACCGCCGTGACGCCCACCTCTCGTGGACGCCGAGCGCCGCGGCCGACGTGGCCGGCTACGCGGTGCTCAGAAACGGGGTGCGGGTGAACGCGGCCCTGGTCGCCGGCACGACCTATGTCGACGCCGGCCTGCTCGAGGGCGGCTACACCTACGTAGTGCGCGCCGTGGACCGCGCCGGCCACTCGAGCGAGCCCTCGAACGAGGCGCCGGTGCGCATCGACATCACGCCGCCGCTCGCCGATTTGCAGGTGCCTGCGGACGGCGGCCGCGCCTCGGGCGTGGTCGACGTGCGCGGCACGGCCTGGAGCCCGGACGACTTCGCGGAGTACCGGCTCTACGCCGAGCGCCCGGGCCTGCCGGGCCGCGAGCTGCTGCGGCGCTCGCCGGTGCCGGTCACCTCCGACGTGCTGGCGCAGTGGAACACCTTCGTGCTGCCGGAGGGCGCCGCCTTCGTGCTCACCCTGGAGGCCGAGGATCTGGCCGGCAACGTGGCCACCGACGCCGTGCAGGTGACGATCGACAACCTGCCGCCGGCCGCTCCCACCGGGCTCACGGCCACCACCAGCGGCACCACGATCAACGTCTCGTGGAACGCCAATACCGAGCCCGATCTGCGCGGCTACCTGCTGTATCGCGACGGCCGGCTGGTCAACGCCCCCGGCCCGGTGGTTGGCTCGCTGCTGCCCTACGTGCTCACCGCCACGACCTACGCCGACACCGGCCGCCCGGACGGCACCTTCACCTACCAGGTCTACGCCATGGACTTGGCCGAGAACCTGAGCGACCCCTCGGCGCCGGCCTCGGCCACGGTCGAGACCGGCGCGCCGCGCGCCGTGATCACCACTCCGGCCCACGGCTCGAGCTTCGAGGCCGAGCTCTACATCCAGGCGACCAGCGAAGACAGCGACGTGGCGCGGGTGCAGTTCCAGTACCGGCCGTCCGCCGGCGGGGCGTGGATCAACCTCGGCGCCGCCGACCTCGAGCTGCCGTGGGAGACCATCTGGACGCCGGCGCTGCCGTTCGGCGACTACCAGCTCCGCGCGGTGGCGACCGACAGCGGCAACCGCACCGACCCGGCGCCGCCGGCGATCACCGTCACGCTCACCGACCTCACCCGGCCGCCGGCGGTGCTGGGCCTCGCGGCGCAGGTCGCGGCCGGCGACGTGACCCTGACCTGGACCGCCTCGACCGAGCCCGACCTCGTGGGCTACCACCTCGACCGCCGCACCGCCGACCAGGACCCGGTGCGCATCACCGCCGCGCCGGTCACCGGCACCAGCTTCCTCGACGCCGGCCTCGCCGACGCCACCTTCCTCTACAGCGTGGTGGCGGTGGACGAGGTGGAGAACGAGTCCGATCCCTCGGACGAGGCCGAGGCGGTGGTCTACACGCCGCTCCTGGTGCAGCCGTTCACTCCGACCGCGGCGCCGGCGACCGACCTCGAAGGCTCGGGCTCGAGCGGCACCACGGCCGAGGGTGAGATCGGCGGCCCCGGCGGCACGGCGCCGCTCCCGCCCGTCGCGAGTGATGCCGAGGGTGCGTTCCATTTCACCGCCATCCCGCTGGCGCGCGGCGAGTCGCTGCTCTCGGTGCGCCAGCGCGACGCCGCCGGCAACCTGAGCAAGACGGCGCAGGTCTACGTGGTCTCGGACGAGCCGCCGGCGCCGCCCACCGGCCTTACTGCCACGCCGGGGGCCGGCCTGTCGGTGGACCTCGCCTGGAACGCCAACCCGGAGCCCGACGTGGTCGCCTACCGCCTGCTGCGCGGCGGCGCGGCGCAGCCGCCGGCCGAGGCCCTGGCCTCGCTCACCGCCACGGCGTCGAGCGAGGGAGGCGAGTACGCGAGCGCGGAGAAGGCCGTCGACGGCGACCTCGAGTCCGGCTGGTCGCCGGAGTACGACGGCAGCGCGCTCGGCGAGTGGCTCGAGCTCGCCTGGCCGCAGCCGGCGCTCGTGACCCGGGTCGAGCTCACCTGGTTTTTCTACCCGCAACCGGAAGGCCCACCCTACGTCCTCACCCCGGGGAGCTTCGACCTCGAGGGCTGGGACGGCCGCGTCTGGGTGCCGCTCGCCCGGGTCCGGGGCGACGGATCGCCGACCTTCACCCTGGTGCCGCCGCGGCCGTACTGGACGGACCGCGTGCGCATCGTGGTGCGCGGCGAGCTCGAGTTCCCGAGCCTGGCGGAGGTCGCCGTCTTCCACTTGCCGGTGAGCGCCGCCACCGCGACTACCGACACGCCGCAGGACGGCCGCTACGAGTACCGCGTGGTGGCGGTGGACGGCTACGGCCTCGAGAGCTCGCCCTCGGCGCCGGCCGCGGTGGACGTGGGCGACGTGGTGCCGCCCGAGCCGGTGACCCTCTCCGCGGTGGTGACCGGCTCCAACGTCGCGCTTACCTGGACGGCGAGCGCGTCGCCCGACGTGGTGCGCTACGACCTGTTCCGCGACGAGGCCAAGATCGCGGAGCTCCCGAGCCTCGAGCACCTGGACGCCGGCCGCCCCAACGGCACCTACCGCTACGTGGTGGTGGCGGTGGACGCGGCCGGCAACGCCAGCCTGCCGTCCAACGAGGCGGTGGCGGTGGTGGCCGTGGCGCCGCCCCCGGCGCCGGTCAGCCTGGCGGTGACGGCGCTCGCCGAGGGCGGAGCGCTTCAGGCGACCTGGGCTCCCGGCCCCGGCCCGGCGCCGGCCGGCTACCGCCTCCAGCGCGGCCTGGCGGCCGGCGGCCCGTACCAGCCGGTGGTGACCACCAACGCGCTGGCCTACGTCGATCGCGGACTCACCGACGGCGTGACCTACTTCTACGTGGTGGTGGCGCTCGACGGCGCCGGCAACCCGAGCGCCGTCTCCAACGAGGCGAGCGGCACGCCGGGCGACGCCGCGGCGCCGGCCGCGCCGGTGATCTTCGATCCCGCCTTCCCCGGCCGGCCGTTCACCACCGAGGCCGCCTCGGTGCCAGTCGCCGGCGCCGCGGAGCCCGGATCGCGGGTGCGCCTGCGCCGCGGCGGCTCGATCGTGGCCGAGGCCGAGGCGCGGAGCGAGAGCGCGCTCGAGCGTGGCGAGTTCTCTCCCGACGCCGCCCGCACCCGCTATTCGCCGGACGGCCGCTGGGCCTGGGGCGAGGGCTTCCCGGCCGAGCTCCACGACCTTCTGGCCCACACCACGGTGGAGGTGCCGGCAGCGCCGGGTGCAGCCCGCTGGTTGCCGGACTCGAGCGGCCTGGTGGTGCTCGCCAACGGCGCCATCCGGCGCTACCGGCTGGCCGACGGCTCCGCCACCGAGATCGCCACCCTCGACTACGCCTTTGCCGCGGTGCCGGCGCCCGACGGCCGCCGCCTCGCCGTGCTCGGCTTCCGCGAGGGCGAGTTCGCGCTCTGGCTGTTCGATCCCACGGCCGCGAGCTGGACGCGCCTGGCGCCGTTCTCCGACTTCGAGATCGACGCCGACAGCCTGGTGTTCTCGCCGCGCGGCGACGCCCTGGCCTACCGCCGGGCGGAGCCGGCGCCGGCGATCGAGCTGCTGCGCCTGCCCTCCGCCGAGGTGGCGGTGGTGGAGGCCGAGGCGGGCGCCGCATGGCCGCGGTTCTCGCCCTCGGGCGGCGAGCTGCTCTACACCTCGACCGCCTCCGGCGACGAGCAGGTGCGCTCCTACCGGCTCGCCGACGGCGCGATCACCGATCTGACCTCCGGCCCCGCCGCGCACCGCGATCCGCACTGGTCGGCGGACGGCCGCGCCGTGGGCTTCGTGGTGGACGACGCCGGCGTGTTCGTGGCGCCGCTCGCCGGCGGCGAGCCGCTCCAGTTGCTCGACCTGGCGGCCGGGCCCTACGCCGGCTTCTTCGCCCGCCTCGACTCGGTGGCGAGCGGCTTCTGGCTGGTCCAGGTCGCCGGCGAGGTGCTGCGCATCGAGCCCGCCGGCCGCTTCCTGGCGCCGTCGGTGGCCCTGGTGCCTGGCACCAACACCCTGACCGCCACGGCGACCGACGCCGCCGGCAACGTCAGCCCGGCCTCCGAGCCGGTCGAGATCCAGCTCGTGGTCTCCAACCGGCCCAACTTGGGCGTCACCGAGACCGACCTCGCGGTGCTGCCCGAGGCGGTGGTGGTGGGCGCCACGGCGCAGCTCTCGGTGACGGTGCGCAACACCGGCGCCGCGGCCTCGCCGCAGGCCGACCTCTCGATCGTGGTGTTCGGCCCGCAAGGGCTCTTCGCCGAGGTGGTATCCGGGCCGGAGCTGCCGGCGATCCCGGCCGGCGGCTCGGTGACCATCTCCCGGCCGCTGGTGCTCGACGGCGAGCCGGGCTCCTACAGCCTGATCGCCGCCGCCGACCCGCTCGCCGCTCTGCCCGAGGTGAGCGAGACCGACAACCGCGCCGAGCGCGCCTTCCTGGTCGGCGAGCCCGGCCGCCCGGGGGTCGCCGTCGCCACCGACCGCCAGCAGTACCTCTCCGGCCAGGCGGTCGAGGCGAGCGTCGAGGTGGTCAACTTCGGCGATGCCTTCACTGGCACGCTCGAGGTGGTGGTGGAGGACGCGCAGGGCTTCCTGGTCGCGGACCTGCTGACGCAGCCGATCACGGCGCTGCCCTTCGCCGGGAGGCTCAGCTTCACGCCCACCTGGCCGACCGGCGACACCTTCGCCGGCGGCTACCGGGTGCGGGCGCGGCTGACGAGCGCGGCCGGCGCGCCGGTGGACGAGGCGCTGGCGCCGTTCGCGATCGTCGAGCTGGTGCAGCTCGCGGCGCGCGTCGAAACCGACCGCGCCAGCTACCCGCGCGGCTCCACGGTGCGCGTCTCCGGCAGCGTCGAGTACGTGGCCGGCAACACGGCGGTATCCGGCGCCGAGGCGCGGGTCACGATCCTCGACGCCGGCGGCGGCCTGGTCGCCGAGCTGGCCCAGGCGCTGGGCGACCTGCTGCCTTCTCAAGTGGGCACGGTGCGCTTCGACTGGCCGAGCGGCGCCGCGCCGGCCGGCACCTATCGCGTGCGCTTCGCGGTCGAGCGCGGCGGCGAGACCGCGGCCGAGGCCGGCACTCTGTTCGAGCTGTTCGCGGCCCAGCCGCCGGCGGTCGCCGGCACCCTGAGCCTCACCGATCTGACGCCGGCGCTCGGCGTGCCGCTCGACGTCGCCTACCGCGTGACCGCCACCCAGACACTGCCGGGGACGCCGATCCGCGTCACCCTCCGCGAGCCGGCGAGCGGCGCGGTGCGGGCAAGCCGCGAGCTCATCGCCGACCTCGGCCCGGCGACCCCGGCCGAGGGCACGCTCAGCTTCGCCACCGCCGAGCTCGGCCTGGGGAGCTTCATCGCCGTGCTCGAGGCGACGTTCAGCACCGGTGGCGGCGCGCCCGCCCCGCACCTGCTCGACGCCGTCTCCTTCACCACCTTCGACCGCACGCCGCCGGTGGTGACGGTGGCGGTGCCGGCCGAGGGCGCGCTGCTCGGCGCCGGCGGCGAGGTGGTGGCGACCGCCTTCGACGCCCTGTCGCTCGTGGCCCGCGCCGAGGTGTCGATCGACGGCGGCGACTGGCTGGCGCTCGAGCCCGGCGACGGCGCCGAGGGCCAGTGGCGGCGCCTGCTCGCCGGCCTGGCCGAGGGCGAGCACTTGGGCCTGGCGCGGGCCACCGATGCCTGGGGCAACACGGGCACCAGCGCTCCGCGCGGCTTCACCGCGGACTTGACGCCGCCGGTGATTGCCATCACCGGAGTCGAGGAGGGCGGCAGCTACGAGCCGGGCGTGGTGCCGGTGATCACGGTCACCGACGCGCACCCGGGGCCGGTCTCGATCGGCCTCGACGGCGTGCTCTTCGTCTCCGGCACGCCGGTCGAAGAGGGCGGCGAGCACCTGCTGCGGGTGGTGGCGACCGACGCCGCCGGCAACCGTGCCGAGCGCGAGCTCGCCTTCACCGTCGCCGGCGGAGAGCCGGCGCTGGCCGCGACCAAGACCGCGGCGCTCGCCGCCGACCCCGACGAGGACGGCGTGTCGAGCCCGGGCGACGAGCTCGCCTACACGATCACGCTGACCAACACCGGCGACGCCGCGGCGACCGGCGTGATTCTGACCGACCCGGCTCCGGCCCACACCGCCGTGGTCGCGGGCTCGGTCGAGGCCAGCCAGGGCACGGTGGTCTCGGAGTCGCCGGTCGAAGTCGCGCTCGGCGAGCTTGCGGCCGGCGCCGCCGCCACCGTCTCCTTCCGCGTCGCGATCGCCTCGCCGCTGCCGGCCGGGGTGAGCCAGGTGTCGAACCAGGGCTCTGTCACCAGCGCCGAGCTGCCCGCCGTGCTCACCGACGACCCGGCGGTAGGCGGCACGGCTGACGCGACGGTGACGGTGGTGGTGGTCGCGGCGCCCAGGATCGCGGCGGAGAAGGTCGATGCGCTGGTGGTCGATGCCGACGCCGACGGCCTCCCGAGCCCGGGCGACACGCTCGAGTACACGGTGACGATCCGCAACACCGGCAACACGCCGGCCACGGGCGTCACCTTCGACGATCCGGTTCCGCAGCGCACGACCCTGGTCGCCGGCTCGATCTCGACCACCCAGGGCACGGTCACCGGCGAGAGCCCGGTCGCGGTCGAGATCGGCGAGCTGGCGCCGGGCACACCCGTCGAGGTGCGCTTCCGGGTGCGGCTCGACGCCGCGTTTCCACCAACGATCTCCGAGGTGGCGAACCAGGGCACCGTCGACTGCGCCGAGCTGGAATCTGTGCTGACCGACGACCCGGCGGCGGGCGGCACGGCCGATCCGACGGTGACCGTGGTGAAGAGCGCCGCGCGCCTGCGGGTGGAGAAGCGCGACTCGCTGGTCGAGGACTTGGACGGCGACGGTGTGGCCTCGCCCGGCGACGCCGTGCTCTACCAGATCGTGGTGGCCAACGACGGCAACGCGGGCGCGGCCGAGGTGGCGATCACCGACCCGGCGCCGGCAGACACTTCGGTGGTCCCCGGCAGCCTGCAGACCAGCCAGGGCACGGTGGTCTCGGAGTCGCCAGTCGAGGTCGCGCTCGGCGAGCTCGCGGCAGGCGCCAGTGCCACCGCCTCCTTCCGCGTGCGCATCGACGCCGGCCTGCCGTACACGGTGACCGCGATTGCCAACCAGGCGACGGTCGAGGCGGCCGGTCTTGCCGCCGTGGCCTCGGACGACCCGGCCACTCCCGCCGCGGCCGACCCCACGGTGACGCTGGTCCTCATCACGCCCGCGATCTCGATCGCCGACGCCGCGGCCGGCGAGAGCGCCGCCGCGATCACCTTCACGGTCAGCCTGTCGCGCGCCGGCAACCGCGAGGTGAGCGTGGCCTTCGCCACGGCCGACCTCACGGCCACGGCAGGCGCCGACTACACCGCCGCCTCCGGAACGCTCGCCTTCGCGGCCGGCGAGACCAGCAAGACGGTGACCGTCGGCCTGCTTGGCGATGCGACCGACGAGCCGGACGAGACGTTCCGCGCGACGCTCTCGGCTCCGGTGAACGCCACGCTCGCCGACGCCGAGGCCACCGGCACGATCGCCGACGACGAAGTGACCGCGGTCTTCTGCCCCAAGAGCCCCGGCTACTGGAAGACGCACCCGTCCGCCTGGCCGGCGCAGCAGCTCGTGCTCGGCGGCGTCACCTACAACGCCTCGCAGCTCTCGACCTTCCTGGGCTACGGCGGCAGCGACGCGGCGACCAAGCTGGCGCGCCAGCTCGTGGCCACCAAGTTCAACCTGCTCGCGGGCTCGAGCCCGTCGATCCAGCCGGTGGTGGCGCAGGCCGACAGCTTCCTGGCGGCGCACCCGCCGGGCAGCAACCCCACCGGCTCCGCGCGCACCCAGGCCAACAACCTGAAGGCGCAGCTCGAGGCCTACAACACCGGCGGCTGCCAGGTGACGGTGGCGATCGCGGACGCGAGCGTCGAGGAAGGCCACGGCGACCCGCCGCCGGCCGAGGCGGTGCTGACCGTGTCGCTTTCGGCGCCGATCGACGAGGACCTGACGGTCAGCTTCGCGACCGCCGACGGCACGGCCCTCGCCGGCCAGGACTACGTCCAGAAGTCCGGCCAGGTCACGGTCCCGGCCGGTGCCGCCACCGCCGAGCTCCGCGTCACGGTCTCCGGCGACGTGGTGCTCGAGGGCGACGAGACCTTCCGCGTCACGCTCTCGAACCCGAGCCGCGGCACGCTCGCCGACGGCGAAGCCACGGTGACGGTCGTCGACGACGAGAGCTGCGCCGGCCCCAACCTGCTGGCCAACGCCGGCGCCGAGGCGGCGCTCTCCGGCGGTGAGGTCCCGGGCTGGGACGAGGTCCAGAGCAGCTCGTGGCAGCGCCGCGGCGGCGACGACCCCGCGGCGGTCGAGGGCGGCTACTCGTTCTTCGCCGGCGAAGTGCCGGAAGCCGAGCTCGCCCAGGACGTGAGCCTGGCGGCCTACGAAGAGGCGATCGCCGCCGGCGGCCAGCGCTTCGCTTTCCGCGGCTTCGTGCGCACCCGCGACGAGGTGCCCGCCGACGCCGCGCGCCTGGTGCTGGAGTACCGCGACCAGGCCAACGCGGCGGTGCTGGCGAGCTTCGACTCCGGCGAGCTGGCGGCGGCCGAGGAGTGGCTCGAGGTCTCCGACGTGCGCGAGGCGCCGGCCGGCACCGGCTGGGTGCGGGTGCGGCTGATCGCCGTGCGCTACGGCGAGGAGGGCGCAGCCGACGCCTACTTCGACGGCTTCGAGCTGTTCTCGCTCGACACGCCGGTGCTGGTGGTGGGGGACACGCTGGCCCACGAGCCGGAGGCCGGCGGCGAGACCGAGGCGAGCTTCGAGCTGCGCCTCTCCTGCGCCAGCCCGCAGCCGGTGACGGTCGTCACCTCGACCGCGGACGGCACGGCCACCGCCGGCTCCGACTACCAGGCGGCGCTCGAGGTCACGCAGACCATCGCCGCCCGCGAGAGCTCCAAGGCGGTGCCGATCACCGTGCTCGGCGATGCCGTGACCGAGGGCGACGAGCACTTCGCGCTCGAGATCGAGAGCGCCGAAGGCGCGGTGGTCCACGACCGTGAGGGCCTGGCGCTGATCGTCGAGGAGCTGGCGAGCGAGACCTGCCCGCGGAGCCCCGGCTACTGGAAGAACCACCAGAGCGAGTGGCCGGCCGAGGAGCTGCTTATTGGCGGCGTGACCTACGACGCCGAGGCGATCGCCGCGCTGCTCGACTACGGTGGGCCGGACGCTGCGACCAAGCTGGCGCGCCAGCTCGTGGCCACGCGCTTCAACCTGCTGGCCGGCGCCGACCCGTTCATCGCGCCGAGCGCGGCGGCGGCGGACGACTTCCTCGCCGCCTTCCCGCCGGGCAGCCACCCGCAGGGCCCGGACCGCGACCGCGCCGAGTCGCTCGCGGACGCGCTCGAGGGCTACAACACCTTGGAGTGCGGCGGCGGGGGCGGCTGCTCCGCCACGCCGCTGGGGCTCGCCGGCGGCTTCAACGTCTTCGTGTTCGGCAACCTGGCGCAGAACGGCTCGGATACCGAGGGCCGCATGGCGGCGGGCGGCAGTGTGCAGCTCAACAGTTACAGCGTCGGCGAGCTGGAGCCCAACCCGCCCGGCGCCCAGGACGTGCTGGTGGCGGGCGGGCACCTCAGCTTCGCCAACGGCACGGTGCGCGGCGGCGACGTGGTCTACGGCCTGACCCAGCAGATCTTGAACGTCAACGTGCCGGACGGTGTGGTGCGCCAGGGCGCGCCGATCGACTTCGCGGCCGAACGCACCGCGCAGCAGGCGCGCTCGGCGTCGCTCGCCGCGCTCGCCGCCAACGGCAGCACGCAGGTGACGCCGTGGGGCGCCATCACGCTCACCGGCACCGACCCCGTGCGCAACGTCTTCACGCTCACCACCGCCCAGCTCCAGACCGCCTCGAGCTTCACCATCCAGGCCCCGGCCGGCTCGTCGGTGGTGGTCAACCTCGCGGGGACGAGCGCCGCGATGCAGAACTTCGGCTTCAGCCTGAGCGGCCCGGCGCGCGAGCGGGTGCTGTTCAACTTCCACCAGGCGACCAGCCTGCAGATGAGCTCGATCGGCGTCGAGGGCTCGATCCTCGCCCCCTACGCCGCGGTGCAGTTCAACAACGGGGTGATCCACGGCTCGCTCGTGGCGGCCTCGCTCCAGGGCAACGGCCAGTCGAACCGCCGGCCCTTCGAGGGTTGCTTGCCATGAGGAGAGCTGTCGAGAACAGGATCTTCGCGCGGGCGATCGCCGCGGTGCTGGTCGCCGCGCTCGCGATGCCCGCGGCAGCGCGGGCCGCCAGGCCGGAGCGGCCGCGCGAGGCGGCCGAGCTTCGGGCCGCGCTCTCCGGGATGGCGCGAGTGGCCGGCCGGGAAGCCGGGCTCGGCGGAGCGGACGCCGGCGCTCTCGGCAAGGCCGCCTCGCCGGCCAGTCTGCCCGCGGTGCTGGCCGCCTACGACGCGCTGGTGGCGGCCGACCTGCTGGCCGCCGAGCGCTTCGCCTCGGTGCGCAGGCGGCTGGAGGAGGCGGGCGGCTCGGCCGAGGCCTTCGCCCGCCTGGCCGCGGCCGAGGCGCGCTACGCCGCGGCCCGCTCCCGCTTCCTGGCGCCGCTCGACGGGCCCATGGCCGAGCTGCGCGGCGCGCTGGCGGGCAAGCGGGCGGTGCCCGGCGCGGTCGAGGATCGGGTACGCGCCGCCCTGGCCGCGGTTGGCCCCTTCCTCGAGGAGAGCGTGGAGGAGGAGCGACCGCCGATCCTGCGCGCCAGCCAGCTCCCGTACCGCCCGACCGGCCTGGCGGCTCGGCCGCCCGTGACCTCGCCGCCGATCGTCCCCGCCTATCTCGACGCCACCGACCCGGCGGAGGGCGGCGCGGACTTGGCGCCGACCGCGGACGCGCCGTTCGCCGACGAGATCCTGGCCCAGGCGGCGGCCCTCGACCACGACTACGTGCGCCTCTACGAGCTGGTCAGGAACGAGGTGGCGACCGAGTGGTACGGCGGCGGCATGAAGGGCGCCGTCGAAACCCTGCGCCAGAAGGCCGGCAACGACGTCGACCAGGCGAGCCTGCTGCTCGCCCTGTTTCGCGCCTCGGGCCTCGCGGCCCGCTACGTCCACGGCGTGATCGAGCTGCCGATCGAGGCGGCGGCGGCGAGCCTCGGGGTGGCCGATCCCAACTCCGTGCCCGCGGCCCTGGCCCGTGCCGGCGTGGCCCACCGCCCGGTGGTCCGCGGCGGGCGGCTGGCCGCGGTCGAGGTGGAGCACACCTGGGTCGAGGCGCGGGCTCCCTACGCCAACTACCGCGGCGCGGTGGTGGACTTCTCGGGCAAGAGCTGGGTGCCGCTGCTCCCCGCGGTCAAGACGGTGGATGTCGCGCTCCCGACCGGCGTGCTGCGCCAGATGGGTTTCTCGGCGGCGGGTGCCGTGACCTCCTACCTCGCCGCGCCGCAGACTCTCGACCCCCTGGGTGTCGTGCGCCAGCAGGTGGAAACCTACCTGGCGGGCCAGCCGGGCCAGCCCTCCTACGCGGCCCAGCTCGGCTCGCGCGCCGTGCGGCCGGAGCGGGTTGGACTGCTGCCCAGCTCGCCGCCGGCGGTGGTGGTGGCGATCACCGGCGAGGGAGCGGTGCTGCCGGAGGCGCTCCGCCACCGGGTGCGCATCGTGGCCCGCACCGGCGAGGCGGAGACCGACGCGGCATCGCTCGACCTCGAGCTGCCGCTCGCCGAGGTCGTCGGCCATCGGCTGACGCTCTCCTACATCCCGGCCACGGTGGACGATCACCGCACCGTCAACCTCTTCGGCGGGCTCGAGGGCGTGCCGGTCTACCTGGTGTCGCTGCGGCCGGTGCTGCGCCTCGACGGCCGGCCGCTGGCGGTGGGCGCGGAGCCGATCGCGATGGGTGAGCGCCACCGCCTGGAGGTCCACCTCGCGGGGCCCTACGGCGGCGAGCGGGTCGAGCAGACGGCGGTCGCCGGCGGCTACTACGCGGTGGGCCTCGGGGCGCAGCGCTTCCTGCCGCGTGCCGACGAGGGCGGCGCGGCCGGCGACGAGGAGTCGCTCGGCGCCCGCATCCTCTCCAGCCTGGCGCTCGGCTACGGCGAGAGCTGGGACGAGGGCGAGCGCGAGCTCGCCGGGCTGTTCGCCGTCGGGCTGGTACGGCCGCTGCCGGCAGTGGTGATCGCCGCCAACGCGGTGGCGATCGAGTCGGCCGCCGGCCTGCCGCTGAACTTCGTGTGGGAGGGCGTGACCCTCGATGCCGCGCTGCGCGTCGCCGAGCCCTTCGCGCCGCCGGCGGACGCCGGGGCAGCCGCCTCGTTCCTGCGCCTCTCCGCCCTCCAGGGCTCGGCGCTCGAGCACAGCGTCTTCGAGCAGGAGCTTCTTGTCCAGAGCATCTCGGCCGACAAGGGCCTGGGCCTGGCGCGCCAGCTCGGCCAGCAGGTGGTCTCGATCGACGCCGGCAACGTGGCGGCGCTGCTGCCGACCCTCGACCACCCGGCGGCAGTCGAGGCCGAGATCGAGAACTGGGCGCGGCTGGGCTTGGTGGTCGAGGTGCCGGTCGCCCGCGTGGCGCTCAACGCCTGGCAGGGCTCGGTGTGGCGGGTGGACGATCCGGCGAGCGGCGCCGGCGGCTACTTCCTCTCCGGCGGCCTGGCCGGCGGCGCCACCACCGAGGAGCCCGACAACTGGGTGTTGGACTTCCTCGCCGACGCGCTCGCCGCGCCCTACTCGCCGGAGCCCAACCAGGACCCGCTGGCGGCAGCCAGAATGATCAAGCTGGGGGCCACCGACGGCCAGCAGGGCGAGGTCGACGAGCTGCTGCCCACGGCGCTGGCGGTGCAGGTGCTCGACGCCGAGAACCGGCCGGTCGAGGGCGCCGAGGTGCGCTTCTCCTCGTACTCCGGCGGCGGCAAGCTCTCAGGCGAGGGCGGCGGCGAGGGCCCGGAGGCCACTGTCCTGACCGACCGCCGAGGCATCGCCGAGGCACGCCTGCGGCTCGGCACCTCGACCGCGGCCGATCCCGTCTTCGTGCGCCGCCACGAGGCCGACCGCTACCTGACGCAGGCGCTGATCAACCAGGTCGAGGCCACGGCCACCGGCCGCGGTGGGCTCGTCACCCTGCCGCAACCCTTCACCGCCGTCGGCGTGCCCGGCCCGCCCGAGGCGCTGCGGCGAACCGACCGCAGCGGGGACGAGTTCCAAGGCGACGCCGGGTCCTGGGTCGACACCCTGCACATCGCGGCCGAAGACCGCTTCGGCAACCCGGTCGCCAACGTGCCGGTGGACTTCAACGTCGGGCCCCCGCTGCCGCAGATCGAAACCTGCGTCAACCTCGCGGCGGGCTTCGAGAACGCGGTGGTGTTCGAGAACCACACCGACGCTGTGCCGCCCGGCGCCTGCAACGATCCCTATCCCCAGCTCGGCGACTGCGGCGTGCCGTCCCTGACCGCGCTCACCCGCACCCGCGAGGTGGCGGTCGGCGTGATCATGGGCTCGAGCACGGTTTCGGCCTACCACGTACTGGTCAGCAACGTCGAGATCGGCGGCGAGCCCCTGCGCTTCGGCTACGGCGTGCTCTTCGTCGAGCAGATTCCCGGCCACTTCTGCGGCGCGTGGATCGGCTTCAAGCTCTTCGGCCCGCGGGTCGACGCGGGAGGCAACGCGGTGCGCGCGGGGCACGAGTTCCCGCGCCCGATCCGCCTCGAGCCCGTGCACCTCGAGGAAGACATCGAGCTGCGCACGCGGCCGAACGGCGACGTCTACACTGAGGAGCTCGACACCGCCACCTGGACCCCGCTCCACGTCCGCGGCCTGAACGTCTCGGTCACCAACGGCGGCTCGGCTGCGGCACCCGAGCCGCTCGGCAACGACGCCTACCAAGTGCGGCTCACGGCCGGCGCCACGCCGGGCTTGAACGAGGTCACCGCGCACCTGCCGGAGTCCCACTACTGGGCCGGCTTCTACAACGAGCCCGACGAGGTCGACCCCTTCGACGGCATCGACTACGGGCACATCCCGCACTGCTTCCCGGCGCCCTGCGCCCTCAACTTCGCGGTGCCGCCGCTGTGGGGCGTCGAGCCGTCGATCACCGGCGTCACGCCCGAGGTGCTGAGCCTCACCGAGCAGGGCTTCCTGACCCAGGAGGTGGCGCTCGCCTACCGCATCCTGCCCGCCGAGTACACCGCGGGGAGCGCCGAGCTGCTCATTTACGCGGACGACGAGTGGATCGGCGTCGCCCAGGGCAGCAGCCGCACCGGCGAGGGCCAGGCCACCATCCAGCGCGGCTTCGAGTTCGACCTCGAGAAGGTCTACGAGGCCGAGCTCGTCCTCAACCGCGGCGGCTCCTCCGAGGTGCGCTCGGACCGCTTCCGCATCCCGCTCTTCCAGGGCCTGTTCCGCGACGTCGAGCCGCCCACCCTGGTCAGCCAGGAGGTGGACGTCTTGAACCAGCGCTCCTGCGCCCTGGGATCGGTCTTCAAGTTCGGCCTCACCCAGGAGGCGGACGTGACCCTGGTGTTCCGGCGCGTCGACGCCCTGACCACCGAGGGCGAGCCGATCCTGGGCGACCCCATCACCGTGCTCGACGACGAGCGCCTGGCGCAGGGCGACTACTCCTACATGGTGACCCCCTCGGGCTTCGCGCCGGCGGTCGTCGAGCTGCCACCCGGCGACTACCTCTGGGAGCTTTCGGGAGTCTCGGCCGTGGACGGCCACGAGGACGAGCTCCACGGCCCGGTCGAGTCGAGCTACCGCGCCCGCAACTCGCTGCCCATCGGCCACCTGGTGGTCAAGGGCGTGGACCTCTGGGACGGCCATCTGACCCTGCAGCGCGACGACTTCAAGGTGCCGGGCCGAGGAATACCGCTTTCCTTCTCGCGCAGCTACTCGAGCAACGGCGACAGTGAGCCGGGGCCGCTCGGCATCGGCTGGACCCACGGCTGGGACCAGCGGGTCGAGGTGACGCCGTGCGGCGAAGTCATCGTGGTTGGCGGCGACGGTTCGGGGATGCGCTTCGTGGACGACGGCCAGGGCGGCCTGAAACCGCTCAAGGGCAGCCACGGCACGCTCCGGGCCAACCCGGCCGACCTCTCGTTCGACTTCTACACCACCGCCGGCGTCCGTTATCACTACGGGCTGCAGGCCAACGGCAAGTGGCCCTTGGCGTTGATCGAGGACCCCAACGGCAACACCACCACTCTGCGCTACGAAACCGGCGTGCGCGGCCCCCGCCTGGCGGCGGTGACCGACGCGGCCGGCCGCGAGCTGCGGCTGCGGCACTCGCTGCTGAACTTCGCGCTCACGCCGCCGACGGAGGTCATCACCGGCGTCGAGGGGCCGGGAGGCATCGCGCTGGTCCTGAGCTACGACGGCTTCGGCCACCTGGCGCGGGTCGAGCGCGAGCCTCATCCCGCGCAGGCCGGCGGCGAGCCGCGCCCGAGCCGGATCGAGACCTATCGCTACGCGCTGCCGCCAGAGCACGGCTTGCTCGACCGCGACCTGCTGCTCGAGATCAAGGACGAGGTCACTGGCGCCGCCCGCCAGTACGCGTACGAGCGCTCCGCGGTCGGCCTCCAGGGCGACATCCTGGTGCCCACCTCCCACGTCACCGAGCTCATCGAGCCGCTGGGCGGAAAGACCACCTTCGAGCTGGATGTCACCAACCTCGCCGATCCGGACGGCGAGCCCGAGCTCACCACGCGCGTCGAGGACCGCCGCGGCAAGACCACCACCTACACCCTCAACCGCTACGGCAGCCCGCTCGCCATCGAGGACCCTCTGGGCCACCGCACCGAAACCACCTGGGCGCCGGACGACATCGTGATGACCAGCCGGAAGGACCCCAACGGGGTGACCACCACTTTCACCTACGACGGCGACGGCAACCTGCTGACCGAGAGCGTCGAGGTCACCGACTTCGAGGGCCACACCGAAACCTTGCTGGAGATGCAGGAGTACGCGCCGGCCGGTCAGTTCAGCCGCCCGGGGATCAAGAACCGCGTCGCGCGCCGCACTGACCGCAAGGGGGCGGTGACCGAGCTCGAGTACGACGCGCGCGGCAACCTCACGCGGCAGTCGACGGCCATCACCGGCGGCTCCGCCGTCGAGGTGCGGCACACCTACCTGTCCAACGGCGACCTCGCCACCACCCGCGACCCGCGCGGCTCGGTGACCACCTTCACCTACGACGCCTACGGCAACGTGGCGAGCCACAGGGACCCGTTGAACAGCGTCGCCTCGACCGAGTGGGACGCGCGCAGCCGCGCCGTCCGCCGCACGGACGAGCTCGGCCGCGCGACGACGATGGCCTACGACGTGCTCGACCGGCTGGTGGAGGTCCGCCCGCCGCAGGCGGCCGGCGACACCGGCCCGCCAGTGTTGGCCACCGAGCACGACGACGCGGCGCGCACCATGGTCACCGTCGACCTCGGCGGCCGCCGCACCGAGACCCGCTTCGACCTCGAGGGCCGGATGGTCGAGGTGCGCAATGCGGCCGGCGGCACCCGCGCCTACGGCTACGATGCCGAAGGCAACAAGACCCTCGAGAGCACCTGGTTCGACGCCGCCACGCCGCGCTTCGACACCACTTTCGTCTACGACGACGCCGGCCGCCTGACCGAGCGCCACGAGCCCTTGGGACGCACCACCACCTACGAGCGCGACGGCCTCGGCAACCCGACGCGCGAGGTGCTGAGCGACTCGACCGCCCCCGCCTTCGCGCCCCGCGAGACGATCACCCAGTACGATGAGCTCTCGCGCGCCCTCCGGGTCCGCCGGCCCTTCGAGGACGGCACCGTGGAGGTGGCGACCCAGTACGACGGGGAAGGCAACGCGGTGCTGCTGGTCGACCCCCTGGGCCGGCGCACCGAGCTTACTTACGACGCCCTGAACCGGCTGGTCACGCAGGTCGAGCCCGAGTGGAAGCCCGGCTCGCCGCGCACCACCACCTACCGCTACGACCCGGCCGGCAACCTGGTCGAGGAACGGCTCGCCAACCAGCCCGCCGACCGGGTGCGCGTCTCGGAGTACGACGCGCTCAACCGCCTGGTGCGCCAGGTCGACGGCACCGGCGGCGTCACCGTCTACGAGTATGACGCGGTGGGCAACAACACGCGGCAGGTCGACCCGCTGCTCAACCAGACGACCTTCGCCTACGATGCCCGCAACCGGCTGACCACGAGGAGCGAGCACCTCACCCGGGTGACCGCTCCGCCGCGGGTTGTCACCACCGGCTTCGGCTACGACGCGGTCGACAACCTGGTGGAAGAACGGTGGCCGAACGGCAACACTGTCGAGCACCGCTACGACTTGCTCGGCCGCCGGATCGAGACTCGCGACGATCTGGGCGTGCTGGCAACCTACGGCTACGACGCGCGCGGCAACCGCGTGCGCTCGGCGGACGCCAACGGCAACGTCACCGAGACCGACTACGACGCCCTCGACCGGGTCCGCGAGCAGCGGCTGCCGGAGGACCGCATCCGCTCTTTCGCCTGGGACGCCGCCGGCAACCCCGCCTCCTCGACCGACGCCCGGGGCCACACTCGCACCTACCGCCACGACCGGCTGAACCGGCTGCTCGAGAGCAAGGAACCGGCGCCCTTCGGCTACACCGTGTCCTACACCTACGACCGCGCTGGCAATCAGCTCTCCGAGGCCGACCGGCGCGGCAACGCGCGGACCTTCGACTACGACGCACTGAATCGGCTCGCGGCCGAGCACGATCCCGAGCCGCTCTCCTACTCCGTCGCCTACACCTACGACGCACTCGGCAACCAGACCAGCGAGACCGACCGCCGCGGCATCGTCACCGAGCACCGCTACGACGCCGAGGGGCGCCGCGTCGAAACCCGGCGCAGCGGGGTGACCCTCTCGACGGCGAGCTACGACGCGGCCGGCAACCAGCGATTCGCCACCGACGCCAACGGCCACACCACCGGCTACGAGTACGACGAGCGCAACCTGCTGCTGGCTGAGAACCGTCCGCTGGCGGCAATCACCGGCTTCGTACTTGACGACCTGGGTGACCGGGTGCGGGAGACCGACCCCGAGGGGCGGGCCTCGACCTTCGCCTACGACGCGCGGCGGCGGCTGATCTCGTCCGCCAACGGCGCCGGCGACACCACTCTCTACGGCTATGACGGCCAGGGCAACCGCACTTCGATGGAGCAGCCCGAGGGCGGTGAATGGCTGTATCGCTTCGACGCAGCGGACCGCCTGCGCGAGGTCGAGGACCCGCTGGGCAGGGTCACCGCCTACTCCTACGACGGCAACGGCAACCGAACCGCGGTGACCGACGCCAACCTCCATACCAGGGGCTTCGGATACGACGAGCTCGACCGCCTGCAGGCGATGGTCTACCCGGGCGGCGCGCTGGAGACCTATGGCTACGACGCCAACGGCAACCGCACCACGGTGACCGACCCCAAGGGCCAGGTCGCCACCTCGACGTTCGACGAGGTCAACCGCGAGACGCTGCGCCAGTACTCGGCCGCCGTGCCCTCGACCGGCGACGACCTCGAGTCGATCGCCACGGTCTACGACCCCAACAACAACCCGACCTCGGTGACCGAGGTCTACACCGGGCCGAGCGGCACGCGCACCACCACCAAGACCTACGACTCCTTCGATCGCCTGGTCTCGGTGACCGACCCGCGGGGCGAGACGATCTCCTACGCCTACGACACCAACGGCAACCGTACCCGCTTGACCGACCCCGACGGCCGGTTGACGCTCTACGCCTTCGACGAGCTCAACCGCATGACCTCGGCGACGGTCCAGGTCGCCGGCATCACCGAGTACAGCTATTTCAAGGATAGCCGCCTGAAGCGAGTCATCTATCCGAACGGCAGCCGGTCGAGCTACGCCTACGACCCGGCGGGGCGGCTCGCCACCCTCGACAACAGCCAGGGCACGACGGCGGTGATCTCGAGCTTCGCCTATACCTACGACAAGAACGGCAACCGCCTCGAGCAGCGGGAGACGAACGGCGGGGCGCTGGAGGTCACCACCTACGCCTACGACCTCGCCGACCGGCTGGCCGGGGTCGTCTACCCGGACAAGGAGGTCGAGTACCTCTACGACGCCGCCGGCAACCGCGTGCACGAGCGGGTCGAGGCCGCCGGCACCCTGTTGGCCGACAAGACCTACGTCTACGACGCGCGTGACCGCCTGCTCTCGGTCGCCGACGCGATCGCCCCGGCGGCGACGGTGACCTATGGCTACGACGCCAACGGAAACCAGGTCTCGCGCACCCAGGCCGGCGTCGCCACCGAGTTCGTGGTCGACGCCCGCGACCAAATCGCCGAGGTGCGGCGCGGCGGCACTCTGCTCGAGACCTACCGTTACGACTACCAAGGGCTGCGCATCCGCAAGGCGGGGGAGGCGGGGCCCGTCCGCTACGTCTACGACGACCAGAGCGTGCTGCTGCAGACCGACGACGCCGGCAACACCGTCGCCAAGTACGAGTACGGTCCGGACCGCCTGCTGTCGCTGCTGCACGCGGCCGAGGGCCGGCAGTTCTACCTCTTCGACGCCCTGGGCTCGGTGGTCAACCTGGTCAAGCCGGACGGCGCGCTCGCCGCCCGCTACCAGTGGGACGCCTGGGGCAACCTGCGCGCCACGGCGGGCTCCTCCTTCAACCCGTTCGGCTTCACCGGCTACGAGAAGGACCCCGCGACCGGGCTGTTCTACGCCAAGGCCCGCTTCTACGACCCGGAGACCGCCCTCTTCCTGTCCGAGGACCCGGTGGCCGGTAACGCCACGCGGCCGCCCAGCCTGCACAAGTACCTCTACGCCTTCCAGAACCCGACAGTGTACGTGGACCCGAGCGGCCGGCACCCGGAGCTCAAGAAGTACGAGCAGGAGCTCGACGCCTTCGCCGACTCGATGGAAACCCTGATCCAGATCCTGTCCCAGACGCCCCTCGCCCAGACCGAGGAGGGCAAGAAGCTGATCGCCAGCCTGGCCAAGGACGCCGGCATGTGGGCCGGCGTGGCGCGTTTCGGCGAGGCGCGGGTGCGCGACCTCAACTACGCCATCAACTTCCTCTGGTTCATGAGCATCCTCTCCGGCTCGGTCAAGCCCGAGGAGCTTCCTCCGGGAATGGCCGAAGAGCTCAAGGGCGACTTCGAGGCCACCGTACGCTTCGGCCAGAACATGGCCGCCGCGCTCAGGTACATCAAGGAACACCCGATCGAAGTCGGGGCCCAGGCGATCGACGCCGCGAAGAAATTCGGCCTCGACGCCTTGAAGTTTCTGGTACGCCTGGCCTCCGACGACCCGGAGGCGGTCTTCAAGGCTTACGAGAAGGGCACCGAGGGCGTGCTCAACCTGATGACCGCGTACTTCAGCGCCGAGTTCAGCGGCGCCGGTCAAGTGATGTCGGGGCTGAAGAGCACGGTAGGCAGGTGGACCGACGACGCCATGGGGTTCTTCCGCGGCAAGCGGCCGAATGTGGACCTGCCGGACGCCAGCGCCCGCCGGGCGGCGGAGCACCAGGCCGGGACGTCCGCGGCGCACGCCGCGGAGCGCAAGGCTGTCGAGGCGGCACCCGCGGCCGGCGTTCCCACGTTCAGGGTCCAGGGTGGGGTGCTGCCGAACGCGAGTAAGATCCGCTTCGTAGTCGATGCCGAGGGCAAGTTGGCGATCGTTGGCACGGATCGGCTGCACATCACTGTCGGGCAGGAGAAGAGGGCGATGGAGTTCCTCGCCAAGCGCGGGGAAACCGCCGTCTTGGTCCGCTTCGAGCTTCGGCCCGAGTTCGTGGAGAGGATGCGCGCCGAATCCGTCCGGCAGGCGGCGGGGAAGGCCCACCCCAACCTCCCGCAGCGGGTCGACGAGCACTTGGCGCCGGATCAGTTCGGCGTTCCCGAGGGCTGGTTCGACGAGCTGCTGGAGAACGTGGTTCCAGGGAGCGTCCGCATCGAGGCGGCCAAGCCATGAGCGACGGTTCGCGGTCCTACCAGCAGCGGCTCAACGAGAGGCTGCGGGCTCTGACGCTCAGCCCGCCTCCAGAGCCCTGGCGCCACGCCGCCTCGGTCGCCGTGGGAGGCTTCGAGGCGCTCGGGTTCTCGGCGGACTCACGGCACCTGCTGGTGATCTCCGGCGCCGGCCGCGGAGTCTTCGACGGCCGGACCGGGGAGCTGCTGGCCCGCGACCCGGCGTACGGCGAGGGCGACTGGTACGACGCCAGGACGTTGACCGCCCAAGGGATCGGGCCGCTGGAAGGGGATGCAGTGCGCGTGGCAGGAATCCACGGCGGCGGCCTGCCGATCGTCACCCAGGACGACTGGGTGGCGGACCTGCTGGCGCCGGACTGGCCTGCGAGCTTCGTCTGCCTCTCGGCCCCGGGCTCGAGTCCCTTCACCGAGAGCCGCGGCTCCGGCGTAGTAAAGGTGGCACCGCTGGCCGGCGACGATCTCATCCGGTGCCATGGCTTCTCCTGGGCGATGGAGAGCCTGGTGGTCGCGACCAGCGGCGGCTTCGACCTGTTCGTCCGCTAGGGCCCTCGGCGGCGAGGAAAGGAGATTCGAGATGCGATCGCGCCCCCTGAGCCGCCTGCAGGTTCTGCTCCTCGGAGGTTTCCTGTGCGCACCGGGGCTGGTGGCTCAAGAAGAAGTACCGGCCGATCCCTCGGGATCGCCGGCGCTGGCGATCCCGGTCCAGGCCCTGCTCGACCTGCCGCCAGGCCAGGCGGCCCCTGCCCCCGCCCCCAAGTCCGCCTCCGACGACTTCGACGCCGGCCCGGTGGTCACCCTGCGCTGCGTGGGCGGGAATGGAGTGTTCGACCTCGGGCCGGAGAGCGACGACCTGATCTGCACGGCGCCGGTCACCGATGATCCCACGCCCAGCGTGCTCGTCGTCCGCTACCGCTTCCCGGGGGTGAAGCCGATGTTCCAGCGCTGCCGGTTCGTCCGCGGCACGCCACCGGCTGATCTCAACTGCCCGTAGGCGAGAGGCGACAGCACAGGCTCGCGAGAGGCGCCTGCCGCCCGCTCGCCGGGCATGGCCGCTCTCGGCGCTCCTACAGGAACCGGCTGCGCAGCTCCGGCGTCGGCACCATGCAGGTGTCGCGGCGGCCGAAGAGCGAGTAGCGGTTCCTGGCGATGCGGTTGTAGGCCCAGTCGCGCAAGGGCCGCGGCACGACTCGGGCCGCAGCCAGCCACGACCATCGCCTGGGGAAGTAGCGAATCACGTTCAGGATGGCGTCCGAGCGGGTGTAGATCCGGCCGCGATCGACGAACACCATGGTGTCGAAGTCCTCCTCGTCGAGGCCGGCCCAGCGCAGGATGGCGCGCCCGGCGTCGGACTGGAGGGAGGCGAGCTTGAAGCGTGCCTGCGGGTCGCGCCGGATCACGAACCGCACCGAGGTGTTGCACAGGTTGCAGACGCCGTCGAAGAGCAAGGTCTGATCGTCCGGCCCGGCGCCGGGTGGGGGAGGGGCTGCGGGGGGCTGGAGCTCGGCCATCGGCGGGGCACCGGTGGCGCCGCCGGCAGGCCGGCGGCGCGTGGGGTTCCAGGGGACAGTACCTGCTCGCGCGCCCTGCCGCAACGGGACCACCCGGCCTGCGCAGCTACTGCGGAAATCGTCGTGGGCGGCCCGGGCGCGGGCCGCGGAGTAGGCCCTGCTCAGCGCCCTCCGCCGATCGTCACCGCGAGGCCTGTGTCGCCGTTCGACAGCTCGATCTCCATTCCCATGCCGAAGTAGAGCGAGGCGCCGCGGCGGATCACGTCGCGCGGATTCTGGGCCGCGCTGCAGCCGCGCTCCCAGGGCAGGGCAGGCGGCGTCTCCGGCCCCTGGAACGCCTGCTCCAGCCGCGCCGCGACCTCCTCGGCGCTCTCGCCGCGCCGGGTGGCGACGGTCTGGGTGCAGACGCCGAGCTGCGAGCGCTCGGTGAGCGTGAGCGCGCCGCCCTCCGCCCGCCCGTCCAGCCGGAGCTGCGGAGCGACGCGGGTGCCGCCGCCGGACCGGCGGAAGCCGCCCACGATCGCCTTCGCGCCGGCCGCCGGCCGTACCTCGCCGACCAGGGCCAGGCCGCTACGGTTGGGCGCCTGAAGCACCAGCCGTGGGAGCGTCGCGAGCTCGTCCTCGCCGGGGCCCTCCTCCTTGCCGTCCTCGACGTGCGCGAAGACCGCCGCCAGCCGGCAGACCGGGTCGCCGTTGATCGCCTCGGCGGCCCGGGCGAGCACCTGCGTCTGGGCCTCGCCTGGCTCCGTCGCGACCTGGACCTCGCACAGCGCCAGGGCCGCCTGGCCGCGCCGTACCAGGGCGGGCGTCAGGGTGAACGCTCCGCCCGCCGCACCGGGGTCGAGCTGGAGCCGGGTGCTCGGCGGGTCGAGCTCGTCGCCGGCCGCTTGCACGGCGGCCACGACGGCCCGCTCGCCGCAGCGCACCTCGACCCGATCGGCCTGGCAGCGGGACCACGGCACGCCGCCGGCGCACTGCCCGCCGAAGCAGGCCCACGCCGCCTTGCGGTCCTCGAACAGGCCTTCGCGGCCCGCCACCAGGAAGCCGTGGCCGTCGGTCGAGAGCGTGGCGCCCAGCGCGTCCTGGGCGCTCGAAGCGCAGAGCGTTTCGCCCTGGAACAGGCTCATGGTGCAGCTTTCGATGGGCTCGAAGCCGTAGCCCGAGATGCCCACCAGCGGCTGCGGGTCGTAGAGGTCCACGTAGCCGCAGCAGTCCTCGAGGTGGATATCGACCTTCGGGTACGTGGTGCGCGTCCAGACGCCGCGGCCGTGGGTCGCGGCGTAGATCTGCGAGCCGTCCTCGAGGATGCGCAGCGCGTAGACCGCGACGTTGGGCAGGCCGGCGGTCTTGCCCCACAGCTCCTGGCCCGGTGCTCCCTCGCGCAGGTAGACGCCGTAGTCGGTGCCCGCCCACAGCCGGTAGGGCGCCGTGGGCTCGATGGCGAGGGTGTTGACCGAGGCGGGCGCGACCTCGCCGCCAGTCGAGTCGTCGATCGGCGTCCAGCTCGCGCCGCCGTTCGTCGAACGGTAGATGGAGTGCTCGCCGAAGCCGGCGAAGCTCACGTAGAGGGTCTTCTCCTCCTCGGGGTGGCAGACGATCGAGGTGACGGGCCGGTCCGGCAGGCCGCTGTCGACCAGCGTCCACTCGTGGGCCACGTCGTCCAAGTGCCAGAGCTGGCCGTCGTAGAAGCCGGCGTAGATCCAGCTCGTGTGAGCCGGCGACGCGGCGATGGTGGTGACGGGGTTGATCGCTCCGCCCAGCTCGGCGATCGGCGTCGAGCCGGCGAGCGGCGCCGCCGGCGGCGCGGGCGTGACCCGGTGCCACTCCTCGCCGTTGTCGTCGCTCCAGAAGAGGTCGATGGTGCCGAAGAGCAGCAGGTGGTCCAGGCCGGGGGCGGTCGGCGACTGCACCAGCGGCGGGTACCAGGAGACGTTGGGGTCGTCGTCGGCCTCGGTGTCGGGCAGCAGGTCGCCGAACACCTGGCCGTTGATCACCAGGCCGGGGATCGAAGGCCAGGACTGCGGGCAGTAGCCCACCTTGTTGCAGCGCTGGGGAGGAGAGCCCACGTAGACGTCGTAGAGGGTCTCGAAGTCGTCGCGGTCGATCAATGTCGAGGCGGCGTCGCCGTCGTCGATGTGGTCCCAGACGTCGCTGCCCTCGTAGATCAGCGTGCCGTTGTCCTGGGTGCCGCCGAGCAGGAACTCGGCCCCCACCGTGGCATCGAGCGACTGGAACTGGGTCACGGCCAGGCCCATCTGGGCCTCGCTGGTCCAGTCCCACTCGCCGTCGCCGATGGCGAGGCCGCCGTCGTTGAGGTCGAGGAAGAACCACCCGTCCTGGCAGATGAGGCACGGCACCGGCAGGAGCTGGTGGTGGTCGGGGTGGGTGTTCGAGGCGATGAACTTCCACTCCTTGCCGCCGTCCTCCGAGCGGAAGAGACGCGTGCCGCCGTACCAGACGACGTCGGGATTCTCGGGGTGGATGGTCAGCGCGTGGGTGTAGGAGATGTAGGTGCTCAGGTTGACGACGTTGTTCTGCTCTTGGTAGCGAAGCTCCCAGGTGTCGCCGCCGTCGTCCGAGCGGTAGACGCGGGGGAAGCAGGAGATGGGCGTGTATTTCTTGTGTGGGTGCTCGCACGGGCCGAGCACCGTGTAGAGCAGCGGCTTCTCCATGCCAGGGGTGTGGTGGATGGCGAGCTCGGGCCAGTCCGACTCGGTGGTGGCCTCGGGAATGGGCTCGGCGTCGATCGCCTCCCAGGTCTCTCCTCCGTCCGCCGAGCGACGCAGGCCGAGGTGGCGCAGGCCGGCGTAGAGCACCTGCGAGTCGAGCGGGTCCATCTCGAGGTCGGTGGCCGGCTCCGCGGCCTCGAGCTTGAGCTTCCAGGTCGCGCCGCCGTCGACCGACTTCCAGATGCCGTAGGGCGACTTCGGCGTGGTGGTGACCGTCGAGTGCGCGGCGTTGGAGGTGACGCCGCTCGACAGCGCCACGTAGAGCACCTTGCCGGGGCCGTCGGGGGTCGTGGGGTCGAGCAGCAGGCGGGCGATGTTGCCGCCGGAGAAGTGCTCTTCGCCCAGGAGCAGCCAGTCGTACTCGTGGGTCGCCGGGTTGTAGCTGCCCTTGAGCACGCCCTTGCCGTACTGGGTGTCGCGGCGGATGGCGTTCTCGCCGGTGCCCACCCAAACGGTGTTGCAACGCTCGAAGCTGCAGCCGTCGAGCGCGATGGCGCCGACCGCCAGGGTGGGCGCGTCGTCGGTCATCGGCTCCCAGGAGGGCGAGGGGTAGATGGCGCCGCGCCACACGCCGCCGGTGGCGGCGCCAATCCAGATGTCGCCCAGCGGGTTGAGCGGGTTGACGGCCACCACGCTGAGGCGGCCGGTGGCCTCTACCGAGCCGCTCGTGGCCTGGCCGTTGTGAATCAGGTCGGGGCCCAGCGGGGTCCACTCGGCGAACGGGCTGTCGGCCCTGGTGGGGACAGCCGCCGCGAGCGTGGCGGCGGCGAGGGAGGCGGCGGCGAGAAAAGAGAGTCGGCGGCGTTGCATGGGAGAGCTCCTGGTCTGGGCCGCGGGGTTCGGCGCGGCCGGTGATGTCGTCCACCGGCTAGAGACGGTGCCCAGGGCGGCTGGTATTAGGGGGACCTGTCGGGTCCGGGCTGCATTTGGCGTTCTCCTGTGCAGGAGGCCACAGCGCCTCGGCCGCCCCCTCGGCTACCCTGAGGCGAGGAGACTCGAATGCGTTGCTCGTGGATCGTGCTCTGGGTGGGCCTTGCCTTGGCCGCGCTGGCGCTGCCGACGGCGGCGCAGCCGCCAGTGGTGCCACGCTTCCCCAACGTGGCCCAGGTGCCGGGCACGGTGCTTTCGGGCTTGAACGCCCCCCAGCAGGGGCGCACGGCGATCATCGCCTACCACAACGGGGTGCTGTTCACGGTGCCCGAGGTTCCGGCCAGCCAGGGAGGCTCGGACTTCCAGGTGCGCACCTGGGACCTCGCCGACCCCGCGGCGCCGGTCCAGCTCGCCACCTGGGGCGTGACCCCCATGCCGGTCAACGCCCACGGCTACCTGTCGAGCGGCGACTACCTGGTGCTCGGCGCCAACTGGCCGCCGGAGGCGCCATGGTCGTTCCAGGCCGCGGGCAACTTCGGTGTCACCCGCACCTCGTACCCGGACCTGCTCTGTGCCGGGGTGCGCGGCTGCCTGTTCGCGCCCTGGTTCGTGGGCGACACCTGGTGGAGCTACGGCGAGATCGAAGGCAACGCCACCCTGTCGCGCAACTGGGTCGAATTCGCGAGCTGGGACCACCTCGGCCTGACCGGCGTGGTGGGCCACCCGTTCCTGCTCGGCGACCTGCTGATCTTCGCTTCCGACCAGAGCCGCACCGGGGTCGCCACCTACGACGTCTCCGACCCCGAGAACCCGGTGCTGCTCGACGTGCTCACCACCGGCGGGCCCGGCGGCTACTGGCCGGAGCTGTGGGGCGGCGACGGCAAGCTCTACATCGTCTTCCCGTACCAGACCGGCGGCAACGGCTTCCGGGTGGTGGACGCCACCGACCCCTCGGACCTCGCCTTCGTCACCGACCGGCCGCTGCCCGGAGACGAGGCGATGTACGCGCAGTTCCAGGACGAGTTCGCCTTCATCGGCTCGCACAAGGTGGACCTGCGGACCTTCGAGTCGGTGCTCGACCTCGACGGCGCCCACGCGGTGCGGCCCAACGACGGCGGCGTGGGGATCAACACCAGCCAGTTCGCGCTGCCGCTCGGCAACTTGCTGGTCACCGGCGGTGTCGGCCCTCTCCAGGGCATGGCGATATGGGCCCACCAGGCCGCGCCGGACACCCGCGGGCCGTCGGTGGGCTTCCACGTGCCGCGCCCCGGCCGCACCAACTTTCCCGTAGGCGCGCCGATCAGCCTGCTGATCCACGAGACGCTGGAGACCAAGACCATCGTCAACGGCGTGACCTTCATCGTGCGGCCGCTCTCCGGCAGCGCGATCGCCGGCCGCTTGACCTTCTCGTTCGACGACGTGTTGACCTTCACCCCCGACCAGCCGCTCGCCGCCAACACCACCTACGAGGTGGTGCTGCCCGCCGGCGGCATCAAGGACGCGGCCGGCAACGGCATGGTGGGCTACTCCTTCACCTTCTCGACCGGCGGCACGGTGGGCGGCAACACGGCGCCGCAGATCACCTCGCTGGCGAGCTCCGACTACCCGGTGGAGCCGGGCGTCTCGGCGACCTTGACCGCGGCCGCCACCGACGCCAACGGCGGCCCGCTCGAGTACCGCTTCGACTTCGGCGACGGCTCGCCCAAGACCGCGTGGTCGGCGTCGCCTTCCGCCGCCCACTCCTGGGCCGCTCCGGGGCACTACCGGGCCACCGCCCAGGTGCGCGACCCGGCGGGCGCGCTCGGCAGCTCGGCGGCGACCGTCACGGTGCTCGAGGCGCCGGCCGGCCCGCGCCCCACCGCCAGCTCGGCCCTGGCCCTCGACCCCGACACCGGACGAGTCTGGACCGTGAACCCGGACGCCGACTCGGTGGCCGCCGTCGACGCGGCGACCACCGGCCTGGAGCTCGAGCTTCCGGCCTGCGACGAGCCGCGCAGCCTGGCGCTCTCCGCCCTGGGCGAGCTGTGGATCTCCTGCGCCCGTGGCGACCGGCTGCGGGTGATCGACGCCGGAAGCGGCGCGCTGGTCACCGAGATCCCGCTCCCCTACGGCAGCGCCCCGGAAGGCATCGCGTTCAACCCCGCGGGCACCACCGCCTTCGTGGCGCTCTCCGGGCCCGGCCGCCTCTCCCGCTTCGACGCCGCCACCCACCAGTCGACCGGCGAGCTCACGCTCGGCCCTGGGCCGCGGGCGGTGGCGGTCTCGGCCGACGGGGCGCGGGTGTTCGTGACCCGCTTCCTGTCGCCCAGAGACCACGCCGAAGTGTGGGAGGTGGCGGCCTCCGCCCTGACGCTCACCCGCACCCTCCGCATCCCCAAGCTCGGCGGCGACGACAACCGCGACGGCACCGCCTCGGGCCGCGGCACGCTCAATCAGCTGGCCGGCATCGCGCTGTCGCTCGACGGCGGCGCGGCCTGGGTCGCGGGCAGCAAGCCCAACACCGAGCGCGGGCCACTGATCGGCCCGGACTTGGACAGCGACAACACGGTGCGGTCGATGATCGCCGAGCTCGACCTCGGGATGAACCGTTTCCGCCGGGCGATCGACCTCGACAACAGCGACTCGCCCACCGCCCTCGCGCTCTCGCCGCTGGGCGACTATCTCTTCGTCACGCTGCAGGGAGCCGATCAGGTGACGGTGCTCGACACGCTGCTCTTCGACACCGCGGCCGGCATGGGCAGCTTCGTCACCCGGCTGCCGGCCGGTGCCGCGCCGCGGGGAGTGGCGGTCGACCCGCAGACTTCCCGCACCTTCGTGCACGACTTCATGGGCAGGAGCCTGACCGCGCTCGACACCGAGGCGCTGTTCCTGGCCGGCGACAAGACGGTGCCCGGCACGACCGTCGCCACCGTCGCGGTCGAGCCACTGCCGCTCCAGGTGGCACACGGCAAGCGGCTCTTCTACCACGCCGCCGACACGAGGATCAGCGCCGAAGGCTACCTCTCCTGCGGCACCTGCCACGTGGACGGCGGCCACGACGGCCGAGTGTGGGACTTCAACGGCCGTGGCGAGGGCCTGCGCAACACCACCGAGCTGCGCGGACGCGCCGGCACGGGGCAGGGCAACGTCCACTGGACGGCGAACTTCGACGAGATCCAGGACTTCGAAGGCGACATCCGCGGCGCCTTCGGCGGCAGCGGCCTGATGAGCGACGCGGACTTCGAGGCGACCGAGGCGCCCCTGGGGCCGCCCAAGGCCGGTCGCTCCGCCGACCTCGATGCGCTCTCGGCGTACGTGACCTCGCTGGACACGGCACACCTGCCGCGAAGCCCGAGGCGTACCGCCGACGGCTCGCTGCCCGCCGCGGCCGTCGCCGGCCGCACCGTGTTCCGCAACCAGGGCTGCAATGGCTGCCACTCCGGACCTATGTTCACCGACAGCCGGCTGGGCGCCAACGCCTTGCTGCGCGACGTGGGCACCCTGCGCACCACGTCCGGCGGCAGGCTGGGAGGGCCGCTCATCGGCATCGACACGCCGACGCTGCTCGGCGCCTGGGACACGGCGCCCTACTTCCACGACGGCTCGGCGGCGTCGCTCGAAGCAGTGTTCACGGTGGCCGGCGGCGAGGCGCTCGCGGCCGAGGACGGGGCAGTGTCGAACGGGGCGCAGATCGTCGATCAGTATGTGGAGCTCAACAACGACGACACGGTGCGGGGCCGCGCCTACGTCTCGCTCCGCAACCCGAGCGCCCGTCTCACCTTCTCCGCGGTGGACGGCGGCGCCGGCGGCACGGGGGCGCTCGAGATCCGCTTCAGCGATGCGCGGGCGATCGTGCTCACGGTGACCGTCAACGGCCTGACGACCAACGTGCCGCTCCCAAACGCCGTCAACGACCCCACCTGGCGGCACACCAACTGGCTGGCGGCGCGGCTCGAGAACGTGGCCTGGAACGCGGGGCCGAGCAACACCGTCGAGATCTCGACCGCCGACCCCTTCCCCGACATCAGCCTCGACGAGATCGTGGTGTCAACCTCCGGGCACCTCGCGCGCGCCTTTCCGCACCGGCGCGCGCTCGCCCTGCCGGCGGGTGACCGCGCCAACCTCCTCGCCTACCTGCGCGCCCTCGACGGCACGCCCGAGGACAACCCCATCCCCATCCTCTTCGCCGACGGCTTCGAGAGCGGCGACACCAGCGCCTGGAGCCAGACGGTGCCGTAGGCTCCACTCCACCGGTTTGCCGGAGGCTTATATTCGCGGGTATTTTCGCCAGGTGCCGACCACCGTCCACATCCCCAAGCTCTTGCTCGATGCGGCCGATCGCCGAGCCCGCAAGCTGGGAGTGAGCCGTAACCGGCTCATCGTCCGGGCGCTCGAAAAAGAGCTCGGTGCGGGCACGGGCTGGTCTTCCGGCTTCTTCGAGCGGCTGCGTGCCCGCGAGGCGGGCGTCGATCAGGCGGCGGGCGAGATGCTGACCGCGATTCTCAGTGGGCGCCGGTCGAAGCCGCCGAAGGCCCTGTGAAGTACCTCCTCGACACCAATGTGGTGTCCGCGCGGTCTGCGTCACCTGGGCGCTACAGCAGGCCCAGTGCCGCCTTGAGGCTGCGTTCGAGGTTCGCCAGCTCGTCGGCGGTCAGCGCGGTGAGGGGACCCTCGCCGAGCCGGCGGCGATCGACGACCCGCACCTGCTCGACCATCGCGTGGCAGTCCTGGGTGAGACGCCCGCGGGCCGGGATCGCCACGCGAAGCGGCTCGAGCTCCGGGCGGAGCTGGGTGGTGAGCGGCACGACGAGCACCGTGGGCACGCCCGCCGTGGTCAGCTCGTCGGCCTGCACCACGATGACCGGCCGGATCTTGCCGATCTCGGCGCCGCGGTTCGGGTTCAGGTTGGCGACCCACACCTCCCCGCGGTTCATCGCCTTTCTCGACGGCGAGGGGCTGCCTTTGCACCCGTCCCTCGAGCGCTCCGCTCCGAGAGATCCAGCGCTTCGTTCTCGAGCGGCAGGAGTTCCTCGGCGACGGAAAGGGAATCTCCCGAGCTGCGAGCCAGTGCCCGTGCCGCCGCTACGAACTCCGTCATGAACCTCTCGCGCTCCTTGCGGGCCACGAAGTCCGTCAGGGCTTCTCTCACCACAGTGGAGCGAGGCACTCTCGCGGCGCGGGCCTCGCGGCTGAGCCTTTCGTCTAGGGTGGTAGGAATTCGGATGCTCAGAGTCGTCATGGTTGGGGTTCCCCAGGCTGTGCTACGAACCGTAGCTAGAGCTGTAGGACATAGTGCCGCACGAAGCTGGTGACGTCAAGCCTCGTGCGCACCAACTCGCGGAGCCCGCGCAGCGGCTGCCTAGCAGCCGGATTGGGTGACGATACGCGCTACGTTATGGTACCCTCCAGGGCGCCATGAAGTTCCTCTCCGTCCGTGACCTCCGTGGCAAGCCCGGCGAGGCCTGGCGCAGCCTCGAGCGCGAGCGCGAGGTGGTGGTGACCTCCAACGGGAAGCCGATCGCCATCCTCTCGGCGGTGAACGAGGACTCCCTCGAAGAAACCCTCGCCGCCATTCGGCGCGCCCGAGCGGTCGCCGCGGTCAGCGAGTCGCAGCACCGCGCAGCCAGGCTCGGGACGGACAAGCTGACGCTCTCCGAGATCAACCGCGAGATCGCCGCCGTGCGCCGGCAGCGTCGAGCCCGCAGCCGATGATGATCGTCCTGGACACGAACGTGCTCGTGTCCGGAATGCTCCAAGCCCACGGTCCTTCCGGGGAGATCGTTCGAAGGGTGGCGCTCGGCGATCTGGCTCTAGCTTTTGACGCCCGCATCCTGACCGAGTACGAAGAGGTCTTGAAGCGGCCCAAGTTCCGACTAGAGTCTCACCGAGTCGAGGCGGTGATGGACCAGATCCGAGCCCGCGGCTTCGCCGCGGCAGCCCGGCCTCTGGATCTGGGGCTCGATGATCCGGATGACGAGGTCTTCGTCGAAGTCGCGGTCGCGGCGCAAGCCACTCTCCTGGTGACGGGAAACCTCAAGCACTTCCGGCCTGTGCGCCGACCCGATCTCGAGATCCTCTCGCCTCGGGACTTCATCACCCGCTGGTCAGGACAAGAGCCTACTTAGAGAGCGCCGCGGCCCGCGTCGGCGCGCGTAGATCAGGAGATTCGTGTCGACGGCGATCACGCGCCGTGGCCTTCGTAGATCAGGTCGCGAAGGGTCTCCCACCGCCCCTCCGCGATCCCCGGCTGCAGGCCTTCTCCACCGAAGCTCAGGTCGGGCCAGCGGTAGCTTGCCGGATGGCGACGCCTCGCGAGGGACAGCCGCAATCCCTCTTCCACCAGCTCACGCAGTGTGGTTCCTCCCTGGCGTGCGGCCTCCCGCGCGTCTGCGAACAGTTCGTCCGCGATCTCGACGGTTGTCTTCATGGGAGGACCATACTCTGGCTTATGGGCAATATGGTTTGCCTACCTCTAAGATTGCGCCGCGAGCGCGCATCTAGAATCCTCGTCGCATACCCAGCTTGGAGTGCGAACTCGAGATAGGCGTAGTCTTTGACGGAAAGGCGATCACGATCCTCTCAGGAATGAACGAGATCTCCGGTGCGCGCCGTGAGCGCAATGCTGGTGGGTGAATGAGGATCGAGTTCCTCTGCGCCCTGCTGGCGATCGGGTGTAGTGCCCCGGCGGTTCAGGCGCCTCTGTCCGTGCCTGGCCCGCCGCCGCCCGCAGGCCCGCTGGCGGAGCTCAACCTCCTCTTCCGCGAGGCCTACCGGGAGCGGCGGGTGCAGATCGAGGAGATGGCGTCTCCCGTGATCGTGGCTTCGGGGAACGACCTCGTCCTGCACCGCGGCGGGGCGACAGAAACCGTGCGGGTGATCCCGGAGATCTTTCACGACCTCAAGGCAGTGGCCCACCTGCCCTTCACTCTGTACCTGAGGCTCCAGCCCTTCGCGGACCGTCCCGGCGAGCTGCCGCCGGCCACCTTGCAATGGCTGGGCGAAATCCAGCCCCGGATCGCGGCCGCCAGGACGGCCGTCGGCAGCCTCGGACTTTCACCGCAACAGGTCTACCGCCAGGCGGAGATCTTCGATGCCTGCGACGAGCTGATAGGAGAGGCGCTCCGCCACCAGCGCATCAGCGCCGCCGAGCTCGGGGGGTTCACGCACCGCATGGGGCCGCTGATGCTCGCCAACGCCGACGAGGCTGCCTGCGCCCAGGTGGCGGGCACTCACCGCCAGGTCATGGCCTGGAAGCAGGCGATGTCGTGCGCCGAGTGGGGAGCGCTCCGCGTGGTCAACCGCGGCCGGCACCAGTCCCGGTACCGCAGCGCCGCCACCCAGTACTTCGGGTGGCTGCTCGGCGAGCCCGGGGCAGAGTGGTCCTACCCGGGCGAGAGCATGAAGGTGGTGTACGGCGAGTCTCTGGGCAAGGACGAGGACGCGCTCGACCTGCTGGGGATCGTGCTCCTCGATGCCGAGGCCGGCGACGCCTTCTTCCAGGACCCCTGGCGGATGAGCGAAGACATCCTGAGCCGGGGCACCCAGCAGTGCATCCGGCAGTTGCCCGCCACGGACAGGGGCTGCCGGGGCAGCGATCCGGGCGGATCCGGGGCTCGTCCTCTAGAATAGGCGGCTCGCCTTCGGGCGAGACGCCGCATGCGCAGCACTACCGCCATCGAGGTCGTCAAGGCCCGTACCCACAACCTGAAAGGCGTCGACTGCCGGGTGCCGCACGGCCGGGTGACGGTGGTCACCGGGCCGTCGGGGGCCGGCAAGTCCTCGCTCGCCTTCGACACCATCTTCGCCGAGGGGCAGCGGCGCTTCGTCGAGTCGATGTCGACCTACGCCCGGCAGTTTCTGGATCAGATGGAGCGGCCGCCCGTCGAGGCGGTGCACAACGTGCTGCCGGCGGTGGCTCTCGCGGCCTCGAACGCGATCAAGAACGCGCGCTCGACGGTGGGCACCATCACCGAGACCCACGACGTGCTGCGGCTGCTCTATACCCACCTGGGTGAAGTGCACTGCCCCAACGGCCACGGCACGCTCTCGCGCTGGGCGGTAGAGGAGGCGGCGGCGGTGCTGGCGGCGGGCGAGGCCGGCGAACGCTTCACGCTGGTGGCCCGGGTGCCGCGCCCCAAGCGGCACGCCGACCAGGCGCTCGCGGAGCTCATCCGCCAGGGCTGGGCGCGGCGACTGGCGGGCGAGGAGGTGGTGCGCATGGAGCCGGGCGCGGCCTGGCCCAAGGCGCTCGACCCGCTGCCGCTCGCCCTCGGCCGCTTCACGGCCACCACCGAGAGCTCGGGACGCATCGCTTCCGCGGTGGAGGAGGGCTATCGGCTGACCGGCGGCAAGGTCGAGGCCGTGAGCCCGCAGGGCTCCCGCTTCTTCGCCTCCGACCTGGTCTGCGGCATCTGTGGCGCCACGGCGCGGCGGCCGGTGCCGGCGCTCTTCTCGTTCAACTCGCCGCTCGGCGCCTGCCCCGAGTGCCAGGGCTTCGGGAGAGTGATCGGCATCGACCGCGAGCGGGTGGTCCCCGATCCCAAGAAGGCGCTCCGCGAGCGGCCGATCGCACCCTGGAACTCACCGGCCTACGAGGAGCTGTACGACGGCCTGCTCAAGGCCGCGAAGCGCCGCAAGGTGCCGCTCGACGTGCCCTGGCAGGAGCTGCCCGCGGCGGCCCGCGAGTGGGTGTGGAGCGGCGACGGGCCGTTCGTCAACCTGGAGGAGTTCTTCTCCTGGCTCGAGGGCCGCACCTACAAGGTGCACGTGCGGGTGCTGCTGGCGCGCTACCGCGCCTACGACGTCTGCCCCTCCTGCCGCGGCACGCGCCTGAAGCCCGAGGCGCTGGCGGTGCTCCTCGAAGGCCGCACGCTGCCCGAGCTCACGGCGATGAACGTCGAAGAGCTCTCCGCCTGGCTCTCGAGCCGCCGCTGGTCGGCCCGCCAGAGGGAGCTCTCCGGCCACCTGCTGGAGGAGCTGGCGGAGCGCGTCGAGGTGTTGCACCGGGTGGGCCTCGACTACCTGACCCTCGACCGCCAGGCGCGCACCCTCTCGGGCGGCGAGGCGCAGCGCATCCACCTCGCCGCCGCCCTGGGCTCGGGGCTCACCAGCACGCTCTACGTGCTCGACGAGCCCACCATCGGCCTCCACCCGCGCGACTCGAACCGCCTCCTCGCGCTACTCACCGACCTCGCGGCCCGCGGCAACACGGTGCTGGTGGTGGAGCACGACCGCACGCTGATCCAGGGCGCCGACTGGATCATCGACCTTGGGCCCCAGGCCGGCGAGCACGGCGGCCGGGTGATGGTCGAAGGGACGATCGCGGAGGTGCTGGCGAGCGAGGAGTCGCTGACCGCCCGCTACCTGCGCGAGCGCGTGCCCACCCCGGCGCGGGCGCACGTGGCGCGCTTCCGCCGCGAGCAGGGCAAGGAGACCTTGGAGGAGGAGCTGGAGCACCGGCGGCGGGTCACCATCCGCGGCGCCAGCGCCCACAACCTCAAGCATTTGACGGTCGACTTCCCGCTCGGCAGCGTGGTGGCGGTCACCGGCGTCTCGGGCTCGGGCAAATCGACACTGGTCGAGAACGTGCTCTACGGCACCTACCAGCGCGCCCGCGGGGTGGTCGACGTCGAGCCCGGCCCGGTGGAGGAGCTCTCCGGGCTCGACGGCCTGGCCGACGTCACCCTGGTCGACCAGCGGCCGCTCGGCCGCTCGAGCCGCTCCAACCCGATCACCTACGTCAAGGCTTACGACGAAATCCGCAAGCTCTTCGCGTCGACCACCGCGGCGCGCGCCCGGCGCATCACCGCGGCGCACTTCTCGTTCAACATCGACCGCGGGCGCTGCCCGGTGTGCAAGGGCACCGGTGTGGTCGAAGTGGACATGCAGTTCATGGCGCCGGTGACGGTCACCTGCGACTCCTGCCAGGGGCACCGCTTCAAGCCCGAGGTGCTGGGGGTGCGCTACCAGGGCCGCAACGTCTCCGAGGTGCTGGACCTGACGGTGGAAGAGGCGACCGCGTTCTTCGCTTCCGAGAGGCGCCTCAAGCGGCGCCTGAAGCTGCTCTCCGACGTCGGCCTCGGCTACCTGCGCCTCGGGCAGCCCACGGCCACGCTGTCGGGCGGCGAGGCGCAGCGGCTGAAGCTGGCGAGCTTCCTCGACCGGCCGGCGTCGGAGAAGCCGCGCCTCTTCGTCTTCGACGAGCCCACCACCGGCCTGCACCTCGCCGACATCGAGGTGCTCTACCACACGCTGCGCCGGCTGGTGCAGCGCGGCGACACGGTAGTGGTGGTGGAGCACAGCCTGGACCTGATCGCGCGCGCCGACTGGGTGATCGACCTCGGCCCGGGCGGCGGCGAGCACGGTGGCCAGCTGCAGCACTGCGGCTCGCTGGGCTCGTTCCTCGACCAGGCGGAGAGCCCCACCGCCGACGAGCTGCGCGCCTTCCTCAAGTGGGTGCCGGCGCGGGCGGAGGAGGCGGCGGAGGTGCTGGTGCCCGATGGTATGCTCGCGCGAAGCCTGGTAGCCCACCGCTGAACGCCCACGCTGACTAGGGGAGCAAGCTTGAGCGCCGCGACGATCTACCTCGAGGTCAACGGCCAGCCCATGGACATCCCACCGGGCTCGACCACCATCGGCCGCAGCCGCTCCTGCGGCGTGCGTCTCGACGACCTCGCCGTCAGCCGCAACCACGCCATGCTGTCGCGCGACGGCGACCAGGTCACGGTCAAGGACCTGGAGTCGAGCAACGGCACTTTCCTGAACGGCGCGCGGCTGGGCACCGAGGTCGAGCTGGAGGACGGCGACGTGGTGGCGATCGGCGAGACCGAGCTGGTGTTCCGCCGGGTGCCGGTGAAGGCGGGCGCCGTGGTGGCCAACGCCGCGCCGGACCTCTCGACGCGCTACCTGCCGCGGCCCACCTCCTCGGAGGCGATCGCGGTCGGCGACGTGATGCCGGTGGGGGAGGTGCTCGCCCAGCAGCCCGCGGCCTGGGAGAAGACCAACCACGGCCCCGCGGCGCAGCCGCGGCCGGTGCCGGTGCCACCTCTGCCGCCCGCGTCGCCACCGGCGGAGGGGCCGGTCGCAGTGCCGGCACCGGCATCCCGGCCCGTGGCGGTGCCGCCGCCCGCCTACGCGCCCCCGCCTCCCACCGCAGCCCCGGCAGTGGCTCCCGGTGAGCGGCAAGAGACCGGCGAGCTGCTGCCCTCGATCGACGAGATCGAGCGCCAGCTCGCGGCGCAGGAGGCTGCCGAGCTGCCGGTGGGCGTCGCTCCGCGGCCGGGCGCCGCCCGCCTCCCCCCGGCCGGTTTTTTCCGGCGCTTCTTCGCGCTGCTGATCGACGGCCTGCTGCTCGCCGTGCTGCAGACCGTCGTCCTCTTCGCGCTCGGCGGGCCGGGGAACGCCACCGCCTCGCTGGTGGCCGGTTTGGTGGGCTTCGCCGCCGCGGCGTTGCTGTTCGTCCTCGGCTGGTCGAGGTTCGGGGCCACTCCGGGCAAGAAGCTCCTGGGCCTCGTGGTCTGCGACCTGTCGGGAGCCGTGGGCTTGCCCCTGGGCCGCGCCGTCGTGCGCTGGCTGGGCTACCTGGTGAGCGCCATCCCGCTCGGCGCCGGCTACCTGATGGCGCTCTTCGTACCGCAGAGGCGCGCGCTCCACGATTTGATGGCGGGGAGCTACGTGGCGCGGCGACGGTAGGGCAGGCCTTGTGCCTGCCCTCGCCGAGGGCGGCCACGAGGGCCGCCCCTAGGTCCCGCCACCCGCAATCTCCCTGCTAGGATGGCCGCCCATGGTGGCCGCCGACCGCAGCGCCGACCACAGCGTAAGCCTGCCGCTCCCTCGAGGCGCATCGCCGCTGTGGCGCCGCGCCCTGGGCTACGCCGGGGGCGCCGTGCTGGGCGCCGTGCTGCTGCTGGCGGCCTGGGCCAAGGCGACCGACCCCGAAGCCTTCATCGAGCTGATCCGGGCCGAGCGCTTGGACTTCCTGCTCTCCGCCAAGGCCCTGGCATTCCTCGTCCTGGGCCTCGAGGTGGGCCTCGGGCTGGCGCTGGTGCTGGGCCTGCGGCGGTGGTGGGTGCTGGTGCCGGCGGCGGTGCTGGTGGCCGCGTTCCTGGCCCTGAACGGCCGCACCTGGTACCTCGAAGCCCACGGCCTGCGCCAGGAAGCGGCCTCCTGCGGCTGCTTCGGGAACCTCGTCGAGCGCACCCCGGCGGAGGCTTTCTGGCAGGACCTCGCGCTGCTAATGCCGCCGCTCCTGCTCGCCTTCCTCGCCCGTCCCCGCGCGGGGCCGCGGGCCACCGGCCTGAAGCTCGCCGCGGCCGCCCTGGCGGCCGTGGCGAGCGTGATCTTCGCGGTGCGCGCCCCCAGCCTGCCGCTCGACGACCTGGCCACGCGCTTGCATCCCGGCGCCAGGACGGCCGAGCTGTGCACCGGCCGCGGCGCGGAGCGGGTCTGCCTCGGCCAGTTGGTGATCGGTGAGCTGGCCCAGGGCGAGCACCTGGTGGTGATCGCCGACCTCGCCGACCCGTCGATCGGCCCGTCGGTCGAGGCGTGGAACGCGCACGCCCGCTCCGGCGCGGGGCCCAGGCTGTGGATGCTCACCGCCTCGCAGTCCGAGGAGGTGCGCAAGTTCGACTGGACCTACGCGCCCGCCTTCGAGGTCCGCGAGGCGCCGCCGGCGCTGCTCCGGCCGTTGTACCGCCGCCTGCCGCGCAGCT
This sequence comes from Thermoanaerobaculia bacterium, assembly GCA_044869805.1. Taxonomy (GTDB): domain Bacteria; phylum Acidobacteriota; class Thermoanaerobaculia; order Multivoradales; family SZUA-115; genus CAWDVR01. The sequence goes on along the minus strand of JBIOXV010000088.1, from coordinate 28,676 downwards.
TCGTGGTGCGCGACGGCGTGGTGATCCGAACCCAACCCGGTATGACGCTCCCGAGCGAGCTTGCCGGCTGACTTGCAGTGGTCTCAGGAGATGTTGCTCATGATGATGATGCACCTACGCCGCGACGACGCCGCGAAGCGCGCCCGTCGCTACCTGGCCGCCGGCGCGGCCCTGTTGCTCGGCCTGGGTGGCGCCATCGCCGCCTTCGCCCAGCCGGACGCCGTGCTGCGCGACTTCGAGCCCACCAGCGAGTACCGCCTGTGGGTGGCCGGCAAGGAGGTACCCAAGGCCGAGGTCTACGAGTCGCAGGTGGCGGGCGCCTACCTCATCCTCAGCTCGGCCTTCGCCTCGCCCGTGCTGCTCGGCAAGCGCTCGCTCGCGGTCGAGACCGTGGACCTGATGAAGGTCGCCAAGCAGGGCGACGGCTCGGTGGATCTGCTGGCCGACGCCACCCTCGATCCGCTGGGCACGGCGCGAGTGAGCAGCGACTACACCGAGATCTCCTTCGCCGTGGCCGGCAAGCCGGCGAGCCTCAAGGCCGCGCCGCCGCTGCTCGGCAACCACGCGCGTGCCGACCTGCTCTCCCACAGTCCCGAGTACGCGCGTGACGCCGCCGCCTACAAGCCCGACCCGCTGCTGGTCAACCGCCTGCGCGGCCAGCTCCGCGAGGTCAAGATCCGCGTGTTCTTCGGCTCCTGGTGCCCGCACTGCCGGCAGATGCTGCCCCGCGCGCTGAAGCTCGACGAAGGGCTGGCAGGCTCCAAGGTGTCCTTCCAGTACTACGGCCTGCCGCGCCCGCCGGCCGCCTGGCAGGACGCCGAGGTGGTGCGCCTGGGCGTCAAGGGCGTGCCCACGGCCATCGTCTACGTGGCCGGCAGGGAAGCCGGGCGCCTGTCGAGCAACGACTTCGTCAAGGTGGAGCAGAGCCTGTCGTCGGTGCTCGAGAAGTCGAAGTAGTCCCGGGCGGCGGCCCGGGGCCGCCGCCATCCAGCGTACAATCGAGATCGTAGAAGCTCTGGTGGACTTGATTCGAGGAGGCCCGGCCGCCGAGAGTGGCCGCGGCTCGTCCCTGCGGAGGAAACCATGATTCCACTTTCGACGGCCGCCGGCCGCGCGCTCGCGGTCGCTTCGCTCGCGTTGTCGCTCACTGCGCCCACGCCACACGTGGCCGCGCAAGAGGAGGAGACCGCGCCCGTCGTGGCCGAGGAGCCGCGAGGGCCGGTGCTCAGCTTCCACGTCGAGGCCAAGGCCAACTTCCGGCAGAGCGACGAGAACCGCTTCCAGGTCCGCCCGGCGCCGGAGATCGGCTTTCCGCCCGGGAGCTTCATCTTCCTCGAGACCGTGGACGAGGGCAGCCACCTCGAGCTCTCGACCGTCACTCTGTTCGCCGACGTCGAGTGGGGGGAGTCGCTCGCCGCCCACTTCAAGATCGACACGATCGACCTCTACGACCGCAACCCCACCTCCGAGGACCATCGCATCGACGTCGACGAGGCCTGGATCCGCTTCGGCCGGGCCTCCGAGCCGGCGGTGGTGCCGGAGCGGGCGGGGGTGTACCTCGAGGTCGGCAAGATGCCGAAGTTCGAGCGCCAGAACGACCGCCATCTGGAGAGCTACGGCCTCGCCTCCACGGCCTTCAACCGCTTCGAGGACTTCGGCGTCGAGCTGGGCGTGGACCTCGGCCGCTACCTCTACCTGCGCGGCACGCTCACCACCGGCAACCCGGTCTTCATCCGCGACCCCAACGCGCTCGCCGGCGACAACGGGACCGAACGCATTCTCACCGCCGGGCCGCAGGGCGAGCCACCGCTCGAGTCCGGCGTCCTGATCCTCTACGACGCCGAGATCGAGGACTTCGACACCTCGGGCGAAACCGAGGTCGGGGCCGGCCTGGGGCTGCGCTTCTCGAACGCGGACGGGAGCCGCGGAGTGGACTTCCTCGCCTTCGGCTACCAGCGCGACCTGGCCGACACCGTGGCCTTGAACGGGACTCTCTACGGCGGCGACCTCGACCTGCTGAACGGCCCGCTCGACATCCACCCGCTGCAGGGGCTGGACGGCCGCGAGAAGAAAGAGGTCGGCGGCAACCTGTGGCTCTACCTCGACGGCCTCTCGTTCTTCGGCCAGTACGTGGACCAGGAGGTGGCCGGCCTCCAGCGCAAGGGCTTCGAAGGCGAGCTCGCCTGGCGCTTCGACCTGCCGGTGGTCTGGGGGCTCGCCGGCCAGCAGCTCTTCCCATCGATCCAGCCGGCGGTCCGCTACTCCAAGCTCGACCCGGACTTCCGGCCGTCCACCTTCTTTCCGGCCCCCAGCGTCACTTGGGAGTGGGAGAAGCTCGACTACGGCCTGCGGGTCGGCATCGTGCCCGGCGTCGACCTGACGCTCGAGTACTCGGACAACAACTTCACGCTGCTCTCGGGTGCCGAGCGCGACAACGACGAGCTCCTGGTCACGCTGCGCTTCAAGAAGTAGGGGTTGGCGCCAGCACGGCGAGCGGGTCGACGCCCCCGTTGTGCCAGCGGGCGTCGGGCGACTGCAGTGTGCCCGGCGACGCGAAGCGAGAGATGCCGAGCTGACCGAGCTTCGGCCTGAGGCCCCAGGCGTCCTCTCCCGCGAGCGCCGCGCCCTGAAGACGGCCGGCCCACGGTGCGAGAAGGGCGGGAAGCTCGTCGAGGCTCGCGAGCCGGCGCACCCGCACCGTTCGCAGGCCCGGGGTGGGGCGGAAGCTGGGCTCCGTCTCCAGGATCACGGTGCCTACTTCCAAGCGCAGGTCCGACACCCAGAGGCCGCGCATCTCTGCCTCGGCCCGCGCCTGGCGCACGGCGGCGAGCGTCGCGAGGTCGGTGGGGCCGGAAGGCAGCTCCTCCGCGGCCCTGGCCAGCGCCGCCGCCAGCTCGCTGGACAGCGCCTGCGCGTCGCCCGCCGTGTAGACCGCGGCCACCGACAGGCAGCCGCGCTGGTCGAAGAGCGCGATATCGCGCGCCAGCCCGCCGGCGACCCGGGCCGAGTCCACCTCGGCGCCGATCACCGCCAGGCTAGTCATCGGCCCGAAGCCCACGAAGCGGCCGCGCGCCCGGCGCTCGAGGCTCGCCAGGCTCTCGGCCTCGCCGTAGGCGAGCACCACACCGGCGCGCTCGAGCAACGGCGCCTCCAGCGCGTCGTCGCCACCCGGCCAGGTCAGCGCGGCAATCGCCTCGGCCAGCGCCGGCTCGCGCCGCGCCAGCTCCCGCACGAAGAAGGGCGCGAACAGCGGCTCGGCGCTCGGCGACTTGAGGATCACCGGCCGGCCCACGACCAGCGCCGGCAGCAGCGGCTGCACGGCGAGCGCCGGGAGGTTCGAGGCGAGGACGATGAGGGCCGGCGCGACGGGCCCCTCCGAGCCGAAAGCCGCTCGGGCGTCCGGCAGGCCCGGGTTCACAGCAGCGGCGATCGGAGCGGTGTGGGCCCGCTCGCGGGAGAGCGCCACGGCATGCTCGTGGCGCACGCCACCGAGCACCGCATCGAGCCCGGCGTCGAGCCCGGCGGGTGACAGCCGGCAGAGCGGAACGAGCGCCTCGACGAGCACGCGCCGCTCCGCCGAGTCACGGTCGAGCAGCGTCTCGACCGTGTCCCCCCACGCCTCGATCAGCCGCTCCCGGCCCAGCTCCGCCAGCCCGCGCGCGCCTTCGCCGGACAGGTGCTCCGCGAGCCTCGCCAGCTCCGTCGGCGACCAGCGGGCGGCAACGTAGCGCACCCCCGCACGCTCGGCGTCGTACTCCACAGGCTGGAGTGCGGGTGGACCCGCGTGGTCACGAAGCATGCTCGGATTGTAGGGGCAGCCCTCGTGCCGGCCCAAGGCAGGGCGACTTGTAGGGGCAGCCCTCGTGGCTGCCCGGGACAGGGCGACCCCGAGGGTCGCCCCTACAGGCTGGTTGGCTGCCTCACGAGCCCGGGTGAGCTGGTTGATATCGTGTTGCAGATGCCCGCGCTTCGCGCCACGGTGAGCCACTTCGAGATCCCGGCCCGCGACCCGGTGCGGCTCGCGGCCTTCTACCGCGAGGTCTTCGCCTGGGAGGCCGAAGCTGTCTCCTGGGCCGGCTCGACCTATTTCAAGCTGCGGACGGAGGCACCAGCTTCGCCGTCGCCCCGCGACCTGCCCGGAGCCATCCAAGGCGGCCTGGGCGACCCGGCGACGATCGGCGCGGCTCACCCGCTGCTGATGATCCACATCAGCGGATCGCCGCTCACGGAAGTTCTCGCCTCGATCGAGGCCGCGGGCGGGTCGATCGAGGCGGCCCCTCGCGCCGTGGGCACCTTCGGCCACTTCGCGAGCTTCCGCGACCCGGAGGGGAACCTCCTCGGCTTGTGGAGCAAAGTCGAACCGACGCAGCTCACCCGAGCAATCCTCCGGTCTGCCTCCCCGGGGGGCGCGCAAGGCGGGTCCGGGGGCTCCCAGGCCGGGGAGCTGTGAGAGCGCGCATTGCACAATGGCGAGAGGAAACGGCCGATCAGGCGCGCTCGAAGCGCAGGCGAGCGCCTGACCCTCAAAGTCCGCCCGGCGCGAAGCCGGTCCCCGGCCTGGGAGCCCCCGGACCCGCCGAAAGCGCGCGGGAGGGAGCCCCTCAGCGCGGCCGGTGCCCCAGCTCCTCCGCCGCCAGCGAGCACCCCCGGAGCTGCGCCCCCTCCGCCCGCCCCACCAGCCGGAAGCCCTCGCCCTCGGCGACTCCCAGGTCCTCGGTCAGCACGTGTACCGCCGAGCCCAGGTTCGCGAGGTCGAGGACCGCGATCAGCCCCGGCTCCCCGGCCGGCGCCTCGGCGAGCGTCACCGGCTCCAGCACCCGCACCCGCACCCAGTGCGGCGCCACGAACAGGTCCGGGTCGCGACCCGAAAGCGCTTGCCCGAGAAGCGTACTGGTGTAGCACTGGCTCGAGAGCTCCGTCATCCCGTACTCGCGCACCACCTGCCCGGCCGGTACGCCCAGGCGCTCGCCGAGCCGGGCCAGGAGGTCGGCGCGCGTCACCTCGCTCGCCCGGCCCTTGAAGCCGCCGGTCTCGAACACCACCGTGCCGGCCGGCAGGCGGAAGCGCAGGTCCAGCCGCTCCAGCCGATCGAGCGCCTGCGCCAGGGCGAGCGCCGTCGACAGCACCAGCGCCGGCCGGCGGTCGCGCTGGCGGGCCGAGCACCACGAGCGCAGGGACGGGAAGTCCACCCCGCGGGCGCCGAAGGCCGTGAGGCTGCCCTCCCCGCCATACCGTTCGAGCACGTGCTCGGCCATGAACGAGAGGCTCGAGTCCGGCAGCGTGGCGCGCGCCGGAATCAGCGACAGGACCGGCGGCCGGCCGGCGAAAGGGAGGCAGAACCGCGGGAACGAGGCGTCGATCGCCGCGCGGTAGAGCTCGGGGTAGGGCTGGTGGTGCACGCTCCGCGACTCGGCCCCGCCCGTCGTGCCGCTGCTGCGGAAGGTCTCGACCGCCGGCTCGGCGGCCAGCTCCAGGCTGCGGAAGGCGGCGGTGGGCACCCAGGGGACCTGGCGCCAGCTCTCGACACCCTCGACGGTCACCCCGCGTCTCCGGCACCAGGCGCGGTAGGGCTCCACGCGCTCGAGCTGGAAGGCGAAGGCGGCGAGCGCCAGGCGGTCGAAGTCGTCGGCCGCGGCGTCGGCGAGGAAGCGGGCGATGCGCTGGCGCAGGGTGGCGGGGTCGGTCGGCACGGCGGGAGATTCTAGCCGGCCTGGCCCGCCGCGTCGCCCGGATGCCGAGCGCAAGTGCCTGGAGATGCGAGGCATCCGGCCTTGGCAATCGCGCCGGCGCCGGGTCCTCCGAGGGCGCGAGGGCCTGCGAAAATGCGGGTCTTCGCCCTGACTTCCGGCAGGGTAGTCGCCATCCGCCCTCGTGCTACCATGACGCCGTTCATCCCGGCCAGAGCGAGGTCGAGCGCCCGGCATTCGTTGAGAGCCTGTGAAGCAATCGTCGCGAGCGGGCTGCGCGCAAGGAGCGGGAGGACCCGGGAACCGGAGCCTACACGGAAGTAGGTGAGGATTCTCGGGAGGACCCGCGACGCAGCGCCCAGTCCGCGCAGCAGATTGATTCACAGGCGCGAGGATTCTCGGATGAGGAAGCGATTACGAGGCCGGCTCCCAGTCTGCCTGCTCCCGGCGTGCCTCTGTCTCTTCGGGCTGGCCGCGCCGCCCGCCTGGTCCGCCCAGGTGTCGGGCCGCGTCGTGTTCCTGAACAAGGAAGGCAAGGCCGCCCCCGAGCTCGCCGATGCGCGACAGGCGATCGCCTCCTTCCAGCCCCATGCCTCCACCGTGGCCCGACCGGCGCCGGTCACCGCCGAGATGAGCACCCGCGGCAAGGAGTTCGTGCCCACGGTGCTCGCCGTGCCGCGCGGCTCGACGGTCAAGTTCCCCAACTTCGACCCCATCCTGCACAACGTCTTCTCGGTCTCCGGCGCCAACCGCTTCGACCTCGGCCTGTACTCGAAGGGGCCGGGCAAGTCGTGGACCTTCAACAGCGCCGGGGTGGTGCGGGTGTTCTGCAATGTCCATCACACCATGGTGGGCTACGTGCTGGTCCTCGACACCGCGTACTCCGACGCGGCCGACAGCAAGGGCGCCTTCCTCCTCGCCGGCCTGCCCGAGGGCGGCGGCAAGCTGACCGTGTGGCACCCGCAGGCCGACCCCTGGACCGCCGAGGTCAAGGCCGGCGCGGCGCCGCCCGAGGTGCGCCTGACGGTGGTCCGCGCGCGAGTGCCGCAGCACACCAACAAGCAGGGCCAGGCCTACGCCAAGGAGCGCCGGGACCGCTATGACGGATAAGCGCCGCTTCGGCCTCTCGCTCGGCACTCGCATCTTCCTGATCACCGCCTCGCTGGTCGCGCTGGCGGTCGGCGCGGCGGTGATCCTGACCGTCACGCTGTCGAACACCATCGCGCGCCGCTCCGTGGACGAGGCGCTCGACCGCGCCGCCGTGGCGCAAGACAACCTGCAGCGCCAGAACCAGCAGGAGCTCAAGCGGCTGACCAGCGCCTTCCGCGACCCCTTGCTGGTGGCCTACGTGGCCGAGGGTCTGGCCAACGCCGACCGTGCGTCGATCGAGGACCAGCTCCGCTCGCGCCAGAACGACCTCGGATTCGACTTCGCCGTGGTGCTCGATCGCGACGGCCGGGTGTTCACCGGCGTGCCGCGCGGCGCCACCGGCGGCACCGAGATGGCCCGCCGGCCGCTCGTCGCCCGCGCCATGCAGCGCCAGCAGCCGGAGGTCGGCCTGTGGGCCGACGAGGGCAAGCTCTACAACGTGACCGTGGTGCCGATGGAGACCGGCACCGGCATCGAGGGTTACCACGTCGTCGGCTTCGAGATCGACGAGAACGCGGCGCGCGACCTGGCGAAGGCCAGCGGCGCCGAGGTGGCCTACCTGACGATGACCAACGGCCCGCAGGAGGCGACCGCCACGCTGGGCAGCAACGCGATCCGGGACCTCTTGACCGCGGTGCGCAGCAGCCGCGGCCAGGCGGCGCTCGCCGCCGGCCCGGAGGGCGGCAAGTTCGAGGTCGAGCTCTCCGGCGAACCGTGGGTGGCGCGGCTGACGCCGCTGCTCGACCCCAACCGGCAGCCAGTGGGCGCCACCGTGGCCCTCGCCTCGCTCAACCAGCAGCTCGCGCCCTTCCGCCGCATCCAGTGGGTGCTGCTCGCCGCCGGCCTGCTCGCCCTGGTGGCCGCTTCGATGCTCTCTTTCGCCCTGTCGCGGCGCACGCTGGGGCCGGTACGGCGCCTGGCGGCGAGCGCCGAGGCCGCCCGCCAGGGCGACTACAACCAGAAGGTCAAGGTCGAGCGCAGCGACGAGGTGGGGCAGCTCGCTTCCACTTTCAACCAACTGCTCTCCGACTTGCGCGAGAAGCGCGACATGGAGAGCTACCTGGGCGACCTGTCGCGCACCCTGCCCGAGCCCGCCAAAGCGGCGGCGGCGGCCGCGGCGCCGCAGCTCAAGAACGTGACGGTGCTCGCCGCCGAGCTGCGCCGCTACGCCCGCAAGGAGGCGTCGAACGACCCCGAGCAGACCCTGCGCCGCCTGACCCGCGACCTGCGCCGCGCCGAGGCCGCCGTCTCCGCGCGCCACGGCCGCCTGCAGGCGCCGCTCGGCCACCGCCTGATCGCCACCTTCGACGGCGACGGCAAGTCGAGCCGCGCGCTGGCCGCAGCGGCGGAGATCGTGGCCGCGGTCGGCGCTCCCGAGGATGCTTTCGACGAGCCGGCCGAGCCGCTGGTGGCGCTCGCCGCCGGCACCGTGACGGTGGGCTCGGTCGCCCATCAGGACGTGCCGACGGCGGCCCTGCTCGGCCTGCCGGTGCAGAAGCTCGAATCGCTGATGCGCGAGGCGACCCCCGGCGAGCTGGTGCTCTCCCGCGAGGTCCACGACGAGCTCTCGGAGCTGCTCTCCTCGGCCGGCATCCAGGCCGCCTCGCAGCGCGGGGTTGTCAACCCGATGCCGTACTTCGTGGTGCGGGGCGAGGAGGCCGCACGGCTGACCGGCGTCGACGCGGAGGCCGCCGCGGCCCCCACCCGCATCACCACCAGGAGCGCGGCGCTCTCCGAGCTCGGCCCGGGCAAGCTCCTGGGCTCGCGCTTCGAGATCCTCGCCCAGCTCGGCTCCGGCGGCATGGGCATCGTCTACAAGGCGCGCGACCGCGACCTCGACGACCTGGTGGCGCTCAAGGTCCTGCGCCGCCAGGCGTGGGAGGACCCGGTGCAGCTCGATCGCCTGAAGGACGAGCTGCGCCTGGCGCGCAAGATCACCCACCCCAACGTGCTGCGCACCTTCGATTTCGGCGAGCTCGACGGCGTGCACTTCATCTCCATGGAGTACGTGCGGGGCGTCACCCTGCGCTACATGCTCGACCAGACCGACCGCCTGCCCTTCTCGGCCGGCTTGCGCGTCGCCAAGCAGCTCTGCGCCGGCCTCGCCGCGGCGCACGCCCAGAGCGTGATCCACCGCGACATCAAGCCCGACAACCTGATCCTCGACCAGGCCGGCAACGCCAAGCTGATGGACTTCGGCATCGCGCGGCCGGTGGCGCGGCAGACGGCCGGCCACACCCAGCAGGGCTGGATCGTCGGCACGCCGCAGTTCATGGCCCCGGAGCAGCTCGAGGGCCGTGAGGTCGACGGCCGCGCCGACATCTACTCGACCGGCGTGGTGCTCTACGAGATCTTCACCGGCCGCCTGCCGTTCTCCGGCGACAACCCCATGCAGGTGGTGATGCAGCACCTCCAGGACCAGCCGCCGCTGCCCAGCAGCTTCTGGCCCGAGATGCCGCGCGAGCTCGAGCAGATCATCCTCGTCTGTCTGGCCAAGAAGCCCGAGGGCCGTTTCGCCAAGGTGGACGCGCTGGCGCACGAGCTCGACAAGCTCAGCGCGTAAGAGCCCCTCACCCTAGCCCTCTCCCCGCCAGCGGGGAGAGGGGACAGAAGGCTCTGGCGGCTGGGTGGTGGCGCCCTCGCCCCGCGCGAGCGGGGAGAGGGTCGGGGTGAGGGGTTGCGAGCGCAGGTTCCCCGGCCGCCGCGGGTTGAACCTGCGTGGGGGCGGCCGAGACCGTGATGAGCCCCGTTGCCGAGCCGGCCGAGGATCCGGGCTGGGAGCTGCTCGCCCGCGTCGCGGCGGGCGACGCCGACGCCTTCACCCGGCTCGTGGAGCTCTACCAGGAGCGCTTGCTGCGGCTGGCCGAGCGCCTGCTGGGTGACGCCGAGGAGGCACGCGACGCCGCGCAGGAGGTCTACCTCAGGGTCTACCGCAAGGCGGCCTCGGTCAAGCCCCAGGGGCAGCTCTACACCTGGCTCTACCGCATCGCCGTCAATTACTGCCTGAACCGCCTGCGCCGCCGCCGCCTGGTGCGCTTCCTGCGCCTGGAGGCGCCCGGCGAGGAGGAGGCGCCCGCCTTCGAGCCCGCCGACCGGGCGCCGGACCCGATGGCGGCGCTCGAGGCGCGGCGCCGCTGGCGGGCGACCCGCCGTGCCATCGACCTGCTGCCGGGCAATCAGCGGGCGGTGCTCGTCCTCGCCCGCTTCGAGGGCCTGTCGTATCGTGAGATCTCCGCGGCGCTCGGCATCACGCTGGGGGCGGTCGAGAGCCGTCTCTTCCGGGCGATGCGCAACCTCGAGGCGGCGCAAGAAGCCTCCGCCCCGAGGGTTTCTTCGAGGGAAGGGGAACCATGAGGCCCAAGCACCGCTCTCACCCCCCCAAGCACGGCGCTCACGCAGACGGGCCGAAGCTCGTCGCCCTGCTGGCGGGCGAGCTGCCGCCGCGGGAGGCCGAGCGCCTCACCGCGCGGCTGGCGCGCGAGCCCGAGCTGGCCGCGGTCTGGGAACGCCTGCGCGGCACTTGGCTCGGCCTCGAGCTGCCGCCCGCCTCCGCCGTGCCGCCGGGCTTCGCGCATCGAGTCGCGTCGCGCGCCCGCGCGTCCGCCGCCGAGGGCGCGGACCTGCGCGCCGCCCCGCCGTGGATGCGCGCCGCGGCGGCCCTGGCGCTCGCCGCCGGCCTGGCGGTAGGCGTGGGCGTAGGGCTGTGGCAGAGCGCGGCCGAGGAGCCGCAGCTCGACGTCGAGACCAGCCTGGCGGAGACCTACTGGGAGGCCCTCGCCGAGGGCGTCGAGGTCGAGCCATGAGGCGCTGGTGGCTGTGGATCGCCTTGCTGCTCTCCGCGGGCCTCAACCTCGGCCTCTTCTCCTCGCTGGTGATCCAGCGGCTGCGGCCGCCTCCGCCGGCACCCGAGCGCGGCGGGCTCGCCGCGGTCCGCACCGGCATCGAGCGCTTCGCCGACCGCCTCCACCTCGACGACGAGACGCGGCGCGCCTTCGTCGACCGTCACGAGCAGTATCTCGACGCGGCGCGCGAGCCGCGCCTGCGGTTGGCGCGGCTGCGCACCGAGCTGCGCCTCGAGCTCACCGCCGCCGAGCCTGACCGCGCCAAGACCGAGCGCCTGATCGACGAGGCCGCCGCGACCTACGCCGAGCTCGAGCGCGGCATCGCGGGCCTGGTGCTCGACGTGCGCGGCATGCTCGAGCCCGGCGAGCAGCGCGAGTACCTGCGCTTCCTGGAGCGCCTGCGCTTCTTCGTCGGCCAAGGGCAGGCGCCCGGCCGCCTCGGGCCTCGGAACCGCCTCCGGCCTCGCGTCCGGTGATAGATTCGCGCCCGTCACCGGACGCGCGATGATCCAGACGACGATCATCCTCCCCGACAGTTCGCTCCAGTGCGGGGGCCGCGAGCTGCTCGACGGCCCCCTGCCCGAGGGAGCCCAGGTGTGGATCGACGTCCAGGGCCACACCCCCGAGAACGAAGAGCTGATCACCGCGATGGGGTTCCATCCGCTGGCCATCGAGGACACCTTCACGCTGCAGCACCAGCCGCGCTTCGAGGAGTACGACGACCACCTCTTCGTCATCGTGCGTGGCGTCAACTTCAACAAGCAGAGCGACCGCCTCGACACCCTGAAGCTCGCCGCCTTCCTGACCAAGGAGCGGCTGGTCACCTTCCACCGCGCGCCGATGCGCAGCATCAACGCGGTGCGCGAGCGTTTCAAAGAGGTGGGCAGGGCGCCGCGCGGCGGCCTGCCGCACCTGCTGTACCTGATCTACGACGAGCTGATCTCCCTCTACCAGCCGCTGGTCGACGAGGTCGGCTCCGAGATCGAGGTACTCGAGGAGGAGATCTTCAGAGAGCCGAAGCAGGAGCACCTGGTGGCCATCCAGCGGCTGAAGCTGCGGCTCTCCACGGTGCGCCGGGTGATGCTGCCGCACCGCCAGGTATTCAACCATCTGGCAACCGGCAGCGCCGAGGAAATCTCGGACCTCGAGGCACTGTACTTTCGCGACGTGTACGACGACATCGTGCGCCTCACCGAGTCGGTGGACGTGATGCGCGAGCTGCTGTCGAGCGCCCGCGACACCTACATGTCGGTAGTTGGCCAGCGCACCAACGAGATCATGAAGCTCCTGACCGTGATCTCCGCCGTGCTGCTGCCGCTGACCGTGCTCACCGGCATCTACGGCATGAACTTCGAGCACATGCCCGAGCTCGCCTCGCGGGGCGGCTACCCGGCGGTGCTCGGCACCATGGTGGTGGTCGCCGGCGGCATGCTGCTGTGGTTCCGGCGCAAGCGCTGGATCTAGAGGCCCGGCTGGAGAGCCCATGCGGAACTCGCTTCCTGCACTCACCCTCGGCTTGCTGGCGGCGCTCGCCGCCTGTGGCGGAGGCGAGGCCCCCGAGCGCGTGCCGGCGGGGCCGCCGATCGAGGCCTGCAATCTGATCCTGCAGCGCGAGGCCGAGACCGCGGCCGGCATGCCGCTCGACACGGTCGCCGCTCCGCTCGACCGCTCGGTGGGCGACTTCGCCGCCAAGTGCAGCTTCGGTGCGGCGATCGACGGCGTCTACAAGCTGGTGAGCCTCGAGGTCCGGCGCCACCCCTCGCCGACCGAGGCTCGCGAGGCTTATGGCCACGCCACCAAGGCGCTGCGCCGGCTCTCCGGCGTCGAGCCGTTGCCTCTGGCCGACGCCGGAGAGGAGGCCCTGTGGTCCGGGGGCCGGCTCAGCCAGCTCCACGTGCGCTCGGGCCGGTACCACGTGATCGTCACCCTCGACGTGGGCGACCCGGCCGGGCGGCCGGCGGCGGCGCGGGTCCTCGGCGTCAACGCCCTCGAACGCCTCGAAGGCCGCGCCCCCGCCGCCGGCCGCCCAGGGTCGGTGACGGTGATCCCGTCCCAAGAGTGAGGGCGGGTGCCGTGCAGCCGGAGTGGCGGCTCGCTCCCGGGCACTTCTTCGGCGAGAGGCAGAGCGTCCGGCAGCTCGGCGGCTTCGCGGTCACCGAGTCGGTCTATGTCCCGCACGCGGTGCTGCCGCGTCACGCCCACGCGCAGGCCTTCCTGAGCTTCGCCGTGCAGGGCTCCTACTGGGAGACCTATGGCAGCAGGACTCGCCACTGCGTCGCTCCCATCGTGGTCTTCCATCCCGAGGGCGAGACTCACACGGACCAGTTCGAGACGGCCCGGGGGCGTGTGGTCAGCGTCGAGCTTTCCCCGCGCTGGCTGGATCAGGCCCATGCGCCCGCGCTCGAGGAGCCGGCGGAGCTCCGGGGCGGCGAGCCTTGCTGGCTGATGCTCAGGCTGCGCCGGGAGCTCGCCGCCTGGGACGACGCCTCGGCGCTCGCCGTCGAGGGCCTCGTGCTGGAGATCCTCGCCGCCGTCGTCCGGCGCTCGATCGAGCGCGATGGGCCGGCACCTCCGCCGTGGCTGCGGCGGGTGCGCGACCTGCTCCACGCTCGCTTCGCCGAACCCTTCAGCGCGGACGAGATCGCCGCGGTCGCGGGCGTGCATCCGACCCACCTGATGCGCACCTTCCGGCGCGCGCACGGCTGCACCGTAGGCGATTACGTGCGCCGGCTACGCATCGAGCTCGCCAGCGGTCGGCTGGCATCGTCCGACACCTCGCTGGCGGAGATCGCTCTGGCCGCGGGCTTCTGCGACCAGAGCCACTTCACCAAGACCTTCAAGCGCTCGACCGGCCTCACCCCCGCCGAGTACCGCAAGGCCGCACGAGCGCGCTAGCCTCGCCTCAAACGGCTGCTCCGGCACAAGACGGCCCTCGCCGGCCGGCGCGAGTATGCGCGTCGAACCCGATGACCACCCGCTGGAGCTGGGGCGGTTTCGCTTTGCGGAGGTGAGCGGGTCCACGGGCGGAATGAAGATCGGCGGTGGCCTCCTGCGATACTTCACCGTGGTCTTCGACTATCCCGGGAATCGGATGATCCTCGAGCCGAATCGCCGCTACCAGGGACCCCAGGGACCAGCGCAGAACCCGTGAGTAGCCCAGCACAAAAAAAGACCCCCGCCACGGGCGGGGGTTGGAGGAGGAGGTTTGTTCCGCGAGGAGACTGTCGCGTCATCTCCTGACTTTCTATACGCAGCCTCCCCACTACATGTTTAGGCGACATTTTCGACCGCGACCGTGCCACGGGCCGGCCAGAATGACGGGAAGGCAATGCTGGAGAGATCGTCGCCAGGGGAGGCAGCTGCTAGGAGCGGGAGGACCCGGGGACCGGAGCCTACACGCCAGTAGGTGAGGATCCCCGGGAGGACCCGCGGCAACGCAGATGCCCCCCTGGCGACGATCTCAGCGGTGGCGGAAGAACTCCTGCGCCGCCCGCGCCGGATGCCCGGTCACGGTGCGCAGGCCCTCGGCCGGCACCCAGTCGGCGGGCAGGTGATCGCGGTAGGGCCGCACCAGGAATCGGCGGTCGAAGAGCGCGATCACCCCGCTGTCCTCGGCCGAGCGGATGAGCCGGCCGGCGGCCTGCACCACGCGCGTCATGCCGGGCACCACGTAGGCGTACTCGAAGCCGCGCTCGAAGCGCTCCTCGTAGTACTCGCGGAGCAGTTGCTGCTCGAAGGTGAGAGCCGGCAGGCAGGGGCCCACCACCGCCACGGCGCGCAGCATGTCGCCGGGGTAGTCGACGCCCTCGGCGAACACCCCGCCCGCCACCGCCAGCAGCAACAGGTCTCCCGCCAGGCCCTGGCGCAGATGGGCCAGGATCTCCTCGCGCTCGCGGTCGCCGTCGGCCCGCTGCTGGATGAGCAGGCGCTTGGTGGCGAGCGGCATGCGCGCCGCCACCTCGGCCAGGAAGCCGTAGCTCGGGAACAGCGCCAGGCAGTTGCCCGGCACCGAGTCGGCGAACTCGGCCAGCCGCTCGGCGAGGATGCCGTAGTAGGCCGGCCGTTCTTGGAAGGTGGTGGCGACCGAAGGGTCGATGACGATGCGGCGGTTGGCGGCCGGGAACGGGCTGGGGATCGACACCGCGCTGGTGCGCGCCGGCTCGAAGCCCAAGAGGTCGCGGTAGAACTCGGGCGGCGACAGCGTCGCCGAGAGGCCGATCGTCGAGTGGGTGCGGGCCAGCACCGCGCCCAGGAAGCGGCTGGGGTCGCGGCACAGGATCTTGAGCCGGCGGTCGCCGGCGGCCCGCTCCACCGCGTGGCTGAACGAGGGATCGGAGACCACCAGCCCGTTCAGGAACCGCAGCAGCTCGAAGTAGAGGTCGACGAAAGGGTCCTGGGCGCGGAAGCCCCGCGTCTCGCGGCGGTGCTCGAGGTAGTCGACGAACGCCGCGTCGAAGCCCGGGCGCAGGGCCCACAGCTCCTCCTCCGGCAGCGGCGCCACCGCCGCCTCCTCGCCCGGCCGGGCGCCGGCGTCCTCGAGCTCGCCGAGCTCGGCCAGCGCCTCGTCGGTGGCGCGCTCCACGATCCCGGCGAGCTGGCCGCAGAGCGCCGCGATGCGCAGCTCCATCGGATGCGTGCCGGTGGCGAACGCCTCGGCGGCGCGGCGCGCGACGCGGCTCGACAGCACCGGGCTCCAGTAGCCTCGCCCGCGGTCCACCAGGTTGTGAATCTCGTCGATCACCAGCACCACGTCCGAGAGGTCGGCGTCGGAACCGAAGTCGGTCAGCGCCACGTAGGGATCGAAGACGTAGTTGTAGTCGCAGACCGTCACCTGCACGCGGCCCGAGAGCTCGAGGCTGACCTCGAACGGGCACACCTCCGCCTGCTTCGCGGCGGCAAACACGGCGTCGGGCTCGAGCGTCGGGTGCTCGTCGAGCAGCCGGCGAACGACCCCCGAAGTCACCAGCTTGGCGTAGTAGTCGCGGGCGTAGGGGCAGTACTCCTCGTGGCACAGCACCTCGCCGTTGGCGCACATCTTGGCCTTGGCCTTGAGGCGCAGGGAGTGGAAGGCGCCGCCGGAGTTGAGCAGCGAGAGCACCTGCACCGCCATCTCCTGCTGCAGGGTCTTGGCGGTGAGCACGAAGAGGCGCTTGTCGTGGGCCAGGCAGTAGCGCAGCGCCGGCAGCAGGGCGGCGACCGTCTTGCCGATGCCGGTGGTGGCCTCGATCAGCAGGTGGTCGCGTTGCGCGAGCGCGGTCTCGACCGCTCCCATGATCTCGCTCTGTCCGGGGCGCACCTCGGCGAAGGGGAAGGCCAGGGTCTCCGCCGCCTCGCGCCGCGCCAGCACCGCGATGCGCTCGGCCTCGGCGACGCGGATCAGCGCGTTGAGGCGCCTGGCGATCGCCGCCTCGAAGGCCTCTGGGTCGAACGGCAGCTCGACGCGCTCGACCTCGAAGCCGCCGATCGAGATCAGCACCAGCTCGGGCCGCACCGCCAGGCCTTCGTTCTTGGCCAGCATCCAGGCGTAGATCGCGGCCTGCTGCTGGTAGATCTCGAGCACCGCGGGCGAGAGCGCGCCCTCGCGGCGCACCGACTTGATCTCCTCGACCACCGTGGTGCCGTCGGGGTCGCGGCGCAGGCCGTCGATGCGGCCGCGCACCCGCACCTCCCAGCCGCGGTGCTGGAAGGCGTGCTCGATGCACACCTCGCGGCGGTAGGTGGGGTCCTCCGCCAGCGCCTGCTCCTGGTAGCGGCTGTGGATCGCCTGCCCCAGCCACATCCGCTCGTAGCCGCCGCGGTTGGCGAAGCCCAGGCTGGCGAGCAGCCGCTGCTCGAGGAGATCGGCGACGGAAAGCTCGAGGCTCAGCGCATCGAAGTCGAAGCGGGGCGCCATTGAGGCGTAAGTATAGGCCCGTCGAGGCCGAGGGCTGGCCCGAGGCCCGGCCCTGGTATCGGAAACGAGATTGACTTCTAGCGGCGGCCCTCGTGGCCGCCCTTCCGGAGAGCAGGCCCGCGGCCTGCCCCTACGACGGCCGTTCTGCCCGCAGCGAGGGCGCCGGCCGCGACCGCTTCACGCAGGCCGCGACCTCGTCGACCATCGTCATGGTCACCTTGTCGAGCTCGGCCGCACGGTAGAAGACCATCAGGGCCGCCAGGGCCTCGCGGTCGATGTCGCGCGACTGGAAGATGGGCAGCATCTCGGCGGCCAGGGCGCAGGTTTCGGCGGTGCGGCCCTGGGAGAGGTAGAGGTGCGCGAGATCGAGCGAAACCAGAGCGGCGTCGTAGCCGATCTCTCTCTCGATGAAACCGCGCCGCACCTCGACGAGCGTGCGCTCGGCCTCGTCGAGGTTCCCGAGGTCGACGGCGAGCAGCCCCTCGCCCCACGCCAGGCGCAGGCGGTCGAGAGGAGCACCGAAGCGCTCGGCGGCGTCGCGCGCCTGGGGGAGGAGCGCGACCGCCTCCTGGGGGCGCCCGGCCTGGCGGAGGTAGAGGACCAGCTCGTTGAAGACGATGTAGCGAAGCCTGGGCTCACGATCGGTGTCGATCAGCAGGTTGGCCCGTTGCAGCAGCTCGATCGCCTGGTCGGGGTCGCCGGCCTCGCTGGCGAGGGTCGCTTTCTTGATCATCACGCGCCCCACGCGGTGCTCGTCACCGAGGCGATGGTAGATGGCCCGCGCCCGGTTCAGCAGCCCCCGCGACTCGTCGAGGCGCGCCTGGTCGCGGCGCAGCGAAGCTTTGAGGTCGAAGAGCTCGGCCCGCACCAGGGGATCGCTCGAACCCAGCTCGAGGAACGACTCCGCCAAGGTGAAAGCGTCTTCCGAGCAACGGAAGTCGGACTGGATGCGGCGCACGTTCCCCAGGTAGATCCAGCGTAGGGCCCGCAGATCGTTGACCGCGGCCCGCGGAGCGCCGGCGCCTTCGAGCTGTTCGATCACCTCGAGCGCGAGATCGGCATACAGCTCCGCCTCCGCCGGCGAAGCCACCCACCGCTGACGGCAGCGGTCCAGGAGGAGCTGGGCCAGGAACCGGGAGCGGTAGGCCTCATCGGTGCGGATCGAGAGGATCTGCTGGCCGGGCTCCTGGGCCAGGAGCTGTTCCAGCACGCCCTTCGCAGCCTCGATCTCGTCGCCGACCTCGCTCACCTGCCGACGAAGGTTGGCCTGCAGTCGCGCGAACAGAGGTCGATAGGCGACCGAGCTCTGGGTACTCGCTTCACCCGTGAGCACGCGCTTGAGGGCGCCCGGACCGTCGGGCGCCAGACGGACCAGCCGGTCGCGGCACACCGCACAGTTCCACAGGTGGTCGCTCGCGGCGGCGAGCAGGAGGTCGCTGCCGTGCTGCTCGGCCAGCGCGACCAGGGTGTCCTGGTCCAGGTGCTTCTCGCTCATCGAGCAGACCTCCCTTGGCGCATCCTACGGCACAGTGTGTGTCAGGTTGCTACCTCAACCGGGGCAACCGTCCGGGTCTGGATGCGGAGAGCAGTCACCGCCGTTCGTGGTTTCGCCACCGCCGCCCCCGCCCGGCGGGGGGATGACTCCGCCCGAGCCACCGCCGGCGGGCGTACCGCCATCCGGCAGCGGAATCTCGCTCAGGCCGCCGCCGTCCTCCGCCCGGCCGCTGAGCCGCGCCCACGCCCCGAGCAGGAAGTCGACCACGCTTGCCACCAGGCTCGGCCGGTCCTCCGCGCCTACGATCGGCCGCCCCCAGGCGGCCGACGCCGGCCCTGCCAGCATCCCGATGACGAGAAGTATTGCTAGAGAAAGATTACGGAACGGCTTACGAACCTGCGAAGGTTTCATCTCTGCCTCCTAGTGCTTCAACAGAGGGCTCGATTCTCCCGACCAGAGCTTCAAGTACGGCCTGAACCCGGCCACGGCGAGGGAGCCGGGAAATTTCACCCGGTATGATGAGCCCGTTTCCCTCGAGGTGCAAGAAGTTTCGGCAGCCGGGACACTCGCGACCGCTGAATCCAGCTATCGACGCATTGCTATTACGACAGGAGCGCTCGGCCGCCGGCCAGTATTGGTTTGACGAGGTCCGATGCCTGTAGTAGCCTGCGCCAGCTTTGCCGCTGCCGCTTTCCAGGGCTCCGACCTACCGCGCTCATCGCCTGTGATGAAACGCCTGTGCGTCTTCTGCGGCTCCAATCGGGGAGCCCGGCCTGTCTTTGCCGCCGTGGCCCGCCATACCGGGACGCTGCTCGCCGAGCGCGGCATCGGGCTGGTCTTCGGCGGCGGGCGGGTGGGCTTGATGGGTGTGCTGGCGGACGCCGTGCTGGCGGCGGGCGGGGAAGCGATCGGCGTCATTCCCGGCCACCTCTCCGAGCGCGAGGTAGGCCACACCGGGTTGACCGAGCTGCACGTGGTGGCCTCGATGCACGAGCGCAAGGCGCTGATGGCCACCCTGGCGGACGGCTTCCTGGCCCTGCCCGGGGGCATCGGCACGCTCGACGAGCTGTTCGAGATCTGGACCTGGCGGCAGCTCGGCCTGCACGACAAGCCGGTGGGCCTGCTCGACACCGAGGGCTTCTTCAGCCCGCTGGTCGCCTTTCTCGACACCATGGTCGCCGAGGGCTTCCTGCGCCCGGAGACGCGGGCTTTGCTGCAGGTGGATAGAGAGGCGGCCTCGCTCCTCGACCGGCTGGCCGCGGCCTGCCCCACGACCCACGACGTTGCGCACCGACTCGAGCTACGAACCGGAGGTTCCCGATGCTGAAGCGCTTGACTGTCGCCATCCTGAGCATTGCCCTGCTGGCGCCCGCCGGTGCCTGGGCCGCGAAGGCAAAGCCGGAGAAAGAGGAGAAGGCCGGCAAGGCCAAGGACGAGCCCAAGGACCCGATGAGCTCGGGCACCTTCAGCGGCCTGGCCCTGCGCTCGATCGGCCCGGCCGTCACCTCCGGGCGCATCGGCGACCTCGCCGTCGATCCCACCGATCCCGAGACCTACTACGTGGCGGTGGCCTCGGGCGGGGTGTGGAAGACCACCAACGCCGGCACCACCTTCACGCCGCTCTTCGACGGCCAGGCCTCCTACTCGATCGGCACCGTGGTCCTCGACCCCAAGAACCCCAGCGTGGTGTGGGTGGGCACCGGCGAGAACAACAGCCAGCGCAGCGTGGGCTACGGCGACGGCGTCTACAAGTCGCTCGACGGCGGCAAGAACTGGGAGAACGTCGGCCTCAAGGCCTCGGAGCACATCGGCAAGATCCTGATCGACCCCCGCGACTCAAACGTGGTCTACGTCGCGGCGCAGGGGCCGCTGTGGGGGCCGGGCGGCGACCGCGGCCTCTACAAGACGACCGACGGCGGCAAGACCTGGAAGAAAGTGCTCGAGATCAGCGACAACACCGGCGTCTCCGAGGTGCACCTGGACCCACGTGAGCCGGACACGCTCTACGCCGCGGCCTACCAGCGCCGGCGCCACGTGTGGACGCTGATCGACGGCGGCCCCGAGTCGGCGATCCACAAGTCCACGGACGGCGGCGCCACCTGGCGCAAGCTATCGAAGGGCCTGCCTTCCGAAGAGATGGGCAGGATCGGCCTCGCCGTCTCGCCCGTCGACCCCGACGTGCTCTACGCCATCGTCGAGGCGCGGGAGGACGCCGGCGGCGTCTTCCGTTCGGCCGACCGCGGCGAGACCTGGTCGAAGATGAGCGGCTACGTTTCGAGCAGCCCGCAGTACTACCAGGAGCTGGTCCCCGATCCCAGAGAGCTCGATCGGGTCTACTCGCTGGACATGCTGCTCCAGGTCACCGAGGACGGCGGCAAGACCTTTCGCCCAGCGGGCGAGAAGCTCAAGCACGTGGACAACCACGCGCTGTGGATCGACCCCCGCGACAACGACCACCTGCTGGTGGGTTGCGACGGCGGCCTCTACGAGTCCTTCGACCGCGCCGCGACCTGGAACTTCAAGCCCAACCTGCCGGTGACGCAGTTCTACCGCGTGTCGACCGACAATGCGGTGCCGTTCTACAACGTCTACGGCGGCACCCAGGACAACTTCAGCCTCGGCGGCCCGTCGCGCAACACCTCGGCCAACGGCATCCAGAACTCGGACTGGTTCGTCACCCAGGGCGGCGACGGCTTCGAGAGCGTGGTCGACCCCGAGAACCCCAACATCGTCTACGCCCAGTCCCAGCACGGCGGCCTGGTGCGCTTCGATCGGGCGAACGGCGAGCAGATCGACATCCAGCCGCAGCCCGAGGCCGGCGAGGCCCTGCGCTGGAACTGGGACTCGCCGCTGATCATCAGCCCGCACTCGCCGGCCCGTCTCTACTTCGCCGCCAACCGCCTCTACCGGAGCGACGACCGCGGCGATACCTGGCGCGCGATCTCGCCCGATCTGACGCGCCAGATCGACCGCAACCAGCTCGAGGTGATGGGCAAGGTGTGGTCGATCGACGCAGTGGCGAAGAACAACTCGACCTCGTTCTACGGCAACAGCGTGGCGCTCTCCGAGTCGCCGAAGGTCGAGGGCCTGCTCTACCTGGGCACCGATGACGGCCTGGTGCAAGTGAGCGAGGACGGCGGCGCCACCTGGCGCAAGATCGAGACCTTCCCCGGCGTGCCGGAGCGCAGCTACGTTTCGCGGCTCGAGGCCTCGCTGCACGACACCGGCACCGTCTACGCCGCCTTCGACAACCACAAGATGGCGGACTTCAAGCCTTACCTCCTGAAGAGCACCGACCGCGGCCGCACCTGGAGCTCGATCGTCGGCGACCTGCCGGAGCGGGGCACGGTCTACGCCTTGGTCGAGGACCACGTGCAGCCGGACCTGCTCTTCGCCGGCACCGAGTTCGGGGTCTTCTTCACCCGCGACGGCGGCAAGAAGTGGGTGCAGCTCAAGGGCGGCATGCCGCCGATCACGGTGCGCGATCTCGACATCCAGCGCCGCGAGAACGACCTGGTGGTGGCGTCCTTCGGCCGCGGCTTCTACGTCCTCGACGACTACACGCCGCTGCGCCAGGTTACGCCTGAGACCCTGGCCAAGGACGTGGTGCTGTTCCCGGTGAAACCGGCATGGATGTTCATCGAGAGCGCCCGCCTCGGCCTGCCGAAGCAGGGCTTCCAGGGGCACAGCACCTACCTGGCCCCCAACCCGCCGGTGGGCGCGGTCTTCACCTACTACTTGAAGGACGAGATCAAGACCCGCAAGGCCCGGCGCCAGGAAGCGGAGAAGAAGACGGTGGAGGAGGGCGGCACGCTCTCCTACCCGAGCTGGGAGGAGCTGCGCGCCGAGGAGCGCGAGGAGGAGCCCACCATCGTGCTCACGGTCGCCTCCGAGGACGGCCAGGTGATCCGCCGGCTGACCGGCCCGGTCTCGGCGGGCATGCACCGCGTGAGCTGGGACTTCCGGTTCCCGGCCGCCGACCCCACCAACCTGACCCCGCCCTCCGGCGACAACCCGTTCGCCAGCTCGCCCCTGGGCCCGATGGTGGCGCCGGGCACCTACGTGGTGTCGCTCGCCCGTCGCGTGGAGGGCAAGGTCGAGCCGCTGGGCGAACCGCAGCGCTTCGACGCCGTGCCGCTCGGCATCGCCACCTTGCCGGCCACCGACCGCGAGGGCCAGCTCGCCTTCCAGCGCAAGACGGCGCGCCTGCAGCGGGCGGTGTTGGGCGCCATCTCGGCCGCCGGCGAGGCCAAGGAGCGGCTCGATCACCTGAAGAAGGCGATCGACGACACCCCGGCCGCCGATCCGCGGCTCGCCGGCGAGGCGCGGGCGCTCCTCGCGCGGCTCGCCGACCTGCAGGTGAAGCTCACCGGCGACCGTACCAAGGCGCGTCGCAACGAGCCCACCACGCCTTCGATCTCGGATCGCGTGCAGGGCGTGGTCTACGGCCACTGGGCGTCGACCGCCAACGCCACCTCCACGCACCGTAAGGGCTACGACCTCGCCGCCCAGGAGTTCAGCGGCGTGCTCGCGGACCTGACGCGGCTGATCGAGGTCGACCTCGCCAAGCTCGAGGCCGACGCCGAGGCGGCGGGCGCGCCGTGGACGCCGGGCCGCGTGCCGAGGTGGAAGCCGGAGGGGTAGCTACACCAGGTTCTCGGGGTTCAGCCCCGCCAGCTCCGGTAGCACGAAGCGGCCGTCCCGCCTCACCAGGCGGTCGTCGAACCAGATCTCGCCGCCGCCGTGCTCGGGGGCCATCATCAGCACCAGGTCCCAGTGCACCTGGCTCTGGTTGCCGTTCGAGGCCTCGTCGTAGCAGTTGCCCGGCGTCAGGTGGATGCTGCCGGCGATCTTCTCGTCGAACAGGATGTCCTTGATCGGCGAGGTGATGTGCGGGTTGAAGGCGATCGCGAACTCGCCGATCGAGCGCGCCCCGGGGTCGGTGTCGAGGATCTCGGCCAGGTGCCGCGGGTTGCTGCTGTCGGCCTCGACGATGCGGCCGCGCTCGAAGCGGAAGGTGACGTGCTCGTGCAGCACGCCGCGGTAGATCGAGGCTGCGTTGTAGCGGATCGTGCCCTCGACGCTGCCGGCCACCGGCGCCGTGAACACCTCGCCGTCCGGCAGGTTGTTGCGGCCGTCGCAGGCCACCGCCGGGATGCCCCGGATGCTGAAGCGGAGGTCGGTGCCGGGGGCGAGGAGCCGAACGCGGTCGGTCGCCTGCATCAGCTCCTGGAGCGGCAGCAGCGCCCGTGACATGCGCGCGTAGTCGAGGGTGCAGACGCGGAAGAAAAAGTCCTCGAATGCCGCCGTCGGGCGTCCGGCGAGCTGCGCCATGGCCGCCGTCGGCCAGCGCAGGATCACCCAGCGAGTGCGCTTGACGCGCAGCTCGAGGTGCACCGGCCGGAACACCAGCGACTCGTAGAGCCGCATCTTCTCGGCCGGCACGTCGGCCAGCTCGGCCACGTTCTCGCCGCCGCGGATGCCGATGTAGGCCGCGACCTGGGACATCACCCTGGCCTCCGCCTCGGCCATCACGCGGAGCTGGTCGGGCTCGGCCCCGAGCAGCAGCTCGCGCAGCACCGCCTGGCTCTTGAGCTGCACCAGCGGCTGGGCGCCGGCCGCGACGGCGGTGCGCACGAGCAGGTTGACGAAGCCCAGCGGGGCGTCGAAGGACTCGATCAGCAGCTTGTCGCCGGGGGCGAGCGCGCACGAGTAGTGGACCAGGATCTCGGCCAGCTTGGCGGCTCGGGCATCGCTCATCGAAAGCTCCTCGGGGGCGCAATGTACTACGCCGATACTGCCGTGCACCAAGGCAGCTGCCGTGCGCCAAGGCGGCTGCCGTGGGCCAAGGCGGCTGCCGTGCGCCGCGCCGGCCACCGGGCTACTATGGCTGCCCCATGGGTTCCAGTATGCGCAAGGATCAACCGCCCGCATATCACCTCAAGGTGCTCTCCGAGGACGGCGGCTCGGTGCAGCGCTTCGTGCTCGAGCCCGGCACGCACGTGGTGGGCTCGGCGCCGACCTGCGAGGTGGTGCTCACCAACCCCGGGGTGTCCCGCCGGCACGCGCGGCTGGAGGTGCTGCCCGACGGTGGCGTGGTGGTCACCGACCTCGACTCGAAAAACGGCACCTTTTTGAAGGGCAGGCGCATCCACCGCGCCACGGCGGCCGACTGGAGCGCGTTCGCCTTCGGCAGCGCCCAGGCGATGATCGTGCCCACCGACGCCGCCGCGTCGCAGGTGCTGCTCGCCGGCGCGGAGGAGCCGGGGGACGGTGCGCGCGTCCCCTCGACCACCGTGGCGGCGAACGCCGGCCCCCACACCGGGACCTTGGGCCCGGTGGAGCCGCTGGCCGCCAGCCTCGAGCGCCTGGCCGAAGCGCTGCCGGCCGGCCTCTCGGTGGGCGAGGCCGGCGCCGCGCTGCTCAAAGACTGGTTACTGATCCTGCCGCTCGCCCGCGCCGAGGTGCTGCGCACCTCGGCGGGTGGTGAAGCCTCCGGACGAGGTGAAGCCTCCGGACGAGTTGAAGCCTCCGGACGAGGTGAAGAGGTCATCGCCGCCGCCTCCTCGCCGCGCGCCGGGCGCGAGGTGCGCAGCCTCGAGCTGGTGGGCGAGGGCGGGTGGGTGCTCCGCCTGCGGCTCGCCGAACCCCAGGCCCTGGAGCCGCTCGTGCCTCTGCTGCGCCTCGCCCTGGCCTTGCTCGCCGCCCTCGATTCACCCGGCCCAGGCCGCCGGCAGTCGCGACGGCCAGCGGACGACAGCGCCGCCGAGCCACTGGCACCGGCGGCAGCCGCCTCGGCGATGGCCGCGATCTACAAGCAGGCCGCCAAGGTAGCCCGCGGCGAAGTACCGGTGCTGATCCTCGGCGAGTCGGGAGTGGGCAAGGAGGTCCTGGCCCGCTTCGTCCACGAGCAGTCCAGCCGGATGCGCGGCCCTTTCCTCGCCGTCAACTGCGCGGCGCTGCCCCGCGAGCTGCTGGAAGCGGAGCTGTTCGGCATCGAGCGTGGGGTGGCGACCGGCGTCGAGGCGCGGCCCGGACTGCTCGAGAAGGCGAGCGGCGGCACCGTTTTCCTCGACGAGGTGGGCGACATGGCGCTCGAGACCCAGGCCAAGGTGCTGCGGGTGCTCGAGAACACGCGGCTCTACCGGGTCGGCGGCAGGCACCCGGTCGAGGTCGACGTGCGCTTCGTGGCCGCCACCAACCGGCCGCTGCCGGCGCTGATCGCGGAGCAGGCCTTCCGCCGCGACCTCTACCACCGCCTCGCCGCTTTCGAGGTCGAGGTGCCGCCGCTGCGCCAGCGCCGAGAGGAGATCCCGGCCCTCGCCTCGCACTTCTTCCACCGCGAGCTCAAGAAGAACGGCCTGGCGAGCCGCGGCATCCGGCGCGCCGCGCTCGGCGCCCTGGTGCGCTACGACTGGCCTGGCAACGTGCGCGAGCTGGAGAACGAGATCGCCAAGGCCACGCTGCTGCTCGAGGGCGGCGAGGCCCTCGACCTCGCCCACCTCTCGCAGCGCGTCAGGCAGGGCCAGGGCACCGGCGCGGCAGCCGCCGGTTTCCGCTTCGACGACGCGGTGGCCGCCGCCGAGCGCCAGGCCGTGCGCGTGGCGCTGGCCGCCGCCGAGGGCGACTCGGCCCGCGCCATGGAGCTCCTGGACCTGCCGCGCAGCACCTTCTATCGCAAGCTCAAAGAGCTGGGGCTGGCGGAGTAGGGCCGGCGGGGCCGGTCGGACGAGAACCTGCGCTGCGCACCGACGTATGTCGGAGGAGCACGCCCCGGCTCTGCCCGGCCAAGAGGAGACTTTCGATGCCTGCCAAGCGCCCGTGGTTTGTCGCCCTGCTCTCCGCCCTCATCCTGTCCTGCCTGCTCGCCGGGCCCGGCGCGGCCCGGGGCGCCGACGAGCCCGACAAGAGTGACGAGCAGGCCGCCGGCAAGGCCGAGGAAAAGAAGCCCGTGCTGGAGGAGAAGTCCTCCGTCACGCGCCACTCCCTGACCCTCGGGCGCGAGCGCATCGCCTACACCGCCACCGCCGGCAACTACGTGATGAAGGACGAGGAGGGCAAGGCCAAGGCCTCGGTCTTCTTCGTCGCCTACACGCTCGACGGCGTCACCGACCCGGCCACCCGGCCCGTGACCTTCAGCTTCAACGGCGGCCCCGGGGCGGCGGCGGTGTGGGTGCACCTCGGGGCCTTCGGCCCGAAGAAGGTGATGATGGACGACGAGGGCCTGCCCCTGCCGCCACCCGGCAAGCTGGTGGACAACGACTACAGCCTGCTGCCGGCGAGCGACCTGGTGTTCATCGACCCGGTGGCCACCGGCTGGTCGCGCGTGGCGCCCGGCGAGGACCGGGCGCAGTTCCACGGAGTGGACGAGGACATCGAGTCCGTGGGCGAGTTCATCCGCCTGTGGGCGACCCGCAACCAGCGCTGGGCGTCGCCCAAGTTCATCGCCGGCGAGAGCTACGGCACCACGCGCGCGGCGGGCCTCGCGGCCCACCTCCAGCAGCGCCATGGCATGTACTTGAACGGCTTGGTGCTGATCTCCACGATCCTCAACTGGCAGAACCAGGAGTTCGCGATCGGCAACGACATCCCCTACATCATCCACCTGCCGACCTACGCCGCCACCGCCTGGTACCACAAGAAGCTGCCGCCGGAGCTCTCGGGCGACCTCGGCAAGACGCTGGCGGAGGTCGAGCAGTTCGCGCGCGGCGAGTACGCCCTGGCCCTGCACCAGGGCGACCGCCTGCCGCCCGCCGAGCGCCGCAGGATCGCCGAGCGCGTGGCGCGCTACACCGGCCTCTCCGTGGACTACGTGGAGCGCACCAACCTGCGGGTCGGGATCTATCGCTACCTCAAGGAGCTGCTGCGCGCCGAGGGCAAGACCGTGGGCCGGCTCGACAGCCGCTTCACCGGCTACGACCGCGACTCGGCCGGTGAGCTCTCGGAGTTCGACCCCTCGATCGAGGCGGTGAGCGTCGGCTACGTGGCCCTGCTCAACGACTACCTGCGCCGAGACCTACAGTACGAGAACGACCAGCCGTATCGGCCCTTGAGCCCCGGGGTCTGGCCATGGAAGTTCCTGCGCGAACGCGACGGCGGGATGGGCTTCCCCAACCTGGCCGAGGACCTGCGCGGCGCCATGACCCGCAATCCGGCGCTCAAGGTGCTGGTCGCCAGCGGCTACTACGACTTCGCGACTCCCTACTTCGACTCGATCTACACCGTCGACCACCTGGAGCTGCCCGAGCCCCTGCGCGGCAACGTCTCGTTCGCCTTCTACGAGTCCGGCCACATGATGTACATCCGCAAAGCCGACCACCGGAAGTTCCGGGATGATGTGGTGAGGTTTATCAAGGAGGCGCTCCGGTAGCCGCAAGCCACCGGCTCTTGCGGAGGGGTCCGGGGCGTGGGGGGCCTAAGATGCCCATCTAGAGCGCCATCTGGAGACCCCTATGCTCAAGCAGTATTCCATCGCCGCCGCCCGCAACCGGCTGCCGGCTCTCGTCCACGAGGCCGAGAAGGGTCCGCCGGTCGAGCTGACCCGCCGCGGCCGTCCGGTGGCGGTGTTGGTTTCCATCCGCGACTACGAACGGATGCAGCCCGCGAGACCGACCGCTTGGGAGGCGATGAAGTCGTTCCGCGAGGAAGCGGATCTCTCGGTTATGACCGAGATCGGTGAGGTCTTCGCGGACCTCCGGGACAGGTCGCCCGGACGCGAGGTCGATCTGTAAGGCTCCGGTACCTCGTCGATACCTACACTCTGTCTGAACCCACGAAGCTCGAGCCCGATTCCTCGATCCTGCGACGACTGGAGTCCTATAGCGGCGAGTACGCTACGGCAGCTCCGGTATGGAACGAGCTGTGTTTCGGCAGCTATCGGTTGCCGCCCTCCAAGCGGCGCAGTCAGCTCGAGTTCTTCCTCCGTAAGCTGGCTGCTTCGGAGATGCCGATTCTGTCCTACGACGCGATGGCTGCTGAGTGGCATGCGCGCGAGCGGGCACGCCTGAGCCATCTCGGTCAGCCCGCGAGCTCCGTCGATTCCCAGATCGCGGCCGTGGCCGCCATCCATGATCTGATACTCGTCACCCGGAACGTGAGGCACTTCCGGGCGTTCGAGGGGCTGCGGGTGGAGGACTGGGCCGCGGCCTGAGGCCGGAAGCGGCGCTACGCGGACGCCCGCGGTTTACCGATCGGCCCTCGCCGGCTCTGAGCCTGTGGGCCCTGGGGCTGAACCCGCGAGCTGCTGCAGCGCGTCAGCCAGAACCCCGAGGGCGTAGCGGTTCTCCGACTTCTTCGCCAGAGGCAGGGCCTCCTCCAGCCGGGACCGAGCGTCCTCCAGCCGGCCTTCCGCGAGATCGAGCTTCACCAGCTCGGTAAGCACGTTGCTCAAGCCCAGGCTGTCGGCCACCTCGCGATAGATGGGCGGCGCTTGCGCGTACCATCTGCGCGCCGCCGCCAGATCTCCCCGCGCTGTCTCGAGATCTCCTCTCGCCTGAAGGACGTTGGCCTGGCCGAGCCGGTCCTCGACGGCTTCGAACAGCTCCAGGGCGCGATCGTAGTCCTCGGCTGCGCCGAGCAGGTCGGAGCGGAACCGTTTGAGGTCGCCGCGG
>JBIOXV010000087.1:0-3683 GCA_044869805.1 Thermoanaerobaculia bacterium | reverse complement strand
CAGGGCGAGCGCCGCCGCCAGGGCGAAGAGCGTCGAGCCCCAGCTCGCGAGCGTCACCAGGCGCTGCAGCTTGGCCTTCTCGTCCTGGGCGTGGAGCTCCGCGATCATCGGCGCCACGATGCCGTTGGCGGCGTTCTGGCCGAAGGTGATGAGGTGCGAGAGGCGCGAGGCCGCGGTGTAGATCCCGGCCTCGGTGGTGCCGATCAGCATGCCGACCAGCAGGATATCGGCCTGGCCGAGCAGCAGGCGCATACCAGAGACCAGCAGCAGCGGCAGCGACACCCGCATCCACTCGCGACCCTGGACCTCCGGCTCGGCGACCTTCACCGCCGCCGGCAGATGGCGCTCGAGGAGGCCGTGGCCGACCGCCACGCAGAGCGCGATCGCCACGCCGGTCGCCGCCATCACCCACGCCGCCGACACCTGGCCCCAGGCGAGCAGCAGCCCGCCCGCCAGCGCGGCGGTCAGCGGGGGCCTCAGCACCACCTCCGGCACCCGCGCCAGCACCACTCGCCGCAGTCCCTGGAGCGCGCTGCCGCGCAGCCCGAGCAGGCTGAACCAGGGGAGCACCAGGCAGGAGACGAGCAAGGTGCGGGTGAGGCCGGGTTCGAGCCGCCCTCCGACGCCCAGCGTACCGGAGAGGGCGAGCGTCACGGCGGCGGTCGCCGCCCCTACCGCCAGGCTGGCGGCGAGCACCACACGGTCACCGAAGCGCAGCAGGCCGGCGAGCAGCGGCCAGCTCTGCTGCACTCGGTAGGCGGCCACGAAGCGGATCTCCGCGGTGTCGAAGCCGAGCTTGCCCAAGAGCACCAGCAGGTGGAGCAAGGTCCAGCAGAAGGCGAAGTAGCCCCACTCGCGCACCCCCAGCCAGCGGGCCAGGAGCATCTGCACGCCGACGCCGACCAGGGCCCCCGCCCCGGTCACGATCAGCGTGCCGGTAGCGCCGCGGCTGAAGATCCCCGCCACCCCCTGCCCGCGCGCCTCGGCCAGGGCCGCGCGCAGCCAGCCCAGCTTTCCCTTCGGCAGCTCGTCGGTGGACGCGGGGGTCAGGCCGCTGCTCATGGCTCGCGCCGCGCTGCGAAGCGAGCCGCGGTCTCGCGCAGGCCCTGCTCCAGGCTCCAGGCCGGCCGGTAGCCGAGCCAGCGGCCGGCCGCCTCGAGGTCGGCGTGCGAGTGCTGCACGTCGCCCCGCCTCCGCGCCGCCAGCACGGGCTCCGGCCCGCCGCCGGCCAGGACCCGCAGCCGCTCGGCCAGCTCGAGCACCGTGGTGGTTTTCCCCGAGCCCACGTTGTAGGCCCGCCCGCAGGCCCCCGCCGGCGCCGCGGCGGCGAGCAGGTTGGCGGACACCACGTCGGCGACGTAGGTGAAGTCGCGGGACTGGAGCCCGTCGCCGTAGATCTCGGGCGGGCGGCCGGCCGCGTAGGCCGCCAGGAAGCGCGGGATGACCGCGGCGTAGGGGCCCTCCGGGCTCTGGCGCGGTCCGTAGACGTTGAAGTAGCGCAGGCCCACCACCTCGAGGCCGAAGAAGCGGCCGAAGCCCCGCGCCACCTCCTCGGCGAGCTGCTTCGACTGCGCGTAGGGCGACAGCGGCGCGCCCTCCTCGCCCTCGCGGCGCGGCAGCACCGGGCTCTCGCCGTAGACGCTCGAGGAAGAAGCGTAGACCACCCGCGCCACCCCGGCGTCGCGCGCCGCGGCGAGCAGGTTGGCGGTGCCCGCGAGGTTGACGGCGAAGGTGGTGGCCGGGTCGGCGAGCGAGCGCGGCACCGAGCCCAGGGCGGCCTGGTGGAAGACCAGGCGCATGCCCTGGCAGGCGCCGCGGCAGGCGGCAAGGTCGCGGAGGTCGCCCTCCACCACCTCCACCGCGGGGTGCCCGCCGTGGTGCGCGCCCTCGTGATGTGCCCCCTGGTGATGCGACCCCTGGTGATGCAACAAATTCTCGCGACGGCCGGTCGAGAAGTCGTCGAGCACCCGCACGGCGGCGCCGCGCTCGACCAGCGCGTCGACGAGGTGCGAGCCGATGAAGCCGGCGCCGCCGGTGACGAGGACTGGGGTGCCGGCGAGGTCGAGAGCCATTAGCAGCCCATGGGGCAACTGCGCGGGGCCGCGTTGCGGGCGCTGACGTTGTCACTCGTCCTCGCCGATGGATACCGCATCGCCTCCTCCTCGTTCCTAGTCATCGCCTCGCAAGCCCTGGACGCGCGACCCCGTGCAGTTGCACCATGGGCCGCTAGGCTTTGACGACGTTCGGCCCGCCGCGGCGGAACACACCGCGGGTGTCGACGACGAGCCGCGCGCTCTCCCCCACCAGCTCGTAGTCCACGGCCGTGTGGTCAGTGACCAGCAGCACAGCGTCGGCCGACGCCAGGGTCTCGGCGGTGAGCGGCTGTGAGCGCATGGGCGGCAGGTCGGGCCAGGTGCGCATGCGCGGCGCCTCGGGCAGGTGGGGATCGTGGTAGGAAACCTCGGCGCCCAACGCCAGCAGTCGCTCGATGACCTCGAAGGCCGGGCTCTCGCGCGGGTCGGCCACGTCTTTCTTGTAGGCGATGCCCAGCACCAGCACCCGCGCTCCCTTCATCGGCCGGCCGCGCTCGTTGAGCGCCGTCTGGAGCTTGCTCACCACGTAGCCCGGCATCTCCCAGTTGACCTCGCCGGCAAGCTCGATGAAGCGCGGCGCCGGCCCGTGCTCGCGCGCCTTCCAGGACAGGTAGAAGGGGTCGAGTGGGATGCAGTGTCCACCCCAACCGGGTCCGGGGTTGAAGCGCAGGAAGCCAAAGGGCTTGGTCTCGGCCGCGTCCAGCACCTCCCAGACGTCGATCCCCATGCGGTCGTAGACCACCTTGAGCTCGTTGACCAGCGCGATGTTGACCGCCCGGAACACGTTCTCGGTGAGCTTCGCGGCCTCGGCCGCGCGCGCCGAGGACACCCGCACGGTGCGCGCGAAGGCGCGGTCGTAGAGCGCTTGCGCGAGGTCGCCGGAGACCGCGTCCACCCCGCCCACCACTTTGGGGATCGTGGCGGTCGAGAAGCGCTGGTTGCCGGGGTCCTCGCGCTCGGGCGAGAAGGCGAGGAAGAAGTCCACGCCGCAGGCGAGGCCCGTGGCCTCGAGCTCGGCGAGCAGCAGCTCGTCGGTGGTGCCGGGGTAGGTCGTCGACTCGAGCACCACGAGCTGCCCGCGCCGCAGCACGGGCCGGAGCTGGCGCACCGTGGCGAGGACGTACGAGAGGTCGGGCTCGCGCTGCCGGGTGAGCGGCGTCGGCACGCAGATCACCACCGCGTCCGGCTCGCCCAGGCGGCTGAAGTCGGCCGTGGCGCGGAGCTTGCCTGCCGCCACCGCCTTCGCCACCCGCTCGGCGTCGAGGTGGCCGATGTAGCACTCGCCGCGCTCCAGGGATTCGACTTTGCGGGCATCGACGTCGAAGCCCAGGGCCGCAAGCCCGGCCTCGACGAAGGTCAGCGCGACGGGAAGGCCGACGTAGCCCAGGCCGACGACGCCGACCACGGCGCTGCCGTCCGCGATGCGGCGCGCCAGCTCTTCGGCCGCGCCGTGGCCTGCGCTGGGCCCCGGCTCAGACGACGGCCCCACGAGTGCGCTCCTCGATCACGCGGTCGATGTCCGCCGCGAGGCCGGGGCCGCAGGCCACCAGGCCCGGGTAGAGGGTCGCGGCCTGGTTGAAGCGGCACGGC
>JBIOXV010000086.1:0-27286 GCA_044869805.1 Thermoanaerobaculia bacterium | reverse complement strand
CTGTAACGGCCGGGTCCCCAGCCCGGCCGTTCTGTCTCAGTTGCGAGGAATCTACGCAGCGTCCGTCTATCTTCAGATCGAGCGCGCCTGCACGGCTCGCTCGCGAACCAGCGAAAGGAGCGTTCATGAAGGTCCTCCGACTCGGCTCCAAGGGCACGCTCACCCGCCGCTGGCAGCTCTTCCTGCGCGGGCAGGGCTTCCCGCTCCTGGTCGACGGCTCCTTCGACCAGGAGACGGTGGCGGCGAGCCGCGCCTTCCAGCAGAAGCACAAGCTGACGGTCGACGGCATCGTCGGCAACCAGACCTTCGGCCAGGCAATGATCCTCGGCTTCGAGGGGGTCGACTTCGTGGAGCAGCCGGGCAGCGGCTTTCCCAAGGAGCCGAAGTTCCCGCCGCTGACCTCCACCGCCGAGCGCCAGAAGATCTTCGGCAAGTTCGAGTTCGAGCCGGCCCCGGCCGCCGACAACCCCGAACGCATCCGGATCCTCGGCCCCTGGGAGGGTGAGAACCTGGTGTCCGTCACGGTGCCGCAGCTCGTGGGCGTGCCGGGCTTCCACAAGCAGGGTCGGGTGCGCTTCCATCGCCAGGCCGCGGACCAGCTCCTCGGGGTGTGGGAAGAGTGGGAGGAGAAGGGCTTGCTCGGCCGCCTGCTCGCGTTCGGGGGCGCCTTCAACGCGCGCTTCATCCGCGGCAGCAGGACGGTGCTCTCCAACCACGCCTTCGGCACCGCTTTCGACGTCAACACGCGGGAGAACCCCCTGGGCGCCGAGCCTGCCTTCCCCGACGAGAAGGGCTGCGTCTTCGAGCTGGTGCCGATCGCGCACCGCTGGGGCTTCTACTGGGGCGGCCACTTCACGCGCCGCGACGGCATGCACTTCGAGGTGGCGAAGCTCTTGGCGTGAAGAAACCTGCATGGCATGGGTTTGCCGGGCTAGCGAGATGCTTCGTGTCCGAGGCTCATCATCGGACGGCCAGAGGTGCACGGGACGCAGCGCGCTCGATCTCCCCCGGGCACCGGGACGGGTGGGTCAGCGGCAGGTCGTCGCCGCCTCCGGGGACGATCGAGAGCGACATCCACGGATATCGCGCTGCGACCTTCTCGAGGAAGAGCGGTTCCACAACATGGCTCGCCGTGCCCGGACTGCATAGATGCCATAGGCACCGAGGCCTATCACAACGACCAAGGCCGCGATCCGGCGACCGCTCCGACGTCCTCTTGGCCTCTCTGCTGATTCGTGCATCGTTCGTCAGGCTTATTCCTGAGGGGAAATCACCAGCAGGGACCCAGAGCGCTCGGCCGGGGGCCGAGAGCAAAAGACTCGGGCTCAGCCTTCATCTGGAGAAGGGGTCACTCCTCCAGCCGATCGACGCGAGCTCCCAAGACGGAAGAATCTCGCTCGACTGCGCTCCCATCCGGCCTCCGCCAATACTCCCTCTGCCGGCGAAACGGCAGCGAAAGGGCGCGCCAGAGGGTGTCGTCCTCGGCCCCCGAATAGCCCGGAACCCCAACCTCGACTCGAGACTGCGGGACATTGAGCCGCAGTGTGCGGTGGAGGCGATCCCACCAAGGGAGCACCACGGAGAAGTTGGAGTCCGTTTCGGCTCTCACCTGCGAGTGATGGATTCCGTGCATGCGAGGGGTTACTGGCTGTCCTTCGCTGTCGCAGCCGTCGCCGAGATCTTCGGCTGCTATTCCTTCTGGCTCTGCCTCCGGTTGGGCCGTAGTCCCCTGTGGCTCCTGCCTGGCACCATCAGCCTCGCCGTCTTTGCCCTCGTCTTGACGCGTATCGACACGGCATATGCCGGCCGTGCCTTCGCCGCATACGGTGGCATCTACATCCTCTTCTCTTTGGTCTGGCTCCGCTTCGTCGAACGGGCTCGCCCGAGTCTCTGGGACCTGGTCGGAGCGCTCCTGTGTCTGGCCGGCGCTGCCGTCATTCTCTTTGGCCCGCGAACGCAGCCCGGGTAAACGCAGCCGTCTAGTCCCGCTCAATCGTTGCTTCCCGGGAACAACGCTGGCCCCAGCGCCCTTGAGGCTGAAGCCGCTTTGACGACCGCTGTCCAATGCGCCACAATCGCACCGTGGTCCTCCGGCAGAAGATCGCATCCGTCCTGCTCCTCGCCTCCCTCACGCTGGTGCCGGAGCTGGCGTGGGCGGGAGCGCACTTCGTCGAGCACCATCACGGAATCGATTCGGCGGATAGCAGGCACGAGCACCTGGACCTGGCGGTGCTGGTCGAGGCCCTGCTCCACGGCCATCACCACCCCGGCGAGGTGCCCGACCACGATCACCCGGTGTTGCTCTTCTCGTCGTCCGTGCGCCCGCAGGCGTTTCGCGGCCTGGCCTCGCCGATCCCGGCTGCCCCGCAGGCCGCCACGATCGTGCCGCATGCCTTGGCGCGCGCCTCCGCCGTTCCCTCGCGTGCCCGCTCCTCCGGCCCCAGCCCGCCCCTCCTCCTCCTGCTCTGCACGCTCCTGATTTGATCTTCCGCTCCTAGCTGCTGTGCGCCCGGCCGCGCGCCGGGAAAGGAAGTGCCGCGCCTCAGGGCGCTCGATACCCATTCGTTCGGCGTTGCCGAAGGGAGCTGCCATGGACCGTGCAGGGACCGCCCTTCTCCTTCTCCTCTCGCCTGCGGTGGTCGGGGCGCAGGAGGCTTTGACCTGGACCGAGGAAGCGCTGCTGGCTGCTGTTACCCGCGACCACCCCGCGGCCGTGGCGATTCGTGAGGAGCGCGAGCGCAGCGAAGCCGAGGTGACTCGCTCCGCGCTGCTGCCGAACCCGATTCTCGAGGCCAGCCGCGAGGAGCCCGACGGAGCGGCACGGGAGACGGCTGCCCTCTTGACCTGGGCTCCCTTCGACCCTCGCCGAAGCTTGCGGCGCGAGGTGGCAGCGAGTGGGCTGGCCGCGGCCGAGAGCCGTCTGGCAGCCGCCGGGCTCGGCCTGCGGCTCGAGCTGCGGGGGGCCTATGCTAGTTGGGCGTTCGCCTGGCAGCGGCGGGAGCTGCTGGCCGCTCATCTCGGACGGGTGACCGACCTTGCGCAGCGAAGTCGCGCCCGCGCCGAGGCGGGGGAGATCCCCGGTCTCGAGGCTCGCAGGTTCAGCCTCGAAGAGGCGCAGGCTAGGGCGGACCTCGGCAGGTCCGAGGCCACCCTCGCCGCGGCGCGAGCGGAGGTCGCTGCCTGGTTCCCGGCGCTGCCGGCAGGCGCCCGTCCGGTGGCACCGCTCCTGCCGCCGGCGCCGGTCGCCGCACCGGACCTCTCACAGCGGCCGGACCTGCTGGCCCGCGAGCAGGAGGTGGAGCGCGCGGCGGCGCTGCTGCGCCTCAGCCGCCGCGTTGTCGAGGCGCCGGTTTTGGGATTCGGCTGGAAGCGACTCGAGGAGAGCACTGCGGCCGCCTCGGGGCCGGTGGTCTCCGTCGGCTGGATGCTCCCGCTCTTCGATCGCCGCCAGGCTGACCAGCGCGAAGCCCAGGCGCGCCTCACGACCGCGCGTGCCGAGCTGGAGCTCGGCCGATCTCGCGCCGAGGCCGGGCTGGCTGGCACTCTCGCCGCCTACGAGCGCCTGAGAGCCGAAGCCGAGCTGGCGGCCCAGGCGACTTCCTCCACCGCGGAGATAGTGGATCGGTCGGCGACTGCCTATCAGCTCGGAGAGTCGAGCTTGACCGACTTCCTCGACTCGCTGCGCGCGGCTGTTGCGGTACAGATCGCCGTCCTCGAGGTTCGGGAGGCCACCCTGGCCATGCACCGTGACCTGGAGGCTGCCTTCGGGCAGCCCCTCACACCCAACCCTGGAGATCTGCCATGAGCCGCCTCCTACGCCTCGTCTCGACCGCGTTGCTGCTGCTGCCGGGGTGCCGCGGCTCTGATCAGGCGTCTCAGACCGCGGGACAGGAACCCGAGAGCTGGTCGGTGACGGCCTGGGGCGAGCACTATGAGCTCTTCGCCGAGACCGCGCCGCTGATCGCCGGCCAAGAAGCTCCATCCCATGCGCACCTCACCTTCCTGCCCGACTTCTCGGCCCTCGACGAGGGCTCGGTCACCGGCATCCTGCGCGGCCCGGGCGGCCGCGAGCAGAGCTTCTTCGCGCCGCAGCCGGCGCGCGCCGGGATCTTCGACGTCGTCTTCAAACCCGAGGCCGAGGGCACCTTCGACCTCGTCTTCCGAGTACAGAACAGCAAGGCGACGGAGGACATCCCCGCTGGTCGCGTCCGGGTAGGTACGCAGGTCACGCCCGGCGGCCTTGCCGAGCTGCCCCCGGAAGACGGAGCCGCCGGCCAGGAGGTCGGGTTCCTCAAGGAGCAGCAGTGGCGCACGGAGTTCGGGACCGCCTGGGCGAGCGAAGGCTCGATCCGCCGGACGCTCCGTGCCCCGGGGCGAGTGCGCTCCGTGTCCGGCGGGGAGACGACCCTCACCGCGCCGGCGGACGGCGTGCTCAGCGCTGGACGCTGGCCACATCCGGGTCAGGACGTCCCGCGGGGCGCACCGCTCTTCGTGCTCACTCCCCGAGTCTCGGCGGATCGTAGCCTCGCTGACCTGGGCGCCGACATCACGGAGCTGGAGGCCGACCTGAGGCCCGCGGAGCTCAGGCTGAACCGGCTCCATGAGCTGCTTGCCGTCGAGGCCACCAGCCGACGGGAAGTCGAGGAAGCCGAGGCGCGCGTGGCCGGGCTCACGGCGCGCCTCCAAGCCGCCCGCCGCGAGCGTGCGACCGCTTCCGCGGTGCGCGGCGGAGAAGGCGGGGCCGCCGAGAGCTTTCGCGTCTCCTCGCCGATCGAAGGCCGCGTTGCGGAGGTGACGGTGAGCCCCGGGCAGTTTGTCGCCGCGGGGACCCCGCTGGGCCGCGTGGTGAGCATCTCTCCGGTCTGGCTCGAGCTGGCCCTTCGGCCTGACCAGGCCAGTGCCCTCACCGCGGCGCCGGCGGGCCTCTACGTTCGTCGCTGGGACCAGGAGGAGCCCTTCCTCATCGCCGGCGAGGACCTTCGCCTCGTTTCCCGCGCTCCCGAGGTGGACGCCGGCACCGGAACGGTGCAAGTGGTCGTCGAGGTGCGGCGCAACGTCGACCTGTTGCGGCTGGGGAGCCGGGTCGAAGCCGAGATCCTGCTCCCCGGGGAGCTCTCCGGGCTGGTCGTGCCCGTATCAGCGCTGGTCGACGACAGCGGGGTCGAGGTCGTCTACGTGCAGCTCGGCGGCGAGAGCTTCGACCGGCGTGAGGTCGAGATCGTCGCCCGGCAGGGGCCGCTCGTCCTGGTGCGAGGGATCGCTTCCGGCGAGCGGATCGTGATCGCGGGAGGCAATGCCATCCGCCACAGCTGGCTGCTCGGTTCCGGCGCCATCGAAGGTCACGTCCACTAGGAGACTCGCCATGCTGAACGCAGTCATCCGCTCCTCCCTCCGCCACCGAGCCATGGTCCTGGTCGCGGCCGGGCTGCTCCTGGTCCTGGGCGCCCTCTACGTCTCGAGCCTGCCGCTCGACGTCTTCCCCGACGTGAGCGCACCCGCAGTCACGGTCGTCACCGAGGCGCGTGGACTGGCGCCCGAGGAGGTGGAGCTGCTGGTGACCCTTCCCGTGGAGTCGGTGCTCAACGGCGCGCCCGGCGTGCGGCGGGTGCGCTCGGTTTCCGCCGCCGGGATCTCCGTCGTATGGGTCGAGTTCGGCTGGGGCGAGGACGTCTACCGCGCACGCCAGGTGGTGTCCGAGCGACTCCAGGGTGCCGAGCTCCCGGCGAGCGTCGATCCGCCCCGGCTCGGTCCCATCAGCTCGGTCATGGGCGAGATCACGTTCATCGCCCTCACCTCGCAAACCGTCTCCCCCATGGAGCTGCGCCGGGTCGCCGAAACGGTCGTGCGCCGCACCCTGCTCTCGGTGCCGGGCATCTCGCAAGTGGTGCCGATCGGCGGTGAGGTGAAGGAGTACCAGGTCGAGGCAGATCCGATCGCCTTGGCCCAAAGGCAGTTGACGATCGACGACCTCACCGCGGCCCTGGAGCAGGCGAGCCGCAGCGCGGCCGCCGGCTTTCACGTCGACCGCGGTCAGGAGTACCTGGTGCGCGGGAAGGGGCGCGCCCGCGATGCCTCCGACCTCGCCTCGACCGTCCTGCGCAGCGCGGAGGGCGTGCCGGTGGTGGTGGGCGACGTGGCGGCGGTACGGGAGGGGCCCGAGCCCAAGCGTGGCACAGCCTCCTACAAGACCCGGCCGGCGGTCATCCTCTCCGTGCAGAAGCAGCCGGAGGCCAACACCCTCGCTCTCACCCGCGAGATCGAGCGACTGCTCGTCACGCTTGCCGGCTCTCTGCCGGAGGGAGTGAAGATCGAAACCGAGAACTTCCGCCAGGCGGACTTCATCGAAGTAGCCATCGAGAACGTGACGGCGGCGCTGCGCGACGGCGCCGTGCTGGTGGTGATCATCCTGTTTCTCTTCCTCGGCAACCTGCGTACCACCCTGATCACGGCGCTCGCCATTCCCCTGTCGCTGGTGGCGGGCGTGCTGGTGATCTCGCTCTTCGGTCACACGCTCAACACGATGACCCTGGGCGGCCTAACGATCGCGATCGGCGTTCTGGTCGACGACGCCATCATCGACGTCGAGAACGTCTTCCGCCGGTTGCGCCAGCAGAAGCTGCAACCGGAGCCACAGCGTCGCAGCGCCTTCGAGGTGGTCTTCCAGGCGTCCTCCGAAGTGGTGGGGCCGATCCTCTTCGCGACCCTGATCATCATCCTGGTATTCCTGCCGCTCCTCGTCCTTCCCGGCATGGAGGGCCGCCTGCTGCGCCCGCTGGGGTTCGCCTATGTGGCGGCGCTCGCTGCCTCGCTGCTGGTCTCGCTCACGATCACGCCGGTCCTCTGCTACACCCTTCTGCCTCGCTCGGCGGTGCTGGATCGGCCGGAACCGTGGCTCCTGCGCAGCCTTCACCGTGCCTACCAGCCCATCCTGGCCTGGTCGCTGCGTCACCGGGGAGCGGTCTTCGCGGTGACCCTGGTCATGACGGGCGCAGCGCTCGCCGTTGTTCTCCTGCTCGGACGGAGCTTTCTGCCGCCCTTCAACGAGGGTGCGCTGACGGTCGCCGTCGTCAGCCCACCCGGAGTCACGCTGGAGGAGGGGGACACTCGCGGACGGCAGGTCGAGAAGGCTCTGCTCGCTTTCCCCGAGGTCGTATCGACGAGCCGCCGCACGGGCCGCGCCGAGCGTGACGAGCACGTCCAGGGAGTCAACGCCTCGGAGATGGAGGTGGTGCTGCGCCCGGGCCGGAAGAAGGAAGAGCTCCTCGCCGAGATGCGCAAGGCCGTGGCTACCATCCCCGGCGTGCAGGTCACCTTCGGACAG
Organism: Thermoanaerobaculia bacterium; assembly: GCA_044869805.1. Taxonomy (GTDB): domain Bacteria; phylum Acidobacteriota; class Thermoanaerobaculia; order Multivoradales; family SZUA-115; genus CAWDVR01. The sequence continues at coordinate 19,965 of JBIOXV010000086.1, read as the reverse complement.
CCGATCAGCCACCGCATCGATCACATGATCTCGGGCAGCAAGACCAACCTCGCGGTCAAGTTCTTCGGCCCCGACCTCGCGGTGCTGCGGAGCCTCGGCGCGCGGGCTCAGACGCTGCTGGCATCCCTACCGGGGCTCGTGGACATCTCCAACCAAGAGCAGGCGAGCGTGCCGCAACTGGCCATCGACTTCGATCGCCGAGCCCTGCCTCTCTACGGCCTCACCCCTGCCAGCCTCTCTCGTTCCGTCGAAGCCCTCTTTCAAGGCACCGGGGCCGGAGAGATCCTCGAGGATGGGATCGTGTCGCGGGTCGTCGTCCGCCTGCCTGAGCGGCTGCGGGCATCGCGCGAGGCGCTCGATGCGCTTCCGGTGCCGACTCCCTCGGGTCAGACCGTGCGCCTGGGTGACGTGGCCCGTCCGCGCTTCGACCTGGGGCCGGGGCTGGTGAGGCGGGAGAACGTGGAGCGAGTCGCCATGGTCACCGCCAACATCGCCGGCGCCGACCTGACCGGCGCCGTCGCGAGGGTTCAGGAGGTCCTCGCGGCCGGCATCGACCTGCCACCCGGCTACCGTATCGCCTACGGCGGGCAGTTCGAGGAGGCGGCACGCAGCCTGCGCAACCTCGCCGGCCTGTCCGTGCTGGTGCTGGTCGGAATGTATGGGCTCCTTTTCACCGCCTTTCGCAACTACCGCCACGCGCTGATCGTGCTGGTCAATCTTCCTCTCGCCTTGGTCGGTGGAGTGTTCGCCGTGGCCCTCGGAGGCGGCGTGCTCTCAGTCGCCTCCCTGGTCGGCTTCATCACTCTCTTTGGCATCGCGACGCGCAACGGAGTCCTCCTCGTCTCGCACTACAACCACCTGATGACCGAGGAAGGCCTGGTGCTCGGGCACGCCGTGGTCCAGGGCTCGCGCGAGCGCCTGGCGCCGGTCTTGATGACCGCGCTGACCGCCGGCCTCGCTTTGATTCCGCTGGTCCTCGCCGGCGAGAAGCCGGGAAACGAGATCCAGAGCCCCATGGCGCAGGTGATCCTGGGAGGCTTGCTGACCTCGACGTTCCTCAACCTGGTCCTCGTGCCCGTGCTCTTCGCGCGCTGGGGTGGACCCTCGGCTCGAGAGAGCTCGCCGGCTCCTACGGTTGAGGTGGGCGAAGAGGAGGGAACCCGGCCGCGGCGGCGTGGGTGACAGAAGTGCGATGGCTTCTCATGCCGAGGGGTACAATCTCTTCCATGGCGATGACCCTCGGCCAGGTGATGACGGAGCTCGAGGCTCGCGGCAGCGAGCAGGTCCGCAAGATCTTCAGGAACCACGGGGCGTCCGAGCCGATGTTCGGAGTGCTGGTGGCCGAGCTCAAGAAGCTGTTGAAGAAAACCGGCCCGGACCACGCCCTGGCGCTCCAGCTCTGGGAGACCGGAAACTACGACGCCAGGTACCTGGCCGGCCTGATGGCCGACGCGCAGGCGGTCACCACCAAACAGCTCGACCACTGGGCCGACACCGCGGCCTCGCCGGGCATCGCCGAGTACGCGGTCGCGGGGGTCGCCGCCGAGTCGCCGCACGGCGCGGGCCGCGCCCGCAAATGGATCGAGTCCAAGCGCGAGCTGACCGCCGACGCCGGCTGGGCGACCTGGAGCGGCGTGGTGACCATCGTGCCCGACGAGGAGCTCGACTTGGGCGAGATCGGCGCCCTCCTCGACCGCGTGGAGAAGACGCTCCACGACGAGCGCAACCGCGTGCGCTACACGATGAACGGCTTCGTGATCGCGGTGGGCTCCCACGTGGCGCCGCACCACGAGCGCGCCATGGCGGTTGCCGAGCGCCTCGGCAAGATCCACGTCGAGATGGGCAACACCGCCTGCAAGGTGCCGCCCGCCGGCGACTACATCGCCAAAGTGGTCGCCAGGCAAGGCGTGGGCAGCAAGCGCAGGGCCGTGCGCTGCTGAGGGCGTGCGCCGCTGAGGGCGCGGCGCCAGGTGCGCGGTCGAATCCTCGGGAAAGTGCCTTTTCGCTGCCCCATCCGGCCTCCCGCCGACACCCTGGTAGTAGGGAGCCGGAGAAGGGCCGATGAACCATTGCGCCGACTCTTCGTGGGGGCCTGGAACCGGTGAGCTGACCAGCCTGCTGCGCCGCTTCAGCGGCGGCGAGGCGGCGGTGGAAGAGCAGCTCGCCGTGATCGTCTATCCGGTCCTGCGCCGCCTGGCTGCCCGCCGGCTGTCCTCCGAACCCGCCGCCAACCAGCTCTCGACGACCGAGCTCACCCACGAGGCCTACCTGTCGCTGTTCCGGGGCCGCGCACCGGTCGACTGGCGCGACCGCCGCCATTTCCTGGCGCTTGCCGCGCGGGTGATCCGCAACCTGGTGGTGGACCTGGCGCGGGAGCGCCTGGCGGCGAAGCGGGGTGGTGGCGACCCGACGCTCTCGCTCTCCCTGGCCGAGCGCGGCGAAGACCCGCGCGACGAGGCGCTGGTGGCCCTCGACGACGCGCTCCGGCGCCTGGCCGAGATCGACCCCGAGGCCGCCCAGGTCCTGGAGCTGCGCTACTTCGTCGGCCTCTCCACCCCGGAGATCGCCGAGGCGTGCTCGCTGTCGATCGCCACCGTGGGCCGGCGCAGCCGCTTCGCGCGCGCCTGGCTCGAGCGGCGTCTGCGCTCGCGCCTGGATCGCTGATGACCGGTCCCGAGGCGGCGACCGAACCGGGCTTCTGGGAGCGCGCCCGCGAGCTCTTCGATGCCGTCGTAGACCTCCCGCCGGCCGAGCGGCAGCGGGCGCTCGAGCGCCACTCGGCCGGCGAGCCGGCGCTGCGCGCGGCGCTCGAGGCGCTGCTCGAGGCCGACCTTTCCGACTCCCGGCAGCCGCTGGGCGAGAGCGCCGTGGCCGCCGCCGTGGAGGAGGCCTTCGACCGCCTGCGCCTCGAACGGGCGCTCGGCCCGTACCGCTTGCTGGCGAAGCTCGGCTCCGGCGGCATGGGGAGCGTGTACCTCGCCACGCAACGGGCGGACCCCGGCCGGCGGGTGGCGGTCAAGCTGTTGCGGCCCGGGGCCGCCGACCCCGGCACTCTGCGGCGCTTCGAGCGCGAGCGGCAGGTGCTGGGGCTGATGGCGCACCCGAACATCGCGCGGCTGCTGGACGGAGGCGTGAGCACGGACGGCCAGCCCTACCTGGTGATGGAGTGGCTCGACGGCGAGCCGGTCACCGCCTACTGCGAGCAACGGCGCTTGACACTCTCCGGGCGGCTGCGGCTGGTGGCGGCCGTGGCCTCGGGGCTGCAACACGCCCACCAGCACCTGATCGTGCACCGGGACATCAAGCCCGGCAACATCCTGGTGAGCAAGGAGGGTGTGCCCAAGATCCTCGACTTCGGCATCGCCAAGCTGCTGGCGGATCGGCCGCCGGGCCAGGAACCGCCCACCGTGACGCTGCTGCCGCCCCTCACACCGACCTATGCCAGCCCGGAGCAGCTCGCCGGTGCTGCCGTCGGCACCGCCTCGGACCTCTACTCGCTGGCGGTGGTCACCTTCGAGCTGCTGGCGGGCCGGCCTCCGGCACCGGTGCGTCGCGACGCGGCAGGAGATCACCGGCACCTGGCCGCACGGCCGCCGATCTCTCTCGCCGCCGCCTTCGCGGCCGGCGGCGACGGCGCGGACGCCAGCGAGCGCCGTAGGCGCCTGGCGGCCGAGCGGCAGACCACCGTGGACGCTCTCCAGCGCTGGCTTGCCGGCGACCTGGACCGCGTGCTGGCCAAGGCTCTCGCCGAGGAGCCGGGCGAGCGCTACGCATCGGTAGCCCACTTCGCAGAGGACCTGCAGCGCGCCCTCGAAGGCCGGCCGGTGGCGGCGCGGCCGGCCACCGCGCTGTATCACTTCCGCCGCTTCGTGCGCCGCAACGCCTGGCGGGTGGCGGCCGCGGCGCTCGCCGGCGCGTCGATCCTGGCCCTCTCCGCTTCGCTGTGGGTGCAGAGCTCACGCCTGGGAGAGGAGCGTGACCGGGCGCGGCAGGAGCAGCAGCGCGCCGCGGCGGCCCGCGACTTCCTCGTCGCCCTGTTCAAGAACGTCGATCCCCACCGCCCGTCGGGCCGACCCTTCACCCTGCGCGAGATGCTGAGCCTGGGGGAAGAGCAGCTCGGCCTGGGGGCCGCGGGGGACCCGGCCCTCAAGGCGGCGCTGTGGATGGTGATCGCCCGCGCCCACCAGAACTTGGGCGATCTCGACCGCGCCGCGCGAGGCTTCGAGCAGGCGCTGCTCTTGCGCCAGGAGCTCGCCACCAGCCAGCCGGCCTCGGTGACGCCGGGGGAGATCGCCGCCAGCCTCGACGCGGTGGGCGAGATCCTACGCCTCAAGGGCGAGTTCGAGGTCGCGGCCGGCTACAGCCGCCGCGCCCTGGAGCTGCGGCGCGACCTCCTCGGCCCCCGTCACGAGCTGGTGGCCGACAGCCTGGACAACCTGGCCGAGGCCCTGCACGAGCTCGGAAGCTACGACGAAGCCGAGCCTCTCTACCGCGAGGTGCTCGCCATCCGCCGCGAGCGCTTCGGCGATCGCGATCTGCGGGTGGCGACCGGGCTCGATCACTATGGCCTCCTGCTGCGCAACCGCGGGCGGGCGGCCGAAGCCCGCGCCGCGCATCAGGAGGGGCTCGAGATCCGCCAGGCCCTGCTGCCGCCGCACCATCCCGACTTGGCGCGCAGCCACTTCTGGCTGGGCCTGGTGTCCACCGACCTCGGCCCGCTCGACGAGGCCGAGCGCCACTACCGCCAGGCGCTCGAGATCTTCCAGAGCGCCTACGGGGGCGATCACGCCGACATCGCCTCCTGCCTGCACGACCTGGGGGCGCTGGAGAGCGAGCGCCAGCGCTTCGCGGCGGCGCAGGACTATCTGGAGGCGGCGCTCGCCATGCGCCGCCGGATCTATTCGGGAAACCACCCCGAGCTGGTGCAGACCCTGGCGCTCTCCGGCAGCGTGTGGCTGGACCGCGGGGAACCCATGCGGGCGAAACCGCTGATCGAGGAAGCGCTGGCCCGCAGTGTCGAGCTCTTCGGCCGCGAGCACGTCTACACCGCGGTCACCGAGCTCTACCGCGGCCGGCTCGAAGCGGCAATGGGCCAGGCGCAGGCCGCGGTCGTGACCGTCGCGGGGGCGCTCGCGCTGCTCGAGCGCCTGGTGGGCCCGCGGCATCCCCTGGTGGCGCGGGCCGAGACTCAGCTCGGCGAGCACCTCCAGCTCTGCGGGCGGCAGGAAGAGGCCGCCCGCCACTTCGAGTCCGGGTACGATGTCTACCTGACACTGCTCGGCGCCGACCACGCCGACACCCGTCGCGCCCGCGGCCTGCTCGAGGCATCGCGAGGGAACCGTGTTCCTACGGCGCCGACACTTCCGCCTCGCCCCCCGCCACGATCAGCGCCGGCAAGCGCCAGCGACGACCATCGGCCGCCGCCACCTCCACCGTCCAGCTCCCGGCGGGAATCGAGGCCAGCCGCGCCCGGCCGCGCTCGAGGAGGAAGTGGGGGCTGATCCGGCCCGCGGCATCGAGCAGCAGCAGGGGCCGGCCGTCGTTGCCGACCAGAGTGCCCCCGGCCGCGGTCCCGCCGCCCGCCAGGTCGCCCACTGTCAGGTGCAGGGCTCCGCCCCGGGGCAGCACCACCGTGCCCAGGTCCGCGGGGGCCTCGACCACCCGCGAAAGCGTGGCGCTCGATCCCGCCGCGAGCAGGAGCTGCCAGGTGCCGTCCGGAACGCTGGACAGCTCGAGCCGGCCTTCCGGGTCCAGCACGAAGCTGCCGTGCAGCACGGCCTGGCCGTCCGGCCCCAGCACCGCCGCCGTGACCTGTCCCGGCGCCTCGCCGGCCTCTGTCCGCACGGCGAGCGACAGCCCCTGGCTGGGAGTGAGCGAAAGCTCCAGGGCCCCGGTCTCGATGCCGGGAGCGATCGCCAGCTCCTCGACCCGCGCCGCGTGGCCCGGTGCCGAGGCGGTCAGCCGGAAATCACCCTCCGGCAGCTCCTCGAATCGGAAGCCGCCCAGCGAGTCGGCCGTCGCAAGACGAGGCAGCTCTCCCTGGGAGAAGGCCTCGGCCTCGCCTCGGCGCTCGAGGCGCAGCATGGCCCCGGCGAGTGGCCGCGAGCCCTCGGCGCTCAGTACGCGGCCGGCGAGCGTGCTGCCGGAGAGATCAAGCCAGACCTCGCGGTCACCCTCCAGCGCCAGCTCTTCGCTGTGGGAGAGCCCGCGCCCCGCCGCCGAGACCTTGAGCTGGTAGAGGCTCGGCGCGAGGTTCGCGAGCTCGAAGGAGCCGTCGCCCGCAGTCACCGTGTGATTGGCCAGGCCGAGCGCGGCGCTGAACACCACGACCAGCGCCCCGGCCAGCGGCTCGCCGCGGTGCTGCACGTGGCCGGTGAGCGAGTGCCCCTGCGAGAGGTCGAGGTCGAGCTGCGTCTCGGGCTGGGAAGCATCCAGCGTGAGCAACGCTTCCGCCTGGCGGCCGGTCCCCGGCACCAGGGCCTTGATGCGCCAGTCGCCGGGCGCGAGGCCGTCGAGGCGGTAGGTCCCCGCGGGCTCCACCTCGCCCGAGCGCGCATCCGGCAGGCCGTGGGCCAGCACCCGGGCGTGGGCGAGATCCTCGGCCGCGAGACCCAGCAGCCGGCCGCTCACCGCGAGGCCCGGCGCGAGTCGGACCATCACGTCCCGGATCTCGGCCTCGGCGACCTGCAACCGGGCCGCGGTCGGGTCCTGGAAGTAGCCGTCCTTGAAGGCGGCGAGCGCGTACTCGCCGGCGCCGACGCGCGCGAAGGAAAAGGACCCGTTCCCGGCGGAGACGGAGCGGCCGGCGGCGGTCTCGCCGCGCTCCCCCGACAGCACCAAGCGCGCCCCGGCGACCGGCTGCGCGTCGCTGTCCACCACCCATCCCGACACGCTGACCCCGGCGGGGAGCGTCAGGTCCAGCGTCGCGGCGCGCCCCGCGAGCTCGATCCGCTCCACCGTCCGGCCGACACCTGGCAAGCTGGCCTCGACCGCCACCGGCTCGAGCGGCAGGCTGTCGATCTGGTAGCGGCCCTGCCGGTCCGCGATCGCGGCGCCGAGCCGCCCGGCAGTCGAGGAGTCGGCGGCGGTGAGCACCTGCACCGTGGCGCGCGCCGCGGGCTGGCCGTCGGCATGGCGCACCTGGCCGCTGAGCACGGCGCCGATCGCCAGCACGATCTCCAGCTCTTTCTGTTCCCCGGGAATGGTGACCTCCACGCCTTCGAGCTCGAACGCCCGGAAGCCGGCCGCTGAGACCGAGAGCCGACCGCGGCCCGGGGGCAGGCCGGCGAGCGCGAAGCGCCCTTCCTTGCCGCTCGCGGCCTCGCGGCTCGCCACTGAGGCCCGATCGCCCGAGGCCGACCCGGCCGGCCGGTAGACGACCCTGGCTCCGGTCACCGGCTCGCCCTCCGCGTCCAGCACCCTGCCGGCGATCTCCAGGCTGAACTCGAGCGGCAGCCTGGCCTCCGGCCAGCCGCCCAGGCCCTCGCGCAGCCAGCCGATGCGCAGGAAGCCACTGCGCGCCGCCAGGTTGCCGGCCTCGCGGCTGCGGATGCACTCGCGCCCGTAGCAGTAGAAGATCAGAGGCAGGTGCTCGCGGGAGAACCCCGGCCGCTCGCGGGCCAGGGCCTGCTCGAAGGTCTGCGGCAGCTCGAACCAGGGAAGGTTGACGGCCGCCGGGATGTGGCCTTCGGCGAAGTCGCGCGCCTCCCGCAGATCGACCACCAGCGGCCGCCGCGAGACGGGCTCGCCGGCGCTCGCCAGCAGCAGCTCGGCGACTTCGGCCGGCTCGAAGATGCGCACCGCGGGGTTGCCCGCCTCTGCGGCCCACGCCCGAAAGCCCTCGCTCACCACCCGGGCCCGCACTCCCATGCGGCGCAACAACAAATACGCCAGACCGAGCTGGGGGTCTTCGGGCCCGTCGCCGTACAGTAGAAACTCGGCGCGCAGATCGACGAAGGCATCGTGACGCGGCCCGAGCTTCTCGAGCTCGCTCCAGCACGCCTCCACGCTCGGCCAGCCACTCTCCATCCAGGGCAGGAGGTCGTACGGCAGGGCGTAGGGCACGTGCCCGGCGCCCCAGCGCGGCGGGGTGCGATAGCCCGCCTTCATCCACACTCCGCGATCGCGCAGGTCGAGCAGCTCGAAACCCGACAGACCGTAGGACTCGCGGAGGTCCGAGAGGTTGGCCACGGCCGCGGCGCGTCCAGGCTCGGCGAAGGCCCGGGGCGAGCCCTGCGGCGTCTCGGTCTCGAGCCGTCCCCCGGCCCGCTCCCAGTCCTCGATCGTGCCGTCGAGCACCGCCACCCGGCCCACGCCGGCCCACTCGAGCCACCAGAAGGCACGCCCGAGGAGCGACGCCTCACCCGCGGCGGCGTAGACCAGCACCGGCTCGTGGCCGGTGAGGCCCAGGCCCCCAAGCTCGCGCCGCAGCTCCTCGAGGCCGATGGCAGTCGCCTGCCGCGGGCGCGGCCAGGGCCGGGCGCCGGGCAGGTGCCCGGCGCCGTAGGCCTCGACAGGCCGCAGGTCGAGAGCCACCCACCTCCCCTGCTCGATCGGCTCCAGCGCCTCCGCGACCTTGCGCACCAGCTCCGGCTCGGGAACGGCCGCGGGGAGCCGCGCCCGCTCGCGGGGCAAGGGTGGCGCCTGGGGAGCGCCGCTCGCCCAGCCGCGGACCGCCTGCCCCGCGAGCAGGGTCGCACCCACCGCGGCCAGGAAGCCAAAGAACGGTCTCAGCTTCCTCATTCCCGACCTCGGCCACCTACAGCGGGGTCACCGTGTAGCGGCGCCGCTCCGGGTCGTACCTCACCACGTGGTACTCGCGGCCCGGATCACCGATGATGATGATCGAGCAGTTGGCCTTCGGCCCGTGCAGGGTGTACTTCTCGATCTGGCACCGCCGAGGCCCGTTCACCCAGTGCCCCTTGCCCTGCGAGACCTGCTTGAGCTCGGGCTCCGGCACCCCGAGTTGCGCGGCGCTCGCCGCATCGGCGTCGCCCTCGAGCTCGAACTCGTCGACCAGCGGCACCGGCTGCGGCGCCGGCTGCGGGGTGATGGCCTCTACGTAGTTGGGGATCACCGCCAGGGCCAGCAGCCCCGCGACGACGCCCAGGAGAACCGCCAAGCGCACCTTCATCACCGACCTCCTTTGCAAGGTCCTTGGCCCCACGCCCGGCGCGGCGATCTGCCGGCCGGACGCCGATCGAGGCCGTTTATGTCCATTCCTGAAAGCGTAGAGGAACGCTCAGATCGATCAGGAAAAATGTCGGGCGGGCGGTAGAGTGGCCGACCACCCGCAGGCTGGGCGGGAATCGTGGGTTTCATCCGGCGAACGACGAGCGCGGTCCGGCCCGCAGCCGGCCGCGCCCCAGAAAGGGAGAACGATGATGCGTGTCCGACAATCCATGGCCGTTGTGGCGGCCTTCCTCTTCACCGCCTTCGCCGTCGCTGACGGTGCGCTGGCGGGTCCCCTCCGCGGCTGGGAGCTCCTCGGCCAGACCCGGGTCACCGACCGCGTGGACCACGACACCATCGCCGTCACCGCCGCCCGCGGCAGCTTCAAGAGCCTCAGGATCAAGGTCTCCGATCACGCCGTCGAGTTCCGCGACGTCAAGATCCACTTCGCCAACGGCGGGACACAGGACGTGGCGCTCGCCCAGGTGATCCCGGCGGGCGGCGAGTCGAGGGTGATCGACGTCGAGGGCTACGATCGGGTGATCCGCTCGATCGCGCTCACCTACGACGCGCAGTCGGTGCGTGGCAGGGCGGCGCGGGTGCGGGTCTTCGGCAAGAACTAGCCCACCACCACCCCGCTCCAGCGGCCGGTCCAGCTCTTCGGCGTGAGGTCAGGGCGGGCGGGTGGCCACGGGATCCATCACCCGCTCGACCGCGCCGGTGGGCGCGGTCGCCAGGGCGTCCGCGGTGCGGGCGGCCGTGGAAGCGGTGCGCATCGTCTCGAGGTCCCCGACCTTGCTCGCGGCAAGGGCCAGGCTGGCGTAGACCCAGGGCAGCTCGTCACGAGGCCGTACCGGAGAGCTCACCGCCGCCCGCAACTCGGCCAGCGCCGGGGGCCAACGCTGCTCGTACTGATGGACCCGCGCGAGATCGTGGTGGAGCGCAAACGCCAGGCCGACGAGGTCGGGTGTCTCGATCGTGTCGAGCAGCCCGGCGATCTCGTCGTGGAGGGCCGGATAGGAGTCGCTGATCGCCCAATGCGCGAATGGCACGTGCGCACGGGCCAGCGCCCGGTACTCCGGCGTCCAGCGCAGCACGCGGAAGTGCGGATCGAGCGCCACCGATTGCGCCGGGCACGGCATCGCGACCTCGAACGGCGTGCTCGGGCCTCGGACCTCGAGCCGCAGGCTGCGCTGGCCGCACTCCTCGCCGGCGGCCACCACCTCCACCGTCGCGCGATAGTACGGTTCGGCCTGGGTCACGGCCCCGGAGACGATGCCACCCTCCTGCTGCCATTGCAGCGACCAGTCCGGCGCTCCTGGGCGCGAGAACCACTGCTCCATGAACCACGAGAGGTCCTGGGACGCGGCCGCCTGCAACGCCGACTTGAGCTCCGGCCACGAGGCCGACCGGTAGGCGTACCGGCGCAAGAACCCTCGCAGAGCGGCCGCGAAGCGATCCCTGCCGATCAGCTCCGCGAGGTGATCGAGCACCAGGAAGCCCTTGCTGTTCGCCACCAGGTGCGAGGTACCACGGCGAGGGCCGTCGATCACCTCGTCGATGCCGGCGGTGAGGAGCGACAGGTAACCGAGCCCGTTCTGCAGGCTCGAGTAGCCCGGGTAGCCGGTGCGCCGATACCGCTCCGCCGCGGCCTCACCCTCGAAGGCGGCGACGACCTGCAGAGAACCCCACTGCGCTACCGCCTCGTCGGGCATGTAGACGCCGGAGTCGGAGTCGAACCGCTTGCTGACGAGCTGCCCCCACCACTGGTGGCCGATCTCGTGGCCGTAGTACGCGAAGCTGAAGGGGCGTTCGAGGTAGCGCGGCGTCACCCAGATCATCCCGCTCTCGGACTGCCCGGTGAAGCCCGAGCGCCGGGCTCCGTCCTCGGGCACCTCGACCACGGCGAAGCTCTCGTACGGGAACGGGCCGAACTCCTGGTCGTAGAAGCCGAGGACTCGCTGCACCCTCATCGCATAGTCGTCGGCGTAGGCTCGCGCAGACAACAGCAGGACCTCGACCGGCGGGCCGGCGCTCGCGGAGTGGCCCTGCAGGCGGCCAGCGGCGAAGGCGAAGGCGGTCGGCAGAGCGAAGGAGAAGACCGCCGGGCCGCCCTGCGCGCGGCTGGCGGCAGGCTGTCGGCCGTTCGCGACCACCGTCCATCCCGGCGGTTGGCGGAACCGCACCTCGCCTACGCCCTCGGGTCGCCCTGCCGGTTGTTGGACCTGCGGATACCAGGCGACGTTGATACCGCTGCCGAAGGCGCCATCCGGACCGGCATGGAAGTACGACACCGGCACGGTGGGGTCGAGCTCGTACGCGAAGCCGACGACGACTTCGCGCCCGGCCTCGAACGGCCGCGCCGGCCGGAGGAGGTAGCCGGTGAAACCGCCGTGCTCGGCGACCGTCGCCGGGTTGTCGGCAGGCGGCGGGTCGACGACCGCGAGGCGGACCCGGCGGAACGCCTTGTTGATCGACAGCACCAGCTCGGGCAGCGCGGCCGGGCCCACCGGCAGGCGCACGGTGCCCTCGATCGCGACGCGCCCGTCCGGTGGGCGCAGATCGACCGTGAGCGAGTAGGTCGGCACCTGCCCCAGATCGGGCTCCGGGTAGGGCGCGGTGGCTCCGGCACTGGGGACGGCGAGCGCGAGGCAGAAGAGCGAGGCGAGAGTTCGTGGCACGTGGGGCCTCCAGGAGGTTCTACATCGACGGCCAAGTCTGGCGCCTCCCGGCGCCTCCGTCTTGCTCCGGCCTAGCGCCCTGGAAGCGAGCTAGCGCTCGCGACGCTGTCGGCGGAAGGCTCCCGGCGTCATGCCGACTAGGCGCTTGCAGGACGGAGAGTCAGACCGTCGGGTTTCATTCACCGGCCCGAGCCGGTTCGGGCCGGGGACCCGGCCACTCCAGCTACACCACCACCCCGCTCCAGCGGCCGGTCCAGCTCGTCGGCGTGAAGTCGGGGATGGCGAGCGGCTCGAGGCGCGGGCAACCCGGCCGCCAGAAGCTGCGGAACGGCTTCTTCTCCCCGCTACGATAGAAGTGCGCGAGGTAGGCGAAGTCGCAGCCCGAGAAGTCGGCCAGCCACTGGTCGAGATCGCGCACGCCGGCCTCGTGCAGGAGCTGCAGGCTGAACCGGCAGGCCTCGCGCTCGTAGGCCTCGAGGGCGGCGATGCGCTCCTCGGAGGGCTCGGCCTGCGCCCGCGTGCCGTGCTCGCGCGCGTGCGGGTCGGTGTTCCACTGCACGGTGTGGCCGAAGAGGTGGACGAGGATGAAGAGCGCGTTCTCGATCTCGTTGGCGTAGTCGATCTTGATCTCGGCGCCGTCGAGGTCGCCGGTGTAGGGATCGGTCACGTCGCTGATCGTGATCGGGATGCCGTAGCGGCGCTCGACGTGGTCGGCGACGAGGTTGAACACCTCGCGCATACGGTCCTCGCTCGGGTAGGAGCCTGCTGCGTTCGTGTCGCTCACTGCTCTGCCCTCCTGCCTACCGCCGGTGGGCCGCGAACCAATCGAGGATGCGGCGGTCGAGGTCGTCTCGGTGCTTCCCGATGCCGTGGTCGTCGCCCTCGTACATCACCAGCGAGTAGGGCCGCCCGAGCTCTTGCAACCGCATCGCCATGCGCAGCGATTCTCGCGGATCGACCCGCCAGTCCGCGGTCCCCTGCACCAGGAGGATCGGCTTGGTGAGCTCCTCCGCCCACCGTATCGCCGACCGCGAGCGGTAGAACTCCTCGCGGTGGGAGCTGAAATCGGGTACCAGCTCGGAGAAGACGTGCTCCTCGAAACCGGGCCGGAAGCGCTCCTGCTCCAAGAGGTCCACGGGGCCGGCGTGGACCACCGCGGCATTCACCGGCATCCCCAGCCTGAGCGCCAGGTAGGCCATCATGCCGCCGCGCGAGGCGCCGTAGAGGAAGACGTTGTTCGCGTCGGCATCCGGCAGGTGCTCCAACAGCGGCACGAGGTTGAGCACGTCGCGAACGTCCGCCCCGCCGAACTCCTCCTTGCCTTCCCCGCCGTCGTTGCCGCGGTACTGCGAGCCGAGCACGATGTAGCCGGCATCCAGGAAGCGCCGGAAGCCGGCCATCGAGCGCTCCTCGAGCTTGCCGAACTCGCGGTTGCCACCGCGGTTGAAGATCACCACCGGCCGCCGCGCCTCGGGGCTGACCGTGGCCGGGCGGAAGAGGTAGGCGACCACGCGCAGCCCGTCGCTGGCGTAGATCAAGCGGTGGCATTCGTAGCGGCCGCCGCGGAAGGTGTCGTCGTAGCTCTCGCGCGGCATGGCGGAGCGGCCGAGGAGCTCCCGGCGAGCGTTCTCGTGCTCGCGGCGGTCGCTCTCGGTCGGAGAAGGCTGCTCGGCGAGCTCGCGGTCCATCGCGGCGAGGGTCTGCTCGCGCATCGCCTCCCAGTCGGCGAGCCAGGCGTCGTAGGGCGTGTCGTGGAGCCGGCAGCGGGTGGTCTCGAGAATTGCTCCGTCGGCCGGCTTGGAGGCCGGAGGTTGCGCCTCGGAGGCTCGTCCGGCCGCCGCGGCGAGCCCTGCCTGGAGCAGGGTCAGCCCACACAGCAAGCACACTCGGGCCCTTCGGCGGCAGGGTTGGCTACGCATCGCGCTCGATCCTATCCGCCGGCGGGCCCCATCATGCCGCCGACTGTTTCCCAGCCCAGCCACGCGCCGATGACGATGCTCGCCATCGCCGCGCCGGCGCGAATCCACGCCGTCCACTGCGGCCGGCTCCGGGCGGTGGCGCTCGACAGGCCGGTGACCGCCAACGACACCAGCAGCATGCCCGCTACAGTACCCAAACCGAACCACAGAAAGCAGGCCAGGCGCTCGGCCCCGGTGGCAGCCGCGGCGGCGAGCAGCACGACGAAGGGGCCGCTGCCGGCGAGGCCGTGGGCGAGACCGAAGCCGAAGGATTTACTAACGTTTCGTGGGCCGACGTTTCGTGGGCTGACGTTTCTGGGGCCGGCGTTCCTGGGGTCGGCGGGCATCTCCCGGCGCGGCTCGGGGTGCTCTCCGCGCCGCGCCAGCGCCAGCACAGTCGCGCCCCCCAGCAGTATGAGCAGCGCCGCCACCAGCAGCTCTGCCGCGCGATGGAGCGCCTCCGGCAGGCGCAGGTCGAGGAGCACGAGCAGCAGCACGGCGGCGCCCACGCTTGCCGAGTGGCCCGCCCCCCAGGCCGCGCCGAGGCGCGCCGCGGCGCGCCAGCCACCCTGCTTCGTGGCCAGAGTCGAAACCGCGGCCAGGTGATCGGGCTCGAAGGCGTGGCGGAAGCCGAGGATCAGGCCGACCCCGCCGAGGCTCAGGAGCTCGGTCACGGCGCGGACCTCACCGCGCCGGGCGGTTCCAACCCGGCGGCTCCCTGCCCAGGGCTCGATTTCACGGCGCTCTTTCTACCACGGCATCGACGCTTCTCGCTTTCTCGATGTGAGCGGACTCGGTAGACTGCAGCCATGCCCACGCGCATCCTCGAAGTCCGCCAGGGCGTGCTCAACAAGAACGATCAGCTCGCCCGGGGCCTGCGCGAGCGCTTTCGCGAGGCCGGCGTGCTGGTGCTCAACCTGGTGTCGAGCCCGGGAACGGGCAAGACGGCCCTCCTCGAGCGCACCCTGTCCGAGCTGGTGCACCGCGGCGAGCCCGTGGCGGCGCTGGTCGGCGATCTCGAGACCGACCACGACGCCCGGCGCCTGGCGGCGAGCGGCGCCCCGGTGCGCCAGATCAACACCCACGGCCGCTGCCACCTCGAAGCGGAGGTGATCGGCGCCCATCTCGAAGGCTGGGACCTGCCGGGCCTCTCCTATCTGTTCATCGAGAACGTGGGCAACCTGGTCTGCCCCTCGAGCTACGACCTCGGCGAGGACCTGCGGGTGGTGCTGCTCTCGGTGACCGAGGGCGAGGACAAGCCCCTCAAGTACCCCGGGATCTTCAACTCCTCGGACCTCGCCGTGCTCACCAAGTGGGACCTCGCCCAGGCTTGCGAATTCGACGACGCGGCCGCCGCCGAGAATCTCCACTCCGTGCGGCCGGGCCTGCCGGTGCTCCGCGTCTCGGCCAAGACCGGCTTCGGCATGGAGGGCTGGCTCGACTTCCTCGATACCCAGGCTCGGCAGTATCGCTAGCCCGATGCCCTCGCACACACCCCGCCGATACGGAGAACTGGCTTCAGGAAGCTCTCCTCGTAGGCCGCACCGCGTCCCAAACGGCCTCGGGGTGCTTGGCGACGACCTGTAGTAGCACGCGCGCCGGCCCTACGGGGCTGCGCCGACCCTGCTCCCAGTTCTGGAGCGTGTCGACACTGATCCCGAGCATAGTGGCCAGCTCGGACTGTGACAGCCCCAGTCGCTCGCGAATCCTCTTCGCGTCCGGCTTCTCGACGTCGAAGCGGCGCGAAGGCTCCTTCTCGCCGCGGAGGATCGCGCCGCCTTCCTTTACGCTGGCCAACAGCTCTGCGAACAGCTCGTCTCTCATTGCAGCTCCGTTTCGACCACTCGGCGCAGACCCTTGAGTTGTGTCGGGCTCAGGGCGTCGCGCTCGTTCTTGGCGTACATCAGCAGCATCAAGATCCGTTCCGACTCTCTCGCCCAGTAGTAGATGACGCGCACGCCGCCACGCTTGCCACGTCCTTGGAGGATCCATCGCACCTTCCGCAGGCCGCCGCTGCCGGAAATCACTGGCCCGCTATCGGGTCTATCGACCAGCAGAAGCTGCAAGAGCCTGTAGGCCTCGTCCGAGAGCAGCTCTTGCACCTGGCGAGTGAAGACCGATGTTTCGACGAAGAGCATGCCGCCGCCAGAGGATACGCCAGCGGCGTATGGAAGTCTAGGCCAACGCAGGTCCGAGCGGAAAGGCCCGGGAAGCACCGCGCGGTGCTTCCCGGGTTCGGGGAGACGGGCTTACGGAGGGCAGATGCCGACGCAGGTGGTCCAGTTGTCCACGTCGCCGGTCTCGAAGCCGTCGCTGAACAGATCGCTGCAGCCCTCGAGGTCGCAACCCGGCCAGGTGACGTTGGTGACCGAGATGTCGTCCACCCAGAAGCCGACGTTGTTGGCGTTGGTGTCGCAGATCATGCGGAAGCGGAAGCGGATGGTCTGGCCGTTGTAGGTGGCGCCCAGGTTGACGTTGCCGTTGCGCCAGGTGAGCTGGGTTCCGGACCAGGCCATGCGGCCGGGAGCGGTGTTGTTCTTGAACAGCGGGCCGTCGTAGGCCACGGTCGAGAGGCTGCCGATGTCCACCCACTCGTCCGAGCCCTCGACCTGCAACTCGAGCACCGCGCCGTCCCAGCGCTGCGAGGCGTCGCCCTCGGTGTCGTAACGCAGCCAGAAGTCGATCGCCGTGGTAGCGCCGCCGACCTCCATCCAGGGTGAGATGAACGACTTGTCGGCGAAGCCGTTGATGTCCGCCGTGAACCAGCTCCGGGTGCCGGTGTGAGCGGCCGTGGTCACCCGCGCCCAATCGTCGGTCGCCACCGCCGCTGCGTGGGTGAACGGCGTGTCGGCGTCCTCGGCGTCCTCGGTGAGGGTCGCGACCACCGGGTCGGCGCCGGCGAAGAGGAACACGGCCTGGGTGCCCGAACCGTCGTCGTGCGCCACCGTCGCCTCGAGCTCGAGCTGGCTGCGGCACTCCGCCAGCGACAGCCCGGCCAGGCGGACCAGGAAGCTGAGGGTCACGGTGCTGCCGGGGGCGATGGTGCCGTAGCTCTGCGGTGCGGTGGACACCAGGACGCCCGGCGAAACCCCGGCCAGGCTGACCACGACGTTGTCGAGGCTCGCGACTCCCTCGTTGGTCACCGACACCGGCACCAGCGCGTTCTCGCCCGGGTCGAGGAAGCCGTCGGCGTCGCAGCCTCCGGCGCTGTCGTCGACGTCCCCGAGCTCCACCACCGCCGGGTTGCGCTCGGCCTTGTAGATGCCGCGGCCGTGGGTCGCGATCCACATCACGTCGTCGGTCGCCCACAGGAGCTGGATGACCCGCGTCCACGCCGGGCCGTAGTCGTACTGCTCCCACTGGAAGCTGTCGGTGTCGTTGCCCTGGGTGGTCCACAGCCCCAGCTCACTGCCCAGCCACAACCGGTCGGAGTCGACCGGGTCGACGGCGATGGCGTACATCGGGATGTCCGGCAAGTCCTCGTGGATCGAGCTCCACGAGGTGCCGCCGTTGGTCGACTTCCACACCCGGTCGGTGCCGTAGTCACCCAGCGTGGCGTAGATGGTGTTGCCCGTGCCGTCGTGGGGGTCGACCTCCACCCAGGTGACGTCGAAGGTCAGCATCGCGGCGTCCTGGATCTGGGTCCAGGTGGTCGGCGTGCCCAGGGTGGTCGTGGTGTAGATGCGGCCGGAGTTGGTGCCGGCGTAGGCCACGCTGCCATTGTGCCGGCTGATGGTGGTGGCCGACACCGAGCCGGTCAGCACGCCGGACTGGTCGACGAAGGTCGCGGCGCCGATCGAGCGCGCGTTGGCCGAGTAGAAGACCCGGTTGGTGCCCACGATCATGTGGTCGCCGTTATTGATGTCGAGGGTGAACGGGGTGATGAACAGCGCGCCGGTGGTCGAGGGCAGGGTCATGGCGTTCGCCGTCGAGCCGCCGTCGGGCGAGCCGAAGAGGCCGCCCGCGGGAGTGGCGCCGTAGATGAACTCGGTCTGCTGCTGGTCCCAGGAGCAGAAGCCGCCGTCGCCGCCGAACCACTCCAGCCACAGCGCGGTGCCGCCGAAGAAGAGGTGAGAGCCGTTGTCCTGGGTGCCGCCGATCACGTGCTCGCCGTCCGGGTGGGCGGCGATGCCGTAGTACTGCGTGACCCGCAGGTCGTTGTCGAGGCTGGTGAAGTTCTCGCCGTCGTCGGTGGACTTGAAGATGCCGCCGTCGCAGCCGATGAACAACGTGGAGGGAGTGGTGGGATCGAACTCCACCACGTGCAGATCGGCGTGCACGAAATCGTTCGGAAACTGGCCGACGCCCGGGTTCCAGAAGGTCTTCTTGGTGATCGTGGCGCCGGCGTTGGTCGTCTTGTACATGTCGACCGCGCCCATGTAGGCGGTGTTGGAGTCGCCCGGCTTGACCCCCATGATGAGGTCGTACCAGCCCTGGCGCTCGATGAACGCCGTGGCGCTCGCGGTCTGCACGAAGGCGGCGCCGCCGACCGGCGAGCGCCACAGGCCGCGGGTGGCGTCCGCGGAGTTGGAGTACGAAAGGTAGACCACGCCGTCGGTGCCGACGCCGATCTCGGCCCGCCGGCAGCCCGGGGCCAGGGAGCAGTCCGGAAGGCCCTCGGGCACTCCGAGCTGGGTCCAGGTGGCGCCGTCGTCCGCGCTGCGCCACAGCCGCCGCAGGCTCGGGTTGGCGTTGTCGGTGAAGCGGAAGGCGTAGAGGCGGGCGGTGGGAGTGGTGGTCGTGGGGTCGAGCTTGATGTCGACGAAGCCACGGTCGCCGACCCCGAGGTTGACCGTGCCGCTGCGCTCGGTCCACACCGGAGACACCGCCGTGAAGTCGTCGGTGCCCCAGATGCCGGCGCGGGTGGCGGCGAGGAGCTTGGTGGTGCCGGGGATGCGCGCCAGCCGATTGACGAAGAAGAAGTTGCTGTTGTCAGTGCCGGCAAGGGTGGTGAAGGTGTCGCCGAAATCATCCGAGATCAGGATGCCGAAGCCCTGCGCCGAGTCGACGTTGAAGTAGCCCTCGCCGGTGCCCACGAAGACGCGGTCGTCGTTGTCCGGGTCGACCAGCATGGAGCCCACGGCCAGGGTGGGCAGGAAGTCGTCGACCGGGGTCCAGGTCTGCCCCGCGTCGGTCGACTTGGAGATGCCGCCGGCGACGCTGCCGACCAGCATCACGTCGGTGTCGTCGGGCTTGATCGCGATGCCGCGCAGGCGGCCGCCGAAGTTGCCGGGCCCCCAGTCGCTGATCCGCAGGTTGAGCAGCGAGGAGCCCAGCAGGTTGTTGCCGCGCGCCTCCTCGATCGCTTGCCGCGCCTCGAGGTTGAGCTGGGTCGGAGTCTTGGCGGAGCGGGTCTCGTGCAACGAGGCCCAGTAGGCCGCGGCCTCGCCCGGGTGCTCGGGCCGGGGGCCTTCCTCGCCCTCCTCACCGCCCGATAGGGCGCGCAGCTTGGCCGCCGAGGGGCTGAGGGTAGCATCGTGCCAGGCCAGCGAGCTGGCGGCGAGCGCGGCGAGGCAGAAGAGAGCGACCGGCGACAGGGAACGCAACTTCATGTGGGCCTCCTCGATGGCAGCTTTTGTAGGCTCAAAAGTCCCGGCAGCATACCACCACCACGCTCGTTCGAAGCCGTCGCGAGCGGCCCAGGATGTAAGAAGCGGGAGGACCCGCGCACCGTGGCTGGACCGCGCAGCGGGCCTGGTGGCGAGCGCTTGGGGCCTCGAGGCCCGTGCTACCATCCGCGAGCACACTTGCGCACGCGTTCGACTGCAACATCGACTCCGACCCGAGGGAGACCCACATGAGGAGCAGAGCCTTTGCGATCGCGGTGCTCGCTTTGCTTGCCGCCGGCCTTGCCTCGCCGGCCCACGCCAGCTTCCACTTCATGCAGATCGAGCAGGTGATCGGCGGCCAATGCGGTCACACCCGGTCGCAGGCCATTCAGCTCCGCATGCGCTCCGCGGGCCAGAACCAGGTGGGGGGCAAGAAGCTCGTCGTCCTCGACGCCACCGGCTCGAACCCGATCACCGTCTTCACCTTCCCCAACGACGTCACCACCTCGACCGCCGGTTCCCGCATCCTGCTCGTGAGCTCCTCGGCGCTCCCCCTGCTGCCGAACGCCGACTTCGTAACTTCGGTGTTGATCCCATCCTCCTACC
>JBIOXV010000085.1:0-9277 GCA_044869805.1 Thermoanaerobaculia bacterium | reverse complement strand
GAGACGCGGAGCAAGCTCCGGTGCCTTCGCTCCCTCACGGTGCAGAGACTGGCTCGCTTCCGGCCCCCTCGCCCCGCGAGAGCGGGGAGAGGGCCGGGGTGAGGGGCGCCGCCACGCAGGAGTCCCTGCGCCAAGCCCTGCGCTCGACGCTGCCGGACTACATGGTGCCGGCCTTCGTCACCGCCCTCGACTCCCTGCCCCTCTCCCCCAGCGGCAAGGTCGATCGCAAGGCCCTCGCCGCGCTCCCCGCGCCGCGCTTCGCGCCCGCCAGCACCGCCTCGGCCGCGACGCTCTCGCCCACCGCGGAGCTGCTGCTCGGCATCTTTCAGCAGGTGCTCGGCCGCGAGGACTTCGGCGCCGAGGACGACTTCTTCCTGCTCGGCGGCCACTCGCTGCTCGCCATGCAGGTACTGGCCCGGGCGCGGCAGGCGCTGGGCGTGGAGCTGCCCGTGCGCCGGCTGTTCGAGGCGCCCAGCGCGGCACGCCTGGCGCGGGTCGTCGACGAGTTGCTGGCCGCGGGCACGCTCGGCGAAGCGCCGCCGCCGCTCGTCGCCCTGCCGCGCGGCCCGCTGCCCTCCGCGGGCGAGCTGCCGCTCTCCTTCGCCCAGGAGCGGCTGTGGTTCCTGAACCAGCTCGCACCCGAGGACACGGCCTACAACCTGGCGCTCGCCGTCCAGCTCGAAGGCGAGCTCGACGCCGCGGCCCTCGCCGCCGCGCTCGACGAGGTGCGGCGCCGCCACGAGGTGCTGCGCTCGAACTACGCCAACCGCGGTGGTCGGCCGTGGCTCGTCATTCAGCCGCCGCGCCGCCATCGCTTGCCGGTGGTCGATCTCGGCGCCCTGCCGCGGGCGGCGGCCGAGGCCGAGGTCACGCGCCTCGCCCGCCGCGAGCCGCGCCGGCTCTTCGACCTCGAGCGCGATCCCCTGCTGCGCGCCACGCTGCTGCGGCGGGGCACCGACCTCCACGCCGTGCTGGCGACCATGCACCACATCGTCTCCGACGCCTGGTCGCTCGAGGTGTTCGTGGGCGAGGTCACGGCGCTCTACGCCGCCTTCGCCGCCGGCCGGCCCTCGCCGCTCGCCGAGCTGCCGATCCAGTTCGCGGACCTCGCGGCCTGGCAGCGGCGCTGGCTCGCGGGCGAGGCGCTCGAAGCCCAGCTCGCCTACTGGCGCGCCGAGCTCGCCGGGGCGCCGGAGTCGACCGAGCTCGCCACCGACCGGCCGCGCCCCGCCGCCCGCAGCTACCGCGGCGGCCGGCGCACTGCGTGGGTGAGCGAGGCCGGGACCACCGCCGCCCGCGCCATGGCGCGTGGCGAGGGCGCGACGCTGTACATGGTGCTGCTGGCGGCGTGGAACGCCCTCCTCGCCCGCGCCTCGGGCCAGAACGACGTGCTGGTCGGCACGCCGATCGCCAACCGCAGCCGGCCGGAGACCGAGCCGCTGATCGGCTTCCTGGTCAACACCGTGGTGCTGCGCACCCGGGCCGGCGACGACCCCGCCTTCCGCCGCCTGGTGGAGCGCACGCGCGAGGCCGCGCTCGGCGCCTTTTCTCACCAGGACGTGCCGTTCGAGAAGCTGGTCGAGGAGCTGGCTCCCGAGCGCAGCACCACCCGCGCGCCGTTCTTCCAGGTGCTGTTCATGCTCGAGCCGGCGACCGCCGGCGCCGCCATCGAGCTGCCGCGCCTCGCCGTGCGGCCGGTCGAGGCGGTGGCGCCGAGCGTCAACTTCGACTTGATCCTGATCGCCGCCGAGCGCGGTGGCCGCCTGCTGCTGCGCCTCGACTACGACGCCGACCTCTACGACGCCTCGACCGCCGACCGCCTGCTCGCCCGCTACCGCACGTTGCTCGGCGGCGCGCTCGCCGATCCCGACCGCGCGCTCGCCGCGCTGCCGCTGCTGGCGCCGGCCGAGGCGCAGCAGGTGAGGGTGGAGTGGAACGACGGTGCGCAGGCGCCGTGGACCGCGCCGGTCGCGAAGCAGGGCCGGGCGAAGGCGCGCGGCAAGGCGCTGCCGGCCGAGGAGGCAATCGCCCCGACCGCGCAGCAGGCTGCTTCGCCGGCGCCCGTCCACCGCCAGATCGCCGCCCAGGCCCGCGAGCGCCCGGACTCCGTCGCTCTCCTCGGCGACGGCTTCGTCTGGACCTTCGCCGAGCTCAACCGCCGCGCCAACCGCGTGGCCCGCCGTCTGCGCGCCCTGGGGGTCGGCCCCGAGGTCGCGGTGGGCCTCGTCGCCGAGCGCTCGCCCGCGGCGCTCGCCGCCGTCCTCGGCATCCTCAAGGCCGGCGGCGCCTACGTGCCGCTCGACCCTGCCTCGCCGGCCGAACGGCTGGCGCTGGTGCTGGCGCGCGCCGGTGCGGCGCTGGTGCTGGTCGAGGAGGGGATCGAAGTCGAGCTGCCGGCGGGACTGCCGCGCCTCGCCGTCGACGCCGAGCTCTCCGCCTTCGCCGGCGAGACGGCGCGCGAGCCCGCGGCCTTGGGCGACTCCGGGAACCCCGTCTATCTCATCTACACCTCGGGCTCGACCGGCGTGCCAAAGGGCGTGGTCACCCCGCACCGCGCGCTGGCCGCCTTCGTCGCCGCGTTCACGGCGGTGACCCGCATCACGGCGGCCGACCGGCTGCTGCTCTTCGCGCCGCTCACCTTCGACGCCTCGGCGCTGCAAGTGTTCCCGGTGCTGGCCGCCGGCGGCAGCCTCTTGCTCGAGCGCGATGTGACGCGGCTCGGCAGCCACGAGATCCAGGACCTGGCCGAGCGCCACGCCCTGACCGTGCTCGATCTGCCGGCGGCGCTGTGGCGCCGCTGGGTGGACGACCTCGACGCCGCCGGCCGCGGCCTCGGCGGCCGCCTGCGCCTGTTCCTGACCGGCGGCGAGAGCCTGCCGGCCGAGAAGCTGGCGCGCTGGGCGGCGCTCGCCCATCCCGCGGCCGAGTTCCTGAGCTCCTACGGCCCCACCGAGACCACGGTCACCGCGACCGCCTTCGTCACCCGCGCCTCGCGCGTCGGCCTCGGGGCGGGCGAGGTGGTGCCCATCGGCCGGCCGCTGCCGGGGGTGGCGGTGCAGCTCGTGGACCGCCGCGGCCGGCCGGTGCCGATCGGCCAGCCCGGCGAGCTGGCGATCGCCGGCGCGGGCGTGGCGCGCGGCTACCAGCGCGAGCCGGCGCGCACCGCCGAGGCGTTCCTGCCCTCGGCCTTGGACGCCGCGCCGGGCGCGCGGCTCTACGCGACCGGCGACCTGGCGCGCCGGCGGCCGGACGGCGTGCTCGAGTTCCTGGGCCGCGCCGACTCGCAGGTCAAGGTACGCGGCTTCCGCATCGAGCTGGGCGAGGTAGAGGCGGCGGTGAAGAGCGCGCCGGGGGTGCGCGAGGCAGTGGTGCTGGCGCGCGAGGACGCAAGGGGCGACAAGCGCCTGGTGGCCTACGTGGTGGCGGCCGAGGGCGCCGAGCCGGCGCCGAGCCGGGTGCAGGAGCACGCCGCCGAACGCCTGCCACCCTACATGGTGCCCACGGCGGTGGCGGTGCTCGCGGCGCTTCCCACCACGGCCTCGGGCAAGATCGACCGCCGGGCTCTCCTGGCGCTCCCCGCGCCGGAGCGGGACGCGGGTGCCGCGGACGCCGGCTTCGTCGCTCCCCGCACCCCGGCCGAGGCGCTGCTCGCGGACCTGTGGCGCGAGGTGCTTGGCGTCGAGCGGGTGGGCGCCGAGGACAACTTCTTCGCGCTCGGCGGCCACTCGCTGCTCGCCACGCAGCTCGTCTCGCGGCTGCGTGAGGCGCTGGGCGTCGAGGTGCCGCTGCGCGCCCTGTTCGAGGCGCCGACGCTCGCCGCCCTGGCCGCGACCCTCGCGGCCGGCGGCGGCCTGCCCGCGGCGCTGGGCAGCGCCGCCATCGAGCGCGCGCCGCGCGACCGGCCGCTGCCGCTCTCCTTCGCGCAGCAGCGGCTGTGGTTCTTCGACCAGCTCACCCCGGGCTCGGCGGCCTGGAACCTGCCGGCCGCGGTGCGCCTCGAAGGCGACCTCGATCGCGCCGCGCTCGCCGCCAGCCTGGGCGAGATCGTGCGCCGTCACGAGGCCCTGCGCACCCGCTTCGCGACCGCGCAAGGCGAGCCGGTGCAGATCGTCGAGCCGGCGCTCGAGCGCCTGCCGCTGCCGCGGGTGGACCTCTCGGGCCTGGGCGCAGGCAACGACGGCGCGGCGGGCGAGGGCGGCGCAGCCGGCCCCGGCGTCGCCGAGGCGCGGCGGCTCGCGGCGCGCGAAGGCGCCCAACCCTTCGACCTCGGCCGCGGGCCGCTGCTGCGCGCCGCGCTCGTCGAGCTGGCGCCCCGCGACCACGTACTGCTGCTCACCATCCACCACATCGCGAGCGACCTGTGGTCGATGGAGGTGCTGATGCGCGAGCTGGCGGCGCTCTACGCCGCCTTCGCCGCCGGCCGCCCGTCGCCGCTCCCCGAGCTGCCGATCCAGTACGGCGACTACGCCGCCTGGCAGCGGCGCCACCTCGAAGGCTTGAGCGTCGACGCCGAGCTCGCCTACTGGAAGCGGCGCCTCGCCGGCGCCCCGGCCACCCTGGCGCTGCCCGCCGACCGGCCGCGGCCCGCGCTCCAGACCTACCGCGGGGCGAGCGAGACGGTGTGGATGCCGCGCGCCCTCTCCGAGCGCCTCGGGGCGCTGGCGGTGGAGCACCACGCCACGCTCTTCATGGTCACGCTGGCCGGCTTCCAGGCCCTGCTCGAGCGCTACTCCGGCCAGCGCGACGTGCTGGTGGGCACGCCGGTCGCCGGCCGCGACCGCATCGAGCTCGAAGGCTTGATCGGCTTCTTCCTGAACGCCCTGGTGGTACGCACCGATCTCGCCGGCGATCCCTCGTTCGGCGCGCTGGTGGATCGCGTGCGCGAGGCGACGCTCGAGGCCTTCGCCCACCCCAACCTGCCGTTCGAGCGCCTGGTCGACGAGATGGGCGTCGAGCGCAGCCTAGACCACAGCCCGATCTTCCAAGTGATGCTCACGCTGCGCGAAGCCACGCTCGGGGGCGGCGCGGCACGGCCCGAGAACAGCCTGCCGGGCCTCACGGTCGGCAATTTGGGGCTCAGTCGCGCCAGCGAGCAGCTCGACCTGACGCTGACCCTGGAGGAGGCGGAGGCCGGCCTCTCGGCCGAGGCGAGCTACGCCACCGACCTCTTCGATCCCTCGACTGTCCGCCGCCTGCTCGGCCACCTCGGGAGCCTGCTCGCCGCGGCGGCCGAAGAGCCGGGCCGGCGCCTCTCGGAGCTTCCCCTGCTGGCCGCGGCCGAGCGCCACCAGCTCCTGGTCGAGGCGAGCGACAGCGCGCTGCCCACGACGCCGGAGCTCTCGATCCAGGAGCGCTTCGGGCGCTTCACGCGCCAGACGCCCGACGCCGTCGTGGCCATCGAGGGCGACGAGCACCTCTCCTACGCCGAGCTTGGCCGCCGCTCGAATCGCATGGCCTGGGCGCTCATCGGCCGCGGCGTGGGGCCGGAGGCGGTGGTGGCGCTCGCCGCCGACCGCGGCATCGGCTTCCTCACCAGCCTGTTCGCCGTGTTCAAGGCGGGCGGCGCCTACCTGCCGCTCGACCCGCGGCACCCGGCGGCGCGCCACGCCCAGATCCTGGCGCGGGGCGGCGCCACGCTGGCGCTCGCCGCCGGGCCCTACGAGGCGGTGCTCGAGGCGGCGCTCGACACGCTCCCCGAGGACGCGCGGCCGCCGCTCGCCCGCCTCGAGGAGGTGCTGGGGGCACCGGGGCCGGCCACTGCCCACCCGCGCCGGCAGCGGGCCGAAAACCTCGCCTACGTGATCTTCACCTCGGGCTCGACCGGGGTGCCCAAGGGCGCCATGGTCAAGCACCGCGGCATGTTGAACCACCTCGACGCCAAGGTCCGCGACTTGGGGCTCACCGCCGCGGACTCGATCGCGCAGACCGCGTCGCAGTGCTTCGACATCTCGGTGTGGCAGTTCTTGGCCGCGCCGGCGGTGGGCGGCACCGTGCACCTGGTGGGCGACGAGATCGCCCACGACCCGGCGGCGTTGCTCGACTACGTGGACCACCGCCGCGTGACGGTGCTCGAGACCGTGCCGTCGCTGATGCGGCTGCTGCTCGACGAGGCCGAGGCCCGGCCGCGGCCCAGCGCCCTGCGCTGGCTGATGCCCACCGGCGAGGCGCTGCCGCCGGAGCTCGCGCGGCGCTGGCTCGCGCGCCATCCCGAGATCCCGCTGATCAACGCCTACGGCCCCACCGAGTGCTCGGACGACGTCGCCCACCACCCGCTGTGGCAGCCGCCCGCCGCCTCTGTGGTGCGCATGCCGATCGGCCGGCCGGTGGCCAACACCCAGCTCTACGTGCTGGACGCGGGGCTGCGGCCGGCGCCCTTGGGCGTGGCCGGCGAGCTCTGCGTGGGCGGCGAGGGCGTGGGCCGCGGCTACCGGGGCGACGGCCGACAGACCGCCCGCGCCTTCGTGGCCGACCCCTTCGCGTCGCGGCCGGGCGCGCTGCTCTACCGCACCGGCGACCTCGCGCGCTGGCTCACCGACGGCACACTCGAGTTCCTGGGCCGCATCGACCATCAGGTCAAGGTGCGCGGCTTCCGCATCGAGCTGGGCGAG
Organism: Thermoanaerobaculia bacterium; assembly: GCA_044869805.1. Taxonomy (GTDB): domain Bacteria; phylum Acidobacteriota; class Thermoanaerobaculia; order Multivoradales; family SZUA-115; genus CAWDVR01. The sequence continues at coordinate 2,669 of JBIOXV010000085.1, read as the reverse complement.
ATCGAGGCCCGCCTCGCCGAGCTGCCGCAGGTGCGCGAGGCGGCGGTGGTGGTGCGCGACGACCTCGCGGGCGGCTCGCTGGTCGCCTACCTGACAGCCGCCGAGGGCGCCGCGCTCGACCTGGGCGAGGTGCGCGCCGCGCTCCAGGAGCGGCTGCCGGACTACATGGTGCCGGCCTTCTTCGCGGTGCTCGACGCGCTGCCGCTCTCCGCCAACGGCAAGGTGGACCGCAAAGCGCTGCTGGCGCTCGAGGGCCTGGCCGCCGTGGCCCCCGCGGAGCACGCCGCGCCGGCCACGCCGCTCGCCGCGCTGGTGGCGCAGGTGTTCGGCGACCTGCTGGGGGTCGAGCGGGTGGGCGCCCAGGGCCACTTCTTCGACCTCGGCGGCCACTCGCTGCTCGCCACGCGGCTGGTGTCGCGGCTGCGCGAGACGCTGGGGGTCGAGCTGCCGTTGCGCGCCCTATTCGAGGCGCCGACCGTGGAGACGCTGGCGGCGCGGATCGACACCGAGCGCCGTGCCGGTGCGCCGGGCGCGACGCCACCGCCTCTGGCGCGCGTGCCACGCGACCGGCCGCTGCCGCTCTCCTTCGCCCAGCAGCGGCTGTGGTTCCTCGACCAGCTCGCGCCCGGCGGCACGGCCTACAACCTGTGGGCCGCGGTGTCGATCGAGGGCGCGCTGGCGCCGGCGCTCCTGGCGCGCGGCTTCTCTGCCCTGGTCGAGCGCCACGAGGCGCTGCGCACCCGCTTCGACTCGCACGACGGCGAGCCGGTGCAGGTGATCGCGCCGCCGGCCCCGCTCGCGCTGCCGGTGGTGGACCTCTCCGCCCTGGCGAGCGCCGACGCCGAGGAGCTGGGACGGAACCTGGCGAAGAGCGAGGCCGGGCGGCCCTTCGATCTCGGGTGTGGGCCGCTGCTGCGCACCGTGCTGCTGCGTTTGGTGGAGCGCGAGCACCTGCTGGCCCTGACGCTGCACCACGTGGTCTCCGACGCCTGGTCGATGGGCGTGCTGGTGCGCGAGCTGGTGACCCTCTACGGCGCTTTCGCCGAGGGCCGCCCCTCGCCGCTCCCCGAGCTGCCGATCCAGTACGCCGACTACGCCGCGTGGCAGCGCTCGTGGCTCACCGGCGAGACGCTGGAGGCCGAGGTCGAGCACTGGCGGCGCCGGCTCGCGGGGCTGCCGCCGGTCCTCGAGCTGCCCACCGACCGGCCGCGGCCGGCGGTGGAGAGCGAGCTCGGCGCGACCCTGCCGGTGACCATGCCCGCGGCGACCGCGGCCGGGGTGCGCGGCCTGGCGCGACGCACCGGGGCGACGCCGTTCATGGTGGTCGCGGCGGGCTTCTCGGCCCTGCTCTCACGCTGGAGCGGCCAGCACGACCTCGCCGTGGGCATGCCCATCGCCGGCCGCACCCGCGGCGAGGTCGAGGGCCTGATCGGCTTCTTCGTCAACACCCTGGTGCTGCGCGCCGACCTGGCGGGCGAGCCGTCGTTCGGCGAGCTCGTGCGGCGGCTGCGCGAGGCGAGCCTCGAGGCCCACGCCCACCAGGACCTGCCGTTCGAGAAGCTGGTCGAAGAGCTGGCGCCGGAGCGCAACCTCGGCCGCTCGCCCCTCTTCCAGGTGCTGCTCAACTTCCTCGAGGGCACGCCGCAGGAAGCCCTGGCGCTCCCCGGCCTGACCTTCCGCAACCTGCCGGGCGAGCGCTCGACCGCGCGCTTCGACCTCACCCTCACCCTGGGCGAGGAGGCCGGCCGCCTGGCGGGCGACCTCAACTACGCGAGCGAGCTCTTCGACGCCACCACCATGGAGCGCCTGGTGCGCCAGCTCGAGATCCTGCTCGGCCACGCCGCGGCCGACGAGTCGGTGCCGGTCTCGGCCCTGCCGCTGCTCGGGGCCGGCGAGCGCCAGCAGCTCCTCGCCGAGTGGAACTCGACCGGCCTCGACCACGGCGAAGGCCTCTGGCTCCACCGCTTCGCCGAGCAGGCCGCGGCAAGGCCCGACGCCACCGCGCTCCTGGCCCGCGACGAAGGCGGCGACGAGACCTGGCTCTCCTACGCCGAGCTGGCGCGCCGTGCGTCTGTCCTCGCCTCGCACCTGAGCTCGCTCGGCGTCGGCCCCGACGTCCCCGTCGGCCTCTGCCTGCCGCGCTCCGCGGACCTCGTCGTCTCGCTGCTCGCCATCCACACCGCCGGCGGCGCCTACCTGCCTCTCGATCCGACTCACCCCGCCGACCGCCGCGCCTTCATCCTCGCGGATGCCCAGGCACCGCTCCTCGTCACTCACTCCTCTCTCGCCGAGGAGCTAGAGGCCGCGGGCCTCGACACCGCCAGCACGCGAGCTCTTTGCCTCGACCTCCTGGCTCCGGAATTTCTCACTCTCTCCTCCGCGAGGGAGATGGCGGAGGCGAGCCTCGTCGTCGATGGCGCCCCTGCCCAGGTCCTTCGCTTCGCTCAGGACGACAGGGTTGGACCCGTCCCTACTCGTCATCCTGAGCCCCCTGCTCGTCATCCTGAGCGCAGCGAAGGATCCGGGTGGGCGGACGCGCGCCTCGATGGCGGGCCTGCCCCTGCGCGCGAGCCCCAACCGGCGCAGGTCTCCACTGTCGCCTCTGACTCTGACTCTGCCTCCGACTCCGCTTCCGCCTCTTCCTCCGCGAGCGGAGACGGTGCCTGGCG
>JBIOXV010000084.1:0-3020 GCA_044869805.1 Thermoanaerobaculia bacterium | reverse complement strand
TCGACGTCGCGCTCGCCCAGGGCCTGCTCCGGGCTCATGTACGCCGGAGTGCCGACCGCGAACCCGGTGTTGGTGATCTGCTCGTCGGACGAAGCCGCGTCGAGCGCTCGGCCGATCCCGAAATCCGAGACCAGGGCCTGCCCGTCGACAAGCAGAATGTTTTCTGGCTTGATATCGCGGTGGATGATCCCATGCCGGTGGGCAAAGTCGAGCGCGAGGGCGACCTCCCTGGTGATCCGCACCGCGTCCTCGATGGGGAGCTGGTGCTCTCGGTCGAGCCGGTCGCGCAAGCTCTCGCCCTCGACGTAGGGCATCGTGAACCACAGAAGTTCCGCCCCGCTGCCCCGCTGCCCCGCAGTCCCGCTATCGTGCACCGACACGATATGGGGATGCTGTAGCCGGGCGGCGAGCTTGATCTCCCGCAGGAAACGCTCGGTGCCCAGGGTTGCGGCCAGCTCGGGGTGAAGCAGCTTGAGGGCGACGGGACGGTCGTGGCGGACATCGTGCGCCAGGTACACGATGGCCATCCCGCCGCGGCCGAGCTCGCGCTCGATGCGGTAGTGATCGGCGAGTGCTGTTTGTAGACGACTCAGCGCATCTTGCAAGTGTGTTCCAGCGAGGGGCAGGTAAAACTAGCGGTAAGGCGGTAAGGCGGTAAGGCGGTAGCCGGATGTACCTTCCCGCCCTCAAAGCCCCATCTTGGCCTTCACCTGGGCGAATCTCGGATCGGCTCGAAGCGAATCCAGCATCGGCTCGAAGAAGTTCTCCGGCACGTAGATGTCCTTCTCCGCAATCCCCCGGAGCAGCCAGTCGATGCCGCGGCCCCGCTCACCCAAGGCGCCGTACCCGATCGCGATCATGATCGGGGGGACCAGCTCCCCCCTCGCTCGGCGCCGCTCCAGCTCGCGAAGCACGCCTGCGGCGGCGGCGCGGTCGCCCGAAGCAGCATAAGCCAGGGCGAGACCAGCGCTCGCGTGGGGATAGAATGCGCCCAGCTCGAGCGACCGGCGCAGCGATGCGATCGCCTCGGCGTAGCGACGCTGCTGGATCTGGATCAGGCCGAGCCGGAGGTGCGCCTGGGAGTAGTTGGGATCCAGCGCCAGGACCTGCCCCATCTGCTCGGCGGCCTCATCGTTTCGGCGGAGGAGGTAATAGGCCCAGCCCAGCTCTACCCCGATTTGCCGGGAGAGCGGGTCCAGCCGATGGGCCCGCTGGAACTCAGCGAGACTCTCGTTCAGGCGTCCTCGTCCGGCGAGGAAGTCGGCGTACCAGTGGTGGCCCGTCGCGTACCCGGAGTCAGCCGCGACCGCCCGGCGGAAGTTCTCTTCCGCCGTCTTCCAATCCCAGCCATACACCATCGAGCCGTAGGCCAGGGAGGTGTACGCCTCCGCGGAAGCGCTGTCCAGCGCGAGTGCCCGGTTCGCCGCAGCCTTGGCCTTGGTCCAGGTCGTCGCCGGGGTGCCGCCCGCGTAGGGCACCACGAGCAGGTAGGCGTCGGCCAGGGCGGCCCAGGCCCGGGCGAACGCGGAATCGCGGGCGACTGCCTGCTCCAGGTAGCGCACCGCCACCACCAACGAAGGCCCGGTCCGCTGGTTCCAGGCGAACAGCCCCTTGAGATAGAGGTCGTACGCCTGGAGATCGGCGGTGGGACGAGCGGCGAGCGCGGAGTCGGGTCCGGGCGCGAGTCGCACCCGCAGGGCCGAGACGATGGAGCGCGCGATCTCCTCCTGCACCGCGAACACGTCGGACAGATCGCGGTCGTAGGAGTCGGACCAGAGCTGATAGCCATCCTTGGCGCTGCTCAGCTGTGCAGTCACCCGTAGCCGGTTGCCGCTCCGCCGCACGCTCCCCTCCAGCACCGATCCCACATCGAGCCTCCGTCCGACCTCACGCACGTCGGCGTTCCGTCCCTTGAACTGGAAGGAGGAGGTCCGCGCCGCGACCCGGAGCCCCTGGATCCGGCTGAGTGAAGTGATCAGCTCCTCGGTGAGCCCGTCGCTGAAGTACTCCTGATCTCTACCGGGACTGAGATCGGCGAACGGCAGCACCGCGGCCGACGCGGCGGGGACCCGCGAGCCGGCTCGAGCCAGGCTGAGACCGAAGTAGACGAGGAGGAAGGTGAGGAGCACTGCGGCCAGCGCACCGAAACCGATCCGCTTGGAGCGAGCTCGAATGGGAGGGGTTGGGGCGGTCGGCCCACTGATGTCGGTCGAGCCGGCCCGGAGTGCGGCGGCGAACTCGGCCGCACTGGGGAAGCGGTCGGCGGGCGCGCGGGCCAGCGCTCGGGTAACGGCGCGGTCGATCCCGGGCGAGACGTCGCGGGTGGTGCGAACGTGCGGCGCCGGCTCGCTCAGCCGCTTGGCCAGAATCGCCTGGGGCGACGGGCCGGTGAACGGCGGCTCGCCGGCGAGCATCTCATAGAGCACGCAGCCGAGCGAGTACACGTCAGTCCGGGCATCGAGCTCCCGCTCGCCCGCAGCCTGTTCCGGACTCATGTAATGCGGTGTCCCCAGGCTCATCCCGGTTTCGGTGAGCTGGTCGTCTGCCGCCCCGCCGCCCGGCTGCCCGGCCGCCCCGCTGCTCAACGCCTTCGCGATCCCGAAATCCGCCACCAGCGCGTGATCGCCGCTGAGCAGGATGTTCTCCGGCTTGATGTCGCGGTGGATCACGCCGTGTTGGTGCGCATACCCCAGCGCGTCGGCCACCTCGGTCGTGATCCGGACGGCGTCGCCGACGGGGAGCTGCTTCTCCCGGGCGAGCCGGCTCCGTAGCGTCTCACCCTCGACGTATGGCATGGTAAACCAGAGAAGTTCCGCCCCGCTGCCCCGCTGCCCCGCTGCCCCGCTATCGTGCACCGACACGATATGCGGGTGTTGCAGCCGAGCGCAGAGACGGATCTCCCGGAGGAAGCGGTCGGGTCCGAGCGTCGTCGTGAGGTGAGGGTGGACCACCTTGAGGGCGACCGGGCGGTCGTGCCGGAGGTCCCAGGCGAGGTAGACCGTCGCCATGCCGCCGTGGCC
>JBIOXV010000083.1:0-62195 GCA_044869805.1 Thermoanaerobaculia bacterium | reverse complement strand
ATCCCCATTTGTCCTTGCACCAGCCGCACGCGCTCTCCTGGCCGCCGTTGCCGACGATCGCGTTCCAGTAGCGATCCGTTTCGGCTTGGTCAGCGGTTGCGACCTGAAACGAGAACGCTTCGTTGTGTTTGAATGCGGGTCCACCATTGAGCCCGAGGCAGGGGATCCCCATCACGGTAAACTCGACTGTCAACACATCCCCTTTTTTTCCGGACGGAAAATCTCCCGGTGCGCGGTGCACCGCGCCAACGGATGAATCGGGAAAGGTCTTGGCGTAAAATCGCGCCGCTTCCTCGGCGTCGCCATCGTACCAAAGGCAAATTGTGTTCTTTGCTGGCTTCACCATGTCACCTCTCCATCGTGATGAGCCATCCGAACCCGGAGCCAGCGATGCGCTCGCAGTCGAAGGGCATTGGCTCGGCGGACAATTCCGCGTCAAGACGGTGCAATCTCCATACCATTCCGGCGCTGCTTCAGTGTGCTTTCACATAGACGGGATAACTAGCGTATCTAAGGTCTCAAGGGGCGGCCCGCTACGTTCCCCGCGAGGTGAGCACGATCTTCACCGTGCGGAAGAGGATCGCGAGGTCGAGCAAGGGGCTCCAGTTGGCGATGTAGGCGAGGTCGTAGCGCAGCTTGTTCTCGGGCGTCGAGTGATAGTCGCCGTTGACCTGCGCCAGGCCGGTCAAGCCCGGCGGCACCGAGAAGCGCTCGGCGTACCCGGGGATCTCGCCGACGAAGCGCTCGACGAAGCCCGGCCGCTCGGGCCGCGGCCCCACCAGGCTCATCGAGCCGGCGAGCACGTTGAAGAGCTGCGGCAGCTCGTCGAGCCGCAGGCGGCGCAGCCAGGCGCCGACCGGAGTCAGCCGCGGGTCGCCGGGCGCGGCCAGGATCTCGCCGGTGTCGCGCTCGGCGTCCGGCCGCATGGTGCGCAGCTTCCACACCGTGAACCGCCGCCGCCCGAGGCCGAGGCGCTCCTGGCGGTAGAACACCGGCCCCCGCGACCCCAGGGCGACGGCCATGGAACCGAGGAGCAGGAGCGGCAAGGCGACGGGAAGCATCAGGATCGCCAGCGCCAGGTCCATCAGGCGCTTGACCGGCCGGTTCACCCGCCACTCCGACTGGCGTACCACCTCGATCAGCGGCACGTCGTCCACCCAGCGGTAGCGCATGCGGCCGATCAGGCTCTCGATGGGGCCGGGGAGCAGCAGCACGTTGCTGCCGGCCGGCCGCTGCGTGGCGAGCTGGTCGAGCAGGCGCGTCTGCCAGGCGCGGGCGCCGGCGGCGAGGATGATGTCGTCGACAGTGCCCGCGGCGAGCAGCGCCGGTAGGTCCTCCACTCTTCCCAGCAGGCGGCCGAGCGCGAGGTCGGCTCCCTCCTCGGGAGGGCCGAAAGCCTCGTCCGGCGCCGGCACGAAGCCCACCACCTCGACGTCCTGGCTCTCGAAGCCGGCGATCTTGGCGGCGAGCTCGCGCGCCGCCGGGCCGCAGCCCACGATCGCCACCCGGCGCCGCGGCGCGCGGTACAGGCGGCGGACGGCGCTCCTCCAGGCGAGCACCAGGACGAAGTTGAAGACCACGAAGAGCACCAGCACCGAGCGCGGGAACTGGCGGTCGGTCAAGAAGTAGTAGCCGGCGAGCCCCACGCCCTGGAAGGCGATGGCAGCGAGCAAGCGGCGGGTGCTCTCCGGCCCTCGCGACTCGCGCGGCGGGTCGTAGAAGCCGAAGAAGTAGAGGGCCAGCGCCTGGCTCGCCACCACCATCCACCACTCGCGCCCAAAGAAGCGCATGCGGCCGGCGGGAAGCGGGAAGGCGGTGAGCGGGATCGAGAGGTGGATGCGGGCCAGGAACGAGAGGTAGAACGCGCCGGCGGCGGCGCCGAGATCTCCCGCCAGGCGCAGCAGGCGCCAGGCCACGGGGGCGGGTGTCAGGCGGTTCACGGCGGCGAAAGTGTAGCAGTGGCCTTGGCCTATACTCCCGGCGCGACGAGGGGCGCGCGATGAAAGTGACCGAGCACCTGGCGCGGGCCACCGGCCCGCTGATCAGCTTCGAGATCATCCCGCCGCTGCGCGGCGGCAACGTGCAGGCGCTGCTGTCGGTGATCGACAACCTGATGCCGTGGCGGCCGCCGTTCATCGACATCACCAGCCACGCGGCCGAGGTGATCTACGAGGAGTCCCCGGGCGGTATCCAGCGCCGCGTCAAGCGCAAGCGGCCGGGCACGCTCGGCGTCTGCGCGCTGATCCAGAACAAGTACAACGTCGATGCCGTGCCCCACATCCTCTGCCACGGCTTCACGCGCGAGGAGACCGAGGACTTCCTCATCGAGCTCAACTTCCTGGGGATCGACAACGTGCTCGCGGTGCGCGGCGACGACAGCGGCTACCAGAAGCCCCTGACCGGCGGTCGTAGCGCCAACGCCTACGCCGCAGACCTGGTGGGCCAGATCGCCGACATGAACCGCGGCAAGTACCTGGAGGCCGACCTGCTCAACGCCGAGCCTACGCACTTCTGCGTCGGCGCCGGCGGCTATCCCGAGAAGCACTTCGAGTGCCCGAACCTGAAGACCGAGATCCGCCGCGCCAAGGAGAAGGTCGATCGCGGGGCAGACTACATCGTGACCCAGATGTTCTTCGACAACGCCCATTACTTCCGTTACGCCGCGCTGTGCCGGGAGGAGGGCATCGAGGTGCCGATCATCCCCGGCCTGAAGATCCTCACCGGGCCCAAGCAGCTCACCTCGATCCCGCGCAACTTCTACGCCGAGATCCCCTGGCAGCTCGCCGACGAGGTGCACGCCGCCAAGCCCGAGCAGGTCAAGGAGGTGGGCATCGAATGGTCCCTCGCCCAGGTGCGCGAGCTGCTCGACAAGGGCGTGCCCTCGATCCACTTCTACGTCATGCAGGACGCCTCGGCGGTGACCAAGTTGCTGGAGAGGCTGAAGCTGTAGCGTCGATCCAGAGCCAAGAGAACGCGCGTGACCGGCCGTTGAGCCACCACACCGAATCGGGTACGCTGTCGAGCATGCAAAGCGTGCGCTTCGTATACTGGCAGGAAGGCGACTGGTGGCTGGGATTCCTCCAGGAGTATCCCGGCTACCAGACTCAGGGTGAATCGCTCGAGGGCCTCCAGGAAAGCCTGCGAGATCTGTACCGAGAGTTGAGCAGCGGGGCCATCCCCAGCGCGCGGAGGGTGGGCGAGCTGCAGATCGCATGAAGCGTGCCGACCAACTCTACTGGAGAGATCTCGAGCGAGCAAGGCTGACGTTTCATGCCTTCGGCGAGGCCAGGAGCTGACGAGCGCACAGGATAACATGCTGCCGACAGCCCACAGATCCGGACCGTGTCCTCACTGCCGTGTCGGAGTGCGATTTGAGCCGATCACTGCAGTTGCAGGCGCGCAGGTGATCAATTCAGTCGACTCGTTCGAGATCCGATCGCACGCTGGAACAGCTCTAGGACTCGTCGTGCCTTCATGCCCAGCTTGCGGTAAGCCAGTTCTCTGTCTCGAATACCTGCGCACCGAAGGAGGAAGACAGGAGCTTGGAACTGTCGTCTACCCGGATGGGATCTATCGGCCTGCCCCCGCGGAGCTACGAGCTGAGGCGCCTTCCTTGGCGGACGACTACGAAGAGGCGGTAGCGGTCCTCTCGAAGAGCAAACAGGCGTCGGCCGCCCTGTCCCGACGCTGCTTGCAGCAAGTCTTGGTCGAGAAAGGCGGCGCGAAGTTGAAGGATCTAACGACCCAGATCGACGAGGTCCTACCTAAGCTGCCCCACTACCTAGCCGACAACGTGGACGCTGTTCGCCAGGTCGGAAACTTTGCAGCCCACCCTCTGAAGTCGAAGAGCACCGGAGAGATCGTCAAGGTGGAGCAAGGTGAAGCTGAGTGGCTATTGGAGGTGCTCGCAGAACTCTTCGAGTTCTACTATGTTGCGCCGGCGGCCGCGCTCGCCAAGCGGGAAGCCCTCAATCAGAAGCTGCAAGACCTGGGCAAGCCCCCCATCAAGAGTCCCTGAGTAGACCTGCTTTCGAGTCTCGGACGTCAGCAAAGTTTGAAGACTAGGTACAGCGCCGATGCTACGATCCAGAGATGGCCTGGCGCGACAAGCTACTCGGCCTGGTCCTGGGCGGGACCTCTGACGCCAACATCCCGTTCGAGCCGTTCTGCGGCCTGCTGCGCGAGCTTGGATTCGACGAACGCACCAAGGGCAGCCACCACATCTTTTCGCGGACGGGAGTCGTGGAGATCCTGAACCTTCAGCCGAAAGGCTCCAAGGCCAAGCCTTACCAGGTCCGCCAGGTACGGAACGTGATCCTCCGGTATAAGCTCTCTGGAGATGTCGATGCCCAATGAGCCGCGCTACGAGGTGATCCTCTACTGGAGCGACGAGGACCAGGCGTTCATCGCCGAGGTGCCGGAGCTTCCGGGGTGTATGGCCGACGGGGCGACCTACCAGGAAGCGCTCACGAACGTCGAGGTCATCATCGCGGAGTGGATCGATGCTGCCACCGAGCTGGGCCGCGAGATCCCGGAGCCCCGCGGCCGGCTGATGTTTGCGTGACGTCGATTTGACGCCGCCCCTGCCGTTCCCCTAGACTCCCTTTTGCATTACGAGCGGTCCGGCGTGTGACGCCGGGCTCGGCAACCTGGGCGGACACCCAAGGTGCCCTTTCGGCCCCGAGCGCAATGGGGGCCGAGGATGTGGTCGCCGGAATCCGAGGCGACAACCAAGTGTCCGTTGAGCCGTTCGCGGCTCCCGCCAGCCCGTCTCGTGATGCGAGGCGGGTTTTTTGTTGGCCGCCCCGCCCCTGAACCTGGCCAACGGACCGAGGCCAACGGGAGCCTTCCGTGGACGAGCCGATCTTCACCGCACCCGCACCTCCCCGCCCGCCCGACCTCGAGGCGCGGCGAGCGGCGCTCGAGGCGGCGCTTGAGGAGCGCATCCTGCTGCTGGACGGCGCCACCGGCACCGCGCTCCAAGACGCGAACCTGACCGCCGCCGACTTCGGCGGCGCGGAGCTCGAGGGCTGCAACGAGCACCTCTGCATCACGCGGCCGGACGTGGTGCGCGGGGTCTCCGAGACCTACCTCGCGGTCGGCGCCGACGTGGTCGAGACCAACAGCTTCGGCGGCACGCCGCTGGTGCTCGGCGAGTACGGCCTGGCGGATCAGGCCTTCGAGCTCAACCGCCTGGCCGCGGCCTTGGCGCGCGAGGCCTGCGCGCGCTTCGCGACGCCGGAGAAACCGCGCTTCGTCTGCGGCTCGATGGGGCCGACTACCAAGGCGATCTCGGTCACCGGCGGCGTCACCTTCGAGGAGCTCTCGAAGCACTTCTACGTGCAGGCCCTGGGGCTGATGGCCGGCGGCGCCGACTACCTGCTGATCGAGACCAGCCAGGACACGCGCAACGTGAAGGCGGCGCTGCTGGGCGTCGAGGCGGCCTTCGAAGCGGCGAGCTGGCGGCTGCCGGTGGCAGTTTCGGCCACCATCGAGCCCACCGGCACCATGCTCGCCGGGCAGGACGCCGAGGCTTTCGCCGTCTCGCTGCTGCACGCCGATCTGCTCTACGTGGGCCTCAACTGCGCCACCGGCCCGGACCTGATGGCCGACCACGTGCGCACGCTCTCCGAGCTGGCGCGCACCCGCATCGCCTGCGTGCCCAACGCCGGCCTGCCGGACGAGGAAGGCCGCTACACCGAGGGCCCCGAGCACGTGGCCGAGGTGCTGGGCCGCTTCGCAGACGCCGGCTGGCTGAACCTGGTGGGCGGCTGCTGCGGCACCACCGGCGCGCACATCGCGGCGCTCTCGAAGATGGTCGCCAGCCGCCGGCCGCGGCCGGTCCCCACCCACCACCGCTCGCTGGTCTCCGGCATCGAGGCGGTGGAGCTCACCCCCGACAACCGGCCCCTGCTGGTGGGCGAGCGCACCAACGTGCTGGGCAGCGCCAAGTTCAGGCGGCTGATCGTCGCCGGCGACTACGAGGCCGGGGCCGAGGTGGGCCGGGCCCAGGTCAAGGCCGGCGGCCAGATCCTCGACGTCTGCCTCCAGGACCCGGACCGCGACGAGATGGGGATGATGGAGTCGTTCCTCGGGCGCCTGGTGCGGGTGGTGAAGGCGCCGCTGATGATCGACTCGACCGACGCCGCGGTGATGGAGCGGGCGCTCACTTTCTGCCAGGGCAAGGCGGTGCTCAACTCGATCAACCTCGAGGACGGCCTGGACCGCTTCGAGCGCGTGGCGCCGCTCGCCAAGCGCTTCGGCGCCGCGGTGGTGGTGGGCTGCATCGACGAGCAGGGCATGGCGGTGACCGTCGAACGCAAGCTCGAGGTGGCGCACCGCTCCTTCGAGCTCTTGACCGGGCGCTTCGGCCTGGCTCCCGAGGACCTGTGGTGGGACGCGCTGGTCTTTCCCTGCGGCACCGGCGACGCCGCCTATCTGGGCTCGGCGGCGCTCACCATCGAGGCCGTGCGGCGCCTCAAGGAGGAGCTGCCGGGGACCCGCACCATCCTCGGCGTCTCGAACGTCTCGTTCGGCCTGCCCGCCTCCGGCCGCGAGGTGCTGAACTCGGTCTTTCTCTACCACGCGACGCGCGCCGGCCTCGACGCCGCCATCGTCAACGCCGAGCGCCTGGCCCGCTACCCGGAGATCCCCGAGGAGGAGCGCCACCTCGCCGAGACCCTGATCTTTCTTCCCTTCGGAGACGTGCCGGCCGGCGAGCGGGCGGTGGCCGCCTTCACCGAGCACTTCCGGGGCCGAGGGGTGGTGAGCAAGGCGAGCGATCGGGCCAAGCTGCCGCTCGCCGAGCGGCTGGCGCGGGCGGTGGTCGAGGGCAGCAAGGAGGGCCTGACCGACGACCTCGAGGCCGCGCTCGCCGATCCGACCTACCCCGAGCCGCTCGCCATCATCAACGGCCCGCTGATGACTGGCATGGCCGAGGTGGGCCGCTTGTTCAACGCCAACCAGCTCATCGTCGCCGAGGTGCTGCAGAGCGCCGAGGTGATGAAGGCCGCGGTCTCCTTCCTCGAGCCGCACATGCAGCACGTCGAGGGCGCCGACAGCTCGCGCGGCAAGGTGATCCTGGCCACGGTCAAGGGCGACGTCCACGACATCGGCAAGAACCTGGTGGACATCATCCTGACCAACAATGGCTTCACGGTGGTCAACCTCGGCATCAAGGTGCCCTCCGAGCAGCTCATCCTGGCCATCGCCGGCGAGAAGCCGGACGTGGTGGGCCTCTCGGGGCTGCTGGTCAAGAGCGCGCAGCAGATGGTGGCGACGGCCGGCGACCTCGCGGCGGTGGGCATCGACGTGCCGCTGATCGTCGGCGGCGCGGCCCTCACCCGGCGCTTCACGCATCGCAAGATCGCCGCCGCCTACACCGGCCTCTGCACCTACGCCAAGGACGCGATGAGCGGCCTGAAGCTCGTGGAGCGGATCGTCGACCCGCACCAGCGGCCGACTCTCGAGGAGGAGGTCGCGGAGCTGATCTCCGCCGACCACGTGGCACCCGAGAGCACCGCCGCGAGCGAGGACGACGTGCCGCCGGCGCCGCCGACCGTGCGCCGGGAGCTGCCGGTACCCAGGCCGCCGCACTGCGAGCGGGTGGTCGAGCGCTTCGCGCCCGACGAGGTGTGGCCCTATGTCAACCCCAAGATGCTCTACGGCAAGCATCTCGGGCTGACCGGCTCGGTCGAGGCCATGGCCGCGAGAAAGGACCCGAAGTTCGAGAAGATCCACGCCGTGGTCGAGGAGGTCAAGGAGCACGCCCGCCGGGGCGCCATGCCGGCGGCCGGCGTGTGGCGCTTCTTCCCGGCCCGTACCGAGGGCGACCGGCTGATCCTGCTCGATCCGGAGAGCGGCGTGGTGGCCGCGTCGTGGGACCTTCCCCGGCAGGCCAAGCCCGGCGGGCTCTGCCTGACCGACTACCTGCTCGACGGCGATCACGTGGCGCTGTTCGTGACTACCGCGGGCCACGAGGTGCGGCGCCGCGTCGAGGAGCTGAAGCACGCCGGCGAGTACCTGAAGAGCCACGTCTTCGCGGCCTTGGCGCTCGAGACCGCGGAGGCCGCGGCCGAGCTGGTGCACAAGCGGCTGCGCGCGGCCTGGGGTTTCCCCGACCCGCCGGAGCTCTCGGTCCGCGACCTCTTCTCGGCCCGCTACCGCGGCAAGCGCTACAGCTTCGGCTACCCGGCCTGCCCGGACTTAGCCGGCCAGCGGGCGCTGTTCGCGGCGCTCGCCCCCGAGGAGATCGGGGTCGAGCTCACCGAGGGCGACATGATGGACCCCGAGGCCAGCGTCTCGGCGCTGGTGTTCCAGCACCCGGACGCGCGCTACTTCGGGGTGTAGCGCGAGGCGAAGGCTGGCTGGGCGCTCTTGGGCCGCTTCGCTTCAGGGCTCTACTCGGAAACGCGTCTCGCCCCGCGTCTCTCGGTCCGCGTTGAGCACGGTCACCGTGATGATCCCGGCCGGGAGCGCGCCCGGCTCGATCAGGACCCGGACCGCATCCGCGCTCTGCTCGACCCTCTCCGCCGGCACGATCGTGACCCGGCCGGCCTCGTCTCTCAGCTCCACAGTGACTCCGGGTTCCAGGGCCCAGCCGTTGGCGTGGAGGTGAAGGGCCACGGTCTCGTCGCCCTGGCGGACGGCCTGGAGGCTCGCCGTACCGGGCTCGGTCCCGCGCACGATCTCGATCGGCAGATCGAGGGTCTTCGAGGCAGTGAGGGCCGTTTCCTCCGAGCCCGAGCGGCTGGCCATCCAGATCCACACCGGGCCTAGCACGGCGAGGGCCACGGCGGCAGCCATGGCCACCGGCACCCAGCTCTTGAGGGCCCACGGCCCTTGCACCACCGAGCCCGCCCGGCGGCGCTCGCGCTCATCGTCGCCGGCGAGCAGCGCCTGGCTGTCGCGGATCATCGCCACCTCCTCGGCGCAGGTGGAGCAGGCAGCCACGTGCCGCTCGATCAGCTCCTTTTTGGACGGCGCCAGTGCCTCGCCAGCGAGGTCATACAGCTCGTCGGCCGTCGGATGGGCGCCGTAGATCTGCGCCGCGAGTCGGGTTTGTTCGAGCTCTTCTCGGCAAGCCGGGCAGCGGCTCAGGTGCTCGTCGAGGTCCTGCCGCTCGCCTTCCGACAAGCTGCCGTTGGCCCGCCAAGGGAGCAATTCCATAGCATTCTCGCAGTTCATTGGGTAGCTCACCTCCCGCTCAGCTTAGGCCAACCCTCCCGGTAATCGTTACCAGAGCGGCTAATGGCCCTGGAGCTCCTGGCGCAGGGCCAGGGCTTTGCGGCGGCAGCGGAGCACCCGCACGCGGAGCGCCCCTTCGGCGACTCCGAGGGCCTGGCTCATCTGCTGGTAGGAGAGGCCTTCGAAGAGCATCCGCCAGAGCCGGCGGCACTCCTCGGACATCTCGGCCAGCACGCGCAACGCGAGGTCGCGGGCCTCGCCGGCCAGGCCTTGCTCGGCGGCCCGTGCCCGCGCGCCCTCGCCCCGTTGGTCGACGGCCTCGATGTCGTCCCACTGCAGCTTGCGCTGCCCGCGTACGCGGTCCACGCAGGCGTTCGAGGTCACCCGCCAGAGGTAGGTCTTGAGGCTGGACTCGCCCCGGAACCGCTGGCCCTGGAGCAGGCGGGTGGCTTCTAGGCGCACGTCCTGGAGCGCGTCGTCCCAGTGATCGGCCAGGCGGCGCCGGAACGGCGACGCGGCCTGCCGGATCCAGCCGTCGACCATGGATACCGCCTCGACCTCGCCGGCCAGGAAGCGGGTGATGAGCTTCGCCTCTTCTGCACGCACGATCTGGTTGCTCCTCGCGACCCGTCATGCTCTCCGAGAGGGAGCGGGAAGTCAAACGGAGAAAGGCGGTTACGCCGAAGTAGCAGGCCAGCGGCGCCCCTCACAGAAGACGCTCCGAGCGCTCGCCGATACGGTAGAGTCGCGAAAAGATCCGGCGATGCTCATGAGGCGATGGTTTCGCATCCGGTGCTGCCTCGCGGCAGGGGTGGCGGGGGTGGTTCTGTGCGCCTGCCAGGAGGGGAGCCCGGCGCCCGAAGCGGACCCGCGGTGCGCCGTGGCCGAGACCAAGGTCGAGCCGCTGTCGTCGGAGAGCCCCGTGGAGGGAGTGCTGGAGCGCGGCGAGAGCCGTGTTTTCGCCTTTCCCGCCCGCAGCGGCGAGCACCTGGTGATCTCCGCCCGCCAGGATGGCACCGACTTCCGCCTCCGGCTGTGCGACCCCGCGGGGCGGGTGATGCGCGAGGCCGACGCGATCCTGGGGCTCCGTTCGACGGAGCGGCTCGAGGCCGTGACCGGGAGGCGTGGTGAGCACCGGCTGCTGGTCGAGGTGGTCGAGGATGCCCCGGGGGGCCGCTTCGAGCTGCACCTCGAGCGCAATGCTCGACCAAGCGACGCCGACCGGCGGCGCTTGGAGCTCCTGGAGGAGGCCGAGCAGGCGCTGGCTGACGCCCGGAAGGGTTTCGGTGCCCGGGACGATGCCAGGAGCGCTCGCGTCACCCGGATCGAGCAGGACTTCTCCGAGGCCCACGACCGCTTCCTCGCCGCCGGAGAGCCCGAGCGCGCCGCCGAGGCCCTGGTCGAGATGGGCACCGCGCTCTGGAAGGAGCCGGGAGGGCTAGAGCTCGAACCGGCACAGCGAGCGTTCGAGAAAGCGGAGGCGCTGTGGCGGGGCACCGGCAACCTTGCCGGCCAGGCCAGCGCACTGCACTCGGCCGGTCTGACCTACTTCAAGCAAGAACGGTGGGAGGAGTCCCTGGCCGCCTATCGCAGCGCCCTGGCCGTGGCGGAAAAGGCGGAGGACTACCGCCTCGAGGCGCGAGCCCTGATCGGCGTTGGGGTGCTATCGAAAGGAGCGAACCGGGCAGCGGAGGCCGAGGCCGCCTACCAACGGGTTCTCACGCTGGCGGAGCCCCGAGGCGACCTTCTCTTTCAGTGCTTGGCGAGCACGCGGCTCGGCTCGCTGCTGGGGGACCGCGGCGAGGTCGCGAGAGCGATGGAGGTGGATCGCAGGAGCGTGGAGCTTTGTGCGCTCGCGGCAGAGAAGCGCGAGCGGCTGGGAGGGTCGAGCGGCTCGAACCTCGACCATCAGGCCAGCGGAGAGTCCGGAGAGGCGCTCCTCGAGTTGGCCGGAGCCTGGAGCAACCTCGGTGTCGACTATCAGGACCTCGGCAAGACTCGCGAGGCGCGCGATTCGTTCCGTCGTGCCGCCGAGCTTGCAGGCGAGCGCGGCCTCCAAGATCTGTCAGCAACCGTCGCGCTGAACGAGGGCAACCTGCTTCTCTCTCTCGGTCAGAACGCCAAAGCGCGTGCCAGCTACGAGACCGCCTTGGCGATCTTCGAGCAGACCGACGACGTCCGGCAGGTCAACGTCCTCCTGAGCCTCGCTCGCCTCGAACGTGCCGAAGAGCACTACGAGGAGGCCCTGGTGCTCGCCGAGCGCGCGAGCGGGCGCTCGGGCGAGGCACCGCCGCGGCTGCAGGCGGCAGTGGCCAGGGTCCTGGGAGTGGCGCTCCGAGATTCCGGCCGCGGCGAGGAGGCGCTTCGCCACCTGTCTCACGCGGCGGCCGAGCATCGCAGGCTCGGCGACCGCTGGGGGGAGGCGGCGTCCATCGGCGAGATCGGCGAGAGCCTGCGCCTGGCCGGCCACCTCGAGCCAGCGCGCCGGCGGATGGAGGAGGCTCACGCCTTGAGCCGGCGGGTCGAGGACCCGATCCTAGAAGCGCTCCAGCTCTTCCGGCTGGCCCAGGTGGAGCGCGATGCGGACCGCCCAGGGCGTGCCGTCGAGGTGCTGGAGCGCGCGCTGGCACGCTTCGAGCTGGTCAACCGGGGCGTTGCCAACCCTGACACGCGGGCTACCCAGATCGCCTTCCGCCGGCCGTTCTTCGAGCTCCACGTCGATGCCCTCTACCAGCGCGACTGCGGCCGGCGGCGCTCTCCGGCATGCGCCACGGCAGCACTGGAAGCCAGCGAGAGCGCTCGCGCGCGGGGCCTGCGGGACCTCCTTGCCGAGGCTGAGGTCGAAGTGGCGAGCGGCGTCGATCCGGCGTTGAAAGAGCGGGAGCAGGCGATCCGCGGGCAGCTCTCGGTCATCCAGCGGCGGATCCTGAACCTCCAGCGCAGCACGGCGAGCGACTCTCTGGAGCTCGCGGCGCTGTCGGCCGAACGCAGCACGAGGCTGGCACAGCTCGACCGCTTGGAGCAGGAAGTTAGGATTCGCAACGCCCGCTACGCCGAGGTCCACTACCCCAAGGCCCTGCGGTTGGCGGAGATCCAGCAGCGGCTGCTGACCGACGAGGGGACGGCGCTGCTCGAGTACGCCCTGGGAGAGAGCTCCTCGTATCTCTTCGTCATCCGCCGCCAAGGTGTGGACGTCTTCCCCCTCGCGCCCGCGGCGAAGCTCCGGCGCCACGTCGAGGTAATGCTAAGGGAACTTTCCGGGAGCCGAGCGCCGAACCTGAACCAGGCGGCGGTGGAGCTCTATGCCGCCCTGATTCGGCCGGCAGAGCCGGCGCTCGCCGGCGTCGAGCGGCTGCTGATCGTCCCCGATGACGCCCTGTTCTCGGTGCCGTTCGAGGCCCTGGTCGAGCGCCACGAGCCCGGCCGCAGGCCCACCTATCTGCTGGATCGCTGGGTGGTCAGCTACGCGCCCTCCGCTACCGTGCTGGCCCAGCTCGTCAGCTCGCCTCCGGCCGCGGTGCAGCCGAATAGCGGAAGCCTGGACTTCGTCGGCTTCGCCGATCCGCTTTACCCTGAGCCGTCGGCCGGAGCCGCCTCGCCGACGAGCCTGGCCGCTGTCGAGCGAGGGATGTTCGATCCCCAGGGTCGGCTGGTATTGACCAGGCTGGCGGCGTCGCAGGGAGAGGTCGAGGAGATCGCCGCGCTGTTCGCGAAGGCGGGTGGGCAGGTCCGGCTCTTCGTCAGAAACGAGGCCACCGAGGAGAACGCGCTGGGGACCGAGGCCCGGGCGGCGCGCAACCTCCACTTCGCCGCCCATGCCTTCACCGACGACCGGGACTCGGAGAACCTCGGCCTGGTCTTGAGCCAGCTCCCGGAGGCACGCGGGGACGGCGTGCTCCAGCTCGACGAGATCTTCGATCTCAAGCTGGCGGCCCGGCTGGTGGTGCTCTCCGCCTGTGGCTCGGCGCTCGGCAAGCCGGTGCGAGGGGAGGGTTTCGTGGGACTGACCCGGGGATTCTTCTACGCCGGTGCGCGCAGCGTAGTGGCGAGCTTGTGGAACGTCGAAGACCGGTCGACTGCGCGCCTGATGGCGGCCTTTTACCGCCACCTCCTGGCGAGCTCGGAACGCGGCAAGGCCGAGGCGCTGCGTAGAGCCAAGCTGGAAGTGATCGCCTCCGGCGCCTCTGACCCGCGCTATTGGGCGGCATTCGTGATCGTGGGGGACCCCGATGACCATGACAAGTAACGAAGGGCAGCTTCGTATCGACACTCTTTCGTAACCATGCGTCGCAGCGATGCGGCCGGCTCCTGGCTCCCGCGGCTGCAAGCCATGCCTCGCGGGCGCCGCTCAGCCGTTGATGATCCGATTCCTGAACCCTCGAGGAGGAATGGCCATGCCCAGTGGAAATGACAGTGGCAGCCCTACGGACTACAGAATCTCGAACCCCCCACCAGCACCGGCGCCCGCGCCGGCCATGGCGCTGATCAGCGGTGGTGCCGCCGCCTGCGCCACCGGTGCCGCGATCCAGCTCCTCGGCTGTCTCTACCTGCACAGCCGGCCGATTGTGATGCTCGGGTTCCTTCTCACCCTGGTGGGGGTGGGCCTGGTGTGGAGCGGCCTCAGCAAGCTCAGACCGAAGCGGGTCATCGGCGGTGGGGGTGGAAACCCACATGGCGGGTCGTACCAGGTCCGTCAGGTCGCCCGGAACACCGGAAGCCCAGGGTTCCTGTTGGCGTCGGAAGCCTGCCCGGAGCCGCTGCTCGACACCCTGTACCACCTCGAGGCGAACGAGCACCACGAGTGCCCGAAGAGCTGGCCGGTGGGCAAGGAGGTCACCTTCCATCGCAGCTCGGATGGACAGGCGCTGGTCTCGGCCGTCCTCCTGCACGCGAACTGCAACGTCGTGCTGACCGAGCCGAAAGACAAGACCGACGGCAGCCCGGTGGGCTACGGAATCGAGGTCACGCCGCTCGCCTAGCGAGCTTCTCGCAGCATGGCCCGGCCGATCGCCCGCCCCGGCGAGCGGCCGGGCCGAAGACGCGCTAGCCTTCCGGCGTGGCGCTCACACGTCGGTTCTCGAGGCCCGCCCGTTCGCGGTCCGGCGCGGCCGCGCGGCGCCGGCTGCTGCTCGCCGCTCTGCTGCTGACTGGGGCGACCCTCGGCGCCGGGGGAGGCCGCCGCTCGCCGTCGTGGATCAGCCCCACCGATGGCGAGTGGCCGTCCTACGGCGGCACCACGGCCAACGCCCGCTACTCGCCGCTCGACGAGATCAGCGCCGAGAACATCTCGCGCCTGCGCATCGCCTGGCGCTGGGCGTCGCCCGACCAGGCACTCCTCGAGCGCGACCCGGCGCTCAAGACCTGGCTCAACGAGGCCACGCCGGTGATGATCGGTGGGGTGCTCTACGTCAGCACCTCGCTCTCCCAGGTGGCGGCGCTCGACGCGGCCAGCGGCCGCACCCTGTGGGTGCACGATCCCGAGGTGTGGCGCGCCGGCACGCCGGCCAACCGCGGCTGGCTCCATCGCGGGGTGGCGCATTGGGCCGGGGGTGGGCGGCGGGGGAGGGTGTTCCACGCCAGCGGCAACGGCTGGCTGATCGCTCTCGACGGGGCCACCGGCCGGCCGGTGGAGGGCTTCGGCGACGGCGGGCGCGTGGATCTGACGGCGGGCCTCGGGCGGCCGGTCGAGCGCGCGCTGTACTCGGCCACCTCGCCGCCGGTGGTGGTGGGCGACGTGGTGATCGTCGGCTCCTCGATCCACGACGGGCAGTGGCGGCTCCCTATGCCGCCCGGCGACGTGCGGGGCTTCGACGTCAGGACCGGCCGCCAGCGCTGGATCTTCCACACCGTGCCGCAGGCGGGCGAGCTCGGCAACGAGACCTGGGAGGGCGGCTCGTGGCGCGACTCCGGCAACACCAACGTGTGGACGGTGATGAGCGCCGACCCCGAGCTCGGAACCGTCTACTTGCCGGTCAGCACGGCATCGAACGACCTCTACGGCGGCGAGCGGCCGGGCGACAACCTCTTCGCCGAGAGCCTGGTCTGCCTGGACGCCGCCACCGGCCGGCGCCGCTGGCACTTCCAGATCGCCCACCACGGCTTGTGGGACTACGACCTGCCGGCGGCGCCCAACCTGGTGGACCTGGTGATCGAAGGCCGGCCGGTCAAGGCCGTCGCGCAGGTCACCAAGCAGGGGTTCGTGTTCCTCTTCGATCGCGAGACCGGCCGCCCGCTGTGGCCCATCGAAGAACGGCCCGTGCCGCGGTCGGCGATGGAAGGGGAGCGCAGCGCGCCGACCCAGCCCGTTCCTGCCCGGCCGCCGCCGTTCGACCGCCAGGGGATCAGCGAGGCGGACCTGATCGACTTCACGCCCGAGCTCGCGCAGCAGGCCGCCGCGATCCTGGCGCGCTGGGACCACGGCCCGCTCTACACTCCGCCCAGCGCGCGCGGGGCGGTCGCGCTGCCGGGACCGATGGGCGGCGCCTCCTGGGCCGGGGCCGCGTTCGACCCCGAGAGCGGCTGGCTCTACGTGACCTCCGTGACCTCGCCCTACGTGCTGCACCTGGAGCGCGGCGACCTGGCGAGCGGGTTGCGATTCACCGGCTACTACACCGACCTCTTCGGGCCGCAGGGCCTGCCGCTCACCAAGCCGCCCTACGGCCGGGTGACGGCGATCGACCTCGCCCGCGGCGAGCAGCGGTGGATGGCGCCGCTCGGCGACGGGCCGCGCGACCACCCGGCGATCCGCCACCTCGACCTGCCACCCCTGGGCTGGAACCGGCGCGGCTTTCCGCTCGTCACCCGCACGCTGCTGTTCGTGGCCCAGGAACCTCCGCCCGCGGGATCGCGGCCGTCGCGCGTCCGCGGCCGGCCCTCGACGCTGAGCTTCGCGATCGACGCGCCCAAGCTCTTCGTCTTCGACAAGGCGACGGGCAAGAAGCTCTGGGAGATGGACCTCCCCGCCAACGCCGCCGGCGCGTTGATGAGCTACCGCGCGGGCGGCAAGCAGCTCATCGTGGTGCCGGTGGGCGGCGCCAACCACCCGGCGGAGCTGGTGGCGTTGAGCCTGTGAAGAGGGCTGCCGTGCGAGCAGCTCACACTCGACGACGGGGGGAAAAGCGAGCAATGCCCACCGGCTCGCCACCCTGTGGTAAACCTATCTCACGAGGGCCGAGCTGCAGGCCGTCTCGAGAAGCGAACGAACGAGGAAGGGACACCCGAAGGAAGGAGACACGAGCGATGACGAACCACAGAACCGGGACACGGGAAGAGTGGCTCGCGGCGCGGCTCGAGCTGCTCGCGGCTGAGAAGGAGCTTACGCGGCGCAGCGACGAGCTGGCGCGGCAGCGGCAGGCGCTGCCGTGGGTCCGGATCGACGAGGAGTACCGTTTCGAGACCGAAGAGGGAAGCGCCTCGCTAGCGGACCTGTTCCGAGGGCGCTCCCAGCTCCTCGTCTACCACTTCATGCTCGGGCCCGATTTCACGGCGGGCTGTCCGGCCTGCTCGGCGATCGCGGACGGCTTCAACGGGTTCGCCGTGCACTTGGCCAACCATGACGTGATGCTCTGGGCGGTCTCGCGAGCGCCGCTCGCCAAGCTGCAGGCGTACAAGCAGCGAATGGGCTGGAGTTTCCCCTGGGCGTCGTCCTTCGGAAGCGAGTTCAACTACGACTTCGACGCGTCTGTCACCAAGGAGCAGCAGAATTCGGGCATGGTCGAGTACAACTTCCGTACGACCGACGTCAGGCCCAGCCTGGAGGCCGGGAAGGAGGGACCGCTCGCCGAGTTCGCGGCGGGCGCCGGTACGGACTGGGAAACGTTCACGCGGGAAGCGCCCGGGATGAGCGCGTTCGCCCTCGAGGGCGGGGTCCTCTACCACACTTACTCGGCCTACTCGCGCGGGCTCGACAGTCTCTGGGGCATGTACCAGTGGCTCGACCGGGCGCCGCTGGGACGCAACGAGGCCGGCTCGGGGATCTGGTTTCGCCGCCACGACGAGTACGACAAGGGCTGAGCGAAGTCGTCGGTGTCGTGGCGAACCTGCGGGACGGGAGATCTCGAGACGAATGGCCTCCGAGCGAGCTTCCCGGCGAGCCTTGTTCGGCGTCTCTGCGCTGCTCTTCGCCGCCAGCGCGACGGTGACGATCGTATGGTGCGCATCCATGTCGGCGATGGGCGGGATGCCGATGCCCGGCGGCTGGACGATGTCAATGGCGTGGATGCGGATGCCCGGACAGACGTGGCCCGGCGCCGCGGCATCGTTCCTCGCCATGTGGATCGTGATGATGATGGCGATGATGCTGCCGTCCCTGGTCGCGATGCTGTGGCGCTACCGCCAGGCCGTCGGCAGGACAGCCGAGACGCGCCTGGGTTGGCTGACGACGCTCGTAGGCCTGGGGTACTTCTTCGTGTGGACGGTGCTCGGAATGGCCGTCTTTCCACTGGGCGTCACGCTGGCGGCGGCCGAGATGCAGTGGCCGGCGTTGGCACGCGCCGTCCCGTTCGCGGTCGGTGGGGTCGTCCTGATCGCCGGCGTGCTCCAGCTCACCGCGTGGAAGGCGCGTCACCTGGCTTGCTGCCGGGAGGCACCCGGGGACGGCCGCACGCTGCCGGCCGACGCCGGCACGGCCTGGCGACACGGGCTGCGCCTCGGCCTCCACTGCAGCCAGTGCTGTGCCGGTCTGATGGCGATCCTGCTGGTCCTCGGGGTCATGGACCTTCGCGCGATGGCCGCCGTGGCGGCAGCCATCACCGCCGAACGTCTCGCACCGGCCAGTGAAACCGTCGCGCGAGCCCTCGGGGCCGTCGTCGTCGGGGCAGGGCTGTTTCTGATCGCGCGAGCCGCCGGGATCGGATGACGCTTTCGGTGCGCACCCTACGCCGGCTGGGCGACGGCGAGCTCTTCGAGCTCCCGCTCGATCCGCTCCCACTCCTCCATCCGCTCGTCGATCACGGCGCGGAGTTTCTTCTGCTCGGCCTCGAGCTTGCCCACCTCGGCGCGGGGCGTGCGCTCGAAGAAGGTGGCGTCGCAGAACATCTCGTTGATGTCGTGGATGCGGGTCTCGGCGCGCTCGATCTCGGCGGTCACCTGGTCGCGGCGGCCGGTGAGCTGCTTGACCCGCTTGCGGTCCTCGGCGGCCAGCTTGTCGGGGTCACCGGGCCGCTCGCGGACCTGCTTCGCCTTGCGCTTGTCGCGCCGGATCTTGAGCAGCACGGCCTCGGCGTCAAGGTGGTCGTCGCCACAGCGGTCCAGGTACTCCTCGTAGGTGCCGCGGAAGTCGTTCATCCCCTTGGGCGAGATCTCGAGGATGCGGTTGGCGAGCCGGGAGACGAACCAGCGGTCGTGGGACACGAAGAGCAGGGTGCCGTCGTAGGCCTCGAGGCCCTGGGCCAGCGCCTCGATGGCCTCGAGGTCCAGGTGGTTGGTGGGCTCGTCGAGCACCAGCACGTTGGGGCGGGTCACCGCCAGGCGGGCGAAGATGAGGCGCGCCGCCTCGCCGCCCGAAAGGCTCTTGACCGTCTTCTTGACGTCGTCGCCCGAGAACAGCACGTGCCCCAGGTGGGCGCGCACGAAGCCCAGGGGCTCGGCCGGGCAGGCCTCCCAGAGCCAGCCCTCGACCGTCTGCCGGCCTCCCTCCTTGAGCAGCTCGCGGTGGTCCTGGGCGAAGTAGCCGGGGTAGGTCTCGTAGCCCCACTCCACCTTGCCGCGGTCGGGCTCTAAGGCGCCGACCAGGATCTTGAGCAGCGTCGACTTGCCGATGCCGTTGGGGCCGATGATCGCCAGCCGGTCGCCGCGCTCGACGGTTAGCCCGACGTCGGCCAGCACCTGGTTGTCGCCGTAGGCCTTGGAAATGCCTTCGGCGGCCAGCGCCTGCTTGCCGCTCGGCCGGCACTGGGAGAAGCGGAACAGCGGGTAGCGGCGGGACGACTGCGGCAGGGGCTCGATCTGATCGGCCATCTTCTCGATCAGCTTGACCTTGCTCTGCGCCTGTCGCGCCTTGGTGGCCTTGTAGCGGAAGCGATCGACGAAGGCCTGGTGGTCGGCGATCTGTTTCTCGCGGCGGGTGAGCTCCGTTTCGCG
Organism: Thermoanaerobaculia bacterium; assembly: GCA_044869805.1. Taxonomy (GTDB): domain Bacteria; phylum Acidobacteriota; class Thermoanaerobaculia; order Multivoradales; family SZUA-115; genus CAWDVR01. Next base: position 42,929 of record JBIOXV010000083.1, on the reverse strand, counting down.
CCGCTCGCGCTCGGCCACCTTGGCCTGGGAGAAGTCGCCGTAGTTGCCGTGATAGAGGAGGATCCGCTCGTAGTCGACATCGAGGATGTGGGTGCAGACGTTGTCCAGGAAGCGGTGGTCGTGCGAGATGACCAAGGCGAGCCCGGAGTACTCGTTGAGGAACTTCTCCAGCCAGCGGATGGAGAGGATGTCCAAGTGGTTGGTGGGCTCGTCGAGGAGCAGCGCGTCCGGGTTGGCGGCCAGCACCTGCGCCAGGAGCACCCGCAGCTTGAAGCCCCCGGAGAGAGTCGAGAGCTGGTTGCGGTGCACCTCGGTCGGGATGCCCAGGCCCTCGAGGATCTCGGCGGCCCGCGCCTCGAGCGCGTAGCCGTCGTTGGCCAGCACGATCTCCTCGAGCTCGGCGTAGCGCTCGGCGTCGAACTCCTGGTCGGCCTTGGCGAGCAGCTCTTCCTTGGCCTGGATCGCCTCCCACACCTCGCGGCGGCCCATCATCGCCACCTCGACGATGCGAAAGTCCTCGTAACGGAAATGGTCCTGGCGCAGCACCCCCAGGCGCAGCCGCTTGGGGATGGCCACGGTGCCCTCCGAGGGCACCTCGTCGCCCGCCAGGATGCGCAGGAAGGTGGACTTGCCCGAGCCGTTGGCCCCCACCAGCCCGTAGCGCGAGCCGGGGTTGAGCTGCAGCGAGACCCCCTTGAAGAGGTCCTGGGGGCCGTAGGACTTGCCGAGGTCGGAGACCGCGATCACGGGCCGAGAATATCAAGGCGGTCACCCACCCCGGGCGCCTCGGGTGGCTCGGCTCGCTCCACTCGGTCACGTTACGCTCGCCGATCACCACTCGGCGCCTGACCCCCGGCCCTTCGAGCGACGGGGGGAGCGAGAGCCGACGGGTGGTTGCGAAGCGCAACGTGACCGAGTGGAGCGCAGCAACCACCCGAGGCGAGAGCGAGGGTGGGGGACGGCGCCAACCGACACGCCGGGCGGGGCTTTTGCTACAACGGCGGGTATGGAGCTCACAGTGTGGCAACGGCTGCGCGCCCAGTGGCGCGCGGCGAGCCTCAAGCGCAAGATTCTGCTCACCTTGGGGGCCGGCTCGGCGGGCTTCCTGCTGCTCGTGTTGTGGTGGCTGCGGCCGTTCTGGCAGCTCTCCGGCCAATTTGCCGAGACCCGCCGCGAGCAGCCTTCCCGCCTCTACGGCCGCTCGGTGGTGCTCTCCCAGGGCGGCTACGTCGACGCCAAGAACCTGGCGCGCCACCTGGAGAGCGTCGGCTACCACCAGGCGCCGGCCTCCGGCCCGGTGGCGCAGGGCCGCTTTCGGATCACCCCGGGCGAGGTCGAGGTGCACCTGCGCAGCTTCCCGACGCCGGGCGGTTGGGTGGAGGGCGAGCTGCTGGTGGCCGAGCTCGACGACCGCCGCATCCGGCGCCTGACGCTCGGCGGGCAGGAGGTGGAGGCGGCGCCTCTCGAGCCGCCGCTGATCGCCTCCTACTACGGGCCCGAGGTGCGCGAGCGCCGGCCGCTCTCCATCGAGCAGGCGCCCGACGTGCTGGTGCAGGCGGTGCTGGCGGCCGAGGACGCTCACTTCTTCCGCCACGCCGGCGTCTCGGCCACCGGCATCCTGCGCGCCATGTGGGTGAACCTCAAGGGCGGCGAGGTCCGCCAGGGGGGCAGCACCCTCACCCAGCAGCTGGTCAAGAACCTCTACCTGACCCACGAGCGCTCGCTGGGGCGCAAGCTCCAGGAGAGCGTGATCGCCTTCTGCGTCGAGCTGCGCTACAAGAAGACGCGCATCCTCGAGGCCTACCTCAACGAGATCTACCTCGGCGCGGCGGGTGGCGCCAACCTGCACGGCATGGGCGCCGCGGCGCGGGCCTACTTCGGCAAGGACATCACCGAGCTGAGCCTCGCCGAGGCAGCGACCCTGGCCGGCTTGATCCCGGCACCGGGCAACTTTTCGCCCCTGACCCATCCCGAGAAGGCCGTCGAGCGCCGCAACCGCGTGCTCGACCGCCTGGCGGAGCTCGAGACGGTCGACGCAGCCGCCATCGCCGCGGCGCGCCTCGAGCCCCTGGACGTCGCCTCCCAGCCGCCCCTCAGGCGCCGGGCGCCCTACTTCGCCGACGCCGTGGCCGCCGAGGCCAAGGCCCGCTTCGGCATCGAGGAGCTGCCGGACCGCGGCTACACGATCCTCTCCACCCTCTCGCTGGCCGACCAGAAGGCAGCCGAGGAAGCGATCGCCTGGGGCCTGCCCTCGCTGGAGAAGGGCTGGCAGAAGAACGCCAAGACGGCGAGCCCGCTGCAGGCGGCGCTGGTCTCGATCGACCCTCGCGACGGCGCGGTGCTGGCCTACGTCGGCGGGCGCGAGTACGGCGCTTCGCAGTTCGACCGCGCCGGCCAGGCTCGCCGCCAGGCGGGGAGCGCCTTCAAGCCCGTGGTCTACGCCACGGCCATCGAGCGGCGGGTGGTGACGCCGTCGACGATGGTCGAGGACGCTCCGCTCACCGTCTCGCTCGCCGGCCGCACCTGGACGCCGCAGAACGACGACGACGAGTACGCCGGCTGGGTGACGGTGCGCGCCGCCGTGGAGCGCAGCCTCAACATCCCCACCGCTCGCGTGGCGCTCGAGACCGGGCTCGAGGAGATCGTGGCCACGGCGCGCGCCATGGGCATCAGCGCCCCGCTCGAGCCCTACCCGGCGCTAGCCCTGGGTGCCTTCGAGGTCTCACCAGTGGAGCTCGCCGCGGTCTACGCCACCCTCGCCGCCGGCGGCGTGCGGCCACCGGTACACGCCGTGAACGCAGTCTTCGACGCCGAGGGGGCGGTGGTCGAAGGCGAGGGGCTGCCGCCCGCGGAGCGCGTGCTCTCGCGGCAGACCGCCTACCTCCTGACCTCGATCCTCCAGGGCGTGATCGACCACGGCACCGCGGCGGGCGTGCGGCAGGCCGGGCTCGGCGACCCGCTGGCGGGCAAGACCGGCACCTCCAACAGCCGGCGCGACAGTTGGTTCGGGGGCTTCGCCCCCAACCGCACCACCGTGGTGTGGGTGGGCTACGACGACAACACCGCGACCCGCCTCTCGGGATCGCGCGCCGCGCTGCCCATCTGGGCACGCTTCACGCGCGCCGTCCGGCCCGCGGCCGGCTACCCCTCCTTCGCCGTGCCGGCGGGGATCGTCAGCGCGGTGATCGATCCCGCCTCCGGCGAGCTCGCCACCGACGACTGCCCCGAGGTGGTGACCGAGATCTACACCCGCGGCCAGGAGCCTTCGACCTACTGCGTGCTGCACCGGGGCTGGTTCGGCGGTGGTGGCGACCGCGAGATCGTGGGCCTGGGCTCGCAGGCGCCGAGCCAGCGCCGCGAGGGCCACGCCGTGCGCCGCTGGCTGCGCAAGATCTTCGGCAATGACCCGCCGCCAGGCCCCGAGCCCGGAGACCGCGAGCCCGGAGCCCGCGTGCCGCCCGATCGCGAGCCGCCCGACCGCGAAGGGCACGACGACCCGCCGCGATAGGCGCCCTGCCCCGGTCAGCCTCAGCCGCCCGCCGTGCCGCGCTCGAAGCGGGCGATCCGCTCCTCGATCTCGGCCAGGACCTTGCGCACAGCGGCGAGGTCGGTCGGCAACAGGTGAGCTTCGAGCTCGGCAAGCAACGGATCGAGCCGCGGCCGATAGGCCTCGAGAAGGGTGGCGAGGTCGTTTTCGTAAAGGCCGACGCGCGCGAAATTTCCTTGCCGGTAGAGCGAGGGGAGGGCATAGAGCTTGAGCAGCACCAGCCCTTCCACAGTGGCGCAACGCACCTCGCGCCCGGCAACTTGGCGCACGGTGCAGTAGCGAGCCCGGACCTTCTCGAACACGGGGTTTGTCGTCAGCAGCAGATCGAGGCGGAGCCCCTCGTACCTGCCGCGGGCGAAGTCGGCGTCCTGTTCGTCGATCACCAGCTCGGGCAGGGCTTCGAGGCTGGAAAGAGCCACGATGAGGTCGAGATCGTCGGTGTTGCGGCCCTCCACGTAGAGGAGCAGGGCTATGCCACCCACCAGGAGGTAGTCCACCCGCCGCTCCTCGAGCAGGGCGAACAGGTGATCGACCGTGGCCGGAAGTGACCCGGCGTTCAGGGTCGCGTCCGGCGAGTTCGTGAGGTTGAAGGTCACGGCATTCTCGACCACCTTGCCGATGTCGATCTGTCGCTCGGCCCTTGCCGGTTGCGTGGCGGCCACAGAGGCCATTCTAGCGCCGAGGCTCACTTCCCCGACGCGCCCGCGGGCCGCCAGCCGCCGTGATGGGGCAGGCGGCGGCGATGACACGAGACCGAGATCCGCCTCGCGCTGGCCGAGGATCGGCAGTCTAGCCTGGGGCTGTCGTCGCTCGTCGCCACCCACGACGCCGGCCGCTTCCGTCCCGCCACCATCGAGCGTACCTTCGAGGTCGAGGTGGCGGCCGCCATGTTCTTCGGCCGCACCCGCGAGCTGTTCTCGGTGACCACCGAGTCGATGAGTCACGCCGAGGCCGTCTACCGAGCCCTCGCCCGCGGCGTGCCCAGCGAGCTGGTACTGTAGCTTGAGCCCACCACCGGCGCCGTGGTGCGGCGCAATGCCGGCGAGATCCAGGTTCGCGACCGCTTCGTCGTGGGGCGCGTTGCAGCGGTCCACGGCGTGGACCTCGAGGTGGTAACCGAGAGCGGCGAGCACCTGCGCCTGTCGCTCGACGGGCCGCCGCCGATCCCCCTCGGCGCCGGCAAGTGCCTGGTCGCCGCCTTCAACGCCGAAACCCTAGAGGTCAAGGAGCTGCAGCCGCTCGGTTGCTAGGGCTATCCCGCGCAATCGCTCACCCCTACATCGAGTCGACCAAGCGAGAGAAGAAGGCCGCGGCGAGCACACGGTTAGCTCCGAGCATCGCGCTCTTCCTGGGGTCTGCGTCGACTACTCGAATGGCTTCACCAGCCGGAACTCTCCTTGGGCCAGCTTGCAGGTCAAAGTATCCAGAGAGAACTTCCCACCGAGGCCATCTTCACAGAGGGTCCCGAACTGGCGCAGGCTCCAAGCGTGGATCCCGCTCTCGAGCGCGCCGCGATCCACCTTTGCCAGGTTCTCGCTTACCTTGCCGATCTGGTCCTCGAGCCGACGAAGCTCCTGGTCGATCCGGCTAACCTCACGGCCGACATTCCACTGCATGAAGCCGAAGAGGATGCTCGGCAGGCCTATCACTAGTCCCAGCATCCATTTCCAGGTGCTGTCGTCGCGCGGCGGTGCTGGAGGAGGCGGCGAAGCCGGGGGTGCGCTCACCTCCTTGCTCAACAAGCCACCAGAGCCTTCCCTTGGAACGTCCTGACCTTTGGCAGCTCCGGTTGCGGGACCAGCTGGCGCTCGGTCCATGAGGTCTCGACTCGACTACCGGCTGTTTCCCGTCGCGCTCCGGCAGCTCACGACCGTCGGATTCGGCCACAGCAGCGGTGAGCGCTCTTTCAGCCAGTCTCCTGGGATCCGCAGGTAGGAGGAGATGTCTTGCCGGCCAAGCTCGTGAATCGTTCCCTTTTCGATGACATACCAATCGTCCCCGGGCACCAGCAGGATCTGCGACGCGATGGTCGGCAGCCTGTAGGAGTGCAAGTACCTCCGCGCCTCCGTGTCAATCTCGTGCAGCAGCCACCGGGCGCCGTCCGCGACCGCTTCGCGGGTCAACAGGAAGAGCCGGCCGGACCAGGTGTAGAGGCCCATCGGCATCGCCGGGCGACGTTCCAGATCCTGAAAGATCGCGGTCACAGCTCCCCGATCGCTCGAGAAGCTGGCCAGCGGCGCGAGCGTCTCGAATCCTCGCGGCATTCCAAGGAATCGGTGGGTTTCCGGGTCCGCAGAGGAGAGACCTCGAACCTGGTAGATCTCGGGGCGGTCGGAGAAGGCGAGGAAAAACGCGTCCTCTGCTCGTGCAGCAATCGTATCCAGGCCCAGAAGGTAAAACTGGTTCTGCGGGAAGGGAAGCAGCATCCGGGCTGATTCACCAGGCCTATCGAAGCGGTAGGTGAAGAATCCAAGCTCGAAGTCCAGATCCGGGCGGTGGACATCTTTCCCTGCGAGCTCTCTGCCTCGAGCGCGCACCGACCCGTAGGCGATCAACCGGTCGCCGGCTACAGACCAGTCGTAGAGGGAACCCACCCCGGTGAATCGGTCGGCATCCTGGGAAAGATCGAGTTGTACCACACCCGAAGAGTTGCTGGGAAGTTTGATGATCTCCGAGTCAACAAGCTTGACTACCGCGGTCCCGTTGGCCCGCCGGACCTTCGTGGGATGGAATTCACCCTCTTTCTTGACACGAACGTCGTCCAGAACCCGCGCCGAGTTGGTCGTCCAGGAATATGCGATGATCCGACCGTTTGTAGGCTCTGCGGCCAGAAGCTCGCCGCTGGGCTCGTACCAGGCCGCGGAGCTCAGCCAGCTTGGTTTGACGGGAAGCTCCTGCGACCGGCAGGCAAGCTCTTCGGCGCCGGCCACAAAGGAACTGGCGAACAAAGTCGCCACCACGGCGACGCTTGCAAGGCGACTGTAAGGCCTCATTGCTATCCCCCCGATCACATGTGAGGGCCGCAGGCGCCCGGGCAAGTGCTGTAGCCATCGAGGCAACAGCCGGTGCTGTAGTCCAGGTCCTTGCGCCCACCTAGCCGGAAGACCAAGGCGGAGGGACTGCTCTCGACGGACGCCGAGGCGCCGCAAGCACTCGCTGCATGCGTCGCGACGGGAGCCACCGCAGGATGCGATGAGGATTGGGCCTTTCCTGCGGGGACGCCAGCCCAGAGAAGACAGCAAACTGCGAGCAGACCGAGGCGCCAGGCGGCGGTCATCCAGTATTCTCCTTCCAACGGGGACTGCGATCCCCGAACGGCGTGCGTGAGGGTATGCTCGCTGGCCGGAATTCCGGCATCGCCGAGGTTCTCCTCACGTAGTTTACTTCGGCGTTCCCCCGGGCGACTCAAATGCGCTCATTGGCAAGTCGCTCTCTTGTCTTCTTTAAAGTGCGCAGAGCATGCCACAAGTAGACACGCGGAAACAAGGCCTGGGTAGGACCGTAGCTGCGAGGCCGAAGAGAACGTGCGTGGAAACTCAGCTCGCGGAGCGGGCGCACGCGCTGAGCTGACCCCACCTCTGCGAACGGCGGATTCTTCGCACTCTAGGGTAGGCTGAGGTAACGACCGCCAGAAACCCGGCGCCTTAAGTGGAGGCAGCGATGAAGAGAGGCGAGCACCGCCATCGGTCCCGTGCCTCGTCGCTGCCGCTGCGGTGCTGCTCGCCACGGCTTCTAGCCCGCCTCCGGCGAACCGTCGGGTTGGTGGATCCCTGCGCCTGGACGGATGGTCAGGCCTTCGCCGATCTCAATGGCGCTGTAAGGACGCTCCCCGTCTTCGACGACGGCTCCGGCCCTGCCCTCTACGCCAGCGGGATGTTCACCGCGGCCGGAGGCGAGCGGGCCTCCCACGTCGCCCGCTGAGACGGCACCACTTGGAGCGCGTTGGGGCCCGCCGGGAGCCGAGGGTGTCGGCGGCACAGTCAACACTCTCGCGGTGTTCGTCGACGGCACGGGCGCGGCCCTCTACGCGGCGGGCAGTTTCACCGTCGCCGGGCCGGTGGTCGCCAACCACGTCGCGCGCTGGGACGGCGACTCCTGGTCCGCGGTGCCCGGCCTCGCGGGATCACGGTCTTCGACGTGATCGCGCTCGCGGTGTTCGACGGCGAGCTCTATGTCGGCGGGCACTTCTCGATCGGCGGCCAGTCGGACTCCGTGCTGCGGTTCGACGGTGCGACCTGGTCCCGCCTCACCGGGCCCTCGGGCACCGGGATCAACCTCGACGTCAGAGCGTTCGAGGTGTTCGACGACGGCACCGGCCCGGCGCTCTACCTGGGTGGGAGCTTCACCACCGGCGGGGGCATGGCGGCGCAGGGAATGGCGCGGTGGGACGGCGCGGCGTGGTCCCCGATGCCCGGTGTCGCTGGCGCGGGCGGCGGTCTTGGGAGCGTCGGCCCCCTGGCCGTCTTCAGCGACGCGCAAGCTCACAAGCGAGTGCCCGCGCGGTCTTCGCCTTCGACGACGGCCCGGGCCCCGGCGTGTTCGTCGTCGGCGAGTTCGCCTTTGCCGGCGGCCTGCCTTCCGGGCGCGTCGGCCGCTGGGTCTGCCCCCCCTGCTCCTCGCCGAAGGCTTCGAGACCGGCGATACCCCGGCCTGGACGCGGACGTTCCCGTAGCGGCGGCGCCTACAGCAGCCGCATCTGCTCCGGCGGGCGGGGGCGAGCCTCGCGCTCCCGCTGGCGGTCGAGGAGGGCGTCCTCGATGTCGGCCAGAAACGGCGACGGTCGGCAGTCGCGGCTCTGGCCCCAGAGCGTGCGGCGGCGGGCGTGGGAGAGGAAGAGGCGTTCCCTGGCGCGGGTGAGACCCACGAAGAAGAGGCGCCGCTCCTCGTCGACGGCGGCCGGCTCGGCGCCGGGCCAGGCGAGCGGCACGAGGCCGTCCTCGCAGCCCACCAGGAAGACCACCGGCCATTCGAGGCCCTTGGCGGCATGCAGGGTGAGGAGCGAGACGCGCTCGGCGCGCGGGTCCCAGGCATCGACTTCGGCACCCAGGGCCACGGCGGCGAGGAAGGCCGCGAGGTCATCGCCGTGCAGGGCCGCAACCGGCCGCAGCAGCTCGACGGCGCCGGAGAGCGCGGCGCTGTCGGTGGCCTTCCCCTGGCCGCTCCCCGAGCCCAGGGCGAGCGCCGCCCTGGCGAGCCGCGCCTCGACGGTGCGAAGTGCGCCGGTCGCCCCTGCGTTCTCCGGCCCGGTCTCCGCCGACAGCTCGCGCAGCAGCAGGCGCACTACCCGATCACCGGCGAGCGGGTGGTGGGAGCGCTTCTGGAACGGGATGCCCGCCCGGCCCAGCGCTTCGGCCAGCGGCGCGGCCTGCGCGTCGGTGCGGTAGAGCACGGCGAAGTCGCCGAAGGAGAGTGCCTTCGTGTCCTCGTAGCCGGCGCGCCCGGTGTCGACCGAGTAGTACGAGGTGCCGCCCAGCAGGCGCTCGATCGCCTCGACCACCTGCTCGGCCTCGGCCCGCTCGCTCGCCGCGTGCAGGATGGCGATGCGCTCGGCGAGCGACTCGCTCACCGCGTTCAGGCGGCGCTCGGGCACCAGGCTCGACGGCCGGATCGCCTGGCAGGCGGCCTCGACGATGGTGCGGCTCGAACGGTAGTTGCGGGCCAGGTGGACGACCCGGGCCCGCGGGTAGTCGTCGCGGAAGCGCAGGAAGAAGCCGACGTCGGCGCCGCGAAAGCCGTAGATCGACTGGTCGGGGTCGCCGATGGCGCAGAGGTTGGCTCCCGCTCCGTCACCGCGATCGGGCGCCGCGAGGTCGCGGACCAGGCGGTACTGGAGGTCGTCGACGTCCTGGTACTCGTCGATCGAGACGAAGCGCCAGCGCTCGCGGTAGCGGCGGGCGACCTCGGGCCGCTCCTCGAAGAGCGCCAGGGGCTCGAGCAGCAGGTCGTCGAAGTCGAGGAGGCCGCGGCTGGCGAGGGCCGCCTCGTAGGCTTGGGTCTTCTCGAGGCTGAGCGGATCGAGAGACGTAGGGGCGCACGGCAATACGGCCTTCTCCCTCCGGCAGCGCGAGATCTCCTCGAGCAGCCGGCCGCCCTTGCCGCCCTCGGCGCCGCACGCCGCGCAGGCGATCTCCTCGCGCTCCGCGGAGCTGGCGATGCGGAAGCCGCGCTCGAGCCCCAGCTCCCGAGCCTGCTCACGGATGATCGCGAGGCCGAGGCCGTGGAAGGTCGTGACCAGGATGCGCGGTGCCGTAGCGGGCACCAGGTGGGCCAGGCGCTCCTCCATCTCGGTCGCGGCCCGCCGCGTGAAGGTCACGGCCAGGCAGTCCTCCGGTGCCACGCCGCGCTCGCCGACCAGATAGGCGAGCCGGTGGGTGAGGGTGCGCGTCTTGCCGGTGCCGGGGCCGGCGAGGATCAGCAGCGGCCCCTCGACGACCGCTGCCTCGCGCTGCTCGGGATCGAGCCCGTCGAGCGCCGAGGCCGGGGCACGGCGCACTGGAGCATCGGCCTGCTTCGCATCCGGGCGCGCGAGCAGGCAGAGCTGCGCCGGCTCGCCGGGTGCCTCGGGTTGCACGGAAGCGGAGGGCGGCCTGGACGGGGCGGCGCCTCGCCGAGGCCCAATACCCCCTTCGAACAGCGACGCCACGGCCTTGCGCGCCGCGATCTCGCCGGGCTCGAAGAGGCGGATCACGCCGTACTCGCCGTCGTAGCCCGCGTCGCGGTGCACGAGGCCCTGCCGCAGCCGGCTCAGGGCCTCGACCAGCAGCGTGTCCCCGGCGCCTGCCAGCTCCTCGACCGGCAGCCGCTCGAGGACGTCGAGCTCCGGCCCGCAGCGCGCCGCCAGCTCTGACAGGGCCTGCTCCACGGTGCGGCTCTTGGGCCCCACGCCGTGGATCTCGGCCAGCACCTCCGGCAGGGGCACGAGACACTTGAACGGCGAGCGCCGATCGCGCTCGCTGCCGGGTGCCCGGTCGGCCAGCTCTTCCACGCGGTGCATCACCCCCACGGTGAGCGGCTTGCCGCAGGTCGGGCAGCGGCCTTCGCAGGCGCGGGTCTCCTCGGGCTCCAGGCGCACACCGCAGGCGCGGTGGCCGTCGAGGTGGTACTTGCCTTCCTCGGGAAAGAACTCGACGGTGCCCGCGTAGCCCTCGCCGGTCTCCAGCGCGCGGCGCAGGGCGAAGTAGTCGAGCTCGGTCTCGAAGGCGCAGGCCTCGCGGCCGAGCATGGGCGGCGAGTGGGCGTCCGAGTTGGAGACCAGGGTGAAGCGGTCGAGCCGCGACACCCGCCAGTTCATCGGCGGGTCCGAGGAGAGGCCGGTCTCGACGGCGAAGATGTGCGGCGCCAGGTCGCCGTAGCAGTCCTCGACGCTGTCGAAGCCGGACTTCGAGCCCAGGGTGGAGAACCACGGCGTCCACACGTGGGCCGGCACCAGGTAGGCGTCGGGGCCGCTCTCGAGCGTGATCTCCAGCAGGTGCCGCGAGTCGAGTCCCAGGATCGGCCGCCCGTCCGAGCCGAGGTTGCCGATCTTGCCCAGCTTCTCGCGCAGGCGGGCGGCGGTGTCGAAGCTCGCGGCATAGATCAAGTGGTGGACCTTGCGCGTTCGCTCGCCCTGCTTGTAGATGGTCGAGATCTCGACCTCGAGCAGGAAGCGCACCGGCCCGCGGCAGGCCCCAGGCAGCCGGCCCTCGACCTCGCGCTCGATCTCGGGCTTGAGGCGGAAAAGGCCGGGCTCGGCCGGCACCAGCTTGTCGCGCAGCTCGTCGAACCACACCGGGTGGGTGAAGTCGCCGGTGGCCACCACCGTGATGCCCTTGCGTCGCGCCCACCAGGACAGGTGCTCGAGGTCGGCGTCGCGGCTGGTGGCCCGCGAGTGCTTGGAGTGGACGTGGAGGTCGGCGTAGAAGCGCAAGAGATCGGCCTCGGCGGCGGAGGGGTCTGTCCGCCGGGATGCCGCGGATTGTACGGCCGGGGCGACCCTGCGCGGGCCGGACCGCCGCCTTCGCCGACCGGCGCCGGAGGTCAGCGCAGCTCGTTGAGGACGATCCCGATCTCGTCCGCGCCGTTAGTGCGGCACAGGGCGAGAAAATCCGCGACCCGCTGGTAGTCGAGGTCCCCGTCGGCGGCGAGGAAAACCAGGCCGGACTTCCGGTTGGCCAACAGGCCGCGGAGCGTCGCCGGGAAGGCAGCCGCCGAGATCTGCTCCTGGTTGACGAAGATCCGGCCCTCGGGGTCCAGCCGCAGGACGATCGCGTTCGGCGGGACTTGCGGAGTGGCGCCGGGCTGGGGCGGCAGGGAAACCGGTGTGACGATGGTGAGCGGCAGGGCGATCATGAAGATGATCAGCAAGACCATGACGACATCGACCAAGGGCGTGATGTTGATCTCGTTGCGGACGCCTCCGGAACCACCGATGCTCATGGCCATGGCTCGGCTCCCTTTCTAGGGTTGTGGCGAGGTCGTGGAGTGGGGCTGACTCCTCCTTGGCAGTTGAGCGTTCACGGATGCAAGCGAGTTGCCAGGGAGCTGGGCCTCCCGCCGTGCAATGCTCGGCACGAGGCCGCGGCGAGCGGCGCCCGGCCGGCAGATCACCGCCACCTCGGACAGCACCACCGCCGCGTCCTCCACAAACTCGCAGTCGGGCAGGTCCTCCTCCGCCGTGCTCGCGCCTACTCGACCGGTACCTTCGACGCATCTGGGTTGGTGAGGCTCGCGACACACTGCTGCAGGCCGCCGCCCTTGAGCGCGGCCTCGATGCCGAGAGCCAAGCCTTCGAGCGCGGCGGCGCCCGCGGCGTTTCCCTTCGCGGCGCGAAGCCGGGCGCGGTAGGTCTCCAGGTGCTTCGACACCTCGGCCACCATGCGGTCGATCCCCTGGTGGAGAGCGAGGTCGGCGGCGAGCGCGCTGGCGAGCAGCGGCCGCTGGCTGGCCGGGTCGAGTGTCACCAACCCGTCGACGAGCCCGGGAAGGAAATAGGTGGGACCGCAGCCATCGAGGCAGGTCGAGAGGCCACCATCGCACGCCGCACCGCAGCCTTCGGGGCTGCGCCCGCACCGGTCGCCGTTCGGGCAGGTGTTGTTCCGGCAGGGCTCGTTCGGCGCGCAGGCGGGATACGCTCGACAGCCCTCCTGCTGCAGGCAGCCCAGGAACGAGCCAAGACAGTCGCGGGCGCAAAAGCCCGTCTGGGCAGCCACCGGGCTCGAGCCCGGCGTGAGGCCTGCCACCAGCAATGCGGCCCAGAGCACCCCACCGGTTCCCTGCGACGCTCGCTTCATGGTCGACTCCTTCGCGATGTCAGAAGTTTTCTGTGGAAAACAGTCTCGCGAAAGGCCGAATCGTTACGCTCCGCAGGGCCGGTAGCGGGTCGATCGGAGGCTGGACCCGGGCGAAGGCTACGTCTCGAGCAGCAGGCTGCAGCAGGTCACGCCACCCTCGGCCTTGGCCAGCTCGGACTGGTTCACGGGCAGGACTTGGAGGCCCGCTGCCTCGAGGCGCGCCCGGGTGCGCACGTGGCCGGCCGGGAAGACGACCACGTCCTCGATCAGCAACGTATTGGCCGCGAAGGGCTCGGCCGGGTCGACCTCGAGCACGCGCAAGTATGGGAAGTGAGAGCCATCCACCCAGCGCGGGTTGAGCAGGAGGGTGTCCGCGGCGACCAGCGTCACCGCCGACTTCAGGTGCAGGCAGTCGTGGAACGGCACGCTCCGTACCCGATAACCGAAGGGGGCGAGGGCGGCCTCGAGCTGGGCGCGGCCGGCCTGGTTGGACCGCCGCGAGACGCCGACGTAGAGCGTTCGACCCACCCGCAGCACGTCACCGCCATCGAGCGTGCCGGCCTCCTCGATCCGCGTGAGGGGGCGGTAGGGCGCCAGTGCCTGCTCGATCAGCGCCGTCTCCGGCCGTCGCGAGGCCGCGCCCGGCCGGCAGATCACCGCCACCTCGGGCAGCACCACCGCCGCGTCCTCCACGAACACGCAGTCCGGCAGGTCCTCCGCCGCGGGCAGTCGCAGCACCGCCCAGCCCAGCGCCACGATCAGCTCCTCGTACTCGCGGTGCTGCTCCCGCGCCGCCTCGAGGTCGATCGGTGAGCGCTCGAGGTGCGTCAGCTCGCAGTCGGCGAGGCGGGGAGAGATGCCGCGAGTGATGGCGAGGCGCATGGGGGATTTCTAGCAGTCTCTATCGGACCCTGCCGGGGCGTAGAATAGCGTTGTGAGCACCACTGAGGAGCAGGATGTCCGCACGCGCATGGAGGTCGCCTTCGAGCTCTATCGCTTTGCCGAGAACATGATGCGCATGAACCTCCGGCGTGAGGATCCGACTGCGACGGACGAGGAGATCGAGAAGCGGTTGCTGGCTTGGCTGCACTCGCGCCCCGATGCTCCCTACGGTGACGCCTCCGGCCCGCATTTCCGACCTGCGCCACGGCCGTGGATCGGCTCGCAGCCACTCTCCTCCGAATAGGCACCGACCTCGGAGCCCTGCGCTGCCGTTGGGCGCTGGTCGGGGGCTTGGCCGTCGCGGCGCGCGCCGAGCCGCGAACGACTCGCGACGTGGATGTCGTAGTCGCGGTAGCTGACGACACCGAGGCCGAGAACCTGGTTCAAGCCCTCTTCGGGCGAGGGTATCGCCAGCTTCAGCAGGGCGTCTTCGAGCAAACCGACCGACACCGGCTGGCCACCGTCCGCTTGGTGGCTCCTGGCCTCGATGCCGAGGGCGTGGTCGTCGATCTGCTCTTCGCGTCTTCGGGAATCGAAGGAGAGATCGTCGCGGCTGCGGAGACGCTCGCCATGCCGGATGGCTCTCGTGTGCCGGTAGCGACTCGCGGTCACCTGATCGCGATGAAGACCCTCGCCTACGCGACGAACCCGAACCGGCCCTTGGACGGCGTCGATCTCCAGATGCTGATCCGAAAGTCGTCCGCAGCCGACCTCGACCAAGCTCGGCGGGCTCTCGCGCTCATCGAGTCGCGGGGATACCAGCAGGGAGTGGACCTCCAGGGAAGGCTGTCCCTCCTCCTGGCGCAGAGCGAGAGCGGCAGGTGAGCGCAGAGCCGGCCGCGCCAAGAGCGGTCAAAGACCCGTTCTATCGCCAGCTCCTCGCGGGACTCGAGGGCCATCTCGACGACCAGACGTTCGAAGCCGCCGTCTGCGATCTGCTCCGTGACGCCTTCCCGAGCCTGGTGCCGATCCCCGGCGGCTCGGACCGCGGCATGGACGGTGGTATCGCGGACGCCGAGGGAGAAGCTTTTCCCCTGGTCTGCACCATCCGTAAGGACGTGATCGGCAACCTCTCCACCAGCCTGGACTCCATCCTGGCCAGCGGCAAAACTCAGCGGAAAGTGGTTCTCGTCACCTCGCGGGCTCTGACCCCGAAGCGCAGATCCAACCTGGAGAAGCGGGCCGCAGAAAAGGGCTTCGCTCTGATCCAGGTGTTCGAGCAGCGAGCGCTAGCCGATCGCTTGTACCGCAGCTCGCGCTGGCTGCAGGAGCTGCTTGGTCTCACGGGCGCACCTTCCGCGCTCTCCGCCGTGCCACTCACCCGAAGGCCATTGGTGGAGATCCCGCTGATCGGTCGGGAGAAAGAGCTGGAGTGGCTGAACTCCACCTCCGGGGACCGGCTGATCAGTGGCCAGCCCGGCTCGGGCAAGACCTTCCTGCTCACCCAGCTCGTGCGGGAACGTGGGTGGCTCTTCCTGGTCAGCGACGACGAGGCGGCCATCGCCGCGGCGCTACGCGATCAACAGCCTGGGGCGGTGATCGTGGATGACGCCCACACCGACCCTTCGCGGCTCGACCGGCTCCGTCACCTGCGTGAGGAGCAGGGCGCCAAGTTCGACATCGTCGCGACCACCTGGCCAGGAGAGAAGGACGCCGTGCTCAGCGCCCTCGGCTCTCCGGCGGAGAGCCAAGTCCTCAAGCTCGAGCTGATGCCTCGGCGGGACATCAAGGCCTTGCTCGAGCACCTTGGCATTCACGAGCAAGAAACCGGCCCGGCGCTGGTCTGCGAGCTAATCGAGCAGGCTGCCAACAAGCCGGGCCTTGCCGCGACGCTGGCGCTGGTTTGGCTACGCGGAGAGTGGCAGAACCTGATGCAGGGCAAGACTATCGACCAGGCTTTGATACCGTTGTTCGAGGAGCGGGTGGGGCAAAAAGCGAGGGGATTTCTCGCCTCCTTTGCTCTCGGCGGGTCTCGAGGGCTGAGTCTCCAAGCTGTAGCCAGCGCCTATGGGCTCGACCTGCTTGAGGCGCAGGAGAGGGCCGCCAGGCTCGCTGCGGGTGGCGTGCTCAAGGAGGCAGGTCGAGGCACGCTCGTCGTCGAGCCTAGAGTTCTGCGCGCTGCTCTCGTGCGCTCGATCTTCTTCCCTGACGAAGGGCCCGCCCTTCCATGCGAGGCTCTCCTCGCGGTTGCCCATGCGGGTGCTGCCGCAGAGGTTCTAGCCGAAGCGATGCTTCGCGGCGCCAAGGTTCCGAGCGGAGTCCTGCGGAACGCGCTGCTCAGAGCCGATCCAAGGGAGGAGGTCTTCCAGATCGCTCCGCGAGCCTGGAGCCTCGCGGCGCAGGTCAGCTCTGCCGATGCCGAGTGGGTGATCGAGCACTACCCGGGAGGCCTGGTGGACGTTGCTAGGGCCGCCCTTGAAGCGGCACCTGACATGGCGATCACGCGGCTTCTCGAGACCGAGGCTGTCAGTGGCGAGGCACCGTCCTTCCAAACCCGCCCGCTGAGCTTGCTTTCCTCCTGGGTCCAGCAGGTTGAGATCTCAAGCGCCAGCGAGGCGCTTTGGCGCCGTTCGATCCTCGCTCGCCAAGCGAAGGCCTTCCTGGCAAAGGGAGGCTGTCCGGAGGTCGGCATCCGAGCGCTGCTCGCGGCACTCTCGCCTCGGTTGCAGGGATCGTCGCTCGATGCCCTCGGCGAGAGTGTGCTTGAGCGGCACGCTGTGCTGCCCGGCGACACGCTCCGCGCTATCGTAGAACTCTGGGAGGAAATAAGAGCGATCTTGCCGCCGCTCGACAGCAAGACGTGGCCGCATATGAGCAATTTCCTCTGGCCGTGGCTCTACCCCAGAAACGCCGCACGCGGACTGTCGATACCCGCTGAATCGGAAGATCTCATGCGTTCGTTCGCCGTCCAGGTACTCACTGACCTATCCTTGCAGGCAAACGGCAGGCCGGGGATCGGCGCGGGTCTAGTGGAGCTTGCGCGCAGAATCGGGCTTCAACTCCCAATTGCGATCGAACCCGTGTTCAGCTTGCTTTATCCGGACTTCTCGACTCGCCGGAAAAAACCTCCCACCGTGGAGGCGATCGAACTGGAAGAGCTGGCTGAGGAGTGGCAAGCTGAGCCACCCGAAACAGTGGCGGGACGGCTGGCAACCTATGAGGCTGAAGCCACGATCATCGGTCGACAGGGCTCACTGTCCACCGCGGACCTCTGCTGGCGACTGGCAAGCCGGGCCGCAGCGCCCGAGCAGTGGTTCGAGGCATTCGTCTCACGAGAGCTTCCCGGCAGATACGTCGAGCCGTTTCTCTCTGCGATCTTAAGCGCCCGTAAGCCAGGCTGGGATGCAATAGCCCTCCGAAGCCTCGACAGTGGAACTGCTGAACTACTAGCCTTTGACCTGCTACTCAAGGAGCCAGATCTGCCAGACGAGCTTGTCCAGGCCACAATGGTGCGAGCGCCTCAGTTCTCTAATTCGGTCGAGACGCTGGCGCTGAACCGCAAGCTGCCGATCCCCACGCTCTTGATTCTATTGCGACACAGCGACCCTGACGTTGCGTTGGCTGCGGCGGTTGGGGAGTGGAACGCCGAGCTGCAGGGAGAGGTCCGACCAGAGGTGAGATCCGAGTGGCGAGAAGCGATCTTGCGTGCTGGGAGCTCTCATTCTCGAGAAGGCCAATCGCGCGCCGCGGACGACTACTGGCTGGCGGCGATCCTTGCCGCGGACCCAGAACTCAGCCTCGAGTGGTGGCAGCTGCGAGCAAGGGAGAACCTGCTGCCTGACTTGCTTACGCCGATGGACTCACTGAGCGCATCCCTGTGCTGCTTAAGCCTCGAGCAGCGCCGGGTGCTTTTGGGTGACCTTCCGGCGTGTTCAGACCTTCGTGACCTGCTTCCCGCTATCGTGGATCGGCGAGAAGACCTCTTTGCCGCGCTGCTGTTGCTTCCGAGACCGGAGTATTTCCACCTCTATGCCTTGCAGGGTAAGCCGGACGCTTCCTGGGCAGACCTCGCCTCGCTCGCCGTCAAGCACGGCTACAGTGTGCGGGAGGTGGCAGGGGCGGCTTTTCTCGGCCACCATACCACTCGCGGCTCAGGTCTCGACTACTGGCAGAATTGGGAAACCGCCTTTGGCGCGCTCGAGTCCGACCCCCGTCCCGAAGTGCGCGAGGTGGCTACCGAGGGTAAAAAGATAGCCCTAGCCCATGTCGAGAGTTCGCTCGAGAAGCAGCGAAAGTTCGACCTTCACGGCTGGTAAGCCTGTCGGGCTCTGGCCGGCCTCCCGGGTGTCACCTCGCGCCCGGCCTCACTCGCCTCACCTGTCCACGCCTGTAGACCTCCTGAATCGGCCCTTGGGCCGCGCCTGCCCTGAGCCCCGCCAAGACCTCTGCCCGAAACACCACCATTTCGAGCGCCCGATCAACCGCCTCGGTCTCGGTGGCGACTCCAAGGTGGCGCTTCGCCGCGTCCAGTTTGCGCTGATCGATGCGCATCGTCTTTCGCACCCGGTTGGGGGCGGCGACCGGTGGCCTGCGTGGCTTCCTGCGTGGGGCGCGCATCAGCTCGATCCCTGATCTCAGTTGCCGGCATCGTAAGCCAAGCGGAAGACCTGCACCATAGTAATTTCGGCCTGCCACCCCTTGACTACATCTGTCGTCATTGCTAGTCTGCCTACAGATGTCGCTACGAGGACCCGGATGACACCCAAGACCATCGGCGATCAGGAACTGGCGCTGCTCCAG
Source organism: Thermoanaerobaculia bacterium (assembly GCA_044869805.1). GTDB lineage: Bacteria > Acidobacteriota > Thermoanaerobaculia > Multivoradales > SZUA-115 > CAWDVR01. The sequence goes on along the minus strand of JBIOXV010000083.1, from coordinate 24,431 downwards.
TACGTAGCAGAGGTGGGGGGCGCCACGGTGGGCGAGGCGGCGGAGGCTTGGGGAAAGGAGCGAGGGCTCGCCCGCTCGACGGTGCTGACCATGATGGAGCGCCTGCGCGCCAAGGGCCACCTCGAACGCCGCCAGGTCGGCGGCGTATTTCGGTACGCCTCGCGGTCGTCGAAGGAGGAGGTTCTGCGCGGAGTGGTCGAGAGCTTCGTCGACCGCACGCTCGGCGGCTCGGTGTCGCCGTTCGTGGCCTATCTCGCGGAGAGCACCGAGGTCTCGGCCGCGGAGCTGGCCGAGCTGGAGGCGGTGGTGGCCAGGCTGCAGGCGAAGAAGAAGGGGAAAGACCGATGAACGCCAGCGTTCTCTCCGCGACCGGCTCCGCCCTGGCCGACTCCCTGCTCCGCTCCACGCTCGAAGGGGCGCTGGTGGCCCTCGCGGTGCTCGGCGTCTGCCGGCTCCTCCCCGCGATCTCGCCCACCCTGCGCTGCTGGCTGTGGTGGCTGGTGGGCCTGAAGCTCCTGCTGTCGCTGGCCGGCGTCGGTCTGATCCGCGTGCCGCTGCTGCCGTCGCCGGTTCCGATGGTCTTGATCGCGCCGACCGAGCCTGCTCCCGCCGTCGAGGCTCATGCTGCAGAGCGGGCTGCAACAGGCACGCCCTCCATCGCTGGACCCGTGCCATCGTCGCAGCCAGGGCCATCTCTCGCGGTGACATCGCCGCACTTGCTTCCCTCCTGGCGCGCCCTGATCGCAGGCCTGTGGGCTGCCGGGGCGCTCGTCGGGCTCGCCCTGCTGGGCCGCGAGGCGCTGGCGGCGCGCCGCCTCTGCCGGTCGGCCGAAGCCGTGCCGGATGACTTCGCGGCGCGCGCATTCGGCGACCTGCCGCGGCGTTTCGGGATGGCGACGGCTCCGCCGCTCAAGATCTCGACGGCGGTTTCCGGCCCGCAGGTGGTGGGCTTCCTGAGGCCGCAGATCCTGCTGCCGCCGGATGGGTTGGCGGACGCCGGCAGCTCCGAGCTGACCCTGCTCCTCGCCCACGAGCTGGCCCACGTCCAGCGCGGCGATCTCTGGCTCGGCTGGGTGCCGGCCCTAGTACACAGGCTTTTCTTCTTCCATCCTCTCGCCGCTCTCGCGGTCCGCGAGTACGTGCTCGCGCGCGAGGCGGCTTGTGACGCCGCAGTGCTCCGGCTCCTGGGGGCGGCGCCCCGGGAGTACGGGCGGATGCTCTTACGCTGGGGAGTGACCCTGCGCGAGTCCGGACTCGCCGCCGCGGGTGCCTCGTCCTCGGCCCGAAACCTCAAACGGAGGCTAGAAATGCTGCACGACGTTTCACGTTCTGGACGGCAGGGGCTGCGCTGGGCCTCGGTCGCCGCCGGTTTGGCGCTCGCCGCCCTGCTGCCGATCGAGATCGTGGCCAGGGCACCGGCCGTTCCCGCGACTCCCGCCGTGCCCGCCGCGGAGCCGGCGCCTTCCGTGGCAGCGAAGGTCCCGGTGACCCCCACCACGCCCTCGACTGCAACCACCCCCACGGTTGCCACCTCGCAGCCGGTGTCCCCGACCCCGATCGTGGCCACTGCTCCGGCCCAGGCCGCGTCGGCGGAGGCCGCGGTCCAGATTGCCGCCGCCGCCGTCACTGCCGTGGACCTCGCGATGGGGATCGCGGCCAATGCGCCGGCGATCGCTCGCATCGCGCCGGCCGTGGCCGCCACCGCCGTCACGGCGAGCGCCAGCGGCTCGGGCAAGGGCTCCACCACCAGCTACCACTACGACGACGACCCGGACTCGGACCTCGAGGGTTGGGCCTACGTGGAGGCCGGTGATTCCTCCAACATCGTCATGACCGGCTTCCACACCGGTTGGAAGACGGTCGAGCGGCTGCGCTCCCACGGCGATGGCCCCTTCCTCTGGGTGCGCCGCGACGGCACCAGCTACGTGGTGCGCGATGCGGACCTCCTCGCGGAGGTGCAGCGGATCGTCGAGCCGATGAACGAGCTGGGCGCGAAGCAGGGAGAGCTGGGCGCCAAGCAAGGCGAGCTGGGCGCGAAGCAGGGAGAGCTCGGCGCCCGCCAGGGCGACCTGGGCGCGGAGCAAGGGAAGCTCGGCGCGCAGCAAGGCCGGCTCGCGGCCGAGCAGGCACAGATTGCCGCTCGCCAGGCGGCGCTCGTGGCGCGGCAGGTGGCCAGCCGTGGCAGCAGTGCCGAGCTCGATCGCCAGCAGGAAGAGCTCGACGCCGAGATGGACCGGCTGGGCAGGCAGATGCACGAGCTCGGCCGCCAGCAGGGAGAGCTGGGCGAGCGCCAGGGAGAGCTGGGCCAGAAGCAGGCGGAGCTCGGCGAGAAGCAGGCCGAGCTGGGTGAGAAACAGGCGCAGCTCGGCGAGCTCCAGGCGGAGGCCGGACGCCGGGCGCAGAAGGAGATCGCCTCGCTGCTCGAGCGCGCGCTGGCCGCGAGCAAGGCGGAGAAGGTCGACTAGCGATCGCGCCTTCCTGGACGGGATTCCCCTACCGCGCCGGCACCACCCGGAACCGGCGCCTGGCCTCGATACGATAGGTCTCGAAGTCCGCGTGGTCGATGGTGAAGATGGTGGTCAGCCTCTCGCGCTGCGCGAGGTGGACGAGGGTCGCGTCCGCGAAGTCCATGGGACGATCCTGGTACTTGCGCATCAGGGCCTCGAGCTGGGGCAGATCGCGATCGTCGATCGGCAGCACCTTCAGCACGCCGGAGCGCACGAACCCCCAGGCCGCATCGACCTCCCGAGGCTTGTCTCCTACCAGGTGGAAGATCTCGGTCAGGACCGCCGCCGAGGTGGCGAGAGGAAGTCGCAGCCGCAGGAAGGCCTCGGCACAGGAGAGGTGCCAGCGATCGTCGCGGTCGAGCAGGGCGAGGATGGCGCCGGTATCGATCAACCCGCTAGGCGGCAGCATGGCGCTTCGCCAGCCGCTTGCGGAGACGTTGCCGAGCTTCCGCAGCCTGGCCCGGATCGCCGCCGGCGAGGCTTCCCACGAAGGGTCTGGACGCCGCTCTCAGCCTGGCCTGCTCGGCTTCGTCGTCCTCGCCCCGGCGTGCGGTGGACTCCGCGATCCACGATTCGGCGATCTCGGCCAGCAGCTCGCCTACGCTCTTCTCCTGCTCTCGTGCCGCCCGCTCGAGGGCCGTCTTGAGCTCCGGCTCGACGCGCCAACTGTAGACTTCGGTCTTCGCCATGCACTACACCGTAGTGCACGGTGTCAGACCTGTCAAGCTCAGTCCCCCTTCAACGCCTCCACCGGGTTGGTCTGCGCGGCGCGGCGCGCCGGCAGATAGCCGGCGAGGAGCGCCGCGGCGGCTAGGGACACGAGCACGGCGCCGAGAGTGATGGGGTCGGTGGGCGACACCTCGAAGAGCTGCGAGCGCAGGAAGCGAGTCAGGGCCAGGGCCCCGGCGAGGCCGGCCGCGAGGCCGGGCACCAGGAAGGCGAGGACCTGGCTGGCGACCAGGCGATGGATGCTGGCGGGGACGGCGCCGAGGGCGATGCGCACCGAGATCTCTCGCGTCCGCTGCTCCACGAGGTAGGAGACGACGCCGTAGATCCCCACCACCGCGAGCAGCAGGGCGAGGCCGGTGAAGAGCCCCAGAAGCAGAGCTTGGAAGCGGCGCGGCGCCAGGCGCTCGGCGAGCAGGTCCTCGAGCGGCGCGACCCGCGCCAGGGGCAGCGCCGGGTCGAGCCGGGAGACCTCGGTGCGCACCGCGGAGGCCAGCGCCAGGGGCTCCCGCTCGGCGACCAGGATCAGCAGCATCGAGCGCCGCGGGGCCTGCGCCATGGGCAGGTAGGCCGAGGCCATGACCTCCTGGTCCGCGCCGCTGCGCCGCGCGTCGGCCACCACGCCCACCACCGTCTTCCACACGTCTGACGAGCCCGCGCCGCCGTACTTGAAGCGCTTGCCCAGCGCCTCCTCGTTCGGCCAGTAGCGACGCACCATCGCCTGGTTGACCACCGCCACCGGCGGTGCACCGTCGGCGTCGCCGTCTTCGAGCGCGCGGCCCGCCACCAGCCGCATCCCCAGGGCCTCGAAGTAGGCGGGGGAGACCGAGTCCTGGGTCACCACCAGGCGGTCGACCTCGGGGTCGGGCGCGCGGTTCTCGATGGCCACGCTGGAGCTGTTGGGCAGGGGCGAGAGGAGCACGTCTGAGCCCGCCGCGGCGCTTCTCACGCCCGGCAGCGCCGCCAGGCGCGGCAGCAGCTCCTGGTAGAAGGCGGCGACCCTGGCGGCATCGGGGTACTGCGCGCTCGGGAGCTGGAGCCGAAGGGTGAGGCGGCGCTCTGCCTCGATGCCGACGTCGACCGCCGAGAGGCGCAGCAGGCTGCCGGTCACCAGGCTGGCCGCGACCAGCAGCACGAACGCGAGCGCCACCTCCGCCGCCACCAGCGTGCCGCGCAGCCGCCGGCCGCGCACGCTGCCGGCGGAACCGCGACCGGCCTCGCGCAGCGTGTCGGTCAGGCGCGAGCGCGCCAGGTGGAGGGCGGGCGCCAGGCCGAAGGCGAGGCCGGTGAGGAGCGAGATCGCGACCGTCACGCCCAGCACCGGCAGCGAGATCCCGGCCGTCGCGTGATGGGGGAGCTGCCGCGCCGCGAGTCGCAGCAGGAGCGGCGAGCCCCATCCCGCGAGCAGCACGCCGAGCGCTCCCCCGGCGAGCGACAGCAGGCCGGTCTCGACCAGGAGCTGGCGCACGATGCGGCCGCCGCCCGCGCCTAGCGCCGAGCGCACGGCGAACTCGCGCTCGCGGTCGCCGGCGCGGGCGAGCAGCAGGTTCGCCAAGTTGGCACAGGCGATGAGCAGCACCAGGAACACCGCCGCGAGCAGCATCAGGAGCGCCGGCCGCACCTCGCCCACCAGGTCGCGGTGCAGGGGCACGAGGTCGAGGCTCATGTCCTCGACGAACTGCGGGTACTCGCGGGCCAGGCGATCCATGACGGTGTCGGCCTCGGCCTGGGCCGCGGCGAGCGTCGCCCCCGGCTTCAGCCGGCCGACCACGTAGAGCCAGTAGTTGCCGCGGGCCTCGCGGGCGGGCGGGTCGGGCGCCAGCGGCACCCAGAGCTCGGTGCCGGCGGGGAAGTCGAGGCGACCGGGGACGACGCCCACCACCTCGTAGCGGTCTCCCCCGAGGTCGATCGGCCGGCCGACGATCGCGCGGTCGGCGCCGAAGCGGCGGCGCCACAGGCCCTCGGAGAGCACCGTCACACGGTGGCGCCCGGGCTCCTCCTCGTCGGCCCGGAAGCTCCGCCCGAGAATGGGCTCGAGGCCGAGCACGGGGAAGAAGCCGGCGGTCACCGCCGCCGCCTTGACCTCGGCGGGGTCGCCGCCCGAGATCAGGTTGAGCGAGCGCGGGGAGAAGGCCGCGATCTCCTCGAAGCTCGGCAGCGAGGCGCGCCAGTCGCGGTAGGTGGGGTGCGAGGTGATGTCGCGGGGGAAGCCCTGGGCGCGGTTGTCGGTCCACAGCATCACCATGCGCTGGGGCTCGGGGAAGGGCAGCGGTCGCAGCAGCACCGCGTGCACTACCGAGAACATCGCCGTGTTGGCGCCGATCCCCAACGCCAGCACGGCGAGCGCGATCAGGGTGACGGACGGGCGCTTGGCCAGCGCCCGCAGGCCGCTCTTGAGGTCTCGAGACAGTGCGCCCATGGTTGCCTCCTCGTCCTTGGATGGCGACGCGGAGCGGCGGTTAGCCGGCGCCGGAGCCGCTAGCCGCCGGCCATCGCGCCCACGATGAGCAAGGGCTCCGCGCCGGTCGCCACGGCGTCGGGCAGTGGGGCATCCGGGGGCTCGTGCGACAGGTCCTGCTCGCAGGCGAAGAAGCGGACGAACGGCCGGCGCTTCTCCGTGCCGTGGTCGCGGATCGTGCCGCGCAGCACGGGGTAGCGGGCCTCGAGCGCGTCGAGCACCGCGCGCAGGGTGGCCGGGCCCTCGACCTCCACCTCGACCTCGTCGCCGACCCGCGCCAGCGTGCGCAGGTGCACCGGGAGGACGACGCGGATCATGGCAGCGTCTGCACCTCGACCGAGAGCACGGCCGGCAGGTCGCGGACGATTGGCGACCAGCGATCCCCGGCGTCGGCCGAGCCGTAGACCTGCCCGCCGGTGGTGCCGAAGTACACGCCGCACGAGTCGAGCGCGTCGATGGCCATGGCGCCGCGCAGCACGTTGACGTAGCAGTTCTCCTGCGGCAGGCCCTCGGTCAGCGCCTCCCACTCGTTGCCGCCCGTCCGGCTGCGGTAGACGCGCAGCCTGCCCTCCGGCGGGAAGTGCTCCGAGTCGCTCTTGATCGGCACCACGTAGACCGTTTCCGGCTCGTGGGAGTGGACCCCCATCGCGAAGCCGAAGTCGGTCGGCAGGTTACCGCTCACCTCCCGCCACGAGTCGCCGGCGTCGTCGCTGCGCATCACGTCCCAATGCTTCTGCATGAACAGCACGCCGGGGCGCGAGGGGTGCATGGCGAGGCGGTGTACGCAATGGCCGACGTCGGCGTCCGGGTCGGGGATGCCCTCGGACTTGAGGCCGCGGTTGATCGGCTTCCAGGTCGCGCCGCCGTCGTCGGTGCGGAACGCGCCGGCGGCCGAGATGGCGACCCACAGCCGCCCGGGGTCGTTCGGGTCCTGGAGGATGGTGTGCAGGCACATACCGCCGGCGCCCGGCTGCCACTTGGGGCCCGAGCCGTGGCCGCGCAGGCCGGGTAGCTCCTGCCACGACTTTCCACCGTCCTGCGAGCGGAACAGTGCGGCGTCCTCCACCCCGGCGTACACCGTGTCGAGCTCGGTCAGCGACGGCTCGAGGTGCCAGACGCGCTTGAACTCCCACGGGTGCTGGGTGCCGTCGTACCACTGGTGGGTGCCGGGCACGCCGTCGTACGCGAACTCGTTGCCCACCGCCTCCCAGCTCTTGCCGCCATCGTCGGAACGCTGGATCGTCTGCCCGAACCAGCCGCTGGTCTGTGACGCGTAGAGCCGGTTCGGGTCCACGGGCGACCCCTTGAGGTGGTAGATCTCCCAACCCGCGAAGTGGGGGCCGCTCACTTCCCACTGCGCCCGCTTCGCGTCTGCCGACAGGATGAACGCACCCTTGCGCGTACCGACCAGGACCCGTACTCCGCTCATGCCGTTGTCTCCTCCCGCTGCTCTCGGTTGATCACCTCGCGTTGCCGCCTGGGCACCATCTTGAACACGAGGGCGTGCGAGGCGTCAAGGGCCCGCGAACGACATGGGCGCCAGGAAAGCGATCTTGGTGTCGCTCGAAGCTGGGGCTCCGGGCCGGGGCCGCAGCAAACCCTGCTGCCGAGGGCTCGTACAAGGGTAGTAGAATCCTGCCGCGCCCCCACTGCCCTCCAAGGAGAGATCGCATGCGAAAGCCCGCCTCGTCGGCCCCCCATCTCGCCGTGTCGGTGCTCGCCATCGCCCTGGTCGCTCTCGGCCTCGCCGCCGGCGCGGCGCCGCCGCAGAAGTCGCTTCTGGGCTTCGCGCCGGAGCGCGTGGCCGAGCAGTTGGCGCTGGAGGCCAGGCTCGACGCCCAGCTCTCGGCCGACAACCTCCGCCAGTGGCTCAAGCAGATGTCCGCGCGGCCCAACCACGTGGGCTCGCCCCAGGGCTTGAAGAACGCCGAGATGATGGTGGCGCTGTTCCGCTCCTGGGGCTACGAGGCGGCGATCGAGGAGTTCCACGTGCTCTTCCCGACACCCAAGGAGCGGCTGCTGGAGATGGTGGCCCCCACCCCCTTCAAGGCCTCGCTCGAGGAGGACGCCCTGCCGGAGGACTCGACCTCGGGCCAGAAGGCCGAGCAGCTCCCCACCTACAACGCCTACTCGATCGACGGCGACGTGACCGGCGAGTTGGTGTTCGTCAACGACGGCCTGCCCAAGGACTACGAGGAGCTTGCCAAGCGCGGCATTGACGTCGAGGGCAAGATCGTGATCGCCAAGTACTACGGCTCGTGGCGCGGCATCAAACCCAAGGTGGCGGCCGAGCACGGCGCCATCGGTTGCATCATCTACACCGACCCCGCGAGCGACGGCTACGCGCAGGGCGACGTCTACCCCAAGGGCGGCTGGCGGCCCAACCAGGGTGTGCAGCGCGGCTCGGTGGCGGATGCGCCGCAGCGCTCCGGCGATGCACTGACGCCCTTCGTGGGCGCCACCAAGGACGCCAAGCGGCTGGCGCTCTCCGAGGCCACGACGCTGACCAAGATCCCGGTGCTGCCGATCTCCGCCCGCGACGCCCAGCCCCTGCTGGCGGCGCTCGGCGGGCCGATCGCCCCAGCCGACTGGCGCGGTGCCCTGCCCATCCCCTACCACCTCGGCCCTGGGCCCGCCAAGGTGCACCTGAAGCTCGCCTTCAACTGGGACCTGGTGCCGGCCCGCGACGTGATCGCCAAGCTGCCGGGCGCCGAGCGGCCTGACCAGTGGGTGATCCGCGGCAACCACTTCGACGGTTGGGTCAACGGCGCCACCGACCCGCTGTCCGGCATGGTGGCGCTGCTGGAGGAGGCGCGGGCGCTGGGCGAGCTGGCGAAGGCGGGCTGGCGGCCCAAGCGGACCATCGTCTACGCCGGCTGGGACGGCGAGGAGCCGGGCCTGCTGGGCTCGACCGAGTGGGTGGAGGCCCACGCCGAGCTGCTCTCCGACAAGGCAGTGGCCTACGTCAACAGCGACTCCAACGAGCGGGGCTTCTTCGGCATGGCAGGCTCGCACACCCTCGAGACGTTCATGAACGAGGTGGTGCGCGACGTCGTGGACCCGGAGAAGGGGATCAGCGTCGGCGAGCGGCTGCGGGCCTACGTCGAGGTCAACGGCTCAACCGAGGTGCAGAAGGAGGCCCGCGAGGGCAAGCTGCTGCGGCTCTCGGCCATGGGATCAGGGTCGGACTACACACCGTTCATCCAGCACTTGGGTGTAGCCTCGCTCAACATCGGCTACGGCGACGAGGGCGACTACGGCCAGTACCACTCGATCTACGACTCCTTCGACCACTACGTCCGCTTCATGGACCCCACCTTCCAGTACGGCGTGGCCCTGGCCCAGACCGGCGGCCGCATCGTGCTGCGCCTGGCCAACGCCGACGTGCTGCCCTTCGAGCTCGGCCGCCTGGCGGGCACGGTCGCCGGCTACGTCGACGAGGTGAAGAAGCTCGCCGACGAGCTGCGGGAGTCGACGGCGGAGGAGAACCGCCGCCTGGAGCAGAAGGTCTACGAGGCGGTCGCCGACCCCACCGAGACGTTCGTCGCGCCGGCTCCCAAGGAGCCGGTGCCGTACCTCAACTTCGCGCCGCTCGACAACGCCGTGGCCGCCCTCGATGCCGCGGTCGAGCGCTATCGGGAGGCCGAAACGGCGCGCCAGGCGAGCGGCAGGCCGCTCGCCCCGCCGGAGCAGGCGAGGCTCGACGAGATCCTGATGCAGACCGAGCGGGCGCTGCTGCGCAAGGAGGGCCTGCCGGGGCGGCCCTGGTACCGCCATCACCTCTACGCCCCGGGCAAGTACACCGGCTACGGGGTCAAGACCCTGCCGGGAGTGCGCGAGGCGATCGAGCTTCGCAAGTACGGCGAGGCCGGGGAGCAGATCGAGGTGCTGGCGCGCGTGCTGGCGAGCCTCACCGCCGAGGTGGACGAGGCGACGGCGGTGATGAAGGGCCCGTAGGGGCGGGCCTGGTGCCCGCCCTGACCCGGGCGACCACGAGGGTCGCCCCTACTGTCCGCGGGCGGGTCCGGCCGGGCGAAACCCCCCCCCTCGCGCCCGCCGTACTATCGAAAAGAACGGCCAGGGAAGGAGTCCGCCCATGGAAGGCTTCCTCAAGGATCTTCGCTTCGCCCTTCGGATGATGATCAAGTCGCCGGGGATGACGGCCGTGGCCGTGGCCTCGCTGGCCGTCGGCCTGGCGGCCAACGTGACCATTTTCTCCTTTGTCAACGCCATCTTCTTCAAGGGCATCCAGGTCGAGAAGCCGGAGGAGCTGCTGATGGTCGTCGGCACCGACGCCAAGCAGGGTCCCGGCGGCTTCAATACCGTCTCGCGCCCCAACTTCGAGGACTACCGGGACCGCAATCAGGTCTTCGACTCGCTGATCAACATCGCCTTCACGGGGGCGAGCCTGCAGCAGGGCGGCGAGGCCGAGCCGCGGCAGATCTTCATGCAGTTCGTCTCCGGCAGCCACTTCAAGACGCTGGGGGCGCAGCCCGCCGCCGGACGCTTCTTCCTCCCCGAGGAGGACGAAGTGCCGGGCCGCAACCCGGTGCTGGTGCTGGCCCACCGCACCTGGCGCGAGGCCTTCGGATCCAGCCCGGCGGTGGTGGGCTCCACCGTCCGCCTGAATGCGCAGCCCTTCACCGTCGTCGGCGTGGCGCCGAGATCCCTCGACACTCCGGTGGTGTTCGGCGCGCCGGCCGCCTGGGCGCCCAGCATGGCCTACGAGCTGCTGGCCCCGCCGGACATGGTGGGCCACTTCCACAGCCGGCGGGCACTCATCACCGTCATCTACGGGCGCCTCAAGCCGGGGATGACGGTCGAGGCTGCGCGGGCGCAGCTCCAGACGATCGGCAAGGCTCTCGAGCAGGAGCACCCGGTGGAGAACGCGGGCCGCAACGTCGACGTGGTCCCGCTCGCCGAGGCACAGATGCCGCCGCAGCAGCGGGCGATCTTCGTGGGCGGCAGCAGCCTGCTGATGGGGGTGGTCGCCCTGGTGTTGCTGATCGCCTGCGCCAACGTCGCCAATCTGCTGCTGTCCCGCGCCATGCGCCGCAAGGGCGAGATCGCCATCCGGCTCTCGCTCGGCGCCAGCCGCGGCCGGCTCGTCCGCCAGCTCCTGGCGGAGAGCCTGCTGCTCGGCCTGGCGTCGGCGGCGGTGGGGTTGCTGCTGGCCTGGTGGGGCCGCTCGGCAATCTGGGCTCTGCGCCCGGACTTCCTCCAGGGCGCACAGATCGACCTCTCTTTCGATCTCCGGGTGCTGGGCTTCACTTTCGTGGTGGCGCTCCTGACCAGCCTGATCTTCGGGCTGGCGCCGGCGATCCAGTCCACGCGGCCCGGGGTGGTCGAGAGCCTCAAGCGGGGCGCCGGCGAACCCAGCGGCAAGCCCAGCGTCCTCAACCTTCGCAACCTGCTGGTCGCCGGCCAGGTGGCGCTCTCGCTCGTCGCTCTGATCTTCTCCGGCCTCTTCCTCCGCAGCCTCACTAACGCCACGCGTATCGATCCCGGGTTCGACGCCGGCCGCGTGGGGATGATGTTCCTGAACACCGGCGCAGTGGGTTACAAGCCGCCGCAGAGCGAGCAGTTCTTCGACCAGGTGATCGAGCGCGTGAGCGGAGTGCAGGGCGTCGAGTCAGCGGTGCTCGCCACCAACGTGCCATTGGGCGGCGGCGGGTTCATGCGCACCGTGCTGGTCGACGGCCGCGACCCCAAGGCCGAGAACAACGGCATCCTGACCGTCATCGACCCGGTGGGCGAGGGCTACCTGAAGACGATGGGCATCCCGCTCCTCGCCGGCCGCGAGTTCAACGAGCTCGATCGGGCCGACTCGCTCTACGTCGCGATCTTCAACGAGGCCGCGGCCAGGCAATTCTGGCCCGGCGAGAACGCGCCCTGGCAGAACGTGGTCGGCCAGCGCTTCCACTTCTTCGGCCAGGACTGGCAGCTCGAGGTGGTGGGGGTCTCGAAGAACGCCAAGGTCAACACCGTGGGCGAGGACCCGGTGCCCTACATCTACCTGCCGCGCCGCCAGCACTTCAACCCCGCGCAGGCGCTCTTCGTGCGCGCCAAGGACGAGCAGACCACCAACGCCGTGCTCACCATGGTCCGCGACCAGGTGCGCGCCCTCGAGCGCAACCTGCCGATCAACAACGTGCAGACCATGGACACGACGGTCCGCCAGTCGCTGGGATTCGCGCGCCTGGCGGCCGGCCTGCTCGGAGTGTTCGGCGGCCTGGCGTTGGCGCTGGCGATGATCGGCATCTACGGCGTGATGTCCTACGCCGTGGGGCAGCGCAACCGCGAGATCGGAATCCGTATGGCGCTCGGCGCCGAGGACGGCTCGGTGGTGCGCATGATGCTCGCCCAGGGCATGAAGCTGGTGGCAATCGGCATCGGCGTCGGGCTCGCCGTCGGACTGGCGGTCGGCGCCGTCTTCAGTACCGCGCTCGGGAACCTGCTCTTTGGCCTCTCGGCGGTCGACCCCAGGACCTTCACGCTCACGGCGCTGATCCTCGCCGCCGTCGCCTTCGTCGCCACCCTGCTCCCTGCCCGCCGGGCCACGGCGGTCGACCCGGTGCGGGCGTTGAAGGCGGAGGCGTAGCGGGAGCCGAGGGCGTCAACTTTCCGGTTCCCTCGCCCCGCTTGCGGGGAGAGGGCTCGGGTGAGGGGCTCCGGGGCAAGGGGCTGCTAGACTGCCCGCCAACTTGCGAGAGCCCCCGGAAGGGACTTCTGCCGCCGCTCCGCCCGTCGACCGGCCCGGCCTGGTCCGCGGCCTGTCGGCCTTCGACGGCGCGCTGCTCACCATCGGCTCGGTGGTGGGCACCGGCATTTTCCTCACCACCAGCGACATCGCGCGCGTGCTGCCGAGCGAGGCCTGGATCCTCGCCGTGTGGCTCGCCTCCGGGCTGCTCACCCTGGCCGGCGCCCTGACCTACGCCGAGCTGGGCGCGATGTTCCCTCGCGCCGGCGGCATGTACGTGTTCTTGAAGGAGGCCTACGGCCCGCTGCCCGGCTTCCTCTACGGCTGGACGGCGTTCACCGTCATCATGTCTGGAGGCATCGCCGCCATCGCCGTCGGCTTCGGCGAGTACCTGGGGAGCTTCCTGCCGTTCTTCTCGACCGGGAACCAGCTCTTGGCGGTGCCGCTGGGGAGCTGGACCTGGTCGGTCTCCGGCGGCCAGCTCGCGGCCGCCCTCGCTATCGTCTTCCTGACCGCCGTCAACTACCTGGGCTTGAAGGAAGGCGCCTGGCTGCAGAACCTGCTGACCCTGGTCAAGATCGCCTCGCTGCTGCTGATCGCCGGCATCGGCTTCCTGGTCCCGGCCCGGGCGGTGAGCCCGTTCTTCGCCCCGGTGCCGGGCGGCGGCCTGCTCGCCGCTTTCGCGGTGGGGATGATCGCCGCCCTCTGGACCTACGACGGCTGGTACGGCCTGACTTTCTCTGCCGGCGAGATGAAGAACCCCTCGCGCGGCCTCCCTCTGGGGCTGATCGGCGGCACGATCGCGGTGATCGCCCTCTACCTGCTGATCAATCTCGCCTACTTCCGCGCCCTGACCCCGGAGGAGATGGCCGCCACCTCGCGCATCGGCGAGACCGCCGCCCAGAGCCTCTTTGGCTCGCTCGGCGCCCGGCTGCTGGCCGCGGCGGTCCTGGTGTCGACCTTCGGCTGCCTCTCCTCGACCATCCTCTACAGCTCCCGCACCTATCTGCCGATGGCGGAGGACGGCCTCTTCTTCCGTTCCCTGGCCGAGATCCACCCGCGCCACCGGACGCCGGGAAAGAGCCTGTGGTGGCAGACCGCCTGGGCCCTGGTGCTGACCCTCTCCGGCACCTACAGCCAGCTCTACACCTACGTGGTCTTCGCCGCCGTGCTCTTCCACGTCGCCACCGGCGCGGCGGTCTTCGTGCTGCGGGCGAAGCGGCCGGAGGTCTCGCGGCCCTACCGCGTGTGGGGCTACCCGCTGGTGCCGGCGGCCTTCATCGTGGCCTCGCTGGTGCTGGTCGGGAGCACGCTCTTCGAGCGGCCGGTCGAGTCGCTGCTCGGCCTCTTGTGCGTGGCGCTCGGCTTCCCGGTCTACCTCTTCTGGCGTCGGCGGGCGAAATCCGACGGGCCGACAGCGGCCGTAGATAGGGCATGAACCGACGCCACTTCCTACGATCGACCCTCGGCTTGCTGGCGGCGTCCGGCGTGGGTGCCCTGGCCGTGACGGCGGCGCGCGGAGACAAGACCATGGCGGGAACGGAGAGCAAGAAGGACTTCGAGAAGCTTGCGAAGACGAAGGACGAGTGGAAAGAGCTGCTGCCGCGCGAGGCCTACTGGGTGCTGTTCGAGGAGGGCACCGAGCGCCCCGGCACCAGCCCCTTGAACGACGAGAAGCGGCCCGGCAAGTTCGTGTGCGCCGCCTGCTTCCTGCCGCTGTTCGACGCCGGCACCAAGTACGAGAGCGGCACCGGCTGGCCCAGCTTCTGGGACTTCCTGCCCGGGCGACTGGAGACCAAGACCGACTGGAAGCTGGTGCTGCCGCGCACCGAGTACCACTGCGCGCGCTGTGGCGGCCACCAGGGCCACGTCTTCGACGATGGGCCGCGCCCCACCGGCAAGCGCTACTGCAACAACGGCGTGGCGCTGCGCTTCGTGCCCGAGGGCGAGCCGCTGCCCGCCCTGAGGACCTGAGATGAGCCGGGGCTGGATCATCACCATGGCGATACTGCTCGCGGTGCTCTCGGCCGCGAGCGCCGGCGCCGCGCCGACCGCCAAGGCGTACTTCGCGGGCGGCTGCTTCTGGTGCGTGGAGGCCGACTTCGAGAAGCTGCCGGGAGTCGTGGCGGCGGTCTCGGGCTACGCCGGCGGCAGTTCCAAGAACCCGACCTACGAGCAGGTCTCCGCCGGTCGCACCGGCCACGCCGAGGCGGTGGAGATCGAGTACGACCCAGCCAAGGTGAGCTACGCGGCGCTGCTCGACCACTTCTGGAAGAACATCGATCCCACGGTCGAGGACCAGCAGTTCTGCGACCACGGCAGCCAGTACCGATCGGCGATCTTCTACCGCACGCCGGAGGAGAAGCAGCTCGCCGAGGCCAGCCGGGCGGCGATCGAGAAGTCCGGCAAGCTCGGCTCGGCCCGCATCTACACCCAGATCGAGCCGCTCGACGCCTTCTACCTGGCCGAGGAATACCACCAGGACTATTACAAGAAGAACGCGCTGCGCTACCGCTTCTACCGCTCGAGCTGCGGCCGTGACGCGCGGCTGGAGAAGATCTGGGGGAAGGACGCGCACTGAGCGAACCGGCCGTCACCGTGGCGTGCAACCCTGCCCCCAGATCCCTCGCTGCGCTCAGGATGACACTCTTGGCTTCGACGCTGCCCGCCGCTCTGATCGCGCTGCTCCTTTTCGCCTCGGCGCCGGCCTGGCCTGCTGAAGCTCCTCATCCTCCCCGCCTCGCGATCCTCGCAGCCCGGCTCGTCGATGGCCGGAGCGGCGAGGTTCGCGCCAACGCCGCGGTGCTGGTCGAGGGGGAGCGCATCGTCGCCGTGGGCGGGCGGGAGGTGGTGCCGCCCGGCGTGCCGGCGATCGACCTCGGCGACGCGACGCTCATGCCCGGCCTGATCGACGCGCACTCGCACCCGCTGATCGGCAGCGACGACTACCAGGTCGATCACCTCAGGCGGTCGTCGGCGTACAAGGCGCTGCGCGGCCTCAAGGCGATGCAGGACAACCTCGCGGCCGGCTGGACCACGCTGCGCATCGCCGGCGACGCGGACGTCTACTACGCCCACCTCGACGTCAAGCGGGCGATCGACGAAGGCCTGTTCGTAGGCCCGCGGATCAGCGGCGCTGGGCACTACCTGTCGATCACCGGCGGTGGCGGGGACATCAACTTCCTCGCTCCCGAACACCGTGTGGTGGCGGACGGCAGGGTCGTCGACGGCGTCGAGGAGATGCGCAAGGCGGTGCGCGAGGAGATCAAGTACGGCAGCGACTGGATCAAGCTGCTGGTCACCGGCGCCTTCATGTCCGCCGGCGACAACCCGCGCGACGTGCACTTCTCGCCCGAGGAGGTGGCGGTGGCGGTGGAGGAGGCGCGGCGCCATGGCGTGCCGGTGATGGCCCACGCGCACGCCGCCGAGGGCATCAAGCTGGCGATCCGCGCCGGCGTGCGCTCGATCGAGCACGGCACCTTCATCGACGACGAAGGGATCGCCCTTGCCAAGGAGCGCGGCACCTTCCTGGTGCCGACCGTCTACATCGGCGACTACTACATCGAAAAGGGATCGCCGTCCGGCATGCAGGACAAGATGGTCGAGCTCTCCCGCCGCTACGCCGCGGAGCACTACCGGCGAGTCGGCGCTGCGATCCGCGCCGGGGTGAAGATCGCCACCGGCAGCGATTTCGGCGGCTACCCGCCCGAGATCAACGCTCGCGAGGTCGCCTGCCTCGTCAAGGCCGGCATGACGCCGATGCAGGCCCTGCAGGCGGCGACCCGGGTGGGCGCCGAGCTGCTGGGCTGGGAGGACCGGCTGGGCACCGTCGAGCCCGGCAAGCTCGCCGACCTGGTCGCCGTGCCCGGCGACGCGCTCGCCGACCTCACGGCCCTCGAGCGAGTCCACTTCGTGATGCTGGGTGGGCGGGTGGTGAGGAGGCCGGGCGGCGGCTCGCGTTAGGCCGTCTTCGCGCTGTCCAGAGGCTGTTTGCTCGCGCCTGCAGGCTCCGGAGGCAGGTGAGCTCAGCCCCCGCCGCCTCCCCGCGCCCTTCATCCACCGCCCTGCGAGCGTCGTACCCGCAGCAGGCCGGCCCCGCGGCCGTCCCCCCTGCTCGAACTGGAGGAGATCCCGATGAGAGGAACATTCGTTCGCTGGTCCGCCGGCGCCCTGCTGGCGCTCTCCGTGCTCGCGACCTCGGCCGCGCTCGCCCACGACAAGGCGACGCTCTACAAGCGCCTGGGCGGCTACGACGCACTCGCCGCCGTGGTCGACGAGTTCATCGGCCGCCTGGTGGCCGACCCGTCGCTGGGCCGCTTCTTCGCGCCCTTCTCGCAGGACTCGAAGCTCCACATCCGGCAGCTCCTGGTCGACCAGCTCTGCGCCGCGACCGGGGGTCCCTGCGTCTACCTCGGCCGCGACATGAAGACCGCCCACCGCGGCGCCGGTATTACCGAGGCCGACTGGGACAAGTCGGTGGCCCACCTGCTGGCGACGCTCGACAAATTCAAGGTGCCGCCAGCGGAGAAGGACGAGCTGCTGGCGATTCTCGGGCCGCTCGAGGCCGACATCGTCGACGCCAAATAGGCCGCGGCGCCCGCGGCGGTCTTGATCGGCGCTCCAACGCACCCGAGCGAGGGACGGCGATGAGCCAGCGCAACGTCTTCCTGACCGGCGGCACCGGCTACCTCGGCCGCCGCCTCGTCCCCGAGCTCGCCCGCCGAGGCCACACGGTGCGCGCCCTGGTGCGACCGGGCTCGGAGCGAAAGCTCCCCGCGGGCTGCCGGGCGGTGGTCGGCGACCCGCTCGACGGCGTGTCCTTCGTCGCCGCCATCGAGCCCGCCGACACCTTCGTGCAGCTCGTCGGCACGCCGCGCCCCAGCCCCGCCAAGGCGCGGCAGTTCCGCGAGGTCGACCTGGTGTCGGTGCGCGAGTCGGCCGGCGCCGCGGCCACCGCCGGCGTCGAGCACTTCGTGTACGTGAGCGTGGCGCAGCCGGCACCGGTGATGCGCGCCTACCTCGCGGTGCGCGCCCAGGGCGAGGCCCTGATCCGCCAGGCGGGCTTGAGGGCCACGATCCTGCGGCCCTGGTACGTGCTCGGCCCCGGCCATCGCTGGCCCTACCTGCTGCTGCCGGTGTACTGGCTCGCGGAGCGCCTGCCCTCCACCCGCGAGTCGGCGCGGCGCCTGGGCCTGGTGACCTGGCGGCAGATGGTGGCGGCGCTGGTCGCGGCGGTGGAGAGCCCGGCTCACGGGGAGCGCATCGTCGAGGTGCCGGAGATCCGGGCCTCGGCATTCCGGACGTAGCGGCCGGGCTCGTATCGGCCGTCTTCTTCGGTCGTGCCCGTCACGGGCAACGGCCGGCACAGGTCCGGCCGCTACGCCCGGAGGAAAGCGGCCGACGGCCAGGTCCTTCGCAGGACCGTCGCGTACGCGGTCCGGTCGCTACGTTTGCTAGTGTGCCCTCCGGCCGTGCAAGCGCTCGCCTCATCCCTCCCCCTGGGCGTCGCCGCGCTGATCGTCCTGCTGCTCGCCCTGGTGGTGGTCATGATGCGCTTCAGCGCCGCCATGATCGAGCCGCCTCCGGCCCCGGCCGAGCAGCACATCGGCCCGCGTCCCTGGAGCCGGGCGCGGCGTCTGGGCGCCCTGTACCTGCTGCTGTGGGTCGGCATCATCGCGGCCTTCCTGCACCTGGGGCGGCTGACCGGCGTGGCCTGGGATCTCACCAACTTGGCCCTGCTGGCCCTGGTGATCGGGTCCTGGCTCGGTTTCAACGCGCTGTGGATCATCCTGGTGCGCAAGCTGACGCGGGCCGATGCCGCGGCGTCCGCCGGGCCGATCGATCTCGAGGCGGAGGACGCCGCCCTGGCGCTCGCCAAGGCAGAGGAGCTGGGAGGGGAGGAGCCAGAGGCCCAGGCCGAGCCAGAGGCCGAGCCTCCACCGCCCAAGCCGGTTTCGCGGCTGCGCAGCTTCCTGACCACGACAGGCGGCGTCCTCGTGGTGCTGCTGTTCGTCGCCCTGGGCGAGGCCCTGCCGCCGGTGAAGGCGCTCGAGGGCTACTTCGACGCCCATCTCGCGACGGCGCGTGCCGCCGCGGTAGCCGTCGCCGGGCTTGGGTTCGCCCTCTTTCTGGGCGGCACCATCGCCATGGCTGTGGCCGGCGGCAAGCCCCCGTCACGCGAGGAGGCGGCGGAGATGCAGCGCCGTCTCTTCGCCCGCTCCGAGGGGTCGGCCTTCTGGGGTTCAGCGTTCCGGCGCGAGGCCGCGCTGCGCCCGCCCGCGGCCCTCACCGGCACCCGGACCATGAACACCCTCACCCTCCGGGACCTCCGGCTTGCCTGGGGTGCAAATGCGTGGCAATTCAGCGGCCGCTGGCGACGCATCTTCATGATGGCGGCTGGAGCGGTGTTGATGGTCCTCGGGATCTTCGGCGTGGGAATCGTGCTCGCGCCCGCCGGCCTCAAGCTGCTGCTCCTGTGCGTGCTCGCCTATGCGGTCGTGAGAACGGCCGCCGGGCTGCGCCGGCCGTGAGCGCGCCCCCCTACCGCCGCCCGAGGCCCACCCGCTCGACCAGCTCGCCCCAGCCCGGCTCGCCGCGCAGCGAGTCGTAGATCGGCCAGGTGGCGAAGAACACCACGAAGCGCGAGCGCTCGTCGCAGGCCTTGGCGAGCCACTCGAGGGCCTGCGCCTTCTCGCCCAGGCCGGCCTGCACGAAGGCGAAGTTGCTGGCCTCGACGTGACCGCGGCCGGCGCGGGCCTCGAGGTCGGCGAGGATCGCTCGTGCCTCGCCCTGCCGGCCGGCGACACCCAGGGCGTAGCCGTGGGCCGCCTCCATGGCCGCGAGGCCGGCGGAGAGCTCGGCCGCGCGCCGCATCTCTGCGACCCCCTCGTCCAGGCGGCCCCGCGCGAGCTCGGCGTGGCCGCGGCCGAAGTGGGCGTAGGCGAAGGTGGGGTCGAGATCCAACGCCCTGCCGAACTGCTCGACGGCGGCCTCGTGCCGGCGCGCGAAGTAGAGCACCATGCCGAGATCGGTGTGGATGACCAGCGACAGGGGGTCGAGCTCGACGGCGCGCCGCGCCTCGACCTCGGCCTCCGGGTGGCGGCCGAGCGCGGCGAGCAGGAAGGCATACCACTGGTGGGCGGTGGGGTAGCCGGGGTTGAGCGCGATGGCCCGCTGGAAGCCCTCCTCCGCGGTCTCGAAGTCCCAGTCGAAGAAGGCGTGCGAGTAGGCGAGCGAGGTGTGGGCCTCGGCAAGGCTGGCATCGAGCTCGAGGGCGCGCGAGGCCGCCTCCTTGGCCTGGGGGAAGGCCTCGGTGGGAGCGACGCCGCCGAAGAGCGGCAGCAGCACGTAGCAGTCGGCGAGCCCGGCGTGGGCGAGCGCAAAGCCGGGATCGAGCTCGATCGCCTGGCGGAAGGAGTCGATCGCCTTGCGCAGCCCCTCCTCGGTGCGGCGATTCCAGAAGTAGCGGCCGCGCGCGTAGGCCTCGTAGGCGGCGGCGTTCTCCGTGGCGCGCTGGATGAGGCGGGCGCGCTCCTGCCGCGTGAGCTGGAGCTGGAGCTCGCTCGCCAGCCGCTGCGACAGCGAGTCCTGGAGGTCGAAGAGGTCGGTCGCCTCGGCGTCGAAGCTCTTGGCCCACACCGGCGCCGCCGCACCCACCCCCACGAGCTGCACCGAGACCCGCAGCACGCTGCCCGAGCGCTGCAGGGTGCCGTCGAGCACCGCATCGACCTTGAGCTCGCGGCCGATGGCCACCGCGTCGCGGTTCTCCTCGGTATAGCGGCGCACCGCGCTGGTGGGCCGCACGATCAGCCCGTGGAGGTTCGAGAGGCGAGAGATGAGCGCGTCCGCCATACCGAGGCCGAGGTAGGCATCCTCGGGGCGGTTGGTCAGCGGCTCGAAGGGCAGCACGGCGATCGAGGCGACCCCGGCGGGCGCCTCGACCGATCCGCCCGAGCGTGCGACGCCCACGATTCGCCAGGCGGCAATCACGGCCAGGGCGACGACGACGCCGGCGAGGGCAGCGAGCCGGCGCCCGCCGGCGAAGAGGCCGCTGCCTTGGCCGGCAGCGCGCGCGGGCTCTCCGGCGGGTAGCGGCCGGGCCCCCGCCAGGCCGTCGTCCCGCCCGGCAGGCTCGGCTTCGAAAGGCGGCAGCTCGGGCGCCGGCATGGCCGCGGTCTCGAAGGCCACCTCCGCCGGCCGCACCGGAGCCACGAAGCGGTAGCCCCGGCGGGGGATGGTCTCGATGTAGCTGCGCTCGGCTCCCGCCTCCGAGAGGGCCTTGCGCAGGGTGTAGACGTTCTGGGTCAGAGTCGCTTCCTCGACGAAGGTCCCCGGCCAGACCTGCTCCAAGAGCTCCTCCTTCGACAGCACCTCGCCGTGGCGGGCCACCAGCAGAGCCAAGGTGTCGAACGCCTTGGGCGTCAGCGGCACCGGCCGGTCGCCCTGCGTGAGGAGGTGGTTGTCGAGATCGACGCGGAAGCCGTCGAACTCGAAGGCTCGGGGGTGGGCCTTCATGCCGACCTTTGAGGAGTCTTTGAGGTCAATTTGACCGCTCTTCTGAGGCTCTTGTGAAGACCCGGGGCTGGGCCGGGGCCTATGGTGGGCTCGCCTCGAACCCAGCCAAGGCCGAGCGGGACAGCCGGCGAGTGAAGGCCAGTGTAGCAGCCCCCGCAGCGGCCCATGGCAACCGGAGGAGCGACGCGATGACCGATGCCCTGCCCCTGAGCCTGCCGTTCGTGCTGCGACCGCTTCAGGCCTCGCGCCCCGACCGCGTCGTGCGCCGCGCGGGCGGCACGGAGGCGACCCTCCTCGCCTTCCGCCCCGGCTCCCCTCCCGAGCCGGCCGACCTCGAGCTGGTCGAGCGCCTGGCGATCGGCGACGAGTCGGCGCTCGCCGCCCTCTACGACCGCTACGCCAGCCTGGTCCTGGGCTTCCTGGTACGCATGGTGGGCGCCGGGGGCGAGGCCGAGGAGGTGCTGCAGGAGGTCTTCCTGCAAGCCTGGCGGCAGGCCGGCCGCTACCGGCGCGAGCTCTCCTCGCCGCGCGGCTGGCTGCTGATGCTCGCCCGCTCGCGCGCCCTGGACCGCCTGAAGTCGGCGCAGGCCAGCCGCCGCCGCGAGGAAGCGGTGAGGGTCGAGGAGCCGCACGCGGTCGCGCCCGTGGGCAGCGACCGCCTGGAGAGCGACGAGCGCCGCCGGCAGGTGCGGTCGGCGCTCTCCGAGCTGCCTCCCGGCCAGCGCCAGGCGATCGAGCTGGCTTTCTTCGAGGGCCTCTCCCACACCGAGATCGCCGCCCGCCTGGGCGCGCCGCTCGGCACCGTCAAGTCGCGCGTGCTGCTGGGCATGCGGAAGCTGCGGCTTCTATTGGCCGCCTGCTAGGCGGGCGCCGCGCGCGCCCGTGGCGATACAATCGGTGGCCCCGGCGGGCCGCGCCTTCCCGCCTCCGCTCTGACCTGCCGCGACCGCCTTGTCCTCCCTCCCCCAACCTCTAATCCACGCGGCCGACGTGGCCTTCATCGCCCGCGAGATCGAGGCCGCCGGCGCCTTCGCCCTGGACCTCGAGTTCGTCTCCGCCGGCCGCTACCAGCCGGAGCTCGCTCTGCTGCAAGTGGCCTGGGGGCCGATCGAAGAGCCCCCCAACGACGGGTTCCAGGTGGCGGCCATCGACCCGCTGGCGGTCGATTGCGCGCCGATCGTGGCGCTGGTCGCGGCGCCGGAGGTCGTCACCCTGCTCCACGCCGCGCAGGGCGACCTGGCGCTGCTCTCGACCCTCTTCGGCGTCCGCGCCCGACGCGTGCTCGACTCCCAGATCGCCGCCGCCTTCCTCGGCCTGGGCGACCAGGTCGGATACGCGGCGCTGGTCGAGCGGCTGCTGGGGCCGGCGCTGGACAAGGCCATGCAATTCACCGACTGGCTCGCCCGGCCGCTCGCCCCCGAGCAGATCCGCTATGCCCTGGACGACGTGCGCTACCTGCCGCGAGTGTGGCGGGAGCTCGAGCGGCGCCTCCTGGAGCGGCGGCGCCTCGGCTGGGTGGAGGCCGAGGCCGAGCGGCTCGCCGAGTCCGCCACCCGGCGGCTGGCGCCGGAGGACGCCTACCTGCGCCTCGGCGCCTGGCAGACCATGCCGCCGCGCCCGCTCGCCGCGCTCCAGGCCCTCGCCGAGTGGCGGGAGCGGCAGGCGATCGAGGACAACCGGCCGCCGTCTTGGATCGTCAAGGACCGGGTCCTCCTCGACCTCGCGCGGCGCGCGCCGGCGACGCCCGCGGAGCTTCAGGCGATCGAGGGCATGAGCCCGGCCTGGGTCGGCCGCCACGGACGGTACGTGCTGGCGGCGATCCGCCGCTCCAAGGGCCGGCGCGTGGAGGCCCCGCGGCTCGTGCGATTGAGCCTCGGCCAGCGGAAGAAGGCGGCCAAGCTCTGGAAGCGGCTGGAGGAGCTGGCACGGCAGGCGGAGGTCGCGCCGCGCTTCGTCGCTTCGCGCTCGGAGGTCGATGCCCTCCTCGCCTGGTGGACCTCCGGCGACCGCGGCCGCGAGCCCGCGCTGCCGCTGCTCTCCGGCTGGCGCCGCGAGCTCGCCGGCGAGCCGGCCCTCGAATGGCTGGCGCGCTCGTCCCCGTCCCTCTCCGCGGCTCAGGACGGGGGGTTGTGAGCCTCGCCGTCTTCTCCCGCGTGCTTTCGCGATCTCGCCCGCTGTCTGAGCAAGACGGGTCTCAGCAGATGCTTGCCCCTGGGGCCCTGCTACTATCTGCCTGTGAGCAAGATCAGCCTACTAGAGCTCCAACGGGACCCGGACGCCCTGTTAGACCGGGTTGAGTCCGGGGAACACCTTCTCGTGATCCGCGGCGGCCGGCCCGTCGCCGAGCTGCGACCCGTCTTGGCGACCCAGCATGGTCCGCGCCCGTTCGGTCTCTGCGCTGGAGCGTTCGAGGTCCCTGACGACTTCGACGCGCCGCTTCCGGAGGAAGTCCTGCGGGAGTTCGAGGGGCGATGAGGCTGCTGCTCGACAGCCACGTGTTCCGAGGTTGCGGATTTTCCCGTCCCTCTGCTTCCGACAGCCTAACGAATAGCCCAGTAGACCCTGTCAGTCTCGCGCAAACTTGAGGTGGGTCACCTGCGGTGTGGCGACGGTGCGCACCAGCTCGAGGCCGTGGAAGTCGGTGCCCACGCCGTCGAAGAGGCGCTCGCCGCCGCCGAGGAGGGTGGGCACGAGGTTGATTTCCATCTCGTCGACCAGCCCGGCCTGCAAGTACTGCTGGGCGGCCTTCGCGCCGCCGGCGAGCGAGACGTCCTGGCCGCCGGCGGCTCGGCGCGCCTGCTCCAGCGCTGTCTCGATGCCGTCGGTGACGAACGTGAAGGTGGTGCCGCCTTCGAGCGCCAGCGGCTCCCGCGCGTGGTGGGTGAGGACGAACACCGGGTGATGGAACGGAGGGTTGTTTCCCCACCAACCGTTCCACGGCTTCTCGGCATCCCAGGGACCGGGGTGGCCGCCGAACATGTTGCGGCCCATGATCGTGGCACCGATGTTGGTGAGAGACTCGTCGATCACTCGCGTGCTCTCGTTCGCCTCGCCGCCCGGGAGCCCGTGCGCCTCGCGCCAGGCCGCCAGGCCGACAACCCACTCGTGGAGCTGCTCCCGCCGATGCCGAGGGGGTCTTTCAGGCTCTGCCGGGGGCCGGCGACGAAGCCGTCGAGGGACATCGAGATCGTGAAACGCAATCGTGACATGGTTAGTCCTCCTTACGAACCGAGACACCAGAGAAAGGTCGTGTGATGCCAGCGACTACCACCCCGACCAGGGATGAACCCCGGATCCGCGCGTGTATCGACGCCGTGGCCCAGGCGATCCGCGTCAAGGACGTCAATGCCCTGATGACGCACTATACACCCGACACCATCATCTTCGACCTCATGCCCCTGCAGACGCTGGGCATCGAGGCCTATCGCAGGAATTTCGAGGCCTGGTTCGGCTCGGTGGAAGGGCCGATCGAGTTCGAGATCCACGATCTGCGGATCGCGACGCGGGACGACGTCGCGTTCGGGCA
>JBIOXV010000082.1:0-71451 GCA_044869805.1 Thermoanaerobaculia bacterium | reverse complement strand
GCGAAAGAGTTGCTAAAGATCGGCTGGCATGCGCCAAACGTCCACTCATCTCACCCACGGTCTTGAGCCGGGCGCTCAGCGACGCGGCGTCCGGGCCCGCCGACTCCGGTTCGCGGAGGCTATTGAGCCGGCAATTTGAAGTTGGAATCAAGCGGCATATCGGACACTCGGATGATCGAAGTACTTTGGGACGCGGGCCGGGGACTTCGAGAGTCTCCGCAGATGGCTGAGCGTGATGTTCTTCAGCAGCTTCTTGCTCCTCGCAGGCGCCTTCGAGGTGACCATCTGCTTGAGGTCCACGTTGAGGCACTCGTCGGGGTTCAGCTCTGGGCTGTACGAGGGCAAATAGAAGACTTCGATCTGGTCCACGTGCTCAGCCAACCACTCGCGGACGAGAGCCGCGTGATGCACTCGCAAGTTGTCGAGGATCAGAAACACCTTCCGCTGAGCTTCGCGGATCAGGCGCTTGAGGAATTCGATCAGAAGGTGAGGCTCTGCGAAGCGACTAGGTGAAGCCCCCAACCTACGAGAGAGACGCTGCTGAACCAGCCTTCTTCCCGACAGAGCACAAAGGACCGAACCTCTGCCTGCTCTGAAATGATCCATTGCGACTTTTCTGGGGTCCCACTGCGGTGATGGGGATGGCAAAGATAGACAACTCCAGGAGCCACGACTGTCTCCAGTGGAAGGGCCCCTTATGGCGACTGGCGCACGGTTCGTTTCAGGCGTCCGCTTGATCGGCGCTGGAGGTGGGGAAGACTCTTGGAGAGCTCGACCAGTGAGAGGAGTGCTTGGTTGACCGCCTCCTCAGTCGGAAACATGCGAGCAACCTCAGGCGTAAGGCGGACAACGTTGCTGCCTTTGCTCACCCGAGAGAAGTACTTCCCTCTAACTCCCTTTCCCGGGAGCGTCCCGAGAGAGAACTTTCGGTCGAGAGGATCGACTTCAGTCGCCTTCTTCATAGATTCTCCGTTCCTCGCGTGTGACACAACGTGCGCTGATGATTCGCAGACCCGCCGCCGTCTCGCAGTGCGAGACGACGAGGATCCTTTGCTGGCCCGACATCCCGAAGGTCAGAAACCGAGGCTCGCCCAGGGAGTGCTCGCCGTCCGGGTACGTGATGGCCAGCGAATCGTGGAACACCCCTGTGGCCTCTCCAAACGACACCCGGTGCTTCTTGAGGTTCTCCTCGGCCTTGAGCGGGTCCCAGTCGAACTTGAACGCCACTCGGCGATGCTAGCACCTCGATGCGCCCTGGTATTCGGCGATCTTCAGGAGGACGAGATGCCCGCCAGCGGCTCGGCGAGGAAGCGGTAGCCCACCCAGGGCTCGGTGCCGATGTAGCGCGGGTTCCCGGGGTCGGGCTCGAGCTTCTTGCGCAGCGCGCCGACGTGCACCCGCACGGTATCGGCCGAGGTGGCCGGCGCACCCTTCCACACCGCGGCCACGATCTGGCGCAGGGTGACGGGCCGGCCGGGCCGGCTCGCCAGCAGCTCGAGGATGGCGAGCTCGGTGGGGGTGAGGCGCACCTCGCGGCCGCCCTGCAGGACACTACGGCGCGCGAGGTCGATCTCGAGGTCCGGGAAACGCAGCACCTGGGCGGTGATGCCCGTGGCGCGGCGGAGCTGCGAGCGCACCCGGGCCAGCAGCTCGGCGAGCGAGAATGGCTTGGTGACGTAGTCGTCGGCGCCGGCGTCGAGGGCCCGTACCTTGTCCTCTTCCTCGCCGCGCACCGAGAGCACCAGGACCGGGGTCAGGCCGGCACGGCGCACGGCGCGGATCACGCCGAAGCCGTCGGCGCGCGGCATGGCGAGGTCGGTGATCACCAGGTCCGGCTGCCGCTCCTCGAAGGCGCGGGCGCCCTCGAGGCCGTCGCCGCCGGTGATCGCCGCGTAGCCCGCGGCCTCGAGCTCGCGGGCCAGCGTCTCGCGGATCGCGGGGTCGTCGTCCACCACCAGGACGAGCGGCGTGCCGGGGCTCATGGCGTTTCCTCCTCGGGGCCGAGGCCAGGCTCGACGCTGGCGGGCAGGATCAGCCGCGCCACGGTGCCGCCGCCCGCGCGGTCGAGCAGCGCGAGCGAGCCGCCCTGGGCCTCGGCAAAGGCGCGGGCGATCGCCAGGCCCAGCCCGCCGGGTGCGCTGTCCGAGGCGCCTGCCTCCCCGGCGCGATGGCGGTCGAGGGCGCCGCCCAGGAGCTGCTTCACGCTCTCCGGCACGCCGGGGCCGCGGTCCAGCACCTCGAGCCGTACCTTCTCCGGGTCGGCCGGGTCGCGGCCGACGGAGATCTCGATCGTCCCGCCGGCGGCCGAGACGCGGGCCGCGTTCTCGATCAGGTTGACCAGGATCTCGAGCGCCAGCGACGGGTCGACCTCGAGCTCCGGGCAGCCGTCCTCGCTCCCGACCTCGAGCCGTCGCTCGGCGAGCACCGGCGCCAGGCTGTCGCGGGCCGAGGCGAGGAGCGAGGAGGCGGGGACCGGCGCGCGGTGCGGGCGGGCGACCCCGGCCTCGAGACGCGCGAAAGCCAGCAGGTTGTCGATGCGGCGGGTCAGCCGCTGTTGCTCGCGCGCCAGCGTGTCGAGGCTGGCTCGCGCCTCGGCGTGGCCCTCCACCTGCCGGCCCAGGCTGTCGATCAGCAGGCGCATGGCGGTGAGCGGTGTGCGCAGGTCGTGCGACACGGCGCGCAGCAGCGAGGTCTTCAGGCGATCGCTCTGCCGCGCCGCCTCCAGGTGCGCGGCCTCGGCGAGCAGCCGCTCGCGCTCGATGGCGAGGGCCAGCAGGCGCGCCGCCGATGCGAGCACCGCGCGCGAGGCCGGCGCGCCGCGCGCCACCAGCACGCCGCTCGAGCGCCCGCCGGCCGAGAGCGGCAGGTAGACGGCACGCCAGGGGCCCGGGCCGGCGACGTCGAGGAGAGCGCCGCCCGCGAGCGCCTGCCTTGCCGCGGGCTCGTCGATCTCCGGCCGCACCTCTCCCACCCGGCTCATCCACTCGAGCGACTCGCCGGTGCCGGTCACGAGGAGACCGCCCGACTTGGCGCCGATCGCCGCCAGAGTGCGCGCCGCGGCCTCGCCGAGCACCCCCGCCCGCTGGCTGACGGCGAAGAGGCTGAAGCAGAGCTCGTACAAGGTCTCCACCTCGCGCCGCCTCCGCTCGGCCTCGGCCGCCTGCGCGCGGGCCAGGGAAACCAGCCGGGAGACCAGGGCCGAGGAGACCAGGAAGGCCGAGAGCGCCACCCAGTTGGCGGGCTCGGCGATGGTGAAGGTGCCGACCGGGGGGAAGAAGAAGAAGTTGAAGCACAACGTGGCACCGACCGAGGCCGCGATCCCCAGGGCCCAGCCGCTCCAGGTGGAGAAGCCGAGCACCAGGAGGAGGTACGCGAAGCCGGCGGTGGTGGGGTTGGCCTCGGCGGCACGCGCCACCGCGGTGACGAGCGCCAGGGCGATGGGCAGCGCGACCCAGACCGGCCAGCCGGCGCGCGGCCGCCGTTCGAGGGCCGGAGGGCTGGGTATGGCCATGCCGGGACGATCGGCGAGCACGCGGGAAGTGTAGATCCGGTGCCCCCGCCGCTCCAGGCGTGGGAGCTCTCAGCGCCCGTACGGGCTGCCGGCTCGATACCGCTGCTCGAACTCCTGGCGCGTCACGATCGTCTTCACGTCCTCGACGCGATCGAGGGCCAGCACGCCGTCCAGGTGGTCGATCTCGTGTTGCAGCAGCTCGGCGAGGTCGTCTTCGAGCCCTGCCTCGACCTCGTGCCACGCGCCCGCCAAGTCCTGGTGGCGCACGGTGATCGCGCAGTGCCGGCGCACCTGCATGAAGATCGAGAGGAAGGACAGGCAGGCGTCCCACACCACCATGGTCTCGCCGCTTCGCCGCACGATCTCCGGGTTGACCAGCGGCCAGGGCTCGCGGCCGGGGAGCTGCAAGAACACCACGCGCTCGAGCACGCCGATCTGCGGCGCGGCGATGGCGCGGCCGTAGCCGGTCGAGGCCCGCCAGTGCGCCAGCGTTTCGGCGAGGTTGGCGACCAGCGCCGCGACCTCGGGCACCGCCGGGTCGGCCACCGCGGCGCAGGGCTCGCGCAGCAGTGGGTTGCCGAGCTGGAGAAGGTCACGGATCGGCATAGATCGGCTGATCGTAGCTCGTTCTGTCGAAGGCGCAGGGTGCGCGTGACGAGCGGATCAAGCCCGCCCGGGGCTCCTCGGCTACAGCCAGCGCCGCACCTGCTCCGCCGTCAGGTTGCCACCGCACAGCGGGGTCGCGATCCGCCGGCCGGCGAAGCGCTCCCGGTGGGCGAGCGCCGCCGCCACGCCCGCGGCGCCCGCCGGCTCGACCACCAGGCCGGCCTCGCGGTGGAGGAGGCGCATGGCTTCGAGGATCGCCTCGTCCTCGACCGCGAGCACGTCGTCGACCCACAGCAGCATCTCCTCCACCGCCTCCGGCACCGGCACGCGCACCGCGATGCCGTCGGCGAGGGTCGAGACCGAGTCGGTCGCCACCGGCCGCCGCTCCCGGAACGAACGCTCCATGGCCGGCGCGCCGGCGGCGACTACTCCGATCACCCGCGTGGCCGGCGCGTGGGCCTTGATCCACCGGCCGATGCCGTTCAAGAGCGCGCCGTTGCCGAGCGGCACCAGCAGGGCGTCGAACGCGGCGCCCGAGCGTTCGAGCTCGAGGCCGATGGTGCCGGCGCCCTCGGCGATCGCGGGCTCGCGCCCGTCCTCGACGAAAAGCGCCCCATTGGCCAGCGCGAAGGACCGCGCGGCCTCCTTGGCGGCGTCGAAGTCCTCGCCCTCGAGCCGCACCTGGGCACCCAGCTCGCGGATGCGCTCGACCTTGAGCGGGTTGGCGGCGCGCGCCGCAAACACGGTGAGCGCCAGCCCGCGCTTGGCCGCGGCGTAGGCAAGCCCCTGGCCGAAGTTGCCCGCCGAGCCGCAGACCAGTGGCGGCGCCCCTTCGAGCCCCGCCACGAACCACTCCGCCCCCCGGCCCTTGAAGCTGCGGATGGAGTTGACGGTCTCGACCTTCAGGTGGAGCTCGAGGCCGAGCCGCGCCGAGAGCGGCGCGAGCTGGAAGAGCGGCGTGTCCCGGAACACGCGGTCGATCGAGCGCGCGGCTTCCTCGATGCGCGCCAAGGAGAGCGCCGAAGCGGCGAGAGGGGGAGGCGCGGGTTGCACGGCGGGCCGATTGTAGCCGCCTCCCGCGCGGCGCGCCGCGAGCCGGGTGCCCCAATCCGCTAAGATCCGCCGCCGCCATGGCACGCAAGGGAAAACCCGGCCGCTCCGGCCCGCGCACTCCCATCCTCCCCTTCACCGAGGTCGAGCGGGTGCCGCTCGCCGCCTTCACCGAGAAGGCCTACCTCGACTACTCGATGTACGTCATCCTCGACCGCGCCCTGCCGCACGTGGGCGACGGCCTGAAGCCGGTGCAGCGCCGCATCGTCTACGCGATGAGTGAGCTCGGCCTCTCGGCGCAGGCCAAGTTCAAGAAGTCGGCCCGCACCGTGGGCGACGTGCTCGGCAAGTACCACCCGCACGGCGACACCGCCTGCTACGAGGCCATGGTGCTGATGGCGCAGCCCTTCTCTTTTCGCTACCCGCTGGTCGACGGGCAGGGCAACTGGGGCTCGCAGGACGACCCCAAGTCCTTCGCCGCCATGCGCTATACCGAGGCGCGCCTGACCCGCTTCGCGCAGACCCTGCTCTCCGAGCTCGAGCAGGGCACGGTCGAGTGGGGCCCCAACTTCGACGGCACCCTGGAGGAGCCGCGGCTCCTGCCCTCGCGGCTGCCGCACGTGCTCTTGAACGGCGCCTCCGGCATTGCGGTGGGCATGGCGACGGACGTTCCGCCCCACAACGTGGGCGAGGTGGTGCGCGCCGCGGTCCACCTGCTCGAGCACCCCAAGGCCACGGCGGCGGAGCTCGCCGCCTTCCTCCCCGGCCCGGACTACCCGACCGAGGCCGAGATCATCTCGTCGCCCGAGGAGCTCGCGGCGATCTACGAGACGGGCGCCGGCAGCGTGCGCATGCGGGCGGCGTGGGAGCCGGAGGGCAACGACGTGGTGATCACCGCGCTGCCTTACCAGGTGTCGGGCGCCAAGGTGCTGGCGCAGATCGCTCAACAGATGCAGGCCAAGAAGCTGCCCCTGGTCGAGGACCTGCGCGACGAGTCGGATCACGAGAACCCCACCCGCCTGGTGATCAGCCTGCGCTCCAGCCGGGTCGACGCCGAGCCGCTCCTCGCCCACCTCTTCGCCACCACCGAGCTCGAGCGCACCTACCGCGTCAACCTGACGGCGATCGGGCTCGATGGCCGGCCCCGGCAGTACGACCTCGCGACCCTGCTCGGCGAGTGGCTCGCGTTCCGCGTCGAGACCGTGCGGCGGCGCCTCAAGTTCCGCTTCGAGAAGGTGCTGGCGCGGCTCCACATCCTGGAAGGTCTGCTCGTCGCCTATCTCAACCTCGACGAGGTGATCCGCATCATCCGCACCGAAGAGGAACCCAAGCCGGTGCTGATGGAGCGCTTCGGCCTCTCCGATCTGCAGGCCGAGGCCATCCTCGAGACCAAGCTGCGGCATCTCGCCAAGCTCGAGGAGATGAAGATCCGCGGCGAGCAAGACGGGCTGCTCCAGGAGCGCGACGAGCTCGACCAGATCCTGGGCTCGGAAGCGCGGCTCAAGCGCCTGGTGCGCGACGAGCTGCTGGCGGACGCCGAGGAGTTCGGCGATGCGCGGCGCTCGCCGATCCGGCAGCGCGAGGCGTCGCGGGCGCTCGCCGAGTCCGAGCTGCTGCCGTCCGAGCCGGTGACCGTGATCCTCTCCGAGAAGGGCTGGGTGCGCGCCGCCAAGGGCCACGACATCGAGGTCGAGGGCCTGGCCTACCGGGCCGGCGACGCCTTCCTCGACGCCGCCCAGGGGCGCAGCAACCAGCTCGCGGTATTCCTCGACTCGACGGGGCGCTCCTACTCGCTCGCCGCCCACTCACTGCCCTCGGCGCGCGGCCATGGGGAACCGCTGTCCTCGAGCCTGACGCCGCCTGCCGGGGCCTCGTTCGTGGGCGTGATGCTCGGCAACGAGGACGACTGGGTGCTGCTCTCCACCACTGCCGGCTACGGCTTCCTGGCCCGGGTCTCGGACCTGTTCGCCAAGAACAAGGCCGGCAAGGCGGTGATCTCGGTGACCGCCGGGGCGCGGGCGCTGCCGCCGCAGCCGGTGGCCTCGCTCGATGGCGACGAGATCGCCGCGGTCACCGACTCCGGGCGCCTGCTGGTCTTCACCCTGGCCGAGCTGCCGCGCCTGCCGCGCGGCAAGGGGGTGAAGATCGTGAACATCCCGCGATCCAAGGCCGCGGCCGAGTCCATGCTCGCCGCCGCCGTGCTCCCCGACGGCGCCACGCTGCGCATCCACGCCGGCAAGGGCTACACCAATCTCAAGGGAGCTGACTTCGATCCCTGGCGTGGAAGCCGCGCCCAGCGCGGCAACCTGCTGTCGAAGAACTACCGAAAGGTGACGCGGGTCGAGGTGGTGTAGCTGCGAGGATCCTGAGCTTCGATTCCGGCTTCGACCGGATCGGCGGTCTCCGCCGGCTCTCCTAGCCGAGGATGCCCGCGGGCGAGGGAAGAACCCCGCGCCGCGGGAAGAACGTCAGAACGTCAGAACCTCAGAACCCGGCTATGGCGTGACCACGAAGCTCTGCGCGCTGCTGGCGGAGCCGGCGCTGGTGGTGACGGTGATCGGCCCGCTGCTCGCTCCCTGCGGCACCTCGGCGGAGAGGAAGTTCGGCCCCGCGAAGAGCACGAAGGGCGAAGGCGCGCCGTTGAAGAAGACCTGCGAGGGGTCGCGGAAGTTGGCGCCCTGGATGGTGATGCGGTCCCCAGGACGGCCGCTCAACGGGCTGAAGAGGGCGATCGAGGGCCCCCCGCCCGGCGGCGTCACCGTGAACGGCGTGAAGCTCGCGCCGGTGCCGGAGGCGTTGGTGACCTTGATCGGCCCGGTGGTGGCGCCGCTCGGCACGGTGGCGAAGAGCCGCCCGGCGGTGCTGGGCTGGAAGGGCGCCGGCGTGAAGTTGAAGAGCACCTGGCTGACGCCGGTGAAGTTGTCGCCGATGACCTCGACCTGGGTGCCCGGTGGGCCGGAGAACGGGCTGAAGCCGTTGACCACCGGCGTGCCGCCGCCGACCGCGCCGACGGTGAGGAACAC
The DNA here is from genome assembly GCA_044869805.1 of Thermoanaerobaculia bacterium. Taxonomy (GTDB): domain Bacteria; phylum Acidobacteriota; class Thermoanaerobaculia; order Multivoradales; family SZUA-115; genus CAWDVR01. The sequence goes on along the minus strand of JBIOXV010000082.1, from coordinate 63,261 downwards.
CGGCACGCTCACCGGGCTCACGCCCGGCGCCGAGACGGTGATCGCGGCGCTGTAAGTGCCGGCGGTGAGACCGCCGACGTTGATCGAGACGTTGGTGGCTCCGGGGGTGACGCCGGCGATCGGCGAGAGGTTGACGAAGCCCGCGTTGTCGGAGGCCGACCAATTGAGCGGCGCGCCGGTGGAGCCGATCTGGAGCACCTGCGGCGAAGGCGCCGGCCCGCCCTGCGGCGCGCTGAAGCTGAGGCTCGCAGGCGAGACGGTGAGGCCTCCGCTCGGGGGCGGCGGCGAGGTCACGGTCAGCGACACGGGCACGGTCACTTGCGGCACACCCGGCGCCGAGACGGTGATCGCGGCGTTGTAGGTGCCGGCCGGGAGGCCGCCGACGTTGATCGAGACGTTGGTGGCTCCGGGGGTGACGCCGGTGATCGGCGACAGGTTGACGAAGCTCGCGTTGTCGGAAACCGACCAATTGAGCGGCGCGCCGGTAGAGCCGATCTGGAGCACCCGCGGCGCCGGCGCCGGCCCGCCCTGCGGCGCGGTGAAGCCGAGGCTCGCAGGCGAGACAGTGAGGCCTCCGCTCGGCGGTGGCGATGCCACGGTCAGCGACACCGGGACGGCGAGCGGCGAGTTGACGGCGTCGGCCGAGCTGACGATCACCGCGCCCGAGTAGCTTCCGGCCGCCAGGCCCGCCGGCTGGATGGATACCGAGGCGACTCCCACGCCCGGCGAGCTGACCTTGAGCCAGGGCTGGTTCGAGCTCAGGAAGGCGGGCAGCACGGTGCTGCGGTTGCTGCTGATCGAGAGCTGCTTGGCCGGTGGGGCCGGAGCCCCCAGCGTGGCGCTGAAGGCGAGGCCCGGGGGCGAGACCACCACCTGGAGCGGGGCGGGGGAAGGCGGGCCGGCGATGAGGTTCGCGCCGATGCACTCGTCGAGCTCGGGAAGGCCGACGTCCAGGCGGTGGCAGATGTTGTCGGCGAAGCACTGCAGCCCCGAGCTGCAGAGGGCACTGGCTCCGCAAGGCTCGCAGAGACCCGCGCTGGTGGGCCCGCCGCCACCGCCACCGCCATCGTCGTCGTCACCGCCGATCTCGAGCCGGTTGTCGCAGCTCACTTCGATGCGCGCCATGGCGCGCACGCGGTTGCTCACCAGTTGCACCTCCTGCGCGCCGGTGCAGCCCGCGATGGTGCCGCAGGTCATGCGCACCTTGCCGCTGACCGGCAGGGTGGTGATGAAGTCGCTGGCGTCCGAGTCCAGCTCGAACAGCTCGAGGTTGGCCTGGAAGGTGAAGTCCTTGAGGTTGAGGGCCGGCTGGCAGGTGATGCTTCCGGAGTCGACGACGAAGAAGCCGGCCAGTGCGTCGCCCTGGGAGACGAAGCCCGGCGGCGGCTCGTCGCCGAAGTGCCCCGCCGTGAAGAGATCCTGGTCGCAGGTGCAGCTATGCCACTGCTTGCAGGGCTCGGCGCCGCACATCTTGTCGGCCGTTCCCGGCCACTGTTGGCAGTCCTGGAGGCCGCTCATCCGCGACACCGCGGCGCTCAGCAGCGGGTTGCTGGCCGGCAGTTGCGCATTGCGGACCCGCACTCCCCAGTTGCCGTAAGGCGCCGAGTGTTTGCCGTCGCCGCAGTTGTTGTTGGCGGGGTCCGCCGGACAGGAGGGGTGGCCGTAGTGCTTGTTGCACTCCTGGAACAGCAGGTCGTTGGGCCGGTTCTCGTCCGGCCGCACGATCTCGCGGCGCCGCGTGCGAACAGAGACCACGCACTGGCATCCGCTGTCGGGGTCTGGCAAGGGCGCGATGTCGGTGCATTCGGCGAGGCTCAAGGGGGCGACGACGCCCGGCCCGCTGTTCATCCCGATGCCACGGCACTCCTTGGGGGCTGCCAGGAGCTCGGGCACCGGACTCGGCAAGGGCCGTGGAGCCGGCAGCGAGGGCTCCTCGGCCGGCACCGGAGCCCGGGTCATCCCTTCAGTGGACCCGCCGCGGACCTGCACGAAGGTCGAGCTCGGGCTAGGCTCCTGAGCGATCTGCGCGCGCGCCGCGGTGGCCAGGGGCGCCGCCAGCAGCAGCGCCGTGAGTGGCTTCCACCATCGGCCTGGGAGGCTGGGTTGCTGGGTCTTTCGAAGCACACGGGCTATGGGCATGACGGGCTCCTCTCATCCGCGACAAGGGATGGAAAATGGCCCGCTGCCGGTCGCCTCGGGCCGCGTTGCTGTCGTTCGCTGAGAGGGTTCCTCGGTGCCGTGCTTTTGGTTATAGCGGGCCGAAAAAGAAAAAGCCCCGCGGCAAGCGGGGCGGAAAGGGAGCGGCCTCGCGGGCGGGCCGACGAGGCGGGGTGCCGAGGCGCGACCTGCGGGCGCGCTGCCTACGGCCGCGGCGGCGGATCGTTCCAGGGCTGCCCGGGCGGCGTGGGATCGGCGCTCACGCCGTCCTCGTGCTCCCGCGGCGGGCCGCCGTGCGGGCCTCGGCCGCCGAACAGGCGGCGGAAGAGCCGGACGAAGAAGTGCAGCAGCCGCTGCCAGAGCGAAAGGGTCGGCATCGCCTCAGCCACGGAGTCGCGAACCATAGCTTCCTCCTTCCTCGTGAAGGGACCTTCCGCGGTCGTCACCCCGGGAGTTCCCGTGCTGCGCTGTTTGGGTTAGCTGGAAACAGGATACGTCACCGCCAGTCCCCTTGGATGAGGAAGCCGGCCCAGTACGAGGGGGCGTTCCAGTCCGGCATCCGTCGCAGCTCGGCCTGGGCCTGGCGGAGGGCGGCGGCGGCCGGCTTGCCTTCGGACCACAGCGCGCGGTAGAAGCGCTCCATCAGCGCCGCCGTGGCGCGGTCGTCGACCCGCCACAGGCTGACCAACACCCGCTCGGCCCCGGCCGCCATGAAGCTGCGCGTCAGGCCCACCAGGCCCTCGCCGCGCACCTCCTTGCCGAGCGCGGTCTCGCAGGCCGAGAGGGTGACGAGGTCGGCGGCGAGGTCGAGGCGCACGATCTCGGAGGTGGAGACGAAGCCGTCGCGGGGCCGGCCCGCGGGGTCGAGCTGCGAGAGCACCAGGCCGGAGAGCTCGGGCTGCTCGGTGTCGAGCACGCCGTGGGTGGCGAAGTGGAGCACGCGGTAGCGGGAGAGGTCCTCCTCCAGCACGGCCGGCAGCGCGGCGTCGAAACCGAGGGCGGCGTGTGTTTGGCCTGCCGGGGCCAGGCGGAGGATGGTGGCCGCCTCCTGCCGCGAGAAGAGCAGGCGCGGGAAGGGACCGCCGGCCTCGAACACCGGATCGGCGAACACGGCGACCGCGGCCGGCGCGGGCGCGCGGTTACCGAACTCGCTGCGCAGCAGGGCGAGCGCCGAAGCCGAGGGCAGGCTCACCACCTCGTGCTCCTCGCCCAGCGGGCGCGAGGGCTGGCCCGGGAGCGGCAGGGCGGCGAACGGCAGATAGTGGAGGGCGCCGTCGGGCACTACCACGATGCGCCTGCCCGCGAGCCCCGGCGCCTCTGGCGCGAGCAGCGCCGCTGCCGGTGCGAGCAGCAAGCGGCCGAGCTCGGCCGCGGCGAGGTCCGCCGGCGCCCGGGCGGCGCGCAGGTGGCTCGCGGCGAGCAGCCGATGAGCAAGGCGGGCCTGCTCCTCGAGCGTGTCCCGGCCCGGCAGCACGAAGCTCGCGACCGCGGTGCGGGTCACCGCCCACAGGTAGCTCCGCCCCTCGCCCAGGGCGTACTCGAGCAGCAGCGTGTCGTCGCCCACCACCTGCCGCTGGATCTCGGCCACGGTGAGCGGGCGCGGCGCGGCGAGCGAGGCGTAGCGCGGGTTGGCCAGCCGGATGCGGGCCTCGAGGCGATGGTAGCGGGCGGCCAGCATCCGCTGCTCGCGTTCCAGCTCGGCCGCCCGCGCCTCGTTCCCCGGCGCACCGGCGAGCCGCCGCTCCTCGGCGAGCGCCACCAGGCGGCGCTCGAGCTCGGCCTCTTGCGCCTCGGCCTCGGCGTCGACGCCGCGCTCGAGGCCCAGGCTCGCCTCGGCCAGCGCGTCGAGCAGGCCGCGGGCACGCGCCCGTTCGGCGACCTCCAGCGCGGCGCGGTCCCAGCCCGCCGCCGGCGCGCGCTGGTGGAGGTCCATCAGCAGGTCGAGGGCGAAGGAGTAGTAGCTCTGCCGCGAGGCCTGGAACGAGGTGCGCAGATCCTGGCCGGCCGGCTCTTCGCGCAGTGTCTCGATGCCGGCGAGCGCCTCCTCGATCGCGGAGCGGGCGCGGGCGAGGTCGCCCTGCCGGCGCCAGGCGCGCGCGAGGCCGAACAGCGCCCCCGCCACGGCGGCGCGGTCGCCGCGACCGCGCGCGATGGCGAGCGCCTCCTGGAAGTGCTCGACGGCCACGCTCGCGCGGCCCTGGGCTTCTTCGAGCGAGCCCAGGTGGAGGAGCGCCGCGGCCTCGCTCCAGCGGTCGCCCAGCTCGCGCGCCAGCTCCAGCGCCCGATGGAAATCGCCACGGGCCTCCTCCGGATGGCCGAAGCGGAGATTGGCGATCCCCAGGTAGTGGAGCATCACCGCCTGCTCGCGCCGGTTGCCGAGCTGGCGCTGGAGGTCGAGGGCCTGGTCGAGGTCGGCGATCGCGCCGGAGTCGCCGGCCGCGGTGCGAGCGGCGCCGATGTGAGAGAGGGCGAGGGCCAGCTCGCGGCGCGCACCCGCCTGCCGCACCGCCGGCAGCGCTCGCTGGTAGAAGTCGAGCGCGGCCTCGTGCTCGCCGAGCTTGAAGTACAGCCAGCCGAGGCTCAGGAGCGTGGTGCCTTCCTCGGCCGGCGCCCCGAGGTGTCGCCAGATGGCGAGGGCTTCCTCGTAGCTGCTCAGGGCGCGCTCTACTTCCGAGAGCGCGCCGTAAGCGGCACCGAGCTGGACCCGCATCGCCGCTTCCCCGCGGCGCTCGCCGGCGGCGCGGTAGAGCGCGAGCGCTCGGGAGTAGGCGGCGAGCGCCCGCTCGGGCTCGCCCCGCTGCCATTCGGTGCGCCCCAGGTCGCCCAGCGCCGTGGCCGCCCGGCGGTCGTCGCCGGCCGCCGCGAAGCGCTCGAGGGCCCGTCGGTAGAGGTCCGCCGCGGGCTCGAGCTCACCCAGGCGGGCGTGGGTCCCGGCCTGGAAGAAGAGGAGGTCACCCAGGCGCTCAGAGAGGCCTGTCGAAGCCAGCAGCTCGGCGGCTCTTCCGTAGAGCACCAGCGCTCGCCGCAGGTCGGCGGCCTGGCCCGCACGGCGGGCCTCCTCGGCCGCGGCGAGCGCATCCTCGGCGCGGGACCGCAGGCGGTCCTCCGCGGTCGCCGGCCGCAGCGCACGCAGCTCCACGCGGTATCGGCCCGCCGCCTCCCCGGCTTCGAGCGAGCGAACCTCGATGCGGTGGGCGCCCGCCGTGCCCGCGACGATCGGCAGCGGCTCGGGGCCGGTCGCACCGTTCGGGCTGTCCACCGCGCGCAGTCGCCCTTCGTCCGGCCCCAGGAGACGGACCACCAGGTCGATGCCCTGCTGCACCACGGCGACGTCCGCCATCTCGCCGGCCGTGAGCTCCAGGCGGAAGCGGTGCACTTGGCCGCCGGAGATCTCGGCGTCGATTGCAGTCCGGGCTACCCGGGGCAGCTCGCGCTCCTCGATCTCCGTGGGTGGCTGCGTCGCCTCTTCTACTGCCGGCGGCGGAGCAGGCGAGCACGCGAGGAACCCGCCGACGAGCAACCAGACAAGTGCTCCGCCTTGCGCGCTCCCGACCAAGAGAGACCTGCGCGAGCCGGTTCCCGGCGAGGAGCCCGTCGCCGGCCCAGGGCGCGCGGGTGGGGCTCCTCGACCCTTGCGTCCTATGGCCCGCGCTCCACGATGCGGAGCGGGTACTCTTCGATCAGCCTCTCGCTCCCTCCCGCCTCCGCCACCAGCAACCGCACCCGCACCTCCCCGCTCCCCACCACCGCCCGCGGCACCGCCAACGTAAACGAGCCGAAAGCGTTCTTCTCCAGCCCCAAGCCCCGCCAGACCACGGAGCCGTCCTGCCGCCGCACCTCCACCCGGTACGAGGCGTCGTCCGGGCTGCCGGGCGCGTTCAGCACCAGCGAGAACCAGCGCACCGACGCCGGCAGCTCGAGCTCGCCCCGCTCCTCGGCCGCGCTGCGCGCCGCGCCCTCGGGGTAGAGGTCGACGATCGGCGCGTTGACTTGTGGCTGAGAAAGGTCCTCGACCGCCTGCCGCAACGACGCAACCCAGACCGAGAGCCCGAGCACCGCCACCCCGAGCGAGGCGGCCAGCGCGTAGAGCCAGCGCGGCGGCGCGGCCGGCCGGCGGCTGGCTAGCGGCACCACCGGCGCCGTCGCGGCCCCGGGTGCGAGGCGCGGCGCGAGCGCTCGCCAGGCGGCGTCGATTTCCGCCTCCTCGGCGCCGGTCTCGGCGTCGCGCGGCGCGAAGCTCGCGGCCTCCTCGGCGAGCGCCATGCACTCGGGGCAGAGCGCGAGGTGCGAGCGCAGGCGGTCGGCTTCCTCGCCTTCGAGCGCGCCGAGCGCGAACTCGGCGAGCGCCTCGGGCTCGGGGTGCGGCCCCCACCGTTCGTCCTCCACCATCCCCCGCATCACCGCCTCGAGCTCTCCTCGGTCGTCGCTCACGCCTCCTCCTCGCCGCTCGCGGGCAAGAAGTACTCGCCCAGCTCGTTCTTCAGGCGCTGGCGGGCCTGGAACAGGTGCGCCTTCACAGTGTCGATCGATAGCCGGAGCTTCGCCGCCACCTCCCGGTACTTGAGGTCATGGTAGACGCGGAGCACCAGGCACGCCTGCATCTGCGGCGGCAGGGCCTCGACTGCCCGGCGCAGCAGGCGGGCGCGCTCTCGCGCCAGCGTGCCGCCGTCGGGCGTCTCGGCTTCCGCCGCCAGCTCGAGCGCCGGCTCAGCTTCTTCGTCCGGGCCGCCGGCGGCGGCGTCGAGCGGAACCTCCCAGCCGCGCCGCAGGCCGGCCGCCTGGTGTCGCAGGCGCTTGCGGTAGACGTTGGCGGCAATCGCAAACAGCCATGCGTCGAAAGGCGCGCCGCGCCGGAACGACCCTACACCCCGGTAGATCCCCAGGAAGGTCTCTTGGGTTAGGTCCTGGCAGTCGGCGGGCGAGAAGCCGCGCCGCGCGAAGAAGTCGTGCAGCGGCCGGTAGTAGAGCCCGAAGAGGCGCCGGAAGCTCTCCTCTCCCGCCCGCCCGGCCGCCCGCTCTTCGAGCAGAGCGTCGACCAGCGGGCCGGTGTCGCGCGTCGCGGTTCGAGTGGCCACGGGATGGAGGGTACCGCGGGCAGTCTACTGCCAGCGGCGGCCGGGCCGCGCAGCGGAATCACACCAGGCAGTTGGAGACGAAGCTGGACAGCCGGCGGAAGTAGGAGTCGCCGCCCCGCACGTGCACGTCGTGGTGGCCGGCGCCGATCACCGCCAGCAGCTCCTTGGGCTGCGCCGCCTGCTCGAACAGGGTCTCGCCGTGGGCGTAGGGGATGGTCGAGTCCACGGTGCCGTGGATGAACAGCTTCGGCACCCGCAGGCGGCGCACCTTGTCCAGGTTGCGGAAGTGGTTGGAGGCGATCCAGTGCAGCGGCAGCCGCGAGGACGAGCTGCGGGCCAGGGCGCGCAGGTCGACGAAGCTCGACTGCACCACCAGCCCGGCCACCTGCCGGTGCAGCGCTCCGTCGATGGCCACGGCGCCGCCCAGGGACTGGCCGAAGAGCACGATGCGCTCGGCGACCTCGCCGAGGCACGAGGTCAGGTGATCGTAGGCGGCGCGCACGTCGCGGAACAGGCCCTGCTCGCTGGGCGCGCCGTCGCTGCGGCCATAGCCGCGATAGTCGAAGGCGAAAACGTTCAGCGGCAGGCGCAGCAGCTCGCGGAAGAGATCGACGCGGTGGCCGAGGCTCCCCGAGTGGCCATGGCAGAAGAGCAGCGTCCCCCGGGCCTCTGGCTTCTGCATCCACCAGCCGTGGAGCTTGATGCCGTCGCTGGTCGAGAACCACTCGTCCTCGGCGGCGAGGCCGAGCTCGCGCGGGTCACCGACGCCCTCCGGGAAGCTCTCCGGCCGGAACAGCCTGCGGCGCTGGAGGCGGCGACGGGCGAGCTCCAGCCCGGCCAGCATGCCGGCGAGCGCCAGCGAGGGCAGGCTCTTCTTGAGGGCGCGGCGAGTCCGGTCTTCCATGGCGTCCCTAGTGCTCTTGCATGGTTAATGGCTCAAGCGACGATCTTTATTCCCGGGGCGGAACTGACCACCCTCCGTTCCCCTACGCCCTGTTGTACGACGCGGAAGCGGCAGAAGTTCGCCTTCGTTGTGGCCGGCTGGTGGCGGCGGCGACCGGGAAGATACGGATCGAGCGGTGAGCGCGCCTACCAGGGGCCGCCGAGCTCGGTCATCAGCGGCCGGGTCTTGGTGGCGAGGCCGACGCCGTCGCCCAAGGGCAGGACGACCGCCGAGAGCTGCGGGTGCGACAGCAAGTAGCCGTTGAAGGCGCGCAGGGCGCGGGCCGAGTCGTCCTCCTCGTCGTCTTCCGGCGGCTCGGCGATCCAGCCCTTCCACAGCAGGTTGTCGAACACGATCATGCCCCCGACCGCGAGCTTGGGCAGCAGCAGGTCGAGGTAGCGCCGGTACTCGGTCTTGACGGCGTCGACGTAGGCGAGGTCGATCGGCGGCGCCAGGTCCGGCAGCACCGCCAGGGCCTCGCCCTCGACCAGCTCGACGCGCGACAGCACGCCGGCGCGCTGGAGGTAGGCGCGCGCCGTGGCCAGGCGTGCCGGGTCGTTGTCGATCGACAGGATTTGTGCCTCCGGCGCGCCGCGGGCCAGGCACAGTGTGCCGTAGCCGATGGCGGTGCCGATCTCGACGATGCGCCTGGCGCGGCCGCCACGAGCCAGCACCTCGAGCAGGCGGCCGACCTCGGGGTCGGAGATCGGCACGTCGTCGCGGGCGGCGTGCGCCTCCATCTCCGCGAGGAGGGCGTCGCGCGGCGGCAGCAGCCGCTCGAGGTAGCGCTCCTGCTCGGGGCGCAGGATCTTGCCGAGGCCGGCCTTCATGCCGCCATGCTAGCAGCCCGGCCGGCGGTCGAAGAGGGTAAGATCCCGCCGATGAACACCGCTCGACGCATCGCCGCCGTTGTGCTCGCCCTCGCTTCGTGGGCCGTGCCGGCAAGAGCCCAGGCGCCGCCGCCCACCGCCGGGCTGGCGATCGAGGAGGTGGTGATCGAGCCCGCCGCGCCCACCGCGACGACCCTCTGCCGTCTGCGGGTCAAGCTCAGCAACGACGGCGACAAGCCGGCCTCGATGCTGCGCTTCAAGGTCACCGTCGCCGGCCACGAGCTTCCCGTCTACCGCAACCAGATGTTCCTGCAGCCGCTCGCCGCCGGCAAGGTGACCGAGCTCAAGCTCTACAACTTCTGGGTGAGCGAGACCGGCCGGCCGGCACCGGCCGACGGCAAGCTGACGGTCGAGGTCACGCTCGCCGAGGCGCAATGGATGAAGGTGGGGCCGGACGCCGCCGGGGTCGAGACCTGGGAGCCGGTCGCGCCGGTCACCGGCCTGCCGCTCGCCAAGAGCGTGACCGTGGCGCTGAAGAAGTAGGGGCACCCCTCACCCCGGCCCTCTCCCCGCTCACGCGGGGCGAGGGGGCCGGAATGTAGCCCGGCACCTTTGCCGGGGGCCTTTACATCCCCGTTCCCAGCAACTGCTCGACCCGCGCCACCACCATGTCGAGGGCTACCTGGTTCTCGCCGCCCTCGGGGATGATGACGTCCGCCCAGCGCTTCGACGGCTCGACGAACTCGAGGTGCATGGGCCGCACTGTCTCCAGGTACTGGCGCATCACGTCGTCGAAGGTCCGCCCGCGCTCCTGCATATCGCGCTTCAGGCGCCGGATGAGCCGCAGGTCGGAGTCGGTGTCGACGTAGATCTTGAAGTCGAGCAGCTCGCGCAGCTCGCGCTCGACGAACAGCAGGATGCCCTCGAGCAGCACCACCGGCCGGGGCTCGACGCGCCGCGTCTCCTGGCGCCGGCGGTGGATCACGAAGTCGTAGATCGGCACCTCGACCGCGCAGCCTTCCTTCAACTGGCGCACGTGCTCGACCAGCAGCTCGCTGTCGAGCGAATCGGGATGATCGAAGTTGTGGGCCTTGAGCTCCGCGGCGCTCGCCCACTCCACGTCGCGGTAGTAGCTGTCCTGCTCCAGGAAGGCGATGCGCTCGGGGCTCACGGCGGCGAGGATCTCGCGCACCACGGTGGTCTTGCCCGAGCCGGTGCCGCCGGCCACACCGAGGACGACCGGGTTGCGCGCGGGCTCGGCGTCGAGGGTCACGGGCGAATTCTATGCCCGCCGACGCATTGCGATTCGGCGCGCGACAGCAGAAACCGACGAGAGTGGTCGAGATGCTAGGAGCGGGAGGACCCGGGAACCGCAGCGTACACGCTAGTACGTGAGGATTCCCGGGAGGACCCGCGACAACGCAGATCGGCCGCTCTCGTCGGTTTCACCGCTGGCAGCCGGGGCAGTAGTACGTGCTGCGCCCCGCCTGCACGATGCGGCGGATCGCCCGGCCGCAGCGCGGGCAGGGCTCGCCTTCGCGATCGTAGACGGCGAGGGAGACCTGGAAGTAGCCGGCGTTGCCCTCGCCGTCGGCGAAGTCGTTGAGCGTCGTGCCGCCCTCGGCGATCGCCCTGCCGAGCACCGCCCGCACCGCTTCGGCCAGGCGGCTCCAGCTCGGGAGGGCGATGCGGGCCACCGAGCGCGCCGGGTGGATGCCGGCCAGGTGCAGCGACTCGCTGGCGTAGATGTTGCCGACCCCGACCACGATCCTCGCGTCCATCAGGAAGCTCTTGACCGGCCCCCGCCGCCGCCGGGCGAGGGCGGCCAGCGCCTCGCCAGAGAAGCCCTCCTCCAGCGGCTCGGCGCCCAGGCCGCGGAACCGGCGGTCGCTCGCCAGCTTCGCGGTGGGCACGATCACGGCGAGGCCGAAGCGCCGGGGGTCGCGAAAGCGCAGGCGCTCACCCGAAGCGAGGTAGAAGGCGAGGTGCTCGTGCGGCTCGCGGGGAAGGCCGGCGTCGACCAGGGTCAGGCGCCCGCTCATCCCGAGGTGGATGACCAGCGTGTGGCCACCCGCGAGGTCGATCAGCAGGTACTTCGCCCGCCGGCGCAGGCCAACGACCTTCTGCCCGGCGGCGCGGCGCGCGAGGTGGGCGCCGCGCACCGCTTCCCGCAGCCGCCGGTCGTGCACCTCCACCCGTTCGATGGTCTGCCCGGTGAGCAGCGGCTCGAGGCTGCGCTTCAGGACCTCGATTTCGGGGAGCTCCGGCATGGGGCGGGATCCTATGCCCAATCCTTCGCTCGCACGGGGGGCTTGACAAGGTACACTCGATGGGCGTAAACAGAGCGCTACCCGATGAGAAACGAGGCGTAAGATGGAACCCGTGACCTGCTGGCCGAGCCCGCTCCTGCTCCCCGTCGAAGCTGCTCCCCGATCCTCCCGCTGGGCGCCTGCATGGCTCCGCGCGCCGGGCCGCGCCAAGGTCGCCCCGATGCCGGTCGCTCCCGTTCCGCCCGCTGCCGCGCGGCCCGATCCCTACGCCACGGCCGAAGCCGCCGCCGCCACGCGGAAGGGCCTCGAGCGGCTGCTCGCCGACGAGGGCCGCGAGGTCATTCTCGCGACCGGCTCGCCCCGCATCCTGGCCGACCTCGCCCTGCTCCGCGAGCTCGACCAGCACCACGCCGTGACGCTGACGCTGCTGCTGCCGGCGGCGGACGCCGAGCTCGCCCGCCGCCTCGATCCGGGCTCGGCCGCGCCGCGCGCCGTGCTCGCCGCCCTGGCCCGCCTGGCCGCCGACGGGCTGACCACGCGCCTCGAGGTGCGGCCGCTCCGGCCCGGCGTCAACACCATGGAGCGGGCCCTGCGGCCGCTGTTCGCCGCCGCGCTCACGGCGGGCGCCGTGGACGTGGTCCCCGACCCGCGTGCTCCCGCCGCCGCCCTCTCGACCTTCCGCCTGCTGCGCCTCGCGCACGGCTTTCCCCAGCCGCGTCCGGGACGGGGCTAGAGCGCGCATATCGACCGCTCGCGACGGTCTCGGTAGGCGCTCCTACTGGTAGGTCACGATCAGCTCCGGCTTGTCGCCGTCGTTGGCGGAGTTCCCGCCGTAGAAGCCCATGTAGTCCGCGCCGGCATCGTCGTTGTCGCCGGTGGTGAAGTGGACCCTCACCTGGGTGCGGCCGTTCTTGTGGATCGCCTGGATGCCGGCGGCGTTGAAGAGGCACTCGGTCCAGTCGCCGTTGGCGAGCGGCTCGGGCAGCGTGCAGACGTTGGTCGCCGTGGCGCTGGCCTCCCAGTCCGTGGTCTCCAGCGCCAGGTCGCCGCTGAAGCCCGCGGTGTTGACGTCCACCGTGAGGTTGCCGTGGGTGCCGAAGGGGCTGGTGCCGAACACCAGGCCCCGCTTCAGCCGCAGCCTCACCGAGACGATGGTCACCGCCTCCGGGATGTCGAGGGTGATGAAGGAGAGGATGCCGCGGTACTCCTGGTCGGTCGAGCTGTCCCCGGCGCGGATCGCGGTGTTGGTAGCAAGCGTGCTCACCGCCAAGCCGCCGGCGCTCGCCAGCTCGCTCTGCTCGAGCACGTAGCCGTCGTCGATGGCGAGCGACTTCCAGGTCTTCACGATACCGAGCTTGATCAGGGTCTGGGTGTCGACGGCCACGTTCTCCTTCTGCACGTCGGCGACGAAGCCGGGGAAGAACTGTCGCGTGTCGGCCCACCCCACATACGCCTTGGATCCCTTGACGTCGAGCCCGATGTACTCGCCGTACTGGTTGGGGTTGTAGTTGACGTTGTCGATCGTGTTCTCGTCGGAGAAGGAGGTCGCGTTGTTGTTGAACTCCGCCGCGCCGCCCCCCAGGCCGGAGGTGAGCTGGACGTTCGGGCCGAAGGAGAGCCCGCAGTCCTTGGAGGTGGCGGTGTAGACCTCCACCTCGCGGTTGGCGGGATCGTTGCGCGCGTCCTGCCAGGCGACCACTACCTCGCCGTCGTACTGGTCGACCGCCAGCGTGGGGTTGAACTGCAGCGCGCCGGTCAGGCCCGCGCCGCCGTCGTTCACCAGCTCCGGCGCCCCCCAGGTGACGCCGTTGTCGGTCGAGCGGATCACCCACACGTCGGAGTCGTCGACCGTGCCGCCGTTGTCGAAGTCGGTGTAAGTGACGAAGAGGTTGTCGTTGCAGGGCCCGCCCGAGCGGTCGACGTCGATCGCCCCCAGCGGCCCGATGCAGCGGCCGTCCTGCGCCGCGGGGCAGTTGGCGCCGGAGAAGCCCGTCAGGTTGTAGTCACGGAGCTGGAGCGGCACCGTCCAGGTGGCGCCGCCGTCCGTCGACTTGGTGTAGAAGAGCCGCTCGTTGGTGCAGGACAAGGCGCCGCAGGTGAGGGTGTCGAAAATCACGTGCACCTTGCCGTTCTTCTGCACCGCGACGTCGCAGCCCAGGTCGAGGCTGCCGGCGACGTTGGGCAGGTTCACCTCGGTCCAGGTGACGCCGGAGTCCGTCGAGTAGGCGAGCTTCTCGTTGTTGTTGCGGTCCCAGCAGGCGTAGTGGCGGCCGTAGTAGGGGCTGGTGGGCGTATTGTCGATGGCGTAGAAGTTCTTGTCCTCGACGTCGCCGGTCGCCCAGCTATCCTTGATCACGCCCTGGCCGGTCCAGGTGGCGCCGCCGTCGGTCGAGGTGGCGACCACGAGGGCGAAATCAAGCGAGAAGCCGGTGCTGCAGAGCAGCATGTAGTTGAGGAAGACCTGGTTGGAGTCGTCCCAGTAGAGGGCCGGGTCGCTGCCGAACACCGTTCCCGCACAGGCGGGGAGCGTCGGGTAGGCCGCGGCGCCCGGCGCGCAGGTGTAGTCCCAGGTCACTCCGCCGTCGTCGGTGTAGAAGATCGCCTGGATGCCGCCGGCGCAGACGCCGCCCATCGAGTCCCAGGTGTTGGCCGCGGCGACGATCTGGCTGGTGTCGATCGGGTTGACGGCGATCTGCACCTCGCCCTGGTAGTCATCCGGCGCCGGCACCGCGGTCGCCGCGAGGTTGCTGTCCACGCCGCCCACCTTCAGCCCGAGCTCGGCCGCGGCTTCGTCGGGGGAGCGCACCACCGGCGTGGGGTAGCGGCCGGAGAGCCGGGCATCGACCTCCACCGAGCCGTAGAGCTTGCGGGCCTCGGCCTCGTGGTACCGCATCCACTGCACGTGCCACTCCTGGATGAAGCGCGGCACCATGACCTCGTAGCGCCGCACGTGCATGTCGATCTGCAGGAAGTCGCGGGGTGAGAGCGGCATCGCCCGCAGATAAGCCTCGACCGCTGCCGGGTCGTCCATGCGGCCGCGCCTGCCGGGCTCGAGCACCCGCAGACCCGCGTCGCGGCGTACCTGCTCGTAGAGCGGCAGGAGAAGCTGCGTGCGCTCCGCGGCGCTCAAGCCCTCCGTGGCCTCGGCCCGGGCAGGGCTCGCTCCACCCAGGCCGAAGCCCAAGACGATCAACGCCAGAAAGGTCCCCAATCGCATCGTTCTGCGCCACATGGCTGTATCTCCTCCTTCGCTGGAGACTGCCCCTCTTTGGAGCACTCCTTGACTGTGATCGCGACAGGGGAGAGCGGGAACGGACATCGGAGTCGAGCGGGCGAGGCCGTCCCTCACCGCTGCCAGAGGTAGGTCAGCTTGACGATCAACTGCCGGTCGGTGGTCGCCGGCCGCGTGAGGAAACCGGCACCGGGGTCCGTGGGCTCCAGATCGGCGTACACCACGTAGAGGTAGGACAGCGGCCGGATCTCCCAACTGAAGCGGGAGTACCAGCTCTCGAGCTCGGCCGCCGTGTTGCGCTGGTAGAAGGTGGTCCACTGAAGGCGCGGGTTCAGCGCCAGGCGCAGCTCGGGAGTCCACAGCTCGGTGGTGCGGTCCCCCCGCTCGCGGCCGATCGAGGAGAGCGCGTTGCGCTCGTACTCCAACGTGAAGGCCAGCCGTGGCGAGGGCACGGCACGCGCCGTCACCCTGGTGTTCTCGAGCTGGCCGTCGTAGAAGCCGCCGAAGGTGTGCCGCACCTCGATGCCGAACGGCCGGCTGCGGTCGGTGGCGCCGGCGATCCCCCAGCGGTCGTAGTCGTACTTCCCCGGCTCGACCTCGAGGCCTGGCAGCGGCGCGAACGGCTCCCGCAACCGCTGGAAGTTGGGCTCCCACCAGGCCCAGACTTCGCTGCCGTCCTGGAAGACCACCCACAGCGGCTCGATGCGCACCGAGCCCTCCTGGAACCGCCGGTCCTCGTAGGAATGGTAGAGGTTGGCGCTGCCGTTGGGCCGCAGCCGGCGGATCGACTTCGGCAGCCATTCCGGTCGCCAGTCGAGCGTCAAAGCCGGGCTGGTGCGAACGAAGTCCCGGCGCACGACAAAGCCGGAGGCGGCCTCGTAGTCCGCGCTCACCGCCTGCTGGATCCAGCCGAAGTAGCCGCGGGGACCCTCGGAGTAGGCCCAGAGCGAGCCCGCGACGCCGTCGCCGCCCGCGCCGGAGGTGGTGGAGCCGGAGACGAACCCCTGCACTGTGAACAGCTCCCGCGGCCGGTAGAGGCCGTCGACCGCCCAGACGCCGTTGCTACGCCCTTCGCCTTCGCCCCGCGCCTCGTCCCACCGCCCGCTGAAGAGCGCGCCCAGCCGGTTCCGGGCCCCCAGGTTCTGAGAAAAACGCGCCAGGCCGAAGGTCGAGGCCGGCGTGGTCCCCTCGGCAGCGGTGCGCACTGCCAGGCCGCCCCAGCTCCGGCGGGCGTCCTGGTGCACGATGCGCAGGCCGGCGTCGATGGGGATCGGCTGGCCGGCTTCGTCGAGGCCGATGCGGCGGCTGAAGAATGGCTTGATGGCGTCGAAGCCGCTGTCGAAGAGGCTGGCGTTCTCGAGGAAGAAGGGGCGCTTCTCGGGGAACAGGACCGAGAAGCGGGAGAGGTTCACCACCTGGCGGTCGGCGTCGGCCTGCGCGAAGTCGGTGTTGACCGTGGCATCGACCACTGTCGACGCGGACGGCAACCACTTGAGCTCGCCGCCGAGCTCGAAAGCCTGCTCGTCGCTCGTGCGGTTCCCGGCGCTCGCCTCGCGTGCGCTGCCCACCACGTAGGGCTGCAAGCGCAGGTCCTTGACCGGGGGCGGCGGTGCCAGGCCTTCGAGAGCGCCGGCGAAGGTCATGCGGTAGGGCGTCAGGCCCCGCGTCCACGGCACCCAGCCGGAGATCTCCTCGAGGCGCCGCACGCGGCGCACGAAATTCACCGCCCATGCCCTCGAGCCCTCCGGATAGCGCAGGCTGGACCAGGGAATCGCCACCTCCGCCGTCCAGCCGTTCTCGGCCACCCGAGTGCGAGCGATCCACGCCGCGTCCCATTGGGTCTCCTCGAGCTTGCCATCCGAGACCCGCAGGTCACGCTGCGCGCCCCAGGGGTTGACCTGAAAGGCCTGGGCCGTGCGGCCGTCGCCGAAGGGATCGAGCGCCAGACCCACGAGATCGTTCTGGTCATCGTCCCAGTCGCGCTGCGAGCCGGGGACCCGGACCCCGCCGGCGCCTTCCGGATCGTGACAGGTGAAGCCGAAGTACAGGTTTCGCTCGTCGAACAGCACCCGTACCTCGGTGTCACGGCTCGCCGGGTTGCCATGGTGGGGTTCGATCTGCGCGAAGCCGCTGGCCGGCCGAGCCTCGGACCATGCGGCCTCGTCGAGCCGGCCGTCGAGGGTGATGGTGCCCACCAGCGCGGCCGCGCGGAGCGGCGGCCGTGCGGCGGGCGCGGCGAGCAAGGGCTCCGCCGTGGGAGCCGCGGCGATGGCCGTGGAAAGGAACAGTGCGAAGCTTGCTGCGGTCAGCATGGAGTAAGCCCTCTGCCGCGCGCGGGCGGCGGATCGGAATCAGCCTGCGAGAAGCCGGCCCCGAGAGAAGCCGGCCCCGAGAGAAGCCGGCCCTGAGAGAAGCCGGCCCTGAGAGAAGCCGGAACGGAAAGCGGCTCAGGCGGCAGGCGGAGCGCGGGCGGGGGCGAGAGCGGGGGTGCGAGGCGGGAGCGGCGCGCCACCGAGCGCGCGGACCGCATCGCCTGGAAGCAGGTACGGAATCGGCACCAGGGCCACGACCGCGGGCTCGCAGGAGGAGGCGTTCTCCCAGCGGCAGCCCGGGCAGTCGTGGGGATCGGCCAGACCGCCGTGAGCGTGGGTCAGCGGCTCTGAAACCGCCACCGAGAGCAGGGCTCCCAGCAGCAGGGCCGCCGGCAGCCAGCGCGAGGCTCTGCTCACGGCCGTGTGGCGAGCCCTAGGTCGAGCGCCAGGATCTTCTCCTGGTCGCGGACGTAGAGCGTCGTCCCGACCAGCGTGGGGAGCGTCCAGGCGTTGGGCTTGGCGATCTGGGTGGTGGCGAGGACCGAGAGCCCTTCCGGCGAGACGCGGGCGAGCGCCAGCTTGCCGGCCTCGTCGAGGAAGAGGAGCTTGCCGTCGGCCCACAGGGCCTGCGCCTTGTGAAAGCCGCGTTCCTGCCAGGCGATCTCGCCGGTCTTCCAGCGCACCGCGGCGAGCCGCGAGGTGTCGTTGCCGCCGATCGAGCCGTAGAGGAAGTCGCCCCGGCAGTGGACGGTCCAGTGGGAAGTCTTGAGCCTGGGTGTGAACCAGAGCTCCTTCACCGTGAGGACGCCGTCTCTCGGTGAGACCTCGAGGACGCGCCCACCGCCGGTGTCGAACTGGCTGCTCACCCAGAGGTGGTTCTCGTCGCAGCGGGCCGCCGGCGTCAAGTGGTTGCCGTTGTTGAACTGGATGGCGTGCTTCCACAGGGTCTTGCCGGTGGCGGGGTCGAGGGCGACGATGCCTTCGGGCTCGAAGTAGACGTACTGCTCGCGGCCCGCGAGGCGGATGATGGCGGGCTGCGCGTAGCTGACGCCCCCGGGCGCGCTCTTCCACTCGACGGAGCCGTCGGCCGGATCGAGGGCGACCACGGCGGCATCGTCACCTCCGACCAGGGTGAGGACCTTGCCCCCGTAGGCCAGGGGGTTGCCCGAGTATCCGTACTCCTCGACTCGCTTGCGCCTGCCGTGCTCGCGCGGCAGATCGCGCCTCCAGACCACTTTGCCGGTCTTCGCCTCGACCGCCCGCATCCGGCCCGAGATGCCGATTGCCACCACCTTGTCGCCCCCCGCCTCGTCGGTGACGAGGAGCGGAGTCGAGTTGGGGCCCAGGCCGAAGCCCTTCTCCATGTCCGGCCAGAAGCTCGGCGTGTCGCGCTGCTCCCAGATCGTCGACCCGGTCGCGGCGTCCAGGGCCACGAGCACGTCCTCACTTCCGGCGCGATACATCGTGTAGAGGCGGCCGCCCTGGTAGAGGATCGACGAATAGCCGCCACCCAGCGGCCGCTCCCAGATCCGCCGCGGGCCCTCCGCCGGCCACGCCTCGGCGAGCGCGCCGCTCTCCACGGTGAAGTCGCCTCGGACGCCGCCCCAGCTCCGCCAGTCCTCCTGCTGGGCGCCGGGCGTCACCGCCCGGGCGGAAGGGGAGCCGCGCTCCTCGGTGGCCGCCATCGAGACGCCGAGGGCGAGAAGCGCCAGCGCCAGCCCCAGGCGGAGGGGCTGGGCACTCGAGAACGTCTTGGCGCGAGCCGGAATCAAGGAATCCATAGGCCTGACCCTCCCTCGGGGTTCATCGGGCCTGGACGGTCGAGGCACCGTTCCAGGCAGTCTCCGAGCCCGCCACGCGCGGTGCCCGGCTGTGCTCGGATCAGCCACGCCTCTCTCACCGGTCGTGGTCGGGCGGCGAGGCCGCGGCGTCCGAGCCCGATCGTACGATCCCCTGCGGCCCGCTCTCCAGCCGGTGGAGGTCGATCCGCGGCGGCTCCCCCGGCGCCAGCACGATGATCCTCACCCGGGGCAGGGCGCGGGCTGCGGCCGCGGCCCGCAGATCCGCCCTCGCCAGGCCGGGCGAGCGCCGGCTCGCCTGGCGCAATCGCTCGAAGCGCTCGGTCGCCCCCGACGCCTGCTCGAAGCGGGCGTGGGCCGTTGCCTGGGCCTGCTCGAGGAGCTGCTGCGCTTCGCCGCGCGCCAGGCGCAGCGAGCGCTCGCTCTCGGCCTCGGCACGCGACACCGCCTGCGCCGCGTCGGCCTGGGCGTCGGAGACGGCGCGGAAGGCGGTGGCGGCCTCGCCCGGAGGGTTGAGCGACTGGAGGTTGACGGCGACCAGCGCGATGCCGGCGCCATAGGCGTCGAGCTTCCGCTGCGCGCGCGAGCGCACCTGGTTCTGCACCGCCGCCTTGCCCGAGGTCAGCAGCTCCTCGACGTGGGTCGAGGCGACCGCTTCGAGGAGCGCGCTGCGCACCACCTGCCGCAGCAGGAGAGCTGGATCTTCCACCGCGTAGAGGTAACTGCCCAGGCGGCTTACGCGATACTGCACCACCAGGCTCGCCGCCACCAGGTTCTCGTCGCCGGTCAGGAGGTCGAGGGCCGGCGCCACGTCGCCCTCGATCGGCAGGCGCAGCACCTCTCCCGTTCGCACCTTGGTGACGCGGTCGGCGCCGGCCGGGAGCCGGACGTGGAGCCCGGGGCCCACGGCGTCGTCGACCAGGCGGCCGAAGCGCAGCACCGCGGCCGACTCGCCGTTGGCCACCGTGTAGATGGCGCGGGAGAGGGCCACGATCGTGGCCAGCGTCGCGACCGCCG
This sequence comes from Thermoanaerobaculia bacterium, assembly GCA_044869805.1. Taxonomy (GTDB): domain Bacteria; phylum Acidobacteriota; class Thermoanaerobaculia; order Multivoradales; family SZUA-115; genus CAWDVR01. The sequence continues at coordinate 43,626 of JBIOXV010000082.1, read as the reverse complement.
CCGCCACCGCGCGGCGCCGCCGGGAGAGGAAGCGGCGTGCCCGCCGGATGGCGCGCACCGAGGGCGGCAGGGTCCGCGGTGGGCTACCGCTTGCCATCGAGCACCGTCAGCAGATCGGAGTCGGATTCGAGGAACAGCGTGGTGTTCTCGTCGAGGATCTTCTCCGAGCTCTCGAGGCCACGCAGGAAGCGGTAGAGCTCGGGGTCTCTGGCATAGGCGCCGCCGAGGAGCGCCAGGGCGCGCGCCTCGCCGTCGCCGCGCACCGCTTCCGACCGGCCCCGCGCCTCGGCCAGCAGCCGCTCGCGCTCGGCCGCGGACTGGGCCTGGATCTTGAGCGCCTGCTCCTCGCCCGCGCTGCGGTAGGCGGTCGCGATGCGCGCTCGCTCGGCCTGCATGCGCTCGATGACGCTCGCCCGGTTCTGGCGCGGCAGCGAGAAGCCGTTGATCTCGAGGTCCAGGACCTCGATCCCGAAGCTCGGCAGGGCGACCGCGTGGACGGCGCGCCCGGCCGTCTCCGCCACCCGTCGCAACCCGACCCGCGCGGGGTCCACGTTGACGAAGCTCTCCATCGGCTCCGAGCCCACCGCGGCGCCCAGCTCGGAGACCGCCAGGTCGAGCAACCGGGCCTCGGCCTCGGGGCGGGTCTTGACCGTCTGCACGTAGCGCAGGGGATCGGCGATCCGCCAGACGAGGAAGCTGTCGACCAGCACGTTCTTCTTGTCGCCGGTCAGCATCTCGGTGGGCTCGTTGTCGAACACCAGCAGCCGCCGGTCGAGGCGCACCGCGGCGTCGACCGGCCACGGCAGCTTCCAGTGCAGGCCCGGCCCGGCGAGGCCGGGCAGGGGGCGGCCGAAGCGGGTGACGAGGGCGGCCTCGGTCTCCTGCACCACGAAGGGAGAGGAAGCCACGCCCCAGACCGTGGCCAGACCGGCCACCAGCGCGAGCACGACGCGCGAGCGCATCATGGAGATCCTCCGGCCCGCGACGCCGACCAGGCCGGCGGCGGGCCCTGCCAGAGGGTCACGCCGCGCGGCGCCTTGCCCGGCGGCAGGATGACTTTGTCGCGGCCGGCGAGTGAGCGCTCGGCCTGCTCGCGCCGCAGCAGGTCGAAGAGCAGCCGGCGGGCGCCCCCCAGCGCTCCGGCGCGCGCCATGAACCCTTGCGCGCGCCCTTCGGCCTCGAGGGTCGCGGCAGCCGAGGTGGCTTCCGCCGCCGCCAGGATCTGCGCCGCCTCGCCTCGCGCCTGTGGCACCTCGGCGGCGGCCGACTCGTGCGCCCGGTGCACGCGGGTCTCGCGGTCCTCGCGCGCGCTCGACACGTCGCGGAAGGCCTCGACCACGGCCCCCGGCGGGTGCAGGTCCACGATGCGCACCGAGTCCACGGCGATGCCTAAGTCGAGGGCGGCGAGGCCCGCGGCCAGCGCCTCTCCGATCTCCCGCTCGAGATCCCGGCGCGCGGCGGTCAGCACCTGCTCGAGCGGCCGGCCGGCCACCGCCTGCCGGGCAGCGGCGGCGGCGTAGAGGCCGACCAGATCGCGGTCGTGAGCGAGCCGGTAGAAGAAGGCGGCCGGTTCGGCGAGCGTGTAGTGCACCGTGAAGCTCATCTCGACCAGGTTGCCGTCCGCCGTCAGGTAGGTCGCCGACTCGGGGTCGGTGTTCATAGCCGCCACCGTGCTGTGCCATTCGTCCGGGTTGGCGAAGAGTGCCAGCTCCCGCCGGCGCCGGAGCATCCCGAGATCGGTTCGGTAGCCGACGTCCGCCTTACGCGGGTAGCTCGTGGCGCGCAGTTCCAGGCGGCCGAAGGGCGCAGGGGGCAGGTAGTGGAGCCCCGGGCCGAGGTCGCGGGCGGTGAGCGCCCCGAATACGAAGCCGTAGCCGCTCGCCTCGGGCGGCACAACCGCGAGCCCGCTCGCCAGGTAAGCCAAGAGGACGAGCAGCAGGGCGGCGACGGCCCAACGGCGTGCGGGCCGCCGGCCGTGGTCTGGCACTTCCAGGCCCACGGCTTCAGGGCTCGCCGCTTCCAGGCCCGGCGCTTCCGGCGCCGCGGCGGACCGTCCGGCGGTGAGCGGCGCGAAACCTTGCTTCAGCTCCTCCCAGCCGCGCCTCGCCGCGCCCTTCCACAGTCGCCAGGCGAGGAGCGCCATGGCGATCGCGAAGCAGACCCAGTCACCCAGCGAGTAGCGATGCGACTCCGCGGCCGCGGCGATCACCTTCGGCGTCCAGGAGGGGCCGGCCAGGGCGTCGAGCGCCAAGCCGCAGGCGATGGCGCCCACCGCGACCGCGGTCAGATAGATGGCGACGAAGCGCCGGCCGAAGGTGCGGCCGAGGAGCAGGATGGTGGCCACGTTGGTAGCCGGCCCGGCGAGGAGGAAGACGAGCGCCGCCCCGGGCGACACGCCTTTGACCATCAGGGCGGCGGCCACCGGGGTCGAGGCCGAGGCGCACATGTAGAGTGGGATGCCCACGGCGAGCAGGATCAGCATCGGCACCAGCCCCCGGCCGAGCCCCAGCTCGCCGAGATCGGCGGGCAGCAGTGCGGCGGCGACGCCCGCCACCACCAGGCCGAAAATCAGCCAGAACGCCAGGTCGTCGAGCAGGTCGACGAAGCCATGGCGCAGGGCGGGTCTGGCGACGGCACGCCACAGGCCGGGCGGCGGCGGATCACCCGCCTGGCCCTCGCCGCGCCTCCCGAGCAGCCGCGCGAACGCCGCACGGAGGGCCTTGCCGGCAGCCGCAGATTCGTTGCCGATTGCGCCGGCGTGTTCGTGCTCGTGATCGGGGTGTGCCCAGTCCCGGTGCGCTCCGGGGCCGGTCGGCCGAGGTGCGAACCGCCGCTCGCGGCCCAGGAAGGCGATGCTCAAGACGCCTCCCAGCATGGCGCTGGCGAAGGCGGCGATCGGCCGCGCGATCGCCATCAGCGGCCCCAACATCCCCCAGGTGAGGAGCACCGAGTCGATGCTCGACTCCGGTGTGGTGATGAGGAATGACAGCGCCGCGGGCGTCGCCGCCCCCTTGCGCTTGAGCTCCACCGCGACCGGCACTACGCCGCAGCTACAGATCGGCAGCGGCACGCCCACCGCCGCCGCCAGCGCCACGCCGGAGAGGCCGTGGCGGCCCATCCAGCGCACGATGAGCGACTGCGGCAGCAGCACGTGCAGCAGGCCGGCAATCAGGAGGCCCAGGAGCAGGTAGGGCGAGGCCACCACCAGCATCCACAGGGTCTCCCGAGCGATGCTCGAGGCGAGGCCCATGGCTCCCTCCAGGTCCGCGCGCGGACGGTCGCGGTCCTAGAAGGCCAGCCGCACTCCCAGGTTCACGTCCCGGCCCGGCAGCGGCGCCACGTCCTTCAAGAACGAGACGTGGTTGCGCGCCTCCTCGTCGCCCAGGTTGCGGCCGCGCAGCATCAGGTCGAGCACCGTGGGGCCGAGGAAGAAGCGGTACGAGATGCCGGCGTTGATCAGCGTGTAGCCGTCGGTCGGCGTCTCGTTGCCGCTGATGCGATCCTGCTCCTCGGCGCGGATCGCCTCGGCGAAGGCCCGCAGGCGGTCCTGGTGGTAGTTGAGCCCCAGCTTGTAGCGGCGCGGCGGGATGCGCGGCAGGGGCTCGCCGGTGTCGGAGAGCTCGGCGCGCACGGTGTCCGCGCCCAGCAGCAGGTCGAAGTGCGCGTGCTCGCCCTGGTAGAGGTTGAACAGGCCCTCGATCTCGCCGCCCACGAACTCGGCGTCCTGCTGGTCGAAGACGATCACCTCGAGGCCGTCCTCCTCCTCGCCGGTGAAGCGCTCGAAGACGTAGCTGTCGAAGCGGTTGGCGAACAGGTTGAGGGTCGCCGTGAAGCGGCCGGTGCGCTTGCGCAGGGACACGTCAACACCCAGGCTGGTCTCCTTGTCGAGGTCGGGATCGCCGATCTCGAAGGAGCCGGTCGCGATGTGCGGGCCGTTGGCGTAGAGCTCGGTCGCCGTCGGCAGCCGCACCGAGCGGGCGACGGACACGGAGAGCGAGTATTCGTCCGCCGGCTCCCAGACCAGCCCCAGCGAGCCGGAGAGGCCGGAGAAGTCGCGGTCCGGCAGGTCCGCCTGAACGTCCACCTGCTGGTTCTCGTAGCGGCCGCCGAGCTGGAAACGGAGCTTGCCGCGCTGGAGCTCCTCGAAGGCGAAGACGGCGGCGAGGTCGGTGGTCGAGGGCGGCACGAAGGCCTCGGCGCCGATCGCCTCGAAGTCACTGGTCGAGTACTGCACGCCCATGGAGCCGGAGAGACCGCCCGGGCTGCGCTTCTGCACCAGCTCGAAGCGGCCCTCGAGCGAGTCGTTCAAGAAGGTGGTACCCACCTCCGCGCCCTCGAGCTCGCGGTGCTCGTAATCCGTCGAGCCGAGCCGCAGCCGGGCGCCGCTCCAGATGCCGAAGGGGCGGCTGAGCTCGCCCTTGAGATCGACCCGGCGCTGCTCGAGGTCGATGCGCACCGGCCCTTCCTCTTCTTCTTCCTCATGCTCCTCGCCTTCGTGCTCCTCGCCTTCCTCGTGCTCGTGGCCGGGCACGCCGTAGAGGGAGTCGAAGCCGCTGACCGAGAGGCCGATGAGGCCGGCGTCGCCGACCAGCGAGAAGCCGACGCTGCCGGACTCGCTGTCCAAGGCGCTGTTGCCGAGCTTGCCGGTCGCCTCCTCGTCCGGGTGCGGGTGGGCCTCGGCGAAGCCGGGGATCTCGTAGTCGTCGGTCTCGCGGCTCAGGTAGTCGGCGTGCCAGGCGAAGCGGCCGGCGCCGCCCTCGAGCGCGAGCGAGCCCTGCCGTTCGTCGGCCACCGTGCCGGCCGAGAGCTCCACGGTGCCGGTGAGCGGCTCCTCGGGCGCGTACTCCGGGATGCGGTTGTCGAGCACGTTGACCACGCCGCCGATCGCGGTCGAGCCGTAGAGCAGGGTCGAGGGGCCGCGCAGCACCTCGATGCGCTCGGCCGATCCCGGGTCGACCGACACCGCGTGGTCCGGGCTCACGTTCGAGGCGTCGGCGCTGCCCAGGCCCTCGGACAGCATGCGCACGCGGTCTCCGCCCAGGCCGCGGATCACCGGGCGGCTGGCGCCGGGGCCGAAGTAGGTCGAGCTGATGCCCGGCTGCTGGGCCAGGGTCTCGCCGAGCGAGCTGTCCCGCCGCTGGTCGAGGTCCTCGCCGGAGAGCACCGTGGTCGCCTGCGCCAGCTCGAGCTGCTGCGCCGCGGCGCCGGCGGTGACCACCACCTCGTCATGCAGCCGGACGAGGTCGAGGACGATGGTGACGGACGCCTCCTCCGCCGCGCGCACCTGGGCGCGGGCCGCGCCCTCGCCGTGCTCGAGGCTCCGGGCCTCGACGAGGTAGCTGCCGGCGGGCAGGCTCTCGATGCGGAAGGAACCGTCGGCAGCGGTGCGGGTGCGGCGCCGCAGATCGACGAGGTTGACCTCCGCGTCGCCGATCGGCTCGCCGCCGGGAGTGGTGACCGTGCCGGCCAGCGAGCCGGAAGATCGGTTGTCGGTCGAGGCCGCGGGCTGCGCCGCCGCGGGCAGGGTGGCGGCCGCGAGCAGCGCGAGCACCGGCACTACGGCTGACAGGAACCGGCCCACGGGGCGGGCGCGGTGAATGGGTGTCGCCATGATCTCTTCTCCCAGCTCCGGTCGACGGAGCGCGCTTGCAAGGTCAGGTGGAGCCACCGGCCGGAAGGCCCGGGCCGGTGCTGCGGCTGCAAGAGAGAGGAGCTAGGCGGCGGGAGGGCCGCGGGAGAGGCTGGAGCGGACCGGGTTGAAGCGGGCGGCGAAGCCCTGCTCCGGCACGCGCTCTCGCGGCGCGAGCAGGGCGTAGAAGGCGGTCTCCGCCGGCACCACCGCGCCGCGGGTGACCAGGCGCAGCAGGCAGGCCGGGCACTCCGGCGAGCGAGGCTCGCTGGGGAGCTCGAGGTGAGTCGCGAGCTCGGGGTGGCAGCCGGCGACCAGGGCGGCCGCGTGGCCGCCCTCCCGCGGCGAAGGCTCGACCAGCGTGTGCTCGCGATGGAGCTCGACGGCGCTCGCCAGGCTGACCAGGGCGAGAAGCGCGGCGAGCAGGGCTCGTGCCCTGAGCGGCGGCCGGCGATCGGGAGCGGTGGAGGTCATGGCCTTCGAGGCTTGGTTCGTCCGTTCCGAACTCCTACTATCATAGGCGCATCCACGGCCCGGCACCAAGACCAGCGCGAGAATCCCACGCCATGAGCGAACGCGAGCGCACCATCTTCGACCGCATCCTGGACAGCGAGATCCCCTGCCACCGCGTCTACGAGGACGAGCAGGTGCTCGCCTTTCTGGACATCAACCCTCTCTCGCGGGGCCACCTGCTGGTGATCCCCAAGGAGCGCAAGGCGCACCTCGACGAGCTCTCCGACGAGGCTGCCGCCGCCCTCGGCCGCGTGCTGCCGCGCCTGGCGCGGGCGGTCAAGCGGGTGACGGGCGCGACCGCGTATAACGTGCTGCAGAACAACGGCGCCGCCGCCCACCAGGTGGTGATGCACGTCCACTTCCACATCATCCCCAAGTTCGCCGGCAGCGGCCTCGGCATCGACTGGCGGGCCGGCCGGCTGGAGCCGGACGCGGGCCAGGCGCTGGCGGAGAAGCTCGCCTCCGCCCTCGCCGAGGAGGGCACATGAGCGTGCCGCGTGACTTGGAGAGGATCGGCCGGCCGGCGCTGGCCGCGGCATTCACGCTCTCGGCGCTCTGCCTGCTCGGCTGCGTGGCCGAGGCAGCCTCGCCGCCGCCGCTCTCCGACGAGCTGGCGCGCGCAGCCGAGGGCCTGCGCGAGCGCGCGGGGGGCAGCGATCTCGCCTACCAGCTCGTGCGCTCGCTGTCGGTCGAGGTGGGCCCGCGGCTCGCGGGCTCGGCTGGCGACCGGCGGGCCGTGGAGTGGGCGCTCGCCAAGCTCCGCGAGCTGGGCTTCGACGAGGTGCGCGCCGAGCCCGTGACCGTGCCGCACTGGGAGCGCGGGGAAGCAAGCGGCGAGATCCTCGCCCCTTATCCGCAGCTCGTGGTGCTGACCGCGCTGGGCGGCAGCGCCCCCACGCCGGACGCCGGGCTCGAGGCCGAGGTGCTGCGCGTCGAGTCGCTCGACGCGCTCAAGGCGCTGCCGGAGGGCGCCGCCGCGGGCAAGATCGTGTTCATCGACGGCGTGATGGAGGCGACCCGCGACGCGTCGGGCTACGGCCGTGCCGTGGCCAAGCGGGGCGCCGGCCCGAGCGAGGCGGCGAAGAAGGGCGCCGTGGCCCTGCTCATCCGCTCCGCCGGCACCTCGAACGACCGCATCGCCCACACCGGCGCCACCCGCTACCTGGACGGCGTGGCGAGGATCCCGGCCGCGGCGCTCTCCAACCCGGACTCCGATCTCCTCGCCGCGCAGGCCGCCTCCGGCAAGCCGGTGCGCTTCCGCCTGCGGCTCACCACCCGCGTGCTCCCCGACGAGCAGTCCGCCAACGTGATCGCCGAGGTGCGCGGCCGCGAGAAGCCGGAGGAGATCGTGCTGCTGGGTGCCCACCTGGACTCCTGGGACCTCGGCCAGGGCGCGCTCGACGACGGCGCCGGCTGCGCCATCGCGGTCGCCGCCGCCAAGCTGATCGCCGAGCTGCGAGAGCGCCCGCGCCGCACCGTGCGCGTGGTGCTGTTCGCCAACGAGGAGTTCGGCCTCTCCGGCGCCAGGGCCTACGCCGTGGCTCACGAGGCGGAGCTTCCCCGGCACGTGGCCGCGGTCGAGGCCGACCTCGGGGCCGATGCGGTGTGGGCGTTGAGCTCGGGGGTCGAGCCCGCGGCGCTGCCGGCGGTCGAGGCCGTGGCCCGGCTGCTCGCGCCGCTGGGCGTGGAGCAGGGCGGCAACGAGGGCCGCGGCGGCGCCGATCTCTCGCCACTCGCCCCCGCCCGCGTGCCGCTCTTCGCCCTGTGGCAGGACGCCACCCGCTACTTCGACGTCCACCACACGGTCAACGACACGCTGGCGCAGGTGGACGAGGCGGGCCTGCGCCAGAACGTGGCGGCCCACGCGCTCCTCGCCTATGCCGCGGCCGAGATGGAGGGCGACTTCGGGCGCGCTCCGGAGCGCGACGGGCAATAGCGTCTTGCATCGAGAAACGAGACTGGTGTAGATTCTCCTTACCTGCGGTAAGGAGAATTCATGGCAGCGGCTACCGTCACCAGCAAAGGACAGATCACGATCCCCAAGGAGGTGCGGGATTTTCTCCGGGCCAATGCAGGGGACCGGCTCGAGTTCACGATCGAAGAAAGCGGCGCGGTGCGGATACGCAAGGTCGGCCGCTCGATCAAAGAGCTCGCCGGCATGCTTCATCGGCCGGGGATGAAGCCGGTGACGCTCGAAGAGATGCATGAGTCCCTGCTCGAAGCCGTGGCCGAGGACGACGAGCGCATTCTCCGGAGCTACAAGAGGTGAGGGGGCTCGATACGAACGTGCTGCTTCGCTACCTGGCCCAGGACGAGCCGCCGTTCGATGCTCTGGCAAGCCAGTTTCTGGACGAAGCGGAGGAAAGCGGGGAAGCCCTCTTTCTGACCACTGTGGCCCTGTGCGAGATCGTCTGGACGCTCAAGGGGCGGCGCTATCGTCGCGACCGCACCGCGCAGGCGATGGTGGTCGAGGGGCTGCTGAACCGAAAGCTGCTGATCGTGCAGGACTCGGATCTGGTGCGGGCTGCGCTCGAGGACTTTCGTCGCGGCCGAGGCGATTTCGCGGACTACATGATCGGGCGGCAGTGCCGCCGCTCAGGGTGCCGCGACACGGTAACCTTCGATGAAACCCTGACTGCCGGAGAGGGCTTTACACTCCTGAGATCGGACCTCTATCCCACCGGCGGCCGAGAGACTCACCTCGTCCACGAGCCCGATTGAGGGCACCCTCGATGAGAGCGTTTGAGGTCCAGGGGGCCTTCGGGCTCGATCACCTCGTCCTCGCCGAGCGACCGGCCCGCGAGCCGGGGCGCGGCGAGGTGCGGGTGGCGCTCTCCGCCGTCTCGCTCAACTACCGTGACTGGTTGATGGTCGAGGGCCGCTACAACCCGCGCCAGCCGCTGCCCTTCATCCCCTGCTCGGACGGCGCCGGCGAGGTGGTCGCGGTCGGCCCCGGCGTCACGCGGTTCGCGATTGGCGACCGGGTGACGCCCACGTTCGCGCCGCCGTGGGTCGCCGGCGAGCCCACGCGGGAGAGGGTCCGCGCCACCCTCGGCGGGCCGCTCGACGGCACACTCGCCGAGGAGATCGTGATCTCCGAGGAAGGCTGCGTCGCGATCCCCGAGAACCTGAGCTACGAGGAGGCCTCGACCCTGCCCTGCGCCGCGGTCACCGCCTGGAACGCGCTCTTCACCGAGGGCGGCGTCGAGCCCGGCCACATTGTGCTGGTGCAAGGGACGGGCGGAGTGTCGATCTTCGCCCTTCAGCTCGCGCGCCTCGCCGGGGCGCTTGTGATCGTCACCTCGGGGAGCGACGAGAAGCTGGCGCGGGCCCGCGAGCTCGGCGCCTGGGAGACGATCAACTACCGCTCGACGCCGAAGTGGGGGGCGGTGGCCAAGGAGCTGACGGGCGGCCGAGGCGTGGACGTGGTGTTGGAGGTCGGCGGGGCGGGGACGCTCGCCCAGTCGCTCGCCGCCATCCGCTTCGGCGGCACCATCGCGCTCATCGGGGTGCTCGCCGGCGGCGCCGCCGAGCTCTCGATCGTGCCGATCTTCATGCAGCGGGTGCGGGTGCAGGGCATCCTGGCCGGGGACCGCGAGTCCTTCGAGGCCATGAACCGCGCCATCGCGGCCCACGACCTGCGGCCAGTCGTCGATCGGGTCTTCCCCTGGACCGAGGCCCGCGCCGCCCTCGAGCACATGGCGGCGGGCCGGCACTTCGGGAAGATCGTGCTGGCGATCTCGTAGGGCGACCCTCGTGGTCACTCGGGCCAAGGGCGGGCACGAGGCCCGCCCCTCCGTGAGGACCTGTCCATCTGCCGTAGGGGCGACCCTCGTGGTCGCCCGCCGCTACGGCTTCGGCTCTGCGTCCAGCTCCTCGATCTTCGCCTCCGACGCCGGCCGCTCGGTGCGCAAGCGCGCTGCAACGCGCTCGGCATCGCGCAGCGCGCGCAGCACGTTGCCGCCCGCGGCCTTCTTCAGATCCTCGTCCGGCCAGCCGCGGTGCGAGAGCTCGGCGAAGAGCGCCGGGTAGGTGGAGACGTCCTCGAGACCCATCGGCCCCTGCTCGATGCCGTCGAAGTCCGAGCCGATGCCGATGTGATCGGCGCCCGCCACCTGTCGCAGGTGGTCGAGGTGGTCCGCCACCTGGGCGAGAGTGGCGCGCGGTGCGGGATGGGCCTTCCGCCAGGCCTCGAGCGGCTGCTTGGCGCTTTCCGGGTCGCCCACGTGGATCACGTCGAGCCGCGCCTTCTCCGCCGCCTCGTCGGCCTCCCAGTGGCGGACCTCCTCGCTGACGAAGGCCGGCACGAAGGTCACCATCGCCACACCGCCGTTGTCCCTGAGCTTTGCCAGCACGTCATCCGGCACGTTGCGCACGTGGGGCGTCACGCCGCGCGCCGAGGAGTGCGAGAAGATGACCGGCGCAGCGGCCACGGCGAGCGCGTCGTGCATGGTTTCGGCCGAGACGTGAGAGAGGTCGACCAGCATGCCGAGCCGGTTCATCTCGCGCACCACCTCCTCGCCGAACCGCGTCAGGCCGCCGTGCTTGGGGGCGTCGGTCGCCGAGTCGGCCCAGGCCGTGCTCTTCCAGTGCGTCAGGGTCATGTACCGCGCGCCGGCGTCGTAGGCGCGGCGCAGCAGGGCGAGCGAGTCGTGAATCGAGTGCCCGCCCTCCATGCCGACGAGCGAGGCGATCCTCCCGGCCTTGGCGATGCGCTCGACGTCGGCGGCCGTGAGCGCGAGCTCGAAGGTGTCCGGGTAGCGGGCGCAGAGGCGGTGCACGACGTCGATCTGCTCGAAGACGGCCTCCACCGCCCTGGCTCCCTCGAGCTCGACCGGCACGTAGACCGACCAGAACTGAGCGCCAACACCGCCCTGCGCCAGGCGCGGCAGGTCGGTGTGCAGGGCCTTGTCGCCGGTGGAGAGGTCCTGCCTCAGGTCGACGGCGTCGAGCTTGCCGCCGTACTTGTCGCGCAGGGCCCAGGGCAGGTCGTTGTGGCCGTCGATCAGCGGTGCTTCGCGGAGCAACAAGCGGAATCGTTCCATCCCCGGGCCTCCCTCCTCTCCCCAGGCGCCGCCGGCCGCCAGCAGGGTGGCCACCACCAGAGCTCCGATTGCCAGCCGCATGGGCATCTCCCTCAAGTCAAACGCCGGTAGCTTCGGTTCCAGTAGATCAGCGGCGGCTCGTCGCTCCTCGGCACGCCGCTCGCCAGCACCTCGCCGACGTAGATCCAGTGGGTGCCGGCCTCGTGCCGGCCCCAGACCCGGCAGTCGAGCCAGGCCAGCGCATCCTCGAGGATCGGCGCACCGGTCGCGGCAGTGGTCCAACGGCCGGCGCCGAAACGCTCCTCGGAGGGCGTCCAGGCGAAGCGATCGGAGAGCTCCTCCTGGTCGCCGGCCAGGATGTTGACGGCGAACACCGCGCCGTCCGTCTCCAGCATCTGGTGGGCGTGGTGCCGGCGGTCGATGACCACGGCGATGAGCGGCGGCTCGGGCGATACCGAGGCGAAGGCGGAGACGGTCAGCCCGTGGACCTCGTCGCCGAGCTTGATAGTCAGGATGGTCACCCCCGCCGGGAAGTGGCGCAGCGCGTCCCGGAACCCCTCGGAGGTGATGGCCATCAGCTCTCGCCGCTCCCGCCCGGCTCGTCGAGCAAGCCCTTGGCCCGCATCCACTGCTCGTTGAGGCGCGACAAATAGCGCTCGCCGGAGTCCGGGAAGAGGGTCACCACCAGGGCGTCGGCCGGCAGATCCGCGGCGATGCGGCGCGCGCCGGCGGCTGCCGCGCCGCTCGAGGAGCCGCCGAAGATGGCCTCGGTGCGCGCCAGCTCGAGGGTCGTCTGGTAGGCGGTCTTGTCGTCGACGCTGATGATGTCGTCCACGTACTCGAGCCACGCCGAGGAGGCCTTGATCGAGCCGCCGATGCCGTCGATCAGGTAGTTGCCCTGCTCCTCGGGCGGCGGTATCACACCGTGCTGCTTGTAGTAGGCGTAGATGCTGCCTACCGGGTCGACGGCGATCACCCGGATGTCGGGGTTCTGCTCCTTGAGGAACTTGCCGGCGCCGGTCACCGTGCCGCCGGTGCCGATGCCGGCCACCCAGTGGGTGACCTTGCCGTCGGTCTGGCGCCAGATCTCGGGCCCGGTGGTCGCGTAGTGGGCCCCGGGATTGGCCTGGTTGTAGTACTGGTAGGGCAGGAAGGCGCCCTGCTCGTCGCGGATGCGCTCGGCGACCTTGTAGTAGGAGCGGGGATCGTCGGGCTCGACGTCGAGCGGGCAGATGATGACCTTGGCGCCGTAGGCCTCGAGCAGAGCCACCTTCTCTTTCGGGATCTTCTCCGCCGCGGTGCAGATCAGCCGGTAGCCCTTGAGGATCGCCGCCATCGCCAGGCCGACGCCGGTGTTGCCGGAGGTGGGCTCGACGATCAGGCCGCCCGGCTTCAAGAGGCCCGCTTTCTCGGCCGCCTCGATCATCGCCAGCCCGATCCGATCCTTGACGCTCGCCCCGGGATTGAAGAACTCGACCTTGGCGGCGAGCGGCGCGCCGTGGGGGGAGAACCTTGCCAGGCGGACGAGCGGCGTGTTGCCCAGCGTTTGCAGAATATGGTCGTGAATCTCCATCGAGAGAGCCCTTCTCCCAGCTTGGAGCGATGGAATGGGGTCCTAGACGCCAGCGTCCGCGGTGCTGCGGGGAGTCGCGAGCGGCTGCAAGCATAGGGTAAAGCGAAGGGGGTCGCAAACCCCGGCAACCTTTTCCAACGACAAGCGTAGTAAGCTCGTCGACCCCAACCTGGAGAGGTAGAGCATGCCCCGATCCCAATCGCTCTCGACGTGCGCGGCGCTGGCCCTGGCCTTGGGTCTGGCGGCCTCCGTCCCGGCCGCCGGCCAGACCAAGTTGCTGCGCTTTCCCGACCTCCACGGCGACACCGTCGCCTTCGTCTACGCCGGCGACCTCTGGCTCGCCCCCGCCTCCGGCGGCGGCGCCCGGCGCCTGACCGCCCACCCCGGCCTCGAGCTGTTCCCCAAGTTCTCGCCCGACGGCAAGTGGATCGCGTTTACCGGCCAGTACGACGGCGACGAGCAGGTCTACGTGATGCCGACGGCGGGTGGGGTGCCCACCCAGCTCACCTACTACCCGGCGGTCGGGCCTCTGCCCCCGCGCTGGGGCTACGACCACCAGGTCTATGGCTGGACGCCGGATGGCAAGAGCGTCCTCTTCCGCGCCTTCTCCGACACCTGGGACATCTCCGACAGCCGGCTCTACACGGTTCCCGCGACCGGCGGCCTCGCCGAGGCCCTGCCCATGCCCACGGCCGGCGCCGGCGCCTACTCGGGCGACGGCAAGCGGCTGGTGTACTCGCCGCTGGCCCGCGACTTCCGCACCTGGAAGCGCTATCAGGGAGGCTGGGCCCAGGACCTCTATCTCTTCGACCTCGCGACCCGCCAGGCCACCAACCTGACCAACCACCCGCGCACCGACCGCGACCCGATGTGGATCGGCGAGCGGCTGTACTTCGTCTCCGACCGCGACGGCACCCTGAACCTTTACGCTCAGGACCCGAAGCCCACCCACGCGAGCGGCCCCGGAGCCAGCGGCGCAGTCGAGCCCGAGCAGCTCACCAAGAGCACCTCCTGGGACGTGCGCTGGGCGAGCGCCGACGAGGCAGCGGGCAAGATCGTCTACGAGCTGGGCGGCGAGCTCTCGGTCTACGACACCAAGGCCCGCCAGGCCAAGGCGATCTCGATCTTCGTGCCGGACGACGGCGTACACAAGCGGCCGTCGCAGGTCTCGGCGGCGGAGCAGATCGAGAGCTTCGACCTCTCGCCCAAGGCCGAGCGCGTGGCCTTCGCAGCGCGCGGCGACCTGTTTACGGCCCCCATCGAGAAGGGCCCCACCCGCAACCTGACGCAGACCTCGGGCTCGCACGAGAAGGCGGCCCGCTGGTCGCCGGACGGCTCGCAGATCGCCTACATCTCCGACGCCACGGGCGAGGAAGAGATCTACCTCATCGACCAGAGCGGCAACGGCAAGCCCGTGCAGCTCACCTCGGGCGGCAAGGCCATGCGCTACCAGCCGCTGTGGGCGCCGGACGGCAAGCGACTGGCCTTCGCCGACAAGGACGGCAAGGTCTACGTGCTGACCGTCGCCGACCGCAAGCTGGTGCAGGTCGCCGACGACCCGCGCGGGCAGGTGTTCGACTACACCTGGTCGCCGGACGGCGCTTACCTCGCCTTCAGCCTGGCGGAGGCGACCAATTACCGCTCGCTCCACCTCTGGAGCCTCGCCGACGGCAAGACGCGCCGGGTGACGGGTGAGCTGGCGAGCGAGTACAACCCGGCCTGGGACCCCGAGGGAAAGTACCTCTACTACCTGGCCGACGCCGCCAGCGCCCCCCAGATCTCCTTCACCGAATGGAACTTCGCCACCAATCGGGCGACCGACATCTACGCCATGGCCCTGGCCAAGGGAACGCCGCACCCCTTCCCGCCGGAGAGCGACGAGGTGACGGTCGACAAGGACGAGAAGAAGGACGGCGAGAAGGAGGGCGAGGAGAAGGACGAGAAGCAGGGGAAAGAGGAAAAGGGCAAGCAGGACGAAGGCGACGACGCGGAGGAGAAGAAGGACGAGCCCGCCAAGAAGCCGGTCAAGATCGACTGGGACGGCCTCGAAGCCCGCGTCGCCCGCGTGCCCCTGGAATCCGACAACTACTACGGGCTCGCCGCCAAAGAGGGCCATCTGCTGCTGGTCAAGGGCGGCCCCTTCTTCTACGGCCGCGAGAGCTACGTGCCGCTCTCGCTCCACCTCTACGCGCTCGAGGACCGCAAGCTGCACGCCCTGGCCACCGACATGAGCGGCTTCGCGTTGTCCCGCGACGGCTCGAAGGTGCTGGTCCACCAGGAAGACCAGTGGAACCTCTACGCGGCGAAGCCCGGCGGCGACGACGACAAGAAGACGGTCTCGACCGCGGGTTTGATGGTGGACCGCGTTCCCGAAGAGGAGTGGCGGCAGATCTTCGACGAGGTCTGGCGGCGCTTCCGCGACTGGTTCTACGTCGCCAACCTGCACGGCTACGACTGGCAGGCGATCGGCGAGCAGTACCGCGGACTGCTCGAGCACGTCGCGCACCGCTCCGATCTCAACTACGTGATCGGCGAGATGATCGCCGAGCTCAACGTGTCGCACGCCTACATCGCGGGCGGCGACTTCGAGCTGCCGGACCGGCCGCGCGTGGCTCTGCCGGGCGCCCGCTTCGAGCTCGACAAAGGCTCCGGCCGCTACAAGATCGCCCACATTTTCGCGGGGCAGAACAGCGAGGACCGCTACCGCTCGCCGTTGACCGAGATCGGCGTCGACGTCGAGCAAGGCAACTACGTGCTGGCGATCGACGGTGTCGAGCTCGAAGCTGGCGAGGACCCCTACCGCCTGCTGCGCAACAAGGCGGACCGGCCGGTCGAGCTGACCGTCAACGGCAAGCCCACCCTCGAAGGCTCGCGCAAGGTGAGCTTCCGCCCGGTGTCGAGCGAGACGCCGCTGGTCTACTTCGATTGGGTGCGGACGAACTACGAGCGCGTGGACCAGGCCACCGGCGGTCGCGTCGGGTACCTGCACATCCCCGACATGGGCGAGGACGGCATCCGCGAGTTCATCAAGTGGTACTTCGGCCAGGTCCGTAAGGAAGGGCTGGTGGTCGACGTGCGGGGCAACGGCGGCGGCAACGTGTCGGCGATGCTCATCGAGCGGCTGTCGCGGCGCCTGCTGGGCGTCGACTTCGGCCGCACCGACGAGCTGCCCGGCACCTACCCGAACGCCACCTTCTACGGCTCGCTGGTGTGCCTGATCTCCGAGACCTCGGCCTCGGACGGCGACATCTTCCCCTACATGTTCCGCCAGGCGGGCCTCGGCCCGCTGATCGGCAAGCGCACGTGGGGTGGCGTCGTCGGCATCTCGGGCCGTGGCCCGCTGATCGACGGCGGCCAGGTCTTCGTGCCGGAGAGCGCCTCGGGCTCGGTCTCCGGCCAGTACATCATCGAGGGCTATGGAGTGGACCCGGACATCGAGGTGGCGAACGACCCGCCGTCAGTCCTCGCCCGCCGCGATCCCCAGCTCGAGCGCGGCATCGCCGAGGTGATGAAGGCGATCGCCGCCAACCCGAAGAAGCTCCCGCCGCGCCCGGCCGACCCGGTGCGCACCAAGGAGCGCTACGACTCCGTGCCCAGCGGCTCGGTGCCGTAGCCGATCGAGGTCGAGGGCCGGCGGCTACGCCGGCCCTCCTCGCCTCGGCACCTCTCCTTGCCTCCGCTGGGGTAGGATTCGCCTCACAGGTTCCAGCAGATCGGCTACCCAGCCACACGCCGCTGGAGGAGCCGCCGATGGCAGCCCCGATGGACGTCACGTTGCGGCTCGGGCCGCGGCCCGAGGCCGATCCCATCGGCCGGGAGGTCGACGGGTTCCGAGTGCTCTCGCTGCTCGGCGCCGGGGGCATGGGGAGGGTGTACAAGGCCCTCGACACCCGCCTCCGGCGCACGGTGGCGATCAAGATGATCGCCCCGTCGGCGGCGGACGACCCCGAGCACTTCGCGCGCTTCGAGCGCGAGGTGCAGGCGCTGTCGGCGGTCGCCCACCCCAACGTGGCGCAGATCTACTCGAGCGGGGTCTACCAGGGCCTGCCCTACTACGCGATGGAGCACGTCGACGGCCAGCCGCTCTCCGCCGCGCTGGAAGAAGGAAGGCATCTGTCGGGGCGGCGATGCCTCGACCACCTGATCGCGGCGGCACGGGGGCTCGAGGCGGCGCTCGAGAACGGAATCGTCCATCGCGATATCAAGCCCGGCAACCTGATGGTGGACGGGGCCGGGCGGCTCAAGATCGTGGACTTCGGCCTCGCCCGGAGCCTGCTCGACGATGGCTCCTTGACCCTGACCGGCCACCTGATCGGCACGCCGCTCTACATCTCTCCGGAGCAGGCCCAGGGCGCGCCGGTCGACCACCGCGCCGACATCTACTCCCTCGGCGCGACCTTCTACCACCTGCTCGGCGGCGAGCCTCCCTTCGGGGCCGACACTCCGCTGGCCTTGGCCATGCACCACGTCCGCTCGCCGTTGACGCCGCTCAGGGAGCGCAACCCGCGGGTGCCGGCGACGGTGGCGGCGGTGATCGAAACCATGCTGGCCAAGGACCCGGCGGCGCGCTACCAGAGCTACCCTGAGCTGATCGCCGACCTCGAGCGTGCCAAGGCCGGCATCGCGGTCTTGGCGAGCTCCTCGCCCGGCACTGCGCGCTCGCCCGCCAGGGCCGCGGCCGGCTCCCGCCCGGCGCGCCGCGGCGACGATCGCTATCTGGCCTTCGGCCTACTATCGGCCGCTGTTTTGGCGGCCTTGATCGTGGTGGGTCTCCTCGCCTGGCGCTCGCCGGAGAGCGGTGCCGAGCCGCGCGTCGAGGAGCCGGCTTCCGGCCTGTCGCCGGCGGCGCATGGGGCCTCGCGCGAGCCCGCCTCCCGCCAGCCGTCCGTCCCAACGTCCTCCTCGGAGAGCGAGCCGCCTCCTCGGCTCGACCCGGCCACCCTCGTCCGCCATGCCCACGCCGTCGGCAGCATGGCGCACATGAGGAAGGTCTCCACGGCGATCGAGGTCTACCTGGCCGAGAACGGGGCCCTCCCCGCCGACCTCGCCGCGGTCGCCGCCGCCTACGAGCTTCGCCCCAGGGAGCGCCTCGACGCCTGGAAGCGGGAGATCCGCTACGAGCCCGGCGACGGCGAGGCGTACCGGCTGGTCTCGGCCGGCGCCGACGGCGTCTTCGGCAGCGAGGACGACCTGGTGTTCGAGGACGGCTTCTTCGCGAACGAGCCCGAGCTCGCGATTCCGGGCTTGGAGTAGCCCGCCTAGCCTGCCCCGTGCCGCAGCACCGCCTGGCCGCTCGCCTCGAGAGCGGCGGCGCCGGCCGCAGTGAGCTTCAGGCCGCTGCCGTCGGCCTCGATCCAGCCGCGCCCGGCGAGCCGGCGGACAGTCGCATCGAGCCGCCGTGCCGGCCAGGCGAAACGTCGCACGACCTCGTCCCGCGGCAGGCCCTCGCTGCCCTGGGAGAGGTGGAGCATCACGAGCTGCTCGGCGGTGGCGAGCAACAGGCGCCGGTGACGGATCGCCTGCGCGGCGAGGCCGTGGCGCGGCGAGAGCAGGAAGGCGGCGAGGAAGATCGCCCCCGCGACGGTCGCCATCGAGCCGGCGATCGAGGCGTCGAGCCAACGGGCCATGGCGTAGCCGCCCGCCGCCGAGGCCACGCCGAGCGCCGCCGACAGCAGCAGCATGCGGGAAAGGCGGTCGGTCAGCAGGTAGGCCGCGGCCGGCGGCACGATGAGCATTGCCACCACCAGGATCGCGCCCACGCTCTCGAAGGCGCCCACCACGGTGATCGACACCAGGCCCATCAGCAGGTAGTGGAGGGCGGCCGGCACGAACCCCAGGGCGGCGGCCAGCTCGCGGTCGAAGGTCGAGAGCTTGAGCTCCTTGTAGAGCAGCAGCACGAAGCTCAGGTTGACGGCGAGCACCACGCCGTTGACCCACAGCGCCTTGGGCCCCAGCGAGCGTTCGCCGGCGAAGATCAGGTCCCAGGGCGCGTAGGCGATCTCGCCGTAGAGTACGCAGTCGAGATCGAGGTCCACCTGCGCGGCGTAGCGGCTGACCAGCAGCACGCCGAACGCGAAGAGGGCCGGGAAGACGACGCCGATCGAGGCGTCCTCGCGCAGCCGGCGAGTGCGGTTGAAGAGCTCGACCAGCAGCACGGTCAGCACGCCGACGGCGCCGGCGCCGAGCACCATGGGCAGCGAGCTGCGGCTGCCGGTCAAGAGGAACGCGATTACGATGCCGGGCAGCACCGCGTGGCTGATGGCGTCGCCCAGCAAGGCCATCTGTCGCAGCACCAGGAAGGCACCCACCAGCGCACAGGAGGCGGCCACGCAGGAGCCCACCAGGATGATGACCAGCGTCGGGCTCATGCCGCCCTCCGCGGCGGGATCGGGCTGCCGTGGGGATCGACGGTGGGCGAGCCCAGCAGCTCCTCGAGTCGGGCCACGGCCTCGTCGGAGAGCGCGTGCTCCATCATCTCGGCGTCGCGGTGCACGTGGTCGCTCGGCAGCTCCAGGCGCCGAGTCAGGTACACCTCCCACAGCCGGTGGCGCCGCACCACGGCCTGGGCGGCGGCCAGGCCCTCCGCGGTCAGGCGGATGCCGCGCTCGCCGCGCTCGCTGAGCTCGACCAAGCCGTCCCGCGCCAGGGCCTTCGCCACCGCGGCGAGCTGGCCGCCGCTCTGACCGCGGGTGCCCATCAGGTCCGCCCAGTGCAGCCATTCGGCGTGCGGCCACTCGTGCATTGCCCGCCGCCGGGCGTCGCCGGGTGCCGCGCCGCGCTCGGCCCACAAGTAGAGGTCCTTGAGCAGGTTCTCGCGGCGGATGCGGGTCGCCACCCGCCGGCCCTCGAAGTAGGCCTTGAGCAGCCCGCGCCGCGGCGCGAAGACCAGCGAGACGATCAGCGCCGCGCTCGACAGCAGCACGATCATCGGCCCGGTGGGCAGCCGCTCGACGGAGGCCGAGAGCAGCGCGCCGGCGGCGCCCGAAACGCCGCCGATCGCCGCCGAGACGAGCAGCATCACGCCCAACCGGTCGGTCCACTGGCGGGCGGCGGCGGCGGGAGTGATCAAGGTCGCCACCATCAGCACCACGCCTACCGTCTGCAGGCCCACCACGACCACCACCACCAGCAGCCCGGTGAGCAGGATCTCGATCCGCCGCATGGGGAAGCCCTGGGTGGCGCCGAACTCGCGGTCGAAGGCCAGCAGCTTGAGCTCCTTGAAGAACAGCAGCGTGGCCGCGAGCACCAGCGTCACCAGCACCGCCATCACCGCGACGTCGCGCGGCACGAGCGTCGCCGCCTGCCCGAAGAGGAATTTGTCGAGCCCGCTCTGGTTGGCGAACGGCAGCTTCTGGATGTGGGTGAGGAGCACGATGCCAGCGCCGAAGTACACCGACAGCACGATGCCGATCGCGGCGTCCTCCTTGATGCGCGAGAAACGCCGCACGGCGAGGATCAGCAGCGCGCCCGAGAGGCCGGCGACCATGGCGCCGGCAAGCAGCGGCGCCGGGCTCTTGCTGTGGGTCAGCAGAAAAGCGAGGCAGACGCCGGGCAGCGCCGCGTGCGCCAGCGCGTCGCCCAACAGGCTCTGGCGCCGGAGCAGCGCGAAGCCGCCGAGCACGCCGCCGGCTACCCCCAAGAGGCTGGCGCCAAGCAGCACGTTCCGGGCCGAGAAAGAGAGCTCCATCTCAGCCGCCCGACTCTCTCTGTAGAGAGGGCCTTTCGGCCCCGGCCTTGAGCAGCGCCTCGGCGGCCTGCGTGAGCACCGTCAGCCGGCCGCCGTAGGTGCGCTGCAGGTTCTCGGAGGTGAAGGTCGAGGCCACCGGCCCGGCCGCCACCAGGCGCATGTTGAGCAGCGCCACGTAGTCGAAGTACTCGCCCACGGTCTGCAAGTCGTGGTGCACGGCGATCACCGTGCGGCCGCTGGCGCGCAGCTCCTGGAGCAGGGTGAGGATGGCGCGCTCGGTGGTGGCGTCGACGCCGGCGAACGGCTCGTCCATCAGGTAGAGCCGCGCCTCCTGGGCCAGCGCGCGGGCGAGGAACACGCGCTGCTGCTGGCCGCCCGAGAGCTGGCTGATCTGGCGCGAGGCGAGATCGGCGATCCCCACCTTGGCCAGGCAGGACATCGCCAGCTCGCGGTCCGCCTTGCCCGGCCGGCGGAACCAGCCGAGGCGGCCGTAGACGCCCATCAGCACCACGTCAAGCGCGCTGGTGGGGAAGTCCCAGTCCACGCTCTCGCGCTGCGGCACGTAGCCCACCCAGGAGCGCCGCTGCTCGTAGGAGGCGCCGAAGATCTTTACCCAGCCGGTGATCGGCTTGACCAGGCCCAGGGTCGCCTTGAGCAGCGTGCTCTTGCCGGCGCCGTTGGGGCCCACGATGGCGATCAGCTTGCCGGGCGGAAGGGCGAGGTCCACGTCCCAGAGCACCGGCTGGGTGTGGTAGGCGACCGTGAGGTCGTGCACCTCGACGGCGGGGACGCCGGGGTCTGGAGCATTCATTTCAACGCCTCGACGATGGTGTTGACGTTGGCGCGCACCATGCCGGGATAGGTGCCCTCCTCGGTACCCGGCGCGCCCATGGCATCGGAGAAGAGCTGGCCGCCGATCGCCACCTCGTGGCCGCGGGCGCGGCAGGCCGCCTGCACTGCCTCGAGCGATCGCCGCGGCACCGAGGACTCGATGAACACCGCCTTGATCTTGTTCGCCACCACCTCGGAGACCACGCGCTCGACGTCCTTGAGACCCGCCTCGGAGAGCGTGCTGATGCCTTGCAGGCCGATCACCCGCATGCCGTAGCGACGGCCGAAGTAGCCGAAGGCGTCGTGGGCAGTGACCAGGACGCGCTGGCTCTCCGGGATCTCGGCGATCCGCTGCTCCACCCAGGCGTCGAGCTGGCCGAGCTCGTCGCGGTAGCGGGCGGCGTTGGCGCGGAAGGTCTCGGCGTGGTCGGAGGCGAGCTCGGCGAGCGCCGTCGCGATGGGGTCGAGCGTCCGCGACCACAGCCCGACATCGAACCAGATGTGGGGGTCGTACTGGCCGGCGAACTCGGGCGGCTCCCGCAGCTCCTCCTGCGGGATGGCCTCGGACACCGCCACCACCGGGCGGCTGCGGGCGAGCTTGACCAGAATGTCGCCCATCTTGCCTTCGAGATGGAGGCCGTTGTACAGGATCAGGTCCGCTTCCGAGAGCTTGCGCACGTCGCTCTCGCTGGCTTTGTAGAGGTGGGGATCAACCCCCGGGCCCATCAGCGCATCTACTTGTGCGAGGTCGCCGGCGATGCGCTGCGCGGCGTCGGCGATCATGCCCGTGGTGACGACGACGTGGATGGGCCCCTGCCGGGAGGCAGGCTTGGATGCTGGATCGCCACCACAGGCGGCGAGGAGGCTCAGGAGGATGGGAATCGACAGTGGAAGCCGGGTTTTTGACATGTAAAAATCATCTCTCGACCCGGCAAAAGGCGCAACCTCGCCTTGCGCAGTGACCGCTGATTACTTATGCTGCGGTGGAATTCAATCCGCTGCATCGCACTGCGATCTGGAGCGCCCATGTACCGATCCGTCTGCGCAAGCTTCGCCTTCGCCCTGCTGGCCGCCGCCCTTGCGGCTCCCGCGCCGGCCGCCGACTTCCCGCCGATCTCCGCCCAGGAGAAGGCGCTGACCGCGGTCCCCGGCCACCCCAACGCCGCGGCGGTCGTGCTCTTCCGCAAGGGCGACTTCCGCATGATGGACCTGGCGCGCGGCGAGCAGGCCTCGACGCTCGAGGTCCAGGCCCGCGTCAAGATCCTTTCCGAGCAGGGCAAGAAGGACTTCGGGGAGATCGAGATCTACCACAACCGGAACTTCCGGCTGAAGCAGCTCGCGGGCCGCACCGTGTTGCCCGATGGGCGCACCGTGCCGCTCGACGACAAGTCCGTCTTCGAGCGCCAGGCCTCGCAGTCGCGCCGCCTGGCGGTCACCGCGGTCGCCTTCCCGGCGGTCGAGGTCGGCGCCATCCTCGAGTACCGCTACGAGATCAAGTGGGACTCCTTCTACACCCTGGAGCCGTGGGTCTTCCAGGAGGAGGTGCCGGTGCTGCTGTCGGAGATCGTCTACCACCTGCCGGGCGAGATCTCCGCCCGCGCCTGGTCCCGGGACCCGACCCGCGCCGGTATCCAGCACGAGGCGAAGAAGAGCGCCATCGGCACCGACATCCGCGTGTGGGCCGTGAACTTGCCGCCGATCCTCGACGAGCCGTTCAGCTTCCCGCCCGAGGATCTGACCGCCCGCTTCATGCTGGTGCCCACCAAGTACGCGGGCACCGAGCCGTTGCTCGAAACCTGGGCCACCACCTGCGAGATCGTCGAGGACGGTAGCTACGCCCCGGCGCGGCGCAACGACACCGCGGCGCGGCGGCGCGCCAAGGAGCTCGCCGGCCCCTCGCCCGACCCCAAGGCCAGGGCCCTCGCCCTCTACCGCTTCGTGCGCGACGAGATCGAGACCGAGCCCTGGCCGAGCGTGGTGGTCGACGTCAAGCAGGGACCGGATATCGTGCTCGGCGCGAAGCGGGGAGCCTACGCCGAGAAGGCCCTGCTGCTCGAGACGCTGCTCAATGCCGTCAAGATCGACGCCCAACTGGTGTGGGCGGCGAGCCGCCGGGACGGCCTGATCGACACCGAGCTTCCCACCCTCGCCTGGTTCGACCGCATGCTGGTGCAGGCGAAGATCGGCGCCGAGATCGTCTACCTCGACCCCTCCGAGCGCGGCCTCGGCTTCGGGCAGCTCACCGCCGATCACGAGGGCACCAAGGCCGTGCTCTTCCACCCCCGCAAGCCGCAGGTCATCACCCTGCCGTCCGACCCCTTCGACGCCAACCGGCGGCAGGCGACCCTGGAGCTGGCGCTCGACGCCGAGGGCAAGCTCACCGGCACCGGCGCGGTGGTCTTTACCGGCCATCATGCCGCGGACCGGATCGCGGCGGCACGCGCCGGCGAGGGCCCCGAGAAGGACCTCACCGACTGGCTCAGCGGCCGCTTCGATGGCTTCGTGGTCAAGGACGTGAAGGTCGAGCAGGCGGTCGACGAGCGCCGGGTGGAGGTGCGCTTCGCGCTCGACCAGCCGGCCGAGGAAGTGCTGGGCAGCGAGGCGAGCTTCCATCCCAGTCGGCCCCTGGGCCCGGTCAGGCAACCTCTGCCGGTGCCCGCCGAGAGCCGCGCCACGCCGCTGATGTTCGACTTCGCCGACCGCGATACCCTGGAGATCACCTTCCGCTGGCCGGATAGCTGGGAGATCGAGGGCCGCCCGGCGGACAGCAAGGCCGAAGGCGCGGTCGGCGCCTTCTCCGCCACTATCGAAGTGGACGAGGCGGACCGCACCCTGCGCTACAGCCGCCGCTTCGACACCAACGCGGCGCAATACATGGGGCGCGACGAGTACGCTCGCGTCCGCGCCCTCTACAGCGAGGCGGAGAAGCACGATGCGCAAGTGGTCACGCTGGTTCGCCGCTAGCCTGCTGGCAGCGGCCGGCGGCGCCGGTGCGCAGAGCGACTTTCCGCCGATCACTGCCGAGGAGCAGGCGCTCAAGGAGGTGGCCGGCCAGGCGAACGCGCCGGCGGTATACCTCTTCCGCAAGGGGCGGCTCAGCTACAGCTTCTCCGCGCGAAAAGGCCTCACCGCTCGCCTGGAGATGGCGGCCCGCATCAAGGTGCTCACCGAAGAGGGCAAGCGCTTCGGCGAGCTCCGCGTGGAGCACGGCAAGCTGCTGCGGCTCGAGGGCATCGCCGCCCGCACGGTGCTCGCCGACGGGCAGGTGCGCGCCATCCCCCCCGAGGCCGTGTTCCTCGACAAGCTGTCTGAACAACGGCGGTTCTACGCCACCAAAGCCGCCTTCCCGGCGGTCGAGGTGGGTTCGATCCTGGACTACCGCTACGAGCTTCGTTTCGACACCCCGTTGCTGATCGAGCCTTGGGTCTTCCACCAGGACATCCCCACCCTCTACTCCGAGATTGTCTATCTCGTCCCGCGCAACGTCAGCGCTCACCAGTACGTCCGCGACCCCCAGGGCCTGAAGCCTGGCGAAGAGAGGAGCACGACCGAAGGCGAGGGGATCTACCGCGCCTGGGCGCGCGACGTACCGCCGCTGCCTGACGAGCCGCTCAGCCATCACGGCCGGGACCTGGCGACGGTGGTCGCCACCGTGCTGGATACGGTCGCGATGATGGGTGAGCCGGTGTCGCTGCAGCTTAGCTGGAACCACCTCGCGCGACAGATGCGAGAGCTCTACGAGAAAAGCCTGCGCGACGCCGGAGACGCCGCGCGCCTGGCTCGCTCGCTTACCTCTTCGCTGCCCGCCGCCCCGGCGCGCGTCAGGGCGCTCGCCCTCTACCGCTTCGTGCGCGACGAGGTCGCGACCACGCCGGGGGGCGGCGTCTGGTTGGACAAGGGCTCCGAGGTCGACGACGCCCTGAAGCGACGGGCGGGCACCGTGGTCGAAAAGGCGCTGCTCCTTGCCGGCCTGCTGCGAGGAGTGGAGATCGCGAACGAGGTCGTGGTGGCGGGAGGCACGGGTGGCGAGGGCCTCGACCCAAGGCTGCCGACCATCCTGCCGCTGGAGCACGCCGTGGTCGTGGCGGCGATCGATGGGCGCAACGTCGCCCTCGACCCCTCCGATCCCTGCCTCGGCTTCGGCCAACTGCTGGCGGAGTTCGAAGGCGCCGCCGGTCTGAGGGTCCAAACGGGAACGCTCACCCGGCTGCCCACCAGCTCCGCGGCGGACAACCTGAGGAAGGCCCGCCTGGAGCTGACCCTCGACGCCGAGGGCCGGGCCTCCGGCGTGGGCACACTGACGGTTTCCGGGCAGCGCGCCGCCGAGGCCTGCCGGATCGGCCGTGGCGAGGACGACCCGGAAAAGGCCTGGCGGGAATGGTTGGAGAAGAGATTCGGGTCATTCCAGGTCGCTGGGGCCCGAGCCGAGCGGAGGGCCGACAGCGAACAGTTGATCGTTAGCTGGGAGATGAGCCAGCGGGAGGAGGAGGTCCTGGGAACGGACGCCACCTTGCGCCCCTGCCAACCTTTCGGCCCGTTCCGGCAGAGCCTGACCTTGAAGCCCGAAGAGAGGAAGACCCCCGTCGTCCTGCCCTTCGCCGCCAGCGAGGACCTGGAGGTCGCCCTCACCTGGTCCGACGGCTGGGAGGTGGAGGCCCAACCCGAGAACCGCGCCCTGGTCAGCGACCTGGGCACTTTCTCCATCAGCACGTCCGTTGACGCCGCGGCTCGGCGGCTGACCTACACGCGCCGCCTCGACCTTAGGACTGCCCGACTCGAAGGCCTGGAGCAGTACCGCGCGACGCGTGACCTCTTCGCCCATGTGGAAAAGAACGATGCGCAAGCTCTGGTCCTGGTTCGCCGCTAGCCTCCTCCTCGCCTCGGCCGCGCCGGCCTCCGGCGCGACCGTGCGAGAGCGCACCATCGTCCACACCCTGGGCGCGGACGGCAAGGTGCTCGAGGAGTTCCACCAGAGCGTCCGGCTCGACGGCGAGCCGGACCTCGAGTCGTGGTCCCATCAGTACATCTACCTCGACGAGCACCGGCGGCTGCTCGCGGTCGACGCCGGGGCGCGGCGCCCCGACGGCCGGAAGGAGCGCGTCCGGCGCAGCGACCAGGACACCCTGGCCATCCCTGACGCCGGGACCTTGTTCAGCTCGGCCAAGTACCGCGAGATCGAGTTCCCCGCCGTGCCGGTGGGCTCCGAGTTGTCGCTCGGCTACCGGCTCGAGATTCGGCCCTACTTCCCGGCCGGCGAGATTTCCTTGACTCAGGGCGAGCAGGTGGAGGCGCTCTCGGTCGAAGTGCGGGGAGGGGGCGCGGCCTTCCGCTGGCGGATCGACGGGCCCGCCGACGGCCTCAAGGCCGAGGCCATCCCCGGTGGCGTCCGCATCTCGGCTGCCGGCCTGGCCAAGCCCGATCCGCCGAAGCTGGCGCGCGGCCTCGACGCGAGCGGCCCGGTGCTGCGCTACGCCTGGGGGAGCGAGGCCGACTGGCCGGCCGTGGCGCGCTGGTTCGAGACCCTGACCGATGCGGTGCCGCGACGCGAAGAGGCGGTGCGCAGCCTGGCCCGCGAGCTCGCGGCCGGGGCGGCCAGCCCGCGCGAGCGGCTGGCGCGGCTCACCGACTTCGTACAGCAGAAGGTGCGCTACGTGGCGGTCGAGGTCGGCATCGGCGGCTACCGCCCGTTCCCTCCCGGCGAGGTGCTTGCCAATCGCTGGGGAGACTGCAAGGGCAAGTCGTTCCTGCTCATCGACCTGCTGGCCGAGGCGGGCATCACCGCCTTCCCGGCGCTGATCCTGGCCTCGGAGAACGACGCCATCGACGCCGAGTTCCCTTCCCCGGGAGGGTTCAACCACCTGATCGTCGCCATCCCCACGGCGCAGCTTGCGATCACCGAGGGCGACCCCATCGCCGACGGCTACCTGTTCGTGGACCCCACCCTGGAGCGTGGCGCCGGGGCCTGGCTCCACCCGCTCACCCAGGACCAGGAGGCGCTGATCGTGCGCCCCGGCGAAGCCGGCCTGGTGCGCACCCCGGTCCGGCCCGCGGCCGAGGCGAGCCGCCTGCTGGTGAATCTCTCCCTCGGTGAGGACGGCTCCGGCTCCGGCGGCGCCGCGCTGGCGCTCTCGGGCAGCAATGCCGACTTGTTCCTCGATGCGATCGCCACCCAGCCGCCGGAGAAGACGGCGGCGACCGTCCGCACCCTCCTCACCCGGCTGCTGCCGGGCGTCGAGCTGGGCGCCGTCTCCTGGCTGCCGGGCGAGGGCCCCCTGCCGTCGATCTCGGTCTCCGCCGCGGTGAAGATCGCGAACGTGGTGCAGGGCGAGCCCGGCAAGGGCTCGTTCGTCCTGCCCGGCTTTCAGACCACGCCCGAGCCGCGCCATCTCGCCGACCGCAAGCTGGCGGTAGTGGTCTCTCCGGCGCTCGACGAGGTGACCTGGAAGGTGCACCTGCCCAAGGCGATGTGCCCGCCGGCCGCGGCCAACGAGGAGCTGGCCAACGAGCTGGGCTCGTTCGCGCAGCAAGTGACTCCCGGCGATCGGACGGTCACCGTCTCGCGGCGCAGCGAGCTCAAGCGGCGTTGGGTCGCGCCTGGCGAGGTGCCCAAGCTCCGCGAGCTCGCCTTGGCCGAGCACCGCGCCGCCAAGCGCCGCATCCGGCTGGCGTGCGCGGCGCCGGCGACCGGCTCCTGAGGCGGGAGAGCCGGGTTCGCGCGCACTGCCGGCCCCGGCTGACCATCATTCCTCCGGTTCGACCGGCGACTTCTTCATCCCACTGCCGAAGATGTCCTCGGCGATCGTCAGGCCCAGCGGCACCCCGCCGACATTCTGCGACAGGTCCGGCTTGCCGCTGTCGTCGAGCGCGAAGGCGTCGAAGTTCCAGTGCACCCCGAGGTAGATGCGGCTCAGCCCGTTCTCGATGATCATCTCCCACAGCCCACCGGGGAAGTCGCGCAGGTGCCGCGGGCGCACCGTGCCCCGGTTGTCCTGGTTGATGCCGTTGAGCTCTTCCGACACGAAGTCGAGCTTGTCGAAGAGCTTGTCGTTCTTGCGGTCGCCCTTCTTCACGCCGTAGAACAGGCGCGCGATGTGGAAAGCCGCGGCCCCGAAGGTGGCGTGGCCCGACGGGTAGGCCGGGAACGGCGGGGTGAAGTTCTTCATGCGGCCGGACAGCGAGTGGTTGCAGGGGTAGACCGGCTCGGTCTTGACGGCGAACTCCGGGTTCATCGAGTTGGTGGCGGGGGCTCCCAGCGGCAGCCAGCCGGCGTCGGTGTCCTTCGAGAGCTTGTTGCCGGCCGTGGCGCTTCCGGGGCCCATCGACGAATCGTCCTCGCGGATGCCGACCACCGGCCGCCAGAAGTCGTAGCGGTACTTCTCGCCCCAGGCGAGGATCCCGGCGTCGCCCATCGCGGCGTTGACCAGCGCGAACAGGCGGGCGTTCTGCGCCTCGGTGTTCTTGCGGTCGATCGCGATGCGGCGGACGATCCGGTTGTACAGGCGGGGCGGCGTGCCGAGGCCGATCGCGCCGTCGTAGCCCCAGTAGAGGCCGATCACCGTCTGCTCGGCCGTCCGCGCGGGAATGTTCGGCAACGTTCCCATCAGCTCGGGCGCGATCCCGAGGCCGCGGACTTGCCGCAGCGCGCTCTGGTACTTGGGGTTGTTGAAGAACGGCTTGGCGAGGGTGTGGCGCTTGGTGATGGCGAACCCGGGCGAGCGGCGGCCGTAAAACGGCCCGTGGAACCCTTGCAGCGGGTTGTCGGGGTCCGGCCGGTGTTTGCCGCGTGCCGGCGAAGCGACCCATCCGGTGTCGCCGGCGTCGGGGTCCTTGGCGCGGCCGGCAAGCAGGATGTGGGCGATCTGGCGGCCGAAGTCGAATCCAGGATCGTTCACCCCGCCCGCCTCGATCAGCTTGAGGGCGAAGAAGCCTCGCTGGCTCGGAAAGAGCGCCGAGAGCGTGGTGCTGGCCGCGCCGGCTACCGCTGCCTGGGCCGACGCCCCGGCCGGCGGAGCGGGTAGACCCGGAAGGTAGGGTCCGCCGGCCGCGGGAACGATCGCGGCGTAGGCGTCGTACATGGCCAAGTGGACGATGGCCAGGGCGCGGGAGCTGAGCGTTGGCCCGGCCTGCTCTTTGGGATTTCGAGTGTGGCTGATGCGGTTGGCCTCGAGGGCGACTTCGTTCCAGAAGAGGATCGCGTCCGGCATGGCGGCTCCTTGCAGCGCCTGGCGTCATGCAGCGATGGCTTTCGCCGCCGCAGCGCGCTTGCAGGAATTAGACGGACGCGCGGCCCAGATTCCTCACTCCGCAGAGGTGACGGCGCTCGGGTCGCTCGAGCAGCCCCCGGCCCAGAACGGCCCGGGCCGGAGGCTCTCGATCCTCAGAACTTGCGCCAGTAGCCGACCATGATGATGTAGTCGGCGAAGGCCGCGTCGCCGTGCCGCCCGGGGATGGCGCGGTCGGGAACGCTGCGCGTGCGGTTGCGGTAGAGCGCGTAGGGGATCGCCAGTGAGAAGCTGTGAGGGCCCCTGCTGTAGCTCACGCTGGGCTCCACCGAGACGGCGTAGCCCGGTCGCCTGAAGCCCTCGCTGCCGCCGATCAGGTCTTCGACCGGCACTCCCTCGAGCCTCCCGCCCAGGCTCGCACCCCATCCCTTCCAGGAAGCGTTCGAGTACGCCACCCCGAGCCGGGCCAGGTACTGGTCGGCGACCGACATGGTTTCCTCGCCCGGGTTGTTGCGGAAGGTCGCCACTCCGCTGTCCTCCTCGGGGTTGAGCAGGTAGCCGGCCGAGAGGTAGCCCACGAAACCACTGCCGCCGAGGCTCTGCGAGCCCTGGAACTCGAGCAGGAAGCCGAGGCCGCCGTCCCCCGGCTGGATCGACTGATCTACCGTCTCCACACTGTTGACGAACTGGCCGTTGACCAGCCGCCGGCGGGTGTCGATCACGTTGTTGGCGCCGGTGGGCAGCTTGATCCCGAGGCCGAGCGAGATGTTGCCGGCCGGCTGCGTGGCCGGGTCGCGGAGCAGGCGGCGGCCCACCAGGGTGATGTCTCCCAGGCCGCGCGCCTGGGTGGTGCTGCGGTTGACGATCTCACGGTCCGGGCCGCGGTTTGCGCTCGAGCGCTCGGCCATCAGGTAGGGGATGCCGAGCGAGATGCTCCACCTGGGGCTGGCGTTGTAGCGGATACCGATCTCGGCGAGGTTGATCGTGTTGACGACCTCGCTGCCCTCTTCCTGCCGCTCCTCCTGTTCGTCCGAGCCCACGAAGTGGCGGTCGGAGCGCTGGAAGCGCCAGGTGGTCGAAACCTGCCATTTGTTGGGTCCCTCGTAATTGTCCTGCACGCCGAGCACGGGCGTGTCCATTCGGGCGGCGACTCAGCCCTGGGCCCAGGCGTGGCGGGGCGTTGCGAAGAACAACGCGACCATCCACAGCCCGGCCGCGGCCAGCCTGCCGCGGCAGCAACGCAGTCCGTCGAACATGGTTCTCCTCCTTCCGACCGCCAGGAACGCCGGCGATCTCGTGAGCCGCGCAAAGTGGTTGCGCAGAGAAAAATCCGAAGATGTCGCAAGCCGCGTTCCAGGCTCCGCGAGCCGGAGGGAGTGACGCCAGGACCGCTCGCGCGGGCCTGAGGGCCCTTCGATGGCGGGGCTCCGCGGCGGACGAAGGCGGAGGTTTATGACCTGGCGAGAGCTTCTATGTACTTGCCGGGGGCGTCAGCGCGAGCGCTCCCGCCGGACGAGCTCGCCGAGCTCGACCCCCGGCAGCGTGGCCACGAAGCCGGCGCCGAAGGCCCGCGAAGGAGTCCAGGCGCCGGGTGCGACCTCGCCGGCGTCGACCCGACGCAGGCACTCGACGGCGGACAGCGCCGTCAGCGTGTAGCCCTCGGGCGTGATGAGCGTCGCCGTGACCTCGGTGCCCTCGGCGTTACGGGCCCGGCCCCAGAGGTAGACCTTCCCGGCGGACCGCGCCGCCTCGTCCGGGCCGGTGACCCGCGAGCGCACCCAGGCCAGCAGAGTCCGTTGCACGGGCTTCCAGCCGAGCACAGGCAGCAGGGGCCGGAGCGCCCGCAGGCGCCGCACCGAGCGAGGGTGAGCCCCGGTGAAGACGCGGATGTTGGGGATGCCTGTCGAGTGGTAGGCCGTCGAGACGTCACCCCAGGGGATGGTCATCACCGTGCGGCGGCCGACGGGCAGCTCGATCTCCAGGGACTCGTGCGCCAGCGGCACGGGCACGATGCGGCCGTCGCGTCGCACGGCTCCGGCCGTCCGGCCCGAGGCACCGGCCAGGCCGCCGATCATCGTCGAGAGCGTGCCGCGGCTCCACGCACCGCCGGCGTTCACGAAGGCGAGATCGAGGTGTGTCGCGTCCGGCAGCGCCTGGGCCAGCCGCGCGGCCAGACAATCCGAGGGGACTACGTCGAAACCCACGCCGGGAAGAAGCACCACCCGACGCTCCTTGGCACGGGCGGCCTGCCTCATCACCGCCTCGAAGACCGCGATCTCGCCCGTGATGTCGAGGTAGTGGGCCCGCCCCTCGAAGCAGGCTTCGACCATCGGCCCGCTGGTTTGCACGAACGGCCCGGCACAGTGGAGCACGACGGAGACGCTAGAGAGCCCCTGGCGCAGGGCGGCGACATCATCAAGGCCGAAGGTCCGGGAGGGCAGGCCGAGCTCGGCCCCGAGCGTGGCCACCGCCTCGGCGTTCCGGCCCGCAAGGACAGGGCTCAACCCGCGCCGCACCGCCTCGCGGGCGATCAGCTCGCCGGTGTAGCCGTTGGCGCCGTAGAGGAGGAGCATCGAGGGAGACTATCCGAGCATAGGCCCTCAGACTTGAGTTTGATTGTTCTACACTTTTTAATTTGAACATGAGAAGTCCTCTCGCTACCATGCGCGAGTATGCCCGTCGAGCTGAACCTGCGTTTCGCGGACGCCGATCAGGTGGAGGTGCGCCTGGATGGCGTCGAGTCAGGCTCGCTGCCGTTCTCCAATCCCTTCAGGGACCGCGATCGCGACGACCTCCGCTGGTACGTCGAGACCTACGGCGCCCACTCCTTGGGGGATCCGGACGATGCCGAGGCTGCACGCATCCGGGCGCTGCTGCCGGTGTGGGGCAAGCGGCTGTTCGACGCGGTGTTCGAAGGTGAGGGCAAGCACGCCGCGCGCCGGCTCTTCGACCGATTTCAGGATGCCGAGGACGATGCCCGCCTGTTGACGATCTCCGCCGAGCACCCGGCGATCCTCGCCCTGCCCTGGGAGCTGCTGCACGAGACCGGCGAGGGCGAGGTCTTCCTCTTCCGCGAGACGCCGCGCATCAGCGTACGTCGCACCATCGCCGGAGCCACTCTTGGCCGCAAGCCGTTCGCGATGGTGGCGAAGGAGCGGCTGCACCTGCTGTTCGTGGTCAGCCGTCCTGAGGGCACCAGCTTCCTCGACCCGCGAGCTGACCCTGGCGCAGTGCTGGACGCGCTCGACGAGCACGCCCCCGGCCGAGTGAGCTGGGAGTTCCTGCGCCCGCCGACCCTGGATGCCCTGGTCCAGAGGCTGGAGGACACGACTCTGCCGCCGGTCGAGATCCTTCACTTCGATGGTCACGGCATCTTCGACCGCGAGGGTGGCCTGCCCGGGAGATTCGAGGCGCGGCAGGGCTCCCGGTCCCCGAGCGGTGCGGAGTTGCTGCGCGGGGCCGCGACCGGATCAGCCGACGAGAGCGAGCACCCACCGAACACCGGCTATCTGTTGTTCGAGAAGGAAGACGTCCGGCCGGATTTCGTCTCGGCCGAAAAGCTCGGTGCCAACCTGCACCGCCACCGCGTGTCGCTGGTGGTGCTCTCCGCCTGCCAGTCCGCTGCCATCGGCGAGGACGACGAGGGCGAGCGTCCCATGGGGAGCGTCGCCGCGCGGCTCACCGCCACCGGCATCCCCTCGGTCCTGGCGATGACCCATTCCGTGCTGGTGCCGACCACCCGAGCGCTGTTCGGTGAGCTGTACAAACAGCTGTCGCGCCAGAAAAGCCTGGGGGAGGCTCTGGACAACGCGAGAGGACATCTCTTTAACAACCCGGAAAAGTACGAAGTTCAACGCGGCCCGGACCGCGAGTGGCTGAAGCTCTACGACTGGTTCCTGCCGGCTCTGTACCAGAGTGGAGACGACGGCCGGCTGCTGGCTCCCGCTCCGACGGCCTCGCCCCGCGCAGAGGACCTGGGCAAGGCAGACTCCCCTCCGGCCCCCTCGCCCCGCGACAGCGGGGAGAGGGCTGGGGTGAGGGGCGCCTCCAACCTCCCTCCCGCCCCCGAGGCCGGCTTCTTCGGCCGCCGGCGCGAGCTGTGGCAGATCGAACGCGCCTTCGCCGCCAAGGCCCGCCGCATCTCCGTCACCGGCTTCGGTGGCCAGGGCAAGACCGCGCTCGCCCTCGAAGCCGGCCGCTGGCTCACCCGCACCGGCCAGTTCCAGGCGGCGGTGCTCGTAGACTACTCGCGTTTCCAGGGCCTCGATGCCGCACACATGGCCGTCACCACTCTCGGCTCGGTGCTGGGAGAGAGCCTGCTCGACGCCTCCGCGGCCACGGAGCTGCTGCGGAAGATCCCCACCCTGGTCATCCTCGACAACCTCGAATCCCTGGCTCCCGAGCCGTTGCAGGAGCTGCTGGATGCGGCCGTCGCTTGGTCCGAGGCCGGCGGCTCGCGCGTGCTCTGCACCACCCGCCGGCCTGAGTTCGGCCACGCGCAGTACCGCGTCCAGGGAACGCTCGTCCACCAGCGCATCCAGCTCGATGGACTAGGAAGCCGCCGGGCCCCAGCCGACGCCCTCGAGTGGTTCGCCGAGCTCTCGAAGCTGCCGCCTGCGCCGACCTTGCGGCAGCCGAAGCGCGAGGAGCTGATCGACCTCTTCGATCGGGTACGGTTTCATCCGCTCTCGATCCGCGTCCTCGCCCAGCAGCTCAAGACGCGCAGTCCCACCGAGTTGGGCGAGCGGCTGGAGCATCTGCTTGCCGCGGGGCCTTCGGGTGATGGAAGCGCGTTGAACGAGAACACGCCCGCAGGGCTACTAGCTTCCCTGGAGCTCTCCCTCGACCGCCTGGACGAAGGTGCGCGTAGGCTGCTGCCGAGGTTGGGGGTGTTCCAGGGTGGGGCGATGGAGAACATGCTGGTGCAGATTGCGGAGATCGCCGAAGGTGAGTGGAGCGCGCTCCGGGCGCGGTTGGAAGCGGCGGCGTTGATCGAGGCGGAGGACCTACCGGGAGTAAGCATGCCCTTCCTTCGCTTCCACCCTACCCTCGCACCGATGCTCTGGGCGCAGGTGAGAACGGACGAGCAAGCACGGCTGAGCGCGGCTCACCTCCAGCGGTACCACGCTCTGGCGAACTATCTCTACAGTGAGGACCGCCGTACGCCCCACCAAGCGCGGGCCATCGCGCTGCGGGAGCTGCCGAACTTGCTTCACGCCGTGCATGCGGCCTTGGATGCTGGCGACGCGGATGCCGTGGACCTCGCGGACAGTGCGAATCACTTCCTGGGCAGAGTCTTCGGGCTCAGCAAGGAGTCCGAGGCCCTCGTCGCCAGGGCGCAGGCCACGGCGAGTGAGGTGGGGTCGCCAGCCTGGTTCCTGGCGCAATCGAACCAAGGGGAGAAACTGCTCCAGGAGGGCCGGGTGACCGAGGCGGCGCAGGTTTTTGGGGACTTGCTGAAGGGTCAGGGCGAGCGGCCGACCTATAACCGAGCCGCGACCTTGGCTCGCCTGGGCCGGGCTTTCGCCGACGGCGGCCTCCCAAACCTCGCCGCTGAGAGCCAGCGAGAGGCCATCATTGTGCTCGAGAAGCTGGATCCGACTGACGACGTTAAGCGGCTGCGCGGGACGTGCCTGACCGACCTCGCTGATTCGCTCGCGCTCCAGGGGAGGTACGCCAAGGCCCGCGAGGCATACGAAGCATCGCTAATAGTAAAAACGGAGGTGGGCGGGGACAGCAGGGGCGAGGCGGTCGTTCTGGCACAGCTAGGCGCGCTCGCGCTGCGCGAGGGCAAACCGGGCGAAGCGGAGAAGCGGTACCGGGCCGCTCTCCTGCTGTTCCAGGCGCTGGGCGAGCCGGACGGCGAAGCCGCGGCGTGGCACCAGCTCGGGATGGCCTTCCAATCGGCGGGGCAGTGGGAGGAGGCGGAGCGCCACTATCGGGAGTCGGCACGGATCACGGAAGCGCTGGGGAGGCTCGCCCGCGCCGCGCAGACATGGAACCAGTTGGCAATCGTCAACTTTGGTGCCGGCAAGCTAGAGGCCGCGGAGAATTGGTTTCGGAAGGCGATCGACGGCGGCAAGAAGCTGGGGGATTGGCTTCCTGTGGGGCGCGCACTCTCCAACCTAGCGCAACTTCTGGAGAGGCTACCCGGGCGCCTTTCGGAAGCGCGGCGCCTCGCAGAGGAAGCGCTGGCGGTAACCGAGAACCTCGACCCTGGCGCGGCAGAAATCTGGAAGACCCGCTACCTCCTCGCCCAAATCTCGGAGCAGGAAGCCGAGCTGGCTTCCGACCCGACCAGGCAGTCAGAGCTTCGAGCCCAAGCCCGCAACCACCGGCTATTCGCCCGCGAGACCAAGCGCAACTTTGCAGGGACGCGGTCTGGGCTACAGCAACGAGCGAAATTGATCTTTGTCGCGGTCGCCGCCTGCACGGGGGAGCCGCATGCCAGAGATGTCCTTGCACAGCATCAGGCTGAGATGCGAAGGGGCGGCGCAACTTGGAGCGCGCTTGCCGACGCGCTCGACCAAGTTCTCGCCGGTGAGCGCGAGGAAGAGGCACTTCTCAGTGATCTCAAGCTGGATCAGGCCATGATCCTCGAAGCCATCCTCCGCGGCCTCGAAGATCCCTCCACTCTCAGCGACCTCCTCCCTGCCCAGGAGGCGCAGGCTCTGCCTCCCTCGGAGTCCTGAAGTCGACAAGCATGTCGTCCTGAGCGAAGCGAAGGCCCGCCCTGAGAGCAGTGAAGGGACCTGGGCGGGGGCTGGCCCCGAGCGGCCTCGATCCCGGCCCTCCCAGATCCCTCGCTGCGCTCGGGATGACAATTGGGGCGTCGTGCCTGGCAGTTTCCAGGGGTAGTCGGTGGCAGCTCGCGGGCGCCTGCCGAACGGTGCCACCCTGACCAGACTCGTTCGCCCGTTGCCCGGCCACTTGCCGCCCTCGCGAGCCTCTTGCCAGCCGTCGTTGCCGGCAATACACTGTAGTGTGTCGTAGCGGGGGAGGCCGTGGATGCACTTCGAGTGGAGCCCTCGGAAGGACGCGGCCAACCAGCGCAAGCACGGGGTGTCGTTCGAGGAGGCGCGTTCGGTCTTCTTCGACGAAGAGGCGATGGTTTACGACGACCCGGACCACTCTCTCGTGGAAGAGCGGTTCCTGATCCTGGGAATGAGCCACCGGCCTCGGGTCCTGTTGGTGGTTCACTGCCTCCGGGGCCACGAGGAAGCCATCCGCATCATCTCCGCCCGCGCGGCGACGAAACGCGAGCACCGCAACTACTGGGAGCACCGCCGATGAGAGCCGAGTACGACTTTTCCGCCATGGCCGGGCGCAAGAACCCCTACGCCCGGCGGCTCAAGAAGCAGGTGACGATCCGGCTCGGGGAGGACGTGCTCACCTACTTCAAACGCATGGCGGAGGAGACGGGCATCCCCTACCAAAACCTGATCAATCTCTACCTCCGCGACTGCATGGCCCACGAGCGCAAGCTCTCGATGGATTGGGGCTGAGCCGACTTCTGGATCGACCGACAGGCAGCCCTCGACCGCCTCGTAGAGATTCTGGAGCAGCTCCTCGAAGGTTTCGCCCTGCGTGGCGCAGCCGGGGATCGCCGGCACCTCGGCCCAGTAACCGCCTTCCTCAGCCTCGTGCACGACCACTTTGAGCTTCATCGCTGGACCAACCTTATCTCGCTTCTCTGACTCGAAACCGTGGCCACTTCACCCCGGCCAGTGCCGCTTCACGCCGAGCTTTTCCAGTGATCGAGTAAGGCCCTGGTCGAAGGTTGCAACAGCGACACCTCGCAGGTCACGAGCCACTGCGGCCAGGGCAGCGTCGGTGAAGGCAGCCATCCTTCCCGGCCACAGCTCCAGGAGCCGCGACCACGAGAGCTCCGCCAGGATCGAAACTCCCGGCGCGCGGAGGAGATCCTGCAGGTAGAGCGTGATCTGCTCGGGCGGGACGCTGTACAACCTGCCGAGGACAAAGACGACCTCGACGAGCACCATCTGGTGAACGAGGATCTCGTGCTCTCCGGCCGCGGCCTGCTCGAAGAGGGCCGCCGCCAGCGCTTGCTGCTGAGGGTTGCGATCCGTGAGGAATGAAACCAGGACGTTGGTATCGACCAGGACCTGGGTCACCAGCGCTCCTTGCCCCGCAGCTCCCTGGCGCGCTTCACGTCCTCGACGACGGAGCCGGGACCGACGCGGATCGCTCCGCGGTGGCGCAGGAAGGCAGGCGAGCCGGGCGACACTCGGACCGTGTTGCCCTCGACCTCCCAGACCAGCACGTCCGAAGGTCCGACGCCAAGTCGTTCCCGCACGTCTTTGGGCACGGTGGTCTGGTTCTTGGTGGTGATCGTCGACCGAGCCATTGAGGCCTCCTTACAAAAGGATACCGCAGCGTAAGGAGCGGCCTCAAGCCGGTAGCCCAAGAACAAACCGGCCCGGGTTGCCCCGGGCCGGTGAACACTGAATCCAAAGGAAGCTGCGACCGGCGAACCGGGCGCCTTCGGACTAGTTAGTAGTCCATCCCGCCGCCCATGCCACCCATGCCGCCCGGGGCGCCGCCGCCGCCCTTCTCGTCTTCCTTGATCTCGGAGATCAGGGCCTCGGTGGTGAGCATCAGGCCGGCGATGGAGGCGGCGTTGAACAGCGCCGTCTTGGCGACCTTGGCGGGGTCGATGACGCCGGACGCCACCAGATCCTCCATCTTGCCGCTGGCGGCGTTGTAGCCGTTGTTGCCCTTGGCGGCGAGCATGTCGCGCACGATCACCGAGCCCTCGGCGCCGGCGTTGTTGGCGATCTGGCGAGCCGGCTCTTCGAGCGCGCGCCGCACGATGTTGACGCCGACCTTGACGTCGCCCTCGGCCTGCACCTTGTCGACCGCCGGGATGGCGCGCAGCAGGGCGATGCCGCCGCCGGCGACGATGCCCTCCTCGACCGCCGCCTTGGTGGCGTGCATGGCGTCCTCGACGCGCGCCTTCTTCTCCTTCATCTCGGTCTCGGTGGCGGCGCCGACCTTGATCACCGCCACGCCGCCGACCAGCTTGGCGAGGCGCTCCTGCAGCTTCTCGCGGTCGTAGTCCGAGGTGGTCTCCTCGATCTGGTTGCGGATCTGCTTGACGCGGCCGGCGATCCCCTCGCGGCGCTCGCGGTTGTCCGAGTCGGTGACGATGGTGGTCTCGTCCTTGGTGATGGTCACCTTCTTGGCTTCGCCGAGGTCCTCCCACTTCACGTTCTCGAGCTTGATGCCCAGATCCTCGGTGATCACCCGGCCGCCGGTCAGGATGCCGATGTCCTCGAGCATGGCCTTGCGGCGGTCGCCGAAGCCCGGCGCCTTGACCGCGGCCACGTGCAGGGTGCCGCGCAGCTTGTTGACCACCAGGGTGGCGAGCGCCTCGCCCTCGATGTCCTCGGCGATGATCAGCAGCGGCCGGCCCTGGCGGGCGGTCTGCTCGAGCACCGGCAGCAGGTCCTTCATCGAGCTGATCTTCTTCTCGTGGAGGAGGATCTTGACGTTCTCGAGGTTCACTTCCATGCGCTCGGCGTCGGTGACGAAGTAGGGCGAGAGGTAGCCGCGGTCGAACTGCATGCCCTCGACCACCTCGAGGGTGGTCTCCATGCCGCGCGCTTCCTCGACGGTGATCACGCCGTCCTTGCCCACCTTCTCCATCGCCTCGGCGATGATCTTGCCGATCTCCTCGTCGTTGTTGGCGGAGATGGTGCCGACGTGGGCGATGTCCTTGCCCTCGACCGGCTTGGAGAGCTTGTCGATCGCCTCGACGGCGGCCTTGACGGCGAGCTCGATGCCGCGCTTGACCTCCATCGGGTTGGCGCCGGCGGAGACGACCTTGGAGCCCTCGCGGTAGATGGCCTGGGCGAGGACGGTGGCGGTGGTGGTGCCGTCGCCGGCCACGTCCGAGGTCTTGGAAGCGACCTCGCGCACCATCTGCGCGCCCATGTTCTCGAGCGGGTCCTTGAGCTCGATCTCCTTGGCGACGGTGACGCCGTCCTTGGTGATCGAGGGCGAGCCGAACTTCTTCTCGATGACCACGTTGCGGCCCTTGGGGCCGAGGGTCACCTTGACCGCGTCGGCGAGCTTGTTGACTCCGCGCAGGATCGCGGCGCGCGCGTCCTCGGAGTAGGTGATCTGCTTGGCCATGTTCTTCTATGCCTCCTGGAAGGGATGAGGTCTCGGTTGGGGGTGCTACTTCTCGACGACGGCCAGGATCTCGTCCTCGCGCAGGATCACGTAGTCGTTGTCGCCGACCTTGATCTCGCTGCCCGAGTACTTGCCGATGAGAACGCGATCGCCGGCCTTGACGTCGATGGGCGTGCGCTTCCCGTCGTCATTCAGCTTGCCGGGGCCGACGGCGATGACCTCGGCCTCCTGCGGCTTCTCCTTGGCGGTGTCCGGGATGATGATCCCGCCACGGACCTCTTCCTGGGCCTCGATGCGCTTGACCACCACGCGGTCGTTCAGGGGACGGATGTTCACGGAAAACTCCTCCTTTGCGGGTAGATATAACCTACGGGAACTACGAAGGTTGTAGGAATCCACCGCCGACGTGGTTAGCACTCGTCAGCGGAGAGTGCTAACAGTGTAGAGGGCTGCGCGAGGGCCTGTCAAGGGCCAAGGAAGGTGGCCTTCTCCTGTAGGGGCGGGCCTCGTGCCCGCCCTCCGGCCAGGGGCGGCAACAGGGGCCGCCCCTACAAGCGGACCGCGAGCGAGATCTCGAGGGCTTCCGCGACCCTCTCCGGCGAGTAGTCCGCCGCCAGCCGCTCGCGGCCGGCCGCGGCCAGGCGCTGGCGTTCGGTGGGGCTCTCGACCAGCCGGGCGATCGCCTCCACCCACTCGTCGGGCGCTTCGGCGACCAGCAGGTCGCGGCCCGGCTCGGCGGTGGTACCCGCGGCCGCCCAGGGGCTCGCCACCACCGGCACGCCGAGCCGCCAGGCCTCGAGGATCTTGAGCGGCAGGCCGGAGCCGCAGGCGAGCGGCGCCAGCGACGCCGTGGCGCCGGCCAGCAGCGGCTCGAGGTCGGACGGCGCGGCTTCGATCGCCACCCCGGCGCGGCGGGCGGCCGCGAGCAGGCTCGCCGGGGGCCGGTCCCCCGCGATGGTGAGCTCGACACTCGGCACGGCCCGCGACAGCCGGGGCCATAGCTCCTGGACCAGCCAGCGGGCGGCGTCCAGGTTGGGGAAGTAGCCCAGATTGCCGGTGAAGATCAGGCGCGGCCGGCTCGGCGCCGAAGCCGGCGGCGCCTCGGTCCCGCCAGTGAAGGCCAGCGGCACGACCGCGAGCCGTTCGGCGAGCCCGGCCGGCAGGCGGGAGGCCATGGCCTCCCGGTCGCGGCGGCAGACCACCAGCCCCCGGCCGGCCCGGCCGAGCATCCGCCCTTCCCAGCGCGCGAGCCGCGCCCCCTCGGCGCGCAGCAGGGGCACGAGCCAGGGCCGGTCCCGGGCCGCCCGGGTCTCGAAGTTGAGGGCCAGGCTGTCGATGAAGTCGACCACCAGGGGCGAGCCCGCCACCGCCGGCAGGTACGCGGCGAGGCGCACGAGCTGGAGGGCGACTACGTCCGCGCGGGAGCTGAGCTCAGCGAGCCGGGCCGCGAGATCGCGGCTTGCGAAGAGCCCGCTCTGGAGCGGCCGGCCGGAGGCGGCGGCCGCGAGCACTCCCGCGGCCCGGCCGAGCGGGCGCGGGGGCCGGTAGGTCGAAAGCCGGCATGGCAGCCCGGCCGGCGCCGGCGCGACCCCAGGGCCGGGTTCCGGTACGAGGAGCGTCAGCTCGTGTCGTGGGCCGAGCAGCTCGATCCACTGCACGGCCCGGAGCTGGTCCCCCCGCCGTGGGGGCCAGGGCCAGCGGCTGACGGCGAGGAGGATTTTCAGGGCGGCCTCACCACGACCCCTACGCGACGCGCTCCCGCAACGCCTCTTGGACTACCGTGTTGAGGCTCTTGCCCTCGGCCTCTGCTGCAATTGCCAGCTTCTCGTGCAGGTCCGCCGGGATCCGGAGATTGAACCTGCCCGAGAAGCTGCGCCGGGGCTCGATGCCCTTTTCCCGGCAGACCTCGAGGAAGACCTTCAGAGACTTCCGGAACTCCGTGCGGAGCTCCTTGGGGCTCTTGCCGTAGAAGTCCGCTCCGCCGTTGAGACCCAGGATCTCGCCACGGAACTGGTCGAGCTCCGGGTCATACTCGATCTTGGCGCGGTAACCGTCCACGGTCATGAGGCTCATGGCTCGACTCCGTGTTGCTCCAACCCTTTGCGGATGCTGGCGACGGCGCCTCGGTCGGTGCTCGGAGACGGGTGCGGCCCGGTGAAAGACCCGCACCTCGCCGAGGAGCAGTGGCGTAGACCTTCCTACACGAGCTGCAGCAGATGCCCCAGCTTGTCGCGCTTCACGCGCAGATAGTCGCGCGTCGAGTCGGTGGGCGGTACTTCGAGCGGCAGGCGGTCGACCACCTCGATTCCGTAGCGCACCAGCGCGTCGCTCTTGGCCGGGTTGTTGGTCATCAGCCGCACGCTGGACACGCCCAAGTAGCGCAGGATCTGCGCCGCCAGCGCGTAGTCGCGCTGGTCGGCCCGGAAGCCCAGCTTCTCGTTGGCCTCCACCGTGTCGTGCCCGGCCTCTTGCAGCTCGTAGGCCTTGAGCTTGTTGATCAGGCCGATGCCGCGCCCCTCCTGCAGCAGGTAGATCAGCACTCCGCGGCCCTCGCGGCCGATCTCGGCGAGCGCCTGCTCGAGCTGGCTGCCGCAGTCGCAGCGGGCGGAGCCGAAGAGGTCGCCGGTCAGGCACTGGCTGTGGACACGGGTCAGCACCGGCCCGCCCTTGTCCACCTCGCCGGCGACCAGGGCCAGGTGCTCCTCGCCGGTGTAGAGGGCGCGATAGGCGTCCAGCCGGAAGGTGCCCCAGCGCGTGGGCAGGGTGGGGGAGGCGAGGCGGGTGATCACCGTCTCGCGGGCCAGCCGGTAGGCCACCAGGTCGGAGACGGCGACCAGCGGCAGATCGTGGTCGCGGCCGAAGGCGGCCAGGTCCGGCAGCCGCGCCATGGTGCCGTCTTCCTTCATCACCTCACAGATCACCCCCGCGGGCGTCAGGCCGGCGAGGCGTGCCAGGTCCACCGAGGCCTCGGTCTGGCCGCCGCGGGCGAGCACGCCGCCGGCGCGGGAGCGCAGCGGGAAGATGTGGCCGGGCCGCAGGAGGTCCTCGGGCCGGGTCGCCGGGTGCACGGCGGCGAGGATGGTTGCCGCGCGGTCCGCGGCGGAGATGCCGGTGGTGGTCCGCCCGCGGGCCTCGATCGACACCGTGAAGGCGGTGCCGAACACCGAGGTGTTCTCGCCCACCATCGGCGGCAGCTTGAGCTCGTCGCAGCGCTCGGGGGTCAAAGACAGGCAGATCAGCCCGCGGCCGTGGCGGGCCATGAAGTTGATCGCTTCGGGGGTGACCTTCTCGGCCGCGATCGCCAGGTCGCCCTCGTTCTCGCGGTCCTCGTCGTCGATCAGGATCACCATGCCGCCGGCCCGAAAGCGCTCGAGGGCTTGCTCGACCGAGGCCAGGCCGGGCTCGAGGGGGAGAGTGCTCATGGGCCGATCTTAGAACGGGTTGCCGATCGAGAACACGATCTCCCATTCGTCCTCGAACGGCTCGCGGTCGAGCTTGAAGGCGATGCCCCCGAAGATGGGGCCGATCGGCGAGGCGTAGCGCACGCCGGCGCCGGCACCGAGCCGCGCCTCGCCGGGGTCGATGTCGCGCCAGTCGATCCACACGTTGCCGGCATCGAAGAACACCACCCCACCGATCGCGCCGGCGATCGGGAACCGCCAGTCGAGGTTGAGCAGGCCGAGGCCGTTGCCGCCCACCGGGGTGAACACCACCTGGCCGTCGGCGTTCTCGAGCGGCAGGATGGTCTCGCCGACGATGCCCACCTCGTCGAGGTCGAAGGCGCGGTGGCTGGTGACGCCGCCCGAGAAGAAGCGCTCCGAGATCGACACCCTGGCGGACGGCAGCGAGGGGTCGAGCACCGGGTCCGCGGCCGCCTTGCGGATCGGCTGGATGCCGCCCAGGCGCAGGCTCGCCGCCAGCACCCCGGTGCGCCCGAGCGGCATGACGTAGGTGCCCTGGGTGAAGAG
>JBIOXV010000081.1:0-12301 GCA_044869805.1 Thermoanaerobaculia bacterium | reverse complement strand
GCTTGCGCAAATCGCCCGCCACTTTGCTCCGCCGCTGATGCGCGACGTTGGGCGGCGTGAACCAAACCGGCGCAGGAAATGGGTCTTGACCGGCAACGAGCCGGCTCAAGCGTGGATCGAAGGCATGCTCGAGCAACTCAAACAGGGTCGCGAGGCCTACCAACGTCGGGCGTGGGGTAATGCCTACCAAGCACTCGCGGTCGCAGACCAGACGACTCCCCTCGGAATCGACGATCTCGAACTGCTGGCGACATCGGCGTACCTGATCGGTCGAGACCGCGACTTTCACGGGTTTCTGGATCGTGCTTATCATGCACATGTGCAGGCCGGCGCCCCGCCGAGCGCCGCCCGCTGTGCCTTCTGGTTGGGCCTCACTCTGCTGCTTCGAGGCGAGACGGGGCAGGCGACCGGATGGCTCGCACGCGCGCGCCGGGTTATTGAGGGCTGTGACTGCGTGGAGCACGGCTATTTGCAGCTCCCGGTCGCTGAGCAACATCTCGCTGAAGGCGATCGTGATGCCGCGCACACTGCTGCGGCCGGCGCTGTCGAGATCGGCGATCGTTTTGGAGACCCAGATTTGGTCGCCCTCGCGCGCCATCTCCAGGGCCGAGTTCTCATCCAGGAAGGGCGGGTCCGAGCCGGGCTCGCGCTTCTCGACGATGCGATGCTCGCCGTTGTCGGGGGAGAACTCTCGCCGATCGTCACGGGTCTGGTCTATTGCAGCGTGATCGAAGCCTGCCAGGAGGTATTTGCGCTGAGTCGTGCTCACGAGTGGACTTCTGCGTTGAACCGCTGGTGTGAGCAGCAGCCCGAGATGGTCGCC
The DNA here is from genome assembly GCA_044869805.1 of Thermoanaerobaculia bacterium. Taxonomy (GTDB): domain Bacteria; phylum Acidobacteriota; class Thermoanaerobaculia; order Multivoradales; family SZUA-115; genus CAWDVR01. Next base: position 11,478 of record JBIOXV010000081.1, on the reverse strand, counting down.
TTCACCGGTACATGTCTCGTGCATCGTGCCGAGATCATGCAGTTCCATGGCGCCTGGTCGGACGCGCTCGCTGAGGCGTGCCGCGCCTGCGAGCGCTCCTCCCCCGGCGTCATCCCAGAGCCTCCTGCCACGGCGTTCTATCGGCAAGCAGAGATACACCGCCTGCGCGGAGAGTTCGCGGCGGCCGAGGAGGCGTATCGAAGCGCGAGCCGATTGGGATGGGAACCACAGCCGGGACTTGCCCTGCTACGGCTGGTCCAAGGACGCGCCGACGCCGCCTGCGCGGCGATCCGCCGCGTCGTGACCGCAGAGACCAACCCGCTGCTTCGCGCGAGGCTGCTACCTGCGCACGTCGAGATCATGCTGGCCACCGGCGAGATCCAGGAAGCTCGCAGCGCCTCCCGCGAGTTAGAGGGAATCGCAGAGCAGTTCGACACAGACGTGGTGCGAGCGATGGCTGCGCAGACGCGAGGTGCCGTCGACTTAGCCGAAGGCGACGCTCAGGCCGCGCTCGGCCCACTGCGTCGCGCGTTCGAAGTGTGGCGACAAGTCGACGCGCCTTACGAGGCCGCACGCGTGCGCGTGCTGATGGGACTGGCGTGCCGCTCACTCGGAGACGACGACACAGGCGCGCTCGAACTGGACGCGGCCAGAGGCGTATTCGAACGGTTAGGAGCCGCGCCGGCGCTCGCTCATCTCGACGCGCTCGGCAAGAGTGCGGCTTCGACGCAACGCCACGGTCTAACAGGCCGCGAGCTTCAGGTCCTCCGCCTGATCGCCGCCGGCAAGACCAACAAGGCCATCGCGACCGAGTTGTTCTTGAGCGAGCGGACGATTGACAGGCACGTGAGCAACATCTTTAGCAAGCTCAACGTCCCTTCGCGGGCCGTCGCCACGGCCTACGCTTACGACCACAAACTCCTCTCACGGCTCTGACCCCGGGGGAAACTACCCACGCCGCCAGATGGCGCAGATTGGGTGGTTTCGCCGAAGCGCGGCCTTGGGCTCCTGTCGCAAGCTTCGGGTGCGGAACTCTTCAGTTTCGCGGAACGAGCGAGGAGGATACTATGGCGAAGTCCCACATTTGCATCACGGATCAGAAGGGGAGGCAGCAGCGCGGCAGCCGACCGCCTTCAGCCAAGGACACTCGCGAACGACTGCTGGCGGAACTGCCTGTCACGGAGCGACGGCTGAAACTCAACGGCTTGTCGACTGCCGTGTTGGAGGGCGGTGACGGACCCCCGGTCGTCCTGTTGCACGGACCAGGTGAATATGCGGCCAAGTGGCTGCGTGTGATCCCGGATCTGGTGACAACGCATCGTGTGATCGTCCCTGATCTGCCGGGGCACGGCACCTCCGAGGTCATCGACCGCCCGCTAGACGTGGAGCGCATCCTCGCGTGGCTCGACGATCTCATCGAGTGCACCTGCCCGACGCCTCCGACGCTGGTGGGTCAGATTCTCGGCGGCGCCATCGCGGCCCGCTTCGCCAGTGCGCGCGGCGAGCGCCTCAGCAGGCTCGTGCTCGTGGACGCGCTTGGTCTGGCGGCGTTCCAGCCGGCACCCGAGTTTGGGTTGGCGCTGACTGAATTCGTCGCGGGACCGACGGAAGAGACGCACGACCGTCTCTGGAGGCGTTGCGCCTTCGATCTCGACGCCATGCGCACTCGAATGGGGGAGCGTTGGGAGTGGATCAAGGCGTACAACCTGGACCGTGCCGGTACGCCAGGACTGCAAGCCACTCAGCAAGGCCTCATGGAGCAGTTCGGGATGCCGGCAATTCCGCCAGCGGACCTGGCACGAATTGCCGTTCCCACGAGCCTCATCTGGGGTCGTCACGATCTCGCGACGCAATTGCCGATCGCCCACGCCGCCAGCACCCGCTATGGATGGCCCTTGCACGTGATCGAGGACGCCGGCGACGATCCGCCGATGGAGCAGCCCGAGGCGTTCGTGGTAGCCCTGCGCGCCACGCTCGTCAATTCGAAAGGGAACCCAGCGGTGATCACTCCGAATCTGGACACGCGGGCGGCATGGGACAACATCGCGTCAGGTTACGATAAGACCAACACGCCTAGCCAGATGTGGATCGCCAGCGAAGGTCTGCGGCGTGCCGGCCTGCGCTCGGGAATGCGATTTCTCGACGTGGCCGCCGGCAGCGGCGCCCTCGCTATCCCGGCAGCGCGCCTCGGCGCGCAGGTACTCGCAATCGACCAGTCGCCCGCCATGCTCGAACTTCTCGTAGCACGCGCACGTAAGGAGGGCCTGACCATAGAGACGCGGGTCATGGATGGCCACGCGCTCGAACTGGACGACAACAGCTTCGACATTGCCGGATCGCAGTTCGGCGTCATGCTGTTCCCCGACATGCGCAAGGGCATCAGCGAGATGGCGCGCGTCGTCAAGCCCCGTGGCCGCCTGCTGCTCCATGCATATGGCGACCCGCATGCGATCGAGTTCCTCGGGTTCCTCATCAGCGCCGTCCGGTCGGTCCGCCCGGCCTTCGACGGCCCGCCGATGGATCCTCCACCGCTCGAGTTCCAGCTCGCGGACCCGGCCAGGCTGCGCGAGGAGCTCTCCGCGGCAGGATTGAGGAACGTGAAGGTCGAGACCATCACCGAGACCACGGAGCATAGGACCGGAAAGGATCTGTGGGAGTGGCTGGTGTGGAGCAACCCGATCGTCGAGACGGTGCTCGGCGGCATGCTGAATCTGACCAACGACGAGAGAGGTGTGGTTCAGCAGACGCTGGAGAAGATCGTTCGCGGGCGCGCTGGTCGCGGCGATGGCGCCAAACTGACCAACCCTGTGAACATCGGCATCGGCACAAAGTGAGGACCTGCCTCGAACTGTCAGGTATCGACGAGGTCCATCCAGCTGTGGCGCCGCCCAACAACGGCATGCAGCGGACGGCGCTGCGCGCCGCCACTGATGCCGGACGTCGCACCTCTCAAACGGGCTCTTTGGGTTCGATGCGGCCGAGAGCTTCGTCGGTCGCCAGCTCAAGCTCTGCGAGTTCCATCTGCGTGCGGGCACGTATCCGCGGCTCGAGTGCGTCGCCCTGCCAAATGATCACAGGGCGACGGCCGGTCTGCTCACGGGGGCGGTAGGCGCCAAGGTCTGCCCACCACACCTCGCCCCGCCTCAACGATAGTCCTCCGCTTCGAGGGTGTCGGCCCACTCGGCTCGTCCCTGTAGGGCCCGCAACCGGCTTCGCCCGTTGCTGCGTTCGTGGCAAAACCGGCCCCGCCCGGCAGATTGGCTGTCGCCAAACTGCCTCCCAGGCGAGTCCGCTGTGGCAAGTAGGAGGAGGCCATAGCTTCAGGACCCTCCCCTTGCCTACCGAACCGGTGTGCGATTGATGAAGAAGGCCGGGGGCTACCGAGGCTCCGGGAGTCGATCTCCAGAAGCCTCGGAGCAATCGGGACTTAGGACCCGACCTCAGCCTCGGGACCTAGTCCGAGGATGTGAGGATTGCCGGGAGGGCCCGCGACACGGCAGCTCGACCGCGCAGCAGGTCTTGCTGCCTAGCAGAAGAAGTCGTAGATCTCCCGCCAGGGCGTGACGCTGCCCCACGAGTACAGCGTGCAGCCGCACTCCTCCGGCTCGTAGGCGCGATAGCCCACGACCTCGGTGAAGCTGCTGTCGTAGTAGATGAACTCGAGGCCGCAGCGCCCGATCCCCCCGGCTTCCGAGGGCTCGGGAGTGACGAAGGCAGAGGCGGCGGCGACCGCGGCGAAGGTCAGGACCAGAGCCACGGCCCGGCGGGCAAACAGCGAGCGAACGAGCTTCAACATCGGCCATTCTCCTTTCGGCGGCGGCGCCGGGGCGCCGCGTAGGGTGGGTGAACCTCCCCTTTCAGCAGTGCGGGGCGCAGCCGCGAAGGAGACACCGCCGCGGGCTACAGGACTTCGTCCAGCGCCTGGATCAGCCGCGCCACCTCCTCGGGCGTGTTGTAATGCGCCAGGCTGGCACGCACCACGCCGTTGGCGTCGGCGAGGCCCAGCGCCTGCATGGCCCGGTAGGAGTAGAAGTGGCCGAAGCGCACCGCCAGCCGCCGCTCGTCGAGCCGCGGCGGGATCTCGGCCGCGTCGCGGCCGAGGGCGGCGAAGGCGATGGTCGGCACCCGCACCGCGCGGTCCGCGGTCGCGGGCCCCACGATGCGCACGCCGCGGCGGTGGGCGAGGAACTCGATGAGTGGCGCGGCGAGCGCCTCTTCGTGGCGCTCCAAGAGGCCGAAGGTGCGCTCCAGGCGCCGCCCCGCATCCGGTTCCTCGACCGCGAAGTGACGGCGGTCCACGGAGTCCAGGTATTCCAGGATCCCAGGCAGGGACGCGGTCAGCTCGTGGTTGACGTTGCCCGGCTGCAGCTTGTAGGGCACTTCGTCCTCGCCGAAGAAAAAGTGGTTGATGTTGCGGGCCCGTAGCAGGTGCTCGCGCTTGCCGTAGAGCAGCCCGACGTGCGGGCCGAAGACCTTGTACAGGCTGACCAGGTAGAAGTCGGCATCGATGGCCTTGACGTCGACGCGGCGATGGGGCGCATAGGCCACGCCGTCGACCAGCGCCAGGGCGCCCGTCTGGTGCACGCGGCGGCAGACGGCCGCGACGTCGAGCACGCGGCCGGTGACGTTGGCGCACTGGGTGAAGCACACCAGCCGCGTGCGCTCGGTCAGCAGCGCCTCCAGGTCCTCGATCTCGAGCGCCGCGCTCTCCGGCCGCAGGCGCCACTCCTTCACCACCACCCCGCCCTCTTCGAGCCGCCGCCAGGAGCCGATGTTGGCCTCGTGGTCGAGGTTGGTGACCACCAGCTCGTCGCCGGGCCGAAACCACGGCGCGATGGCGCGCGCCAGGGTGAAGGTGTTCATGGTGGTCGAGGCGCCGAGCACCACCTCGTCGGGCCCGGCATTCACCAGCGTCGCCGCGGCCCGGCGTCCGGCGGCTACCAGCTCCGACGCCGCGGCCGACAGTGGGTAGGAGGCACCGAGCTGCACGCCGTAGCCGGACATGTACCGCGCCACGCGGTCGATCACGGTGCGTGGCGGCACGCTGCCACCGGCGTTGTCGAACAGCGCCCAATCGCCCGCTGCGAGCGCCGGGAACTGGGCGCGGACGAAGCCCAGGTCGAGCGTGGTGGGCTCGGCGGTGACGTCGAGAACGGCGCGGTCTGTCATGGTGGTGTCTCGCGGCAGTCGGAAAATGTCAGGAATCTGTACGGACTGATGCTATCAAGCGCCAGCCCCCAAATGCCGTGCTAGCCTGCTCTTGGCAGCTCAGACACCTTGCCGTACACCTCAGATCAGCCAACCACTCAGAAAGGCCTTTCGATGTCGACCCCGGAAACCGGAGCCCAGGCGCGGTCGTGGAACGAGATCCTCGCCCCTTACAAGGAGCCCGTGCTGTGGAAGAGCGTCTTCCAGCTCGCCAACAGCGTGGCGCTGTTCGCCTTGCTGTGGGCCGCGATGCTGTGGAGCCTCGACGTCTCCTATGCGCTGACGCTGGTGCTCGCGCTGCCGGCCGCCTGCATGCTGATGCGGCTGTTCATCATCCAGCACGACTGCGGCCACGGCTCGTTCTTCCGCTCGGCGCGCGCCAACCACGTGGTGGGCTTCCTGCTCGGCATCGTGACGCTGACTCCTTACCACTACTGGCGGCGCACGCACTCGATCCACCACGCCACCTCCGGCGACCTCGACAACCGCGAGTTCGGCGACATCCACACGCTCACCGTCCGCGAGTATCGAGCGCTGCCGCTCTGGAAGCGGTTCCGCTACCGCCTGTACCGCAACCCCGTCACCCTCTTCGTGATCGGCCCGGCCTACCAGTTCATTGTCAAGCACCGGCTGCCGCTCGACACGCCGCCGGGCTGGAAGAAGGAGTGGGCGAGCATCCTGTGGACCAATCTGGCGATCGCCGCCGTGGTGGCGCTGGGGATGTGGACCATCGGGCTCGGAAGCTTCCTCGCGGTGCAGCTCCCGATAACGCTGGTCAGCGGCACCATCGGCGTGTGGCTGTTCTACGTGCAGCACCAGTTCGAGGACACCTACTGGCGCGACCACCCGGAGTGGAGCTTCCACGCCGCGAGCCTCGAAGGCGCCTCGTTCTACGACCTCCCCCGCTGGCTGCACTGGTTCTCGGGCAACATTGGCTATCACCACATCCACCACCTCGCGAGCCGCATCCCCAACTACCGGCTGCGGGAGTGCATGGAGCAGGTGCCGGAGCTGCAGCACGTCACCCGCCTGACGATCGGCGAGAGCCTCAGGACGGCGCGCCTCAAGCTGTGGGACGAGGAGCGGCGGAAGCTGGTCGGCTTCGGCGACCTCGAGCGGGTCGAGGCGTAGCAGGGCGGATGGATTCCCGCGAAAGCGGGAATCTACTCTTCGCTCAGCCTTGGCTTGGCCTTCCCAGGGCGGCTCCGTTCGCCACCGCCACGATCTCCGCCATTACCGCCAGTGCGATCTCCTCCGGCGCCCGCCCTCCCAGCGGCAGGCCGATCGGCGAGCGGATGCGGCCGATCTCTTCCTCGCTGAACCCTTCCTCGGTGAGCGCCGCGACGCGCTTGCCGTGCGTCTTCTTCGAGCCCAGCGCGCCGACGTAGCCGGCCGGGCTGCGCAGCACGATCCGCAGCGCCGGCAGGTCGAGCTTCAGATCGTGCGACAAAAAAGCCACCGCCGTGCGCTGGTGGAAGTTGATCCCGGCGAACGCCTCCTGCGGCCACTCGGCGATCAGGCGATGGGCGTGGGCGAAGCGTTCCGCGGTGGCGAACGCGCCGCGCGGGTCGACGACGATGGTGCGGTAGCCGAGGGCGTTGGCGAAGGCGACCAGGGCGATCGCGGCGTGTACGGCGCCGATCACCACGAGCTGGGGTGGCGGAGCGTAGACCTCGAGGAAGACCTCGACCGGCTCGCCTCGTGAGGTCAGGCTCAGCCGGTCGCTCCGCAGCGTCGTGAACGGGCCGCGCGACGCGGCGTCCACTTCGGCGTCGAGCTCGGCCGTGCCCAGGCTGCCCAACGTGCGGCCGCCCGGCCACAGCAGCCGCTCGGCACCGAGGCCGGGCCCGGCGACCACCGTGGCCAGGGCGCAGAGCCGCTCGCCGTCGAGCGAGTCGCGAAGGGCATGGAAGACCTCGCTCTTCACGGGGTTCCACCCAGCAGGGGAGACTCAGAGCGGGTGAAGAAACCGTCGCGAGCGGGCCTATCCATCGGCTCTCACTCCAGGGGCTCGACGAAGACCTGGATCTTGCCACCGCACGAAAGCCCCACCGACCATGCCTGCTCGTCGCTGACTCCGAAGGAGAGCAGCTTGGGCTGGCCCGCGGCGAGCACCTTCGCCGCCTCTTCGAGCACCGCGCCCTCGACGCAGCCGCCCGACACCGACCCGGCCATGTCGCCGGCCGAGGAGGCCGCCATCTTGGAGCCCACGGGCCGCGGCGCCGAGCCCCACACTTTGACCACGGTGGCGAGCGCCACCTGCTTGCCGGCCTCGCGCCAGCGTTCGATTTCGGGAAGGACGTCGCGCATTGCCGCATTGTACGGCGTCTGCAGGCCACCCGCCCCGGGCGCCTCGGGTGCGCTCCTCTCGCTCCGCTCCCAAAGGCAAAGCTGCGCTCAAGGACCGCTCGGCGCCTGGCCCCCGCCGGGCTGGGCTGCTGGGGCGAGCGAAAGCCGAGGCGTGGTTGCGAAGCGAAACGTCACCGAGTGGAGCGCAGCAGCCACCCGAGGCGAGGGCGAGGGCGGGTCCTACGCCCTTCGGCGCGGCAGGTCCGCCAGAACCTTCCCCAGCGCCTCCAGGCTCTCGAGGTTGTGCACCGGCAGGAAGTCGTCCACCCACGGCAGCACCGCCTGGATGCCCCGGGTCAGCGGCTCGTAGCCGGGCAGGCCGAGCAGCGGCGTGAGCCAGATGAGCCGCGCGCACGAGCGCGCCAGGCGCGCCACCTCGCGCTCCAGCAGCTCGGGCTCGCCGCGCTCCCAGCCGTCGCTGATCACCAGCACCACGGCACCCTGGCCCAGCACCCGCCGCGCCCAGTCGCGGTGGAAGCGGGCGAGCGAGGCACCGATGCGCGTGCCGCCGCCCCAGTCCATCACCGCGGCGGTAGCCTCTTGCAACGCGCGCTCCGCCCGCTGGTGGCGGAGCTGGCGAGTGATCGAGGTCAGCCGGGTACCGAAGGCGAAGACTTCACGCCGCCCCTGTCCGCTCTTGCCGGGGCCCAGTGCGCCGGGGCCACGTGCGCCGGGGCCACGGCTCCCGCGAGCCAGCCCCCCGCGACCCAGGACGTACAGCAGCTCGAGCAGCATCCGCGAGTAGGGCTCCATCGAGCCCGACACGTCGCACAGCACCACCAGCGGACGCGCCTTCTCCTTGCGCCGCCGCCGCGCCAGCTCGGCGAGCTCGCCCCCATAGCGCAGGCTGCGCCGCACCGTGGCGCGGAGGTCGAATCGAGTCCCGGCGGCGCTCGGCTGCAGCCGCCGCGTGCGGCGCACGGCGAGCGGGAACGACAGCTCACGGATCAGGCCCTTGACCGCCGCCTCTTCCTCGGGGGTGAGCGCGGCGAAATCCTTGCGCCGCAGGCGCTCGACCTCCGAGGCGGCGCGCCGCGCCCCGAGACCGGCCTCCTCCTGACCCTCGGACAGGCCCGGGCTCGTCGCGCCCCGCAGCTCCGAGGCCAGCGCTTGCTGGTTTCGCCTGGTCACCCGCGCCGCGATGCGGCCCATCTCGATCGGCTGCCGCCCCGCGCCGCGCGAAGCCAAAAAAAATAGATCGAAGGCGCGATCGAAGAGCTCTGCCTGCTCGCGGCGGCTGGCGAGCACCGCCCGCGCCCCGGCCTTGACCTCGGCGCGGCGCCCGAGGTCGAGATGCCCGAGCGCCTGCGCCAGGAGCGCCAATCGCGCCGGCGGCACCTCGAACCCCAGGCTGCGCAGCAGGCGAGCGAAAAGCAGCAGGTTGTCGAGCAGGTGGCTCACGGCACTCCTGCGCCCACGCCCTCCTCGAGCGAGCGCGCCACCGCCCGCTCCACCACCCGGCCGCGCACTGCTTCGAGGTCGTCCTGCACCTTGAGCAGCAGGCCGAGCGTGGCCTCCACGGCCTCCGGCGCCAGGCGCTCGCGGTCGAGGGCCACCAGGCCGGCTGCCCAGTCCAGGGTCTCGGCCACCCCGGGCCGCTTGTAGAGGTCCTCGGCGCGCAGCGCCTCGACGAAGCGCACCACCTGCCGCGCCAAGGCCTCGCCGGCGGCCGGCACCTTGGCGCGCACGATCTCCAGCTCCTTCTCGAACGGCGGGAAGTCCAGCCAGTGGTAGAGGCAGCGGCGGCGCAGCGCGTCGTGGATCTCGCGCGTGCGGTTCGAGGTCACGATCACCACCGGCGCCACCGGCGCCTGGATGGTGCCCAGCTCGGGCACCGAGATCTGGAACTCCGAGAGCACCTCGAGCAGGAAGGCCTCGAACTCCTCGTCGGCGCGGTCGATCTCGTCGATCAGCAGCACCGGGGCGTCGCCATCCGCGGGAGTGAGCGCGGCGAGCAGCGGCCGCTCGAGCAGGAACTCGCGGCTGAAGATGCGCCGCTCGACGCGGCGCTCGTCGAAGCGGTGGCCGCCCTCCTTGGCCTCGGCCTCGGCGAGGCGGATGGCGAGGAGCTGGCGGCCGTAGTCCCACTCGTAGGCGGCCGAGGCGAGGTCCAGCCCCTCGTAGCACTGCAGGCGGATGAGCCGGCGCTCGAGCACCGCCGCCAACGCCTTGGCCACCTCGGTCTTGCCCACCCCGGCCTCGCCCTCGAGCAGCAGCGGCCGGCCGAGCTTGAGCCCCAGGAAGATGGCGGTGCCGAGCGCCGGGTCGGCGAAGTACGAGGCCCCCCGCAACCCCGCGAGGAGCTCGTCGACCGAGCGGAACGGGACGGGTGCGGGAGGCGGAACCGGCACCTGGAAACTCTAAGCCTGTGAAGACATCGTCACGAGCGCGCCCTGTCCCGCGCCCGCTCCAACGCCCGCCGGCCATACACCTTGGCGAGCTCCACCCGGTACTCGCCCGAGGCGTGCACGTCACCCAGCGGGTCGGGCACCGCGAGGTGCGCGGCCACGGCGGCGGCGATGGCGCCGTCGTCCGGGGTACGGCCGGCGAGCGCCGAGGCGACGCCGGCCACTACCGGCGTGGCGGCGATGCCGTTGAAAGCCAGGGCGGCTCCCGTGCAGCGCCCGTCGGCGTCGAGGGTCACCAGGGCCGCGGCACCGCACAGCGCATAGCCGGAGGCCGGGTGCTCGGCCTTGAGGTAGCAGCTACCGGTGTTCCCGTCGAGCACCGGCACCTCGACCGCGGTCAGCATCTCGCCCTCGCCGAGGTCGGTGGTCAGGAGGTCGGTGAAGAACGACGACGCTTGCACTTGGCGCGGCCCAGACGGGCCGCGCAGGTGAAGCGTCGCGTCGAGAGCGACGAGCACGGCCGGCAGGTCCGAGGCCGGGTCGGCGTGCGCCACGTTGCCGCCGATCGTGCCCCGGTTGCGCACCTGGGGATCGCCGATCTTGCCCGCCGCCTCGGAGAGTAGCGGGCAGGAGCGCTGGACCAGCTCGGAGGAGGCGATCGCGGCGTGGCGGGTCAGGGCCCCGATGCGCAGTTTGCCGCCGGCCTCGCTGATGCCGAAGAGCTCGGCAATCCTGCCGATGTCGATCAGCGCCGGCGGCGCGGCCAGGCGCTGCTTCAAGAGCGGGATCAGGCTGTGGCCGCCGGCCAGCAGCTTGGCCTCGTCCTTGTGACTGGCCAGCAGGCGGACCGCCTCCTCGACGCTGCCGGGTCGGTGATACTCGAACGTCGCCGGATACATGAACGCCTCCTTGACCTATCGAGCCTTGGCCCGCAGCGCCTTCAGCGCGGGGCCGAAGGCTGCATCCATGTCGAAGAGCGGCTCCCAGCTGACCCGCGCGATGTGGCCGTAGTGCTGGTTGTGGTGCGCCTGGTAGTGGGCGAACGCCTCGGGATCGTCCACCTCGATGAGGGCATAACCGCCCCACCCGGTGCCGTAGGTGTGTCGGTGGGTGACGCCCTTGGCGACCCCGCCCCAGTTGCCGGTCTCGGCAAAGGTCGTGAGGGCGCCTTCCCACGCCTTGTCGAAGGTCGTCTTGTCGATCGCGCCGCGATACTCGAAGCGCTGCAGGTAGAGCTGGCCCATCGCCGACCTTACTTCTTCCGGGCCGCCGCGACGGCCGCCCAGATCCGGGCCGGGGTCAGCGGCAGGTCGATGTGCGAGATCCCGAGGGGAGCGAGCGCGTCCATCACCGCGTTGGCCACCGCCACCGTGGACGCGATCGTCCCGGTCTCCCCCGCCCCCTTGATGCCCATGGGGTTGACCGGGGACGGCGTCACCGTGCGGTCGGTCTCGAATGACGGCAGGTCGGCGGCCTTCGGCAGCGCGTAGTCCATCATGCTCCCGGTCATCAGCTGGCCGCCGTCATCGTACTGCGCGAACTCGTAGAGCGCCTGGGCCACCCCCTGGGCGAT
>JBIOXV010000080.1:0-14022 GCA_044869805.1 Thermoanaerobaculia bacterium | reverse complement strand
TGATCTTCCGCTCCTTGGAGCGGAGCTCCTATCGTGCCCTCAGCCCAGAGGAGAGAGTTTGGGCTCTCGAGGAGCGCGCCGCGCGATGGGTTACAAGCCCGGCTGGCTCTACTACCGTTGCCAGGAGGAGGGGCTCGGCGAGGTCCTGGAGCAGATGCGCAGCCAACCTCATTGAGCCTGTAGAGCAGCATCCTTGGGCCTAGATGGCCCACCGGCGCACTCACCCACCTTTTGGCAGGAGAGAGCCGGTCGCTAGCGTAGGCGCACTAGGCTCGGCTCTGTCGAGTCGACCCGAAGGGTCGCCGAGTAGTCCTCCCCGTTCGCCCGAAGCTCGAAGCGATAGGTTCCTGGACCCAGGAACCCTGCGTGGAGGCGGCCATCTGGGGCCAGGCGAAGCGCCTGACGCAGAGCAGGAAGGAACGGTGTCAACTCCGGGCCTTCCTCGCGGCGGATCGAAAGGAGCTCGATAGGAGCCGAGCCGCAGCGGTCGGCCTCGCATCCGAGAGTCACCTTGGCCCCTACTCCGAGCTCCAGCTCCACCCGGAGCGACCCGCCTCCCGAGAGCTCGAGGCGATCCGAGACGACGAGGCCGGCGCCGGGATCGCTCACCACCACGAAGTAGCGACCCGCGGGGACGCCGGCAAACGACCTCGCTCCTTCACGGTCGGCCGGCAGGGAGCCCACGAGGCCTCCGCCCTCTCCGAGGAGAGTGACCAGCGCGCTCGCGCCCGCGCCGCCCTCCTCGTCGACTAGCCGGACCAGGACCTCGCCCGCGGCGGCCCGGTCGAGGGTGATCTCCCGGAGGATCTCGGGGCCGGTCGGGTCCTCCAGAGGCAGCAGTCGGCTCTCGTAGCCTGGCGCGGACACCTCGAGAGCCAGCGCCTCCTCGGGAAGGCGCTCCAATGTGAACCATCCATTCGCGTCGGCACTTGCCTCCGCCAGCTGAGATCCCTTCGCCCCGCGGGCTTTGAGCGAGGCGGCGATCGGCTCGGCCGTCCGATGGTCGATCACCCGTCCTTTCAAGTCCCGGCCATCGATCGTGACCTCGATCTCGCTCGATGGTTCGGCTGAGACATGGACCCGCCGGCGCGTCGAGCTCCCTGCCTCGTCCTCGTAGGCGAACGTGTACATCGCCGGCGGCACCGCCGCGAAGTGGAAGCGCCCCTCGGAGGTGACTGCGGAACGGAAGACCTGCGGCGTCGTCCCCTGCGTGAACTTCGCCTGACGCCGCCCCTCGAAGACGACCTGGGTCCTGCCGAGATCCCCGCCCGGCTCGGGAAGGGAGGTCAACGTGGCCGATCCTCCTGACACGGGCCGCGTGGACTCGAGCACAACTCCGCGGAGCGATCTCGAGGGTAGGACGAGGTCAACCCAGTGCTCCCCGACGCCGGTGGGCACCTCGACCTCTTCGACCAGCACCGGATGCTCGGCCACGACTTGCACGCGGTACCGGCCGGGCGCGAGGCCGGGGAGGCGGGCCTCCCCCTGCGCGTCGGGGTGGGCGGTCGCGGAGGGCGCGAGAAGCCCCAGCTCTGCCTCCGAGACCTCGATCCGCAGACCGGAGAGGAGCTCTCCGGACTCGGCCCTCACCCGCACGCGAAGCGCGGTCCCTCGATCGACCCAGACGGTGCCCAGATCCTGCACCTCGTCGCGCCCGAGGACGACACCCAGACGACGGTTGGCATGCCCCGTACTTCGCAGCGTGACTGTCGCTCTGCCGCCGGCGAGCCCAGCGAGCGAGAAGCGGCCCTCCGCGTCGGCGAGCGTGCGAGGCCACCGCTGGTCCTGGAGGGTCCTGAGTAGGCGCAGGCCCATCGGCATCCACGCAACCTCGGCTCCCGCCACGGGCTCATTCGTCACCGAGTCGACGACCCTCCCCCGGATCGCGGCTCCAGGCTCGACCACCAGGTTGCCGAGGTCGCGCGCCTCGGCGGCTGCGACGGAGAAGCTCGCGAGACGCCGCGGAAGGAGCCCTTCAGCCGAGATCCGCAGCCTGTACTCGCCGGGGCGAGGAAGGTCCACGGAGAATCGACCGTCCGGCTGAGCGGTGGCGGGGACGGTCCAGGAGGTCCAGCTCTGACCGGAGTCGGCGAGCTCGATGCCCACCTCGGCCTTCGTCAAGGGCCGCGCGGCGGGGTCGGCGAGCGAGAAGCTGAGGCTCTCGCCTTGCTCGAGAAGCGCGGCGATCTCTCGGTCCCTCTGCTCCGGCCCGACAGCCAGCTCTCGGCTGCGGAAGCCCGGAGAGCTCAGCCTCAGGGTGGCCGGCAGCCCGCGGACGACGATCTCGAATCCTCCGTCCGCCTCGGCTCTCGCAGAAGCGCTCCCCGCAGCACCGACGACGGCGCCTGGGATGGGCCTTCGGCCTGCCGCCGTGAGCACCTTTCCGCGAAGCGGCTGGCCCGCTTCGAGCCGCAAGCCGGGTGCGGGTGAGCGGGCATCGATCGTGACCTCGGTCACGAGGCAGCCTGGCACCTCGGCGCGTACCTTTGTAGGCTCTGGACCCAGCCCCTGGAGCTCGAAGGCGCCGGAGGTCGAGACGGGAGCGCAGCGCTCCCACGGCACCCGTAGCTGCCACCGCTCGAGCGGCTGCACCCAGGAGGCACAGATCCTCCCCTCGATGCGAAGGCCCTGGGTCCCCTCGAGATGGCCCTGCCAGGTCCGACCAGAGGCGAGACGGACCCCGGCTCGCCAGAGCGCGGGGTCGAGCTCGGACCAGTAGGGCTCGAAGCGAGGATGGTCTACCACCAGCAGGAAGCCACTCCGTGAAGGAGGTTGCAGCGCGACCTCGCCGCCGGCTCCGCTCTCGCCACGAAAGAACGGAGGTGCCATCGCCTCGAGCACCTCGCGCTCTTCGAAGGGCGGCCACACCTGAACCTGTGCTCCCTCGACCGGCTGGCCCTGGGGATCGAGAATCAGCAGACCCTGTCGGGAAACCTCGATCGGTGCCGCGGAGCTCAGCAGCCAGGGAAGCGCCAGGAGAATCGAGAGCCTCGTGAGCGGCCCTCCGCCGAGGAGTGCCGCCGGGACTACCGGGCGGTTGCGAGGGGCAGGCACTTCAGCTCGCTCTCGAGGGCCTTCAAGGGTGAGTCGGCGGAGGTAAACCACGGGGCGGGGACTAGGAGAACGCTCTCGAGGGTGTTGAAGCCCTCCGCCGTGAGCGAGGTCTCCTCGAGGATTGCCCAGTTCCTGGGCCCCGGGGTGATCAAGAGCTGCGGCGCGTGCGTCGGAAGCCGGACCGTCGCCACGAGACGATCGAGCTCGGGGTCGACCCGATGGGCGAGCCAGCGAGTGCGGCCGGCTCCCTCCGGCTCGCGAGTGATGACGAACAGCGTTCCCGCCTGTCCGAGGAGCGCCACGGGCAGCCTCGCCTTCTCGAGCGCGTCGTACCGCTGCTGCTGGGCCTCGCCGGGACCGGTACGTGTCGGCAAGCTCGGAAGGGAGGCAAAACCCTGCGGGAATGCCTTCAGGGCTTTCGAGGGCCAGAGCCTCTCGATGCGGGGCGGCTCAGTGAAACGCAGCACGAACGGCCGCCCGCTCGCCTCGGCAACGGTGCTCCCTTGAATCCCGTGAAAATCCATCTCCGGGGCCTTGCTTTCGATCGTCTCGCCGACCTCGAGGACCGAAAGCGGCTCGAGCCGGACCCTGAGGAATCGAAACTCAGGCTTCCGGCCACCTGCCGTGGTGGTGCCGAGGCCATGCAGCTCACCGGCGATGAGCACCGATGCCGTCATGTTGAGCTTCTGAGGATCGCCGGCGGCAATCTCCTTCGCCGGGGCGCCCCGAGGATCGAGCAGCAGCCAGCGAAAAACTCGGTCTCGCAAGAGGAAGCCTTCGGAGACAGCTTGGAGCGAAGTGGGCCTGGTGAAGCTTGTCGGGCCGGAGTCGGGCTGAGAGAGATCGCCCAAGTACTCCCCCGTGGCAGAGAATCGGAGTATGCGCGACCCGGCTACGTCACCCACCAAGAGCAGGTCCCCTGCCGTCCCCCAAGCCGCAGTCGGCAGCCAGACCCGGGACAGCCCGACCGCACGCCTCCCGCAGTCCTCCGCTGCCGTGGCGGAGGAGACCAGAACGCATGCTGCTATCAGAAGAACCACCCTCGGGCGCAAGAGTGCTCCTCTCGGCTCAGTTGGCGGGAGGACAGCGGATACGAATCCCGAAGCAGTTGTGGTCCGTCATGAGGAACACACACTCCTGGAACTGCTCGAACCAGCGCCCGGACCACTCGGAGTAGGTGCAGCCTGGCTGTGCGTCGACCGCCGTCGGCACGGCAACCCAGCTTGCCGTGCTCAGAGCAAGAAAGCAAAACAGGCAGGCGACCCAGCGCCTCCTCAAGCCCTTGTCTGGCCTCGCCATTGGCCCTCCCTCTTTTTGCGCAGCATATCCGTTGAAGCGAAACAGCGCAACGCTCGGCATGAGGTCTTGCCGCGAAGATCGCAGCCATACCGGGCGGCGAGCTACCGGAAACCCCGTTGACAGAAGGAAGTGCTCTATATAACATATTGAATAATGCTAAGAGGCATGCTGCTCGGCGCCCGCTCTCGCCGCCAAATTCCCCTCTTTGTGTCTGCTCTCGCCGCCTTGGCCCTCTTGCCGTGGGCCAGTTCCTTGCTTTCCGCAGCACCGCCTGACGGTCCCTTCGAAGTTTTCGGGCAGGTGACGGTCGCCGAGGGCGGACCGGCCGGCGTGAGAGTAGAGCTCGTGCCGTGCGTAGGCACCTTCGAGCGGGGAGATCTCGCGCTCCAGGGCAGGGCGGAGCCGGAAGCGATCGCGGGAGCCTTGACCTCGGAGGACGGGAGCTTCCGCCTGCTGGCGCCGGGAACCGGTATGTGGAAGCTCTTGGTGAGCCGGCCGGGGGCCGTGCCGATGGAGCTTTTCCTGGCACCGCTCACCGCGGAGGCCGATGTCCCGGCGGTCGAGCTTGCCGACGATTCGGGCCTGCGCGTGCGAGTGCTCGGCGAGGACGGCGCGCCGATCGAAGGCGCGCAGGTCCTGGTGACCGCTGTCGAGCGTCAAGACCCATTCGCTCCCTGGAGCGCGCGGTGGAGGCCGGGCCGGCGGCTCGCCTCGACGGATGCCGAAGGCCGGGCTAGGCTGCCCGCAGCGGCGAGCGAATCAGTCCGCGTCGAGGTGCGGGCCACAGGCCATCTCGGCAGGGTGATCCAGGAGCCGGCGCAAAGAAGCCTCGAGGTGAGGCTGGCGCGCGGCGCAGAGCATGCGGTGCAGATCCGCGATTCGCGACGGGCAGCCGCGGGCCGAGCTCTCGTGTGGCTCGATGATCACGAGCTGCCCACCGCGCAAGCGAGTGATGCAGGTGGCTTGAGGCTGGCGCTCCCGCGGTCGCGTTGCCGGCTGCGGCTGGTCTCCCCTTCGAAGGAGCACCTGGCTACCGAGGCCACGTCGCGACTGCCGGAGCCGGCGGCCGCTCTGCTACTTCAGCTCGAGCCTCCGCACCACTTGATCGGGCGAGTGATCGACGGTGGCGAGAGAGATCCGCTGCCCGGCGCCCTGGTCTGGGTGGGCCGCGACTTCGGCGCCGCGGTCACGACCGACGCGCAGGGCCGCTATGAGCTGCCCCTGGGCTGGGAGAGCGAGGGAGGCCTGCGGGCCACGGCCGCCGGCTATCTCACCGAGGTCGTGCGGCCGGCGGGGGAGGGCAAGGCGCCCTTGGAAGGCGCGACGCTCGCCCTCCAGCGGAGGGTGCAGATCGCCGGCCTCGCGGTGGATACCGAAGGCCTTCCTCTTGCCGGTGTCGAGATTCGTGCCCGTTACGACGCCGGCGCGACGAAGCTCGCGCCGCTCATGACGCGCACCAGCGGCGGCATGGCCCGCACCCGGCCTTCAGGCCGCTTCAGGATCGACCAGCTCGTTCCCGGCACGACCTACCAGGTTCGACTCGCCAAGGAGGGTTACGCGCCTGCGACCCTGACGGTCACGGCCCCCGAGCCGCGGTCGCCGGTGCCGGATCTCCGAGTCGTGCTCGACGCCGGAGCGATCGTCCGCGGCGAGGTCGTCGATGCGCGGCGCCAAGGTGTTAGAGGTGCGCGTGTCGATCTCGTCCCCGGGGCCACCGCCAGCCGGAGCTTCGGTGGCCGGCTCCAGGAGATGCGAGACCCGGATGCGGAGCTGGCTCACGCCGCCTTCACCGATGAGAAGGGTCGGTTCGAGCTCACCGGAGTCCAGGGCGGTCGCTTCGATCTCATGGTCGCGGCGCCGGGGTTTGCCGTGTCGCGTATCCCCGGCCTGGAGGTCCCCGCGGTTCGCCATCCCGTAGAGCTGGGAACGATCGAGCTCGAGCCAGAAGCCACAGTCGTCGGGCAAGTCCTCGCCGAGGACGGGCGCCCGCTCGAGGGCGCGCGGGTCACTATCGAGCCCGCCGACCCTCTGGCTGCCCTCGTCGCTTCGACGGCCGGCGATGCCGGCGTGCCGGCCGGAATGAGCAACCGCGAGGGGTGGTTTGCGCTCGGCGGCCTGCGAGCCGGCGAGAGGATCGAGCTGCGCATCGAGAGGGCCGGCTATGGGACCGCCGAGATCGTCGGGGTCGCCGTGCCGCCCTCGTCACCGCTGCGGGTAGTCCTCGAGCGTGCCCGCCGTCTGTTCGGGAAGGTGGTGGACATCCACCAGGCGCCGATTCCTGGAGCGCGCGTGCGTGCGCTCCTTCCCCGACCGGAGATCGTGGCGGGGATGGTGGTCCGCTCCGGGCAGCTCCTCGAGACGGATTCGCAGGCGGACGGCACCTTCGTTTTCGAAGGTCTGCCCTCGGGGCGCCTGGAGCTGACTGCCACGGCACCTGGCTTTGCGATCGGGAAGCTCGAGGCTCGCCTTCCGCTCGCAGACGGCCAGGGCGAGGTGGACCTCGTCTTGCGCCCGGGCTCCTCTCTCCGTGGACAGGTTCTTGCCCCTGGCGGTGAGCCGGTCGCCGGCGCCGAGATCGGTGAGGACACACCGCAGGTCGCGGGCGTGATCGCCCTCCGGGCGCCTCTCGCCACGACGGATGGAGACGGCGGTTACCTCATCGAGGGCCTCGAGCCCGGCCTGCGCCCCTTGGCAGCGAGCCACGCCAGCTTCGGCCGTGTCGCGATGGAGCTTGCACTGGAGGCAGGCGACAATCGAGCCGATTTCCTCTTCCCATCGGGCCTGGTGATTTCCGGTCGAGTGGAGGACGCGGACGGCACCGGCGTGGGCGGTGCCGTCGTGCGCCTGCGCCCGCGCACCGGCTACCCCATGCCGCTCCTCGCCTCGAGCCGCGATGACGGCTCGTTCACCTTCGCCGGCCTCCGGGCTGGTCGCTTCGAGCTCGAAGCGGAGAAACCGGAAACCGGAAGGACGGAAGGGCCTGTACTTGTCGAGGCGCGAGAGGAAGAGGGCGCCAGCGTCACCTTGCAGCTTGCCCGCACAGCTTCGGTCCGCGGCCGTCTCTCGGGCCTTAGCGTCGACGAGCTTGCCAGGGTCCAGCTTTCTGTGGGCTCCGGCGCCCCGGGCGCCGGGCGTGTCGCGGGCGACGGCTCCTACGAGGTCTCCGGGCTCTCGCCTGGACGGTGGCGGGTCGCCGCCTTCCTCGCGGGGACCGGCCGCCAGGCGGAGGGCGAAGTCGAGCTGGAAGCGAGCGAGGACGCCGCGACTCTCGACCTCGACTTCAGGGAGGGCCTCGCGCTCTCGGGCGTGGTCCGGCGAAACGGCGTGCCTCTCGCGGGCGCCTCGGTCGAGGCGCAGCGTGAAGGCGGCGCGTCGTCCTGGGGCGAGACCGACGCGGCAGGCGAGTTTCGGCTCGAGGGGCTGCCCGCCGCCCACTACCACCTCCAGATCACCGACCACCGCACCGAGCTGCGCGAGACCCGCGCGCTCGCGCTCGAGGAGGATCTGAGCGTAGCGATCGACCTCGCTGTCGGGCCGGTGGTAGGGCAGGCCGTGGATGCCGAGACCGACCGGCCTCTCACCGAGGCCGTCGTGCTGCTCACGCCGGCAGGCTCAGACCTCGGGCAACGGCGGTCGAGCCGCCAGGGGGTGACCTCGGCGGACGGGAGGTTCCGGCTCGACGACGTGGCCGTCGGCCGGTGGAACCTGCTCGTGCGCAAGCCTGGCTACGTGCCCACCCAGACAGAGCTCCGCGTGGTTGCCGGTGAGCCTGCTGAGATCGGGCCGCTGCAATTGCACCCGGTCGAACGAGAGGCGCGAACCGGGGTTGGGAGCATCACGGCCGACAAAGGCGAACGATAGATCGCCGGGAAGGAACCCGGCGGTTCACGTGGGGAAGGAGATCCCATGAACCCGTACCGGCGTTGGTTCCTCGGACTGGTCCTTTCGAGCTTGGTGGTCGCCCCGGCCTCCGTCTCTGGCTCGCCGGGGAAGCCAACCGGCGACCTGCCCGCCGCGGCCGGCCGGGCGCAGGGCGACCTGGTCGTACCGTTCCTCCTCCGCCAGTCGGCTCCGATGAGTGTCTCGACCGAGAGAGGCGCTTGCTCCTCGGACTGGCTCGCCAAGGACGGCCCTGGGCCCTTCGAGGAGTGCTGCGAGCGGCACCTTGATCAGTGCGGACAGATCTGCAACTGCGGCTACACGGGCTTCAACTGCTGGGACAACGGGCACGGAGCCTGCTCGTCCACGTGCGTGGGCTGTAGGATCTGTTTGTGAGTCGTCCGCCGGTGGTCCGGGCTCTCCGCCACGCGCTCCATAGCCTCGCCGGGAGCCCCGGCTACACGGCCTCCGCAATCGTGATCCTCACTCTCGGGATCGGCGTCAACACGACGGTCTTCAGCCTCGTCAACGCACTCTTCTTGAGGCCACCGGCGCACGTCGTCGAGCCGGAGAGTGTGGTCACCGCGGTTCGGGTGTTGAAGACTTCCCGGACCACGGTCTGGACTTTTCCGGACTACGACTTCTTTCGGCAGCAGGCCCGAGCCCTCAGCGGGCTTGCGGCCCACTCGACCCCGCGCGTGATGACGGCGGGCCTCGGAGACTCGCTGCGGACGGTGCGCGCGGTTTACGCCTCGGACAACTACTTCAGTCTTCTGGGTGTGCGCCCTCGAGCGGGGCGCGCCTTCTTGCCCGAGGACAACCAGGTGCCGGCGGGGCAGGCCGTGGCGGTGGTGAGCCACGGCTTCTGGCAGCGGGCCTTGCGCGGGCGCCGGGGAGCGGTCGGCACGACGATCCAGCTCAACGGCCACCCGGTGACCGTGGTGGGGGTCGCTTCCCGCGGCTTTTCCGGCTTGAGCCCCGCCGAGCAGGCGCCCGATCTGTGGGTCCCGATCGCCCAGCAGCCGGTCCTGACTCCCGGCACCGGCAACGCCCTGAGGCGCCAGCCGGGCTACATGATGGCCTGGCTCCAGGTGTTCGGCCGGCTCGGCCCTGGCGTCGCGCTCGACGCCGCGCAGGCGGACCTGGCGGCGGCCTCGCGGCGGCTCGGCGAGGAGGTGCCGGCCTGGGCCGCACGGGGTGACGGAGTCGAGTTCGTCGCAAGCTACCGGTTCAATCCTCGCCTCGGCCAGAGCCTCGCCCGCCTGCTGAGGCTTCTCGGGACCGTGACCGCGGCGGTGCTCGCGATCGCGCTCGTCAACCTGGCTCTCCTACTCCTCGCCCGGGCTTCGTCGCAGAGCCGACTCGCCGGCATTCGACTGGCGCTCGGCGCCTCGCGGCGCAGAGTGGCCGGCGAGCTCCTGCTGGAAAGTCTGCTCCTCGCCCTGGCCGGAGGCGTTGCCGCGGTGCTCGCGGCGTTCTGGTCGGCCGGGCTCGCCGGGCGCGCGCTGCCCTTCGCCCTCGGGGTCAGCTTCGCTCCCGATCTCCGGGTGCTTGCCGTGACACTGGGCCTCGCCCTGGCGAGTGCCGCCTTGTTCGGCCTCCTGCCTGCTCTGCACGGCGCGCGGACCGAGGTGCTCTCAGTGATCCATCGTGGGCAGGGTCGAGGCGGCTGGGCGAGGCTGCGCGAGGCGCTGGTGGTGGCTCAAGTCGCCCTCGCCGTGCCGCTCGCCGCGGGCGCCGGGCTCTTCGTCGCGAGCCTCCGGCAGGCGAGCCGGGTGGACCTCGGCTATGCCAGCGACCATCGGCTGTTCGCCTCCATGGCTCTCAGCCAGCATGGCTACAGCCCGCACCAGGCCCGGCAGCTCGCGGAGCGGGCGCGGGAGCGTCTGAGTGCTCTTCCCGGGGTCGAGCTCGTCTCGACGATGGCGGTTCCGCCTTTCAGCGGCATGATCGGCGATGCGGTTGTCGCCGAAGGGCGCCCGGTGGAAGAGCAGGTCGAGGTCGAGGTCAACTTCGTCGGGCCGGAGCTCTTGCGGGCGATGAGGATCAGGCTTCTCGCTGGCCGCGACGTGGCGCCCACCGACCTCGCCGGCACTGAGCCTGTAGCGGTAGTCAGCCGCGCGGCCGCGGAACGGCTCTGGCCCGGTCAGGACCCGCTCGGCAAACGGCTGCTCGCGATGGGGGAGACGCGCACCGTGGTGGGCGTCGCCGCCGACACTCGCGTGCAGCGGCTCGACGAGGTGGCGTCGCCGCGGGTCTACCTGCCGGCGCAGCAGGCCGGCGGAGCCGACTTCTCTCTGCTCGTCGTCACCGCCGTCCCGCCCGAATCCCTTGCCGGCGCCGTGGAGAAAGAGATTCACGGCCTCGACCCGCGCATTGCGATCACCGACCTGCGCTCGCTCGAATCCGTGGTCGGCCAGGTGCTTGGCAACCACCGGGTGGCGGCCACGCTGGTGGGAACCTTTGCGGCGCTCGCGCTGCTGCTCACCGCGACCGGCCTCTACGGAGTCCTGGCCTACCGGGTGGCGCGCGGGCAGCGGAGGATCGGCGTCGAGATGGCCCTCGGCGCGAGCCGTGCGGAGATCGCGCGCTCGGTGCTCCGCCATGGCCTGCTCCTCGCCGCCTGGGGCTTACCCATCGGCCTGGGGCTTGCGTGGGCAGGCGCGCGGCTGGTCGAGAGCTTCCTCTTCCAGGTCGAGGCCCGCGATCCCGCGAACCTTTTCCTCACCTCGATCCTCGTGCTGGCCGTCGTCGTTCTCGCGAGCTGGCTCCCGGCCTGGCGCGCCGCGCGCGTCGAGCCGGTCGAGGCGCTGAGGGAGGAGTAGCGGCTGCTCGCGGTCGGCCTCCGGCAGGTGCGCTCAGGGGGACGGCGAAGCAAACCAACAAGAGCTGTGTGACCTCGATCGACACGGAACCTCTCTCCAGCGCTCCGAGGTTGTGGCCTCGGCTGCGCCGGCCCTTACGGGCAGACGCTAATCTGCACTCTTCGAAGTAACGGCGCTAGTGGGTTCTACCGCAGCTCTGAAGCGTCGCCGGCTGGTGGAGGGCCACCTGGAAGGCCCCGCCGCTCCCAGGGTCCTACGCGTCTGACCCGCCGCATGCCGTTTCTTCCCGCTGCCAGCTACCGCCTTTGCCGCGTGCCGCTCGCGGAGATGAAAGCGGCGGTCAGGAGCGCAAGGGGACCGGCCGCGGCCTGCACGGAAGGCTCGCTGGTGGCGCACGGGAGTCTGGTGCTCACGCTGCCGAGGTGAAGATCGAGCCGGCCGGCCGCTGCACCGTTTCGCTAAGCTAGAGTGTATGGGCGAGGCTGCTCGGCGCGAGCCGTTCAATCCCACCAAGTTCGCCTGGCCCCGCCACTTGGCCCGGCTGCTCGGAAAGCTCCCGGACTCGAAAGTGGCGGCTCGGGCGGGCTTGCATCTCGTGACTGTCACGCGAGAGCGGCAGCGGCGCGGCATCCCGCCGGCGGTCCTGCACCGCCCGCCCATCGAGTGGACCCGGGAGCAGATCGCCCTCCTGGGTACGGCTTCCGACCCCGCGGTGGCAGCGGAGCTTGGGGTCCACCGGGGGTCCGTGGCGCGCAAGCGGCTCATGCTCGGCATTCCCGCTTTCAACCCGGTGGAGCCGAAAGAGAGCGACTTCTGGACCCCTGAGCGAATCGCGCGGTTGGGGACCGAGCACGACGGCGATCTTGCCCGGAAGTGGAAGGTCGGCGTAGTGCGAGTGGCCTACAAGAGGACGATGCTGCAGATCCCTCCCTTCGAGCCTCGGCCGGCGCGAGTCCGCTGGACCCAGGCCATGCTGCGCCAGCTCGGGAAGGTCGCAGACGTCGCCTTCGCCAAAAAGTTCGGCATCACTGAGAACACAGTCTTCTTGAAGCGCAGGGAGCTCGGAGTGCCACCGTTCCGGCCGCGGCGCGCCAAGGTCGTCCGCAGCCGGGCCCTGCGTCCGCTCCTGGCCCTTCGCTTGCCCGAGGCGGTGAGCAAGACCGGGCTCGGGCACAGCACCATCGCCACGCTGCGAAGCGAGCTCGGGGTGCCGGTGCCGCCTCGAAGCCGCGCCGCGACCCCGTGGGCTCTCTCCCGGCTCGGCAAGGTTCCGGACGAGCGGCTGGCGGCCGAGCTCGGCCTCCGCCCCAGCACCGTGCGATCGAAGCGCCGGCGGATGGGGATTCTCAAGCGTAGGGTGCGGCGCTGGACCGCGGCCGAGGACCGCGTCGTGCGCGCGTTGCCCGCTCGCGAAGCAGCGGCGAAGCTGGGCCGCACCCACAAGGCCGTGCTCCATCGAAGGGCCAGGCTCGGGCTGAGCGGGCCGCAGGGGAAGCAGCGAAGGTAGGCGACGCGGGCTCTTCGCTCTCGAGCGCTGAGAGGAGACCAGAGCCACGCTGCGCAGCGTCTTTGCACAGGCGCCGGCGACACTGTCTCGTTACAGCTTCCGCTTACAGAGCGGGCAACGCGCGGCGTGGTCCGGCGCCGGGCCCAGGTCCCCGCGCAGGAAGGCCAGGTAGCGGCGGGCCGCCTTGGCCCGTGGCTCCCGGCGGCAGGCTCGAGACGTGAGACGGACGCGAGGGCTCGGCTTCGCACGCTCAGGAGAATCGCTCTGTACCCGAGTCGAGCCGTCCACGGTCGCGGACCGATCGCCGCCCGCTCGATGACGACTGCGGGCGCGACGCACCCTCACGACGGAGTTCTGTGCATAGGTGCATTTGACAGGCCGTGGCCGGAGCGACAGAGTCTCGTGACGACCGCAGAGCGAAAAGAAGGGACCCTCTCTCGGGCATGGCTTCCGCTCGAGCGCCAAGGCTCGAGCTCCGGGCCATTCGAGACGCGGCCACCTTGGAGAGGAGATGGAGGGCGTGATGAAGGCGAGGGCCTTGTGGGGTTTCGGCCTTGTGTTGGTGCTCAGTGCGATGGCTTCGGGTTGTGGGGGCTGCGGTGCCTATAGCTCGCCGCCACCCCAATCCTCCTCTCCCGCGGCAGCCGCATCGCCACCAGCGACAACGCCCTCCTCATCGAAGTCGCCCCCTGAGATCCGACCGGAGGGTCGGGCCGCACCGCCTGAGCTTCCGCCCAACAGCAAGTCTCCGGCACCCAAGCCGCGTCCTGGCGAAGGGGATGACGGCGACTAGCCATCAAGGCCTGCACGATGGACCGCGGGATGTGATCGCGCGCGATGGCTCGGAAGCCACGCCAGAAGGGGCCTCCCCGTGAGCCCGAGCGAGAGCCGATCGGCCCTCTCTCGAGCTTTCTGCATCCCGAGGCCGGCATGGTCGCGCTGGTCGCCCTGCTCGTAGGGCTGGTCAATACCGGCTACAGCGTCGTGCAGTGGAGCCGTAGCGCGGATCTGCGCTTCCTCGCGCCGGACCAGGTGACGATCGTCCCGAAGACCTATCCCGACGGCCGCTCGCTGGTGCGGATCGCCGCAAGGTTCTCCTACGTCAACATGGGGCCGCGTGGCAAGGCGGACATCATCCTTCGGGAAGAGCTGCGCTTCCGGACCTCCGGCGGGGAGTACGTTCAGCACTGGCAGAGCTTCGAGCTCTTCCGCGACGCCGGCTGCGACTTCGCGAGCGACCAGAGCCTGGACGTGGAGCCGGTGGTGGTCGACGGCACGGACGCCAAGAGCCATGTCAGCTTCTTCGCCCCGCGCTCGAGAAGCGGAGCCTCGGACCCGCTGGTGGACTTTCTCACCCTGGAGGACCTGGTCGCGCAGATCCAGGCACAACCGGCGCTCTCGTTCTCGTTCGAGGCGTTCGCCCTGGGCGGGAAGGCGCTCGCCAACGAGTGCAGGGCG
>JBIOXV010000079.1:0-2743 GCA_044869805.1 Thermoanaerobaculia bacterium | reverse complement strand
CGCCGGCAGGTGATCGACGACACCGTGGCGGGCCTCGCGGCGCCCGGTTTCGTTCCCGGGGGCCTCGAGCCCTGGGGCGTCGTCGACTCGGAGGTGGCCGGCGTGGGAGGCAACCGCGAGGCCTTCGCCCTGCTGCGCAAGCCCGCGGAAGGTTCGTGCCTCTGGCCCGAGCCGGAGGAAGCCCCGTGAAGCGGGTCGAACGGCTGGGGGTCGTGTCGCGGGCCGACAGCGACGACTCGATCGAGATGGCCCACGAGCTGGCGCAGTGGCTCGAGCGGCGCGGCCGCTCGGTGGCCCTGGACGAGGTCACGGCGCGTGCCGTGGGATTCGCTGGACCGATCTACGGGGACCAGCGTGAGGACCCGCCCGTTCAGAATCCTGTGCCGAGTCCTCACGAAGCAGCCGTAGATCGAGGCGGCCCGCTCGCAAGCCAGTGCACTCTGTACGACATGGTGATTGTTCTGGGCGGGGACGGCACGCTTCTTGCCACCGCCAGGAACCTCGCCGGACAAGTGCCCATCCTCGGCGTCAACCTCGGCCGGATGGGATTCCTGACCGAGCTCCGGCGAGGGGAGCTCTACCGGGTGCTGGGCAAGATCCTGAACGGCGAGTACGGCATCGAGGAGCGCTCGCTGCTCTCCGTCGAGCTGGTGCGCGCCGGGGGCGGCGGCGAGCGCTTCCGCGCGCTCAACGACGCGGTGGTGGCGAAGACGGCGGTGGCGAAGATCATCCAGCTCGCGGTGAAGATCGACGACCAGCCGGCGGCGAGCTTCCGCGGCGACGGGCTGATCCTCTCGACGCCGACCGGCTCCACGGCCTACAGCCTCTCGGCCGGCGGCCCGATCGTCGACCCCTCGCTGCCGGTGGTGGTGCTCACCCCCATCTGCCCGCACTCCCTGTCGCTGCGCCCCCTGGTGGTGCCCGACACCCGGCGGCTCGACGTCGAGCTCGCCAGCCGCCGGGACGAGGAGGTCTACCTCGCCATCGACGGCCAGGAGAAGACCACTCTCCGCTTCGGCGATCTGGTGCGCGTCACGCACTGCCCGGACAAGGTGCGCCTGGTCAAGGCCAGCGGCAGGAACTTCCACCACAACCTGCGCGAGAAGCTGCGCTGGGGTGGCCTCGACGACGTGGTCTGAGACCTCTGATGGCCACGCGGCAAGCGCCTAGACGTCCCGGCCGGGTGCGGCGGTGGGTGGTGCGGCCGATCTTCTGGGGTGCGGCGCTGCTCCTCCTGCTGCTGGCGGCCGGTCTCTGGTACCTGCAGACCGCCGCCATGGCCGAGCGGCTGCGCGGCTTCGTGGTGGCCCGCGTCTCCGAGGCGCTCGGCCGGCCGATCGAGGTCGGGCGCGTGGCGCTCGACCTCTGGCCACCGGGGATCGAGGCCTGGGACGTGGTGTTGCCGGGGCCGGGGCCCGGCGACCGGCCGGTGGCCGAGGTGCCCGCGATGCGGCTCGACGCCTCGCTCACCGGCTTGCGCAAGCCGGTCCTGCGCCTCAGGCGGCTGTGGCTCGAGCGGCCGCGCTTCTATCTCGAGGTGGGCGCCGACGGCTCGCTCAACCTGCCGCTGCCCGAGAGCTCGGGCAAGGAGGGCGGCAACCTCGAGGTGGTGGTCGGCGAGCTGGCGGTCGAGGACGGGACTTTCGACCTGAACGAGCTCTCCGTGCCCCTGAGCCTGGAGGCCACGCAGGTGCGGGTCTCGGCCCATGGCACGCAGAGCCTGCTCGACAAGGGCGAGCTGGGGCCCGACGTCGGGACCGACGGCCTCGAGGGCAGGGTTTCCGCCGAACGGGTGGCGGTGACCCTGCCCAGGGGGCGGGCCTACCCGGTGAGCCTGGAGGGGGCCTTCGACCTCGACCCGGGCGTGGTCGCCTTCCGCGACGTGCGCTTCGCCGGCCACCATCTCGAAGCCACCAGCTCCGGTGCCTACACCTTCCGCAAGGGCGAGCGGCTGCTCAAGGTCGAGGCCCAGGCGCGGGGCGATGCCGCGGTGCTCACCGACCTGGGCTACCTCGCGCCCGGTGAGCTCGGCGGCCGGTTCGACTTCACCGGCGAGCTCAACTGGAACGCCGGCGAGTGGCTGCTCTCGGGTCAGCTCGGCTCCGAGCGGCTGGTGGCGCCGCCGCGCGAGATCACCGCCATCGCCGCCAGCCTGACCGGCACCAAGGAGTCGATCGAGGTCGATCTGCTCTCCGCGACCCATGCCGGCGGCCAGCTCTCCGGCCCGATCTCGATCGGCCTCGCCGGTAACTCGACGCCGGTCGGCCTGGCCCTCCAGGCCCGGGGCCTCTCCGCCGGCAAGCTCTTCGCCGACTTGGGGCTCGATCTGCCGATGCTGGCGAGCGACGTCTCCGGGCGCGTCGTCTACCGCTTCGAGGTCGAGCAGCCGCTCGAAGGCTCGGGCCGCGCCGACCTGGTGCTGTCGGCCGCCGGCGCCAGCCCCACTACCCTGCCCCTCTCCGGCCCGGCCGCGCTCGAGGTAAACCGGGGCACGCTGACTGGCACCGGCATCCATCTCGCCGGCCCGCAGCAGGAGGTCACGATCTCGGACCTCGCCGTCGATCTCGGGACCGGAGACGGCGGCCTGGCTTTCCAGGTGCTGTCGCAGGACGTGGGTCGGCTCGGGCCGCTGCTGCCGCTCGGCAAGGCCGGCGAGCCGCCGGAGCTCTGGCTGCCCACCGCCGGCAGCGGCCTGCTGTCGGGGAGTCTGTCTTTCGGCAAAGGGTCGTCCGGCCGGGGCGCC
>JBIOXV010000078.1:0-29392 GCA_044869805.1 Thermoanaerobaculia bacterium | reverse complement strand
GAGGCGGGCGTAGAGGGCGCGGAAGGCCGGGGAACGGTGGCCGACGACCGGCGCGGTCATGGCCGCGCGCACTTCCTCGAGGACGTAGCTGGGGCCGGGAAGGAAGAAGCGGATGGCCTCGCGGCGGGTGGCGGCGGGCGGCGCCTCGAGGGCCTCGACGGTCATGCCGCATTGTGGCATCGGGGGCGAGGACGGGCAAGAGGGGCGGACCCGCTGGAGGGCATGCATATGGCAGCTACCCCTCGGCAAACCAGTCCTCCACCGCGAGGCCGGGGACGTTCTGAAAGTGGCGGACGATTCGGGTTACGAGCACCTGGTCGTGGACCGATGCTGTCGCTGCGAGGAGAGCGTCGGGCATCTCGAGCGGCTTGCCGGTCTTGCGCAGCGCGGCTTGAAGGTCGGCGGTCGCGAGCGACACTTTCGCATCGATCTCTCCGCTCCCGCGGGGCGAGGGGGCCGGAAGGGTCCTCACTCCTCGGGCAGCAGCCGCGGGCGGCGCAGGCGCGCGGCGAGGGCCTCGGCGGTGAGGGCCACGGACGACGAGCCGGGAGCAGCGCCTTCGAGCCTGTAGCCGTCGGCGCTCGCGCTCAGCCGCGGAGCCGCCGCGAGCAGCGCGTCGCTCGCCTCAGTCGCGCCGCGCACCAGCACCAGCGCGCAGCCCAGGAAGTGCTCGCGGAGAAGATCCTTGAGCACCGGCGCGCCGGCCAGGGGTTTGACGGCGACCGTGCGCCCATGACCGGTGCAGCCGGTGCCGACCGCCACGGCGCGCAGCACGCCGAGCTCCGCCGCGGCGGCGAGCGGCGCGCCCGGCTCCGTTTCCAGACCGAGATCGAGCCAGCCGACGCGCAGGCCGAGAGCGCGCGCCGCGGCGACCAGCGGCGCGAAAGCCTCCGGCGGCGCCTCCACCCGCGCCAGGTGCGGCGTCTTCAGGGCTCCTCCGGGTAGAGCAAGATCTCGCGCCGCTCGCGGCGGAAGGCCTCTTCGTCCTCGGCCCAGCTTGCGGCGAGCTCGGCCAGGCCCTCGCCGCCACTCTCGATCTCCTGGCGGTAGTCCGGCGAGCCGGTCAGCAAATCGATCGCCGGTTCGTCGGCTACGAACTCGTAGGGCGCCTTCCGCCACGCGAAGTCGGCCCCGCCGTGGCGAACGAGCGCCGCCAGCAGCTCGAGCCCGATGCGATAGGGCCGGAACGCCGCGGCGTCCGTAACCACGATCTCGACGCCGCCGCAGACCTCGCCACGGTGCTTCTGGAACTGCGGCTTGAAGTAGGTGGGGACGAACGCTACGCCGGGGAGCTGGCGCGAGGCGAGGTCCTCGGCCAGCGGCTGGGGCTCGACCCAGGGCGCGCCCACGAGCTGGAAGGGCCGCGTGGTGCCGCGGCCCTCGGAGACTTCCGTCGCCTCGACCAGGCAGCCGCCGGGATAGACGAGCGCCGTGGTGGTGCTCGGCATGTTGGGCGAGGGCGCGATCCACGGCCGGCCCGTCGCCTCCCAGCGCTGGCTCCGGCGCCAGCCCTCGACCGGCCACACCCGGTGGCGCGGCGGGAGCCCTCGCCGCCCCGCCTCCAGCAGGAAGAGCTCGCCCAGGGTCAGGCCGTGGCGCACCGGCACCTGGAAGGCGCCGACGAAGGACTCCAGGTCCGGCTCCGGTAAGTTGCCCTCGACCGCCATGCCCCCCAGCGGGTTGGGCCGGTCGAGCACCCACACCTCGCAGCCGGCGGCGAGCGCCACCTCGGCCGCCCACACCGCCGTGGCGGCGAAGGTGTAGTAGCGGCTGCCCACGTCCTGGAGGTCGATCAGCAGCAGGTCGAGGCCGACGAGCGATTCGAGCCGCGGCACGAGAGTGCGTTCCGAGCTGCCATAGAGCGAGATCACGCTCACATCGGTCCACGGGTCGAGCCCGTCGGCGCTCGCCACCATGTCCTGCTCCACGGCGTAGAGGCCGTGCTCGGGGCCGAAGAGCGCCACCGGCGGGCAGGGAGAGCGCCAGAGGGCGAGGTGCGCGGGCACCCAATCGTGGGTGACAGCCGCGGAGTGGGTGAGGAGGCCGTACCGCCGGCCGTCCAGCGTCGTGGGTTCGGCGAGCAGGCGGTCGAGGCCAGTGGCGATGCTCACTGCTCGCCGCCGGGGCCGGCCGCGCGGCGATAGGTGCCGCTGGCGCCGCCGCTCTTCGCGTCGAGCCGCAGCTCGGTCACCACGGCGCCGCGATCCAACGCCTTGACCATGTCGTAGAGAGCGAGAGAGGCGGCAGCGCAGGCCACCAGGGCTTCCATCTCGGCCCCGGTGCGCGCGGTGGCCACCACCCGGCTGCGAACCTCCACGCAACCGTCACCGGCGACGAGATCGACTTCCACCTGGTCGAGCGGCAATGGATGAGCGAGCGGCACCCACTCCGAGGTCTTCTTCGCCGCCTGGATTCCGGCCAAGCGGGCCACGGCGTAGGCATCGCCCTTGGGCAGCGAGCCCAGCCGGCCGATGGTCTCCGGTGCGAGCAGCACCTTGCACGAGGCCTCGGCCACGCGGCGCGTCACCGGCTTGGCGGAGACGTCCACCATGTGCGCGCCGCCCTCGGCGTCGAGGTGGCTGAAGCCGCTGTGCTCGGGGCTGCGTTGGGTGCTGCGTTCGGTCATGGCGTGGGCCTCGACTGTCGGCTTCGCATGCTAGCATCCGAGCCCTTGAAGGACAGCTTTCTCCGGCCCCTCGCCGCCGGCGCCGGGCGGCCGCGCGTGGCGGTCATCGTCCCCACGCTCGACGAGGCGGCGAACCTCGAGACCCAGCTTCCGCCGCTCCTCGCCACCGCCGACGAGGTGGTGGTGAGCGACGGCGGCAGCCACGACCGCACCCTGGAGATCGCGCGCGCGCTCGGCGCCCGCACCGTGCTCGGGCCCGCCGGCCGCGGCATGCAGCTCAACCGCGGCGCGCGCGAGACGACGTCCGAGGTGCTGCTCTTCCTGCACGCCGACACACGGCTGCCGGAGGGCGGCATCGAGCGCGTGCGCGAGGCGGTGGAGGCCGGGGCGCAAGGCGGCGGCTTTCTGCTGCGCTTCGACGTCGAGCGCCCGGTGCTCAAGCTCGGGGCCTGGCTGATCAACCGCCGCACGCGGCTCCTCGGCGTGCCACTCGGCGATCAGGCGCAGTTCGTCACCCGCGCGCGATTCGAGGAGCTGGGAGGGTTTCGCGAGTGGCCGATCCTCGAGGACCTCGACCTCGGCCGCCGGCTGAAGCGCGGCGGCCGGCTGGCGCTGCTCGCGCCGCCGGTGGTGACCGCCGCGCGTCGCTTCCTCACTCTCGGAGTGGCGCGCACGGTGGCCACCAACTGGCTGATCTGGATGCTGTACTTCGCCGGCGTGCCGCCCGCGCGGCTGGCACGCCTGTACTCCAATCGGCGCCGCGACGAAGCAGGTCGCGCTAGGAGTTGACCCGGTCCTTGAGCGCCTTGGCGGGAGTGAAGCGCACGTTCTTGCGCGCCGCGATCTCGATCGTCGCGCCGGTCGTGGGGTTGCGGCCCTGGCGCGCCGGCTTGTGCTTCACGGACAGCACGCCGAAGCCCGGGAGGCGCACTTCCTGTCCCTGCTGCAAGCAGTCGGAGATGTAGTTGAGAACATGGTCCAACCCGTCAGCCGCTTGTTTTCTCGTCAGCCCTTCTACGCCCTGCGCGAGGGAATCCTCGACATCCTTTTTGTTGGCCATCATCGCCTCCTTGCTCGGAAGTTGACCCGCGTGCCCATGCGGGCGAGAGCGGACGAATCGGGTGCGAACCATATGGCAAGCGTTTGAAAGGTGTCAACCGAAACCTGCGGCACCGCCGCCTCCCTTCTTGCGCAGCACGTGCACCGTGAAGCCGTCGTGGTCGCCGGCGGTCAGGATGCGCCACAGGCCTGGGCCACGCACCTCGCGGTCGAGCGGCGCGGCAAGCCGCGGCGCGAGGTCGAGCGGCTCGAGGTCGGGCGTCGCCGCGAGGAAGCGGCCGACCACCGCCTCGTTCTCCTCCGCTTCTAGCGAGCAGGTGATGGCGATCAGCAGGCCGCCTGGCGCCACCAGCGGAGCGGCGCCGGCAAGCAGCCGCGCACCGCCCTGCGCCAGGCGCCCGATCTCCTCCTCGCTCACCCGCCACTTGAGCTCGGGGTGCTTGCGCAGCGTGCCGGTGCCGGTACACGGCAGGTCGAGCAGTACGCGATCGAAGGCGCCGGCGAGCGGCGGCGCGCCGGCGTCGCCCACCAGCAGCGGCAGGCGGCGGCCGAGCCGCGCCAAGTTCGCGGAGAACAGGCGCAGCCGCTCGAGGGCGACATCACCGGCGGTGATCGAGAGCGAGGGCTCGCGGGCGAGGAGCGCCAGGCTCTTGCCGCCGGGCGCCGCCGCGGCGTCGAAGACGCGCTCGCCCGTTCGCGGCGGCGGCAGCCACGCCGCCACCTGGCTCGCCTCGTCCTGCACGTAGAAGTCGCCGCGCCGGAATGCGGCGCCGGCGAGCGGGTTGCCGGAGCGCACCACCAGGCCGAGCGGCGACAGCCGCGACGGGATCACCTCGACCCCTTCGTCGATCAGCCGCTCGGCCAGCAGCTCGCGCCCGCCGCGGTCGCGGAAGGCCAGCAAGTGCATGGGCTTCGGGCGGTTGTTGGCGGCCAGCAGGCGCTCGGTCGCCTGCCGCCCGAAGCGCTCGCACCAGCGGCGCACCAGGAAGTCCGGGTGGGACATCTCGATCCCCAGGCGCCGCACGGGGTCGGTCTCCTCCACCGGCCAGTCCGCCAGCCGCGGGTCGCGTGCGATGCGGCGCAACACGGCGTTGACGAAGCTCATGCCGCCGCGGTGGGTCAGCACCCGTGCCTGCTCCACGGCCTCGTTGACCGCGGCGTGCGCCGGTACGCGGTCGAGGAACAGGAGCTGGTAGGCGGCGATGCGCAACGGCGCGCGCAGCGACGGCTCGACCTCCGTCAGGCGGCGGCTGGCGGCGGCCTCGAGCACGTGGTCGATCCGCCGCAGCCAGCGCAGCGTGCCGAGCACCAGCTCGGAGACCAGCGCCCGGTCGCGCTCGTCGTAGCGCCCGAGCACGCTCTCGAGATAGGAGTCGACGGGCGCCAGGCTGGCGAGCGTGCGCTCCACCACCCAGGCCGCCGAGACGCGCACGTCGTCGCCCGGCGTGCGGTGCGGCGTTTGACGCCGGCCGCCGGCGCGCGCGGCGACGGGCGCGGCAGAGAAGCTCTGCTTGCCTCGCTTCATCGCAGGGACTCGAAGCGCGCTCCCGCCGCGAGCCGCTCGCCGTTGGCGAAGTCCGCGGCCGAGACCACGCCGCGGCCGCTGCGCTGCAATCGCTCGAGACCGAAGACCGAGCCGCCGCCGCAGGCGACCAGCAGCCGCCCGGCGGCGAGGCCCAGCACCGTGCCCGGCGGCGCGCCGCCGGCGGACGCCTCCGGCACAGACCTCCCCCACACCAGCTTGAGCGGCGCGCCGGAGAGCTCCGCGGTGAGCCCCGGCCACGGCGTGAAAGCGCGCAGGCGGTCGAAGAGCTCCCCGGCGGTCCACGAGAAATCGGCGCGACCCTGGGATTTGTCGATGCGCGGCGCGAAGGTCGCCTGCGAGTCGTCTTGCGCACGCGGCTCGATCGTGCCGGCCGCGAGGCCGCTCAGGGTCTCCACCATCAGCCCGGCCCCGAGCTCGGCGAGCCGCGTGGAGAGCTCGCCCGCCGTCTCCTCGGCGCCGATCGGCGCCCGGCGCTCGAGCAGCACCGGCCCCGCGTCGAGCGCCAGGTCCATCTGCATGGTGGTCACGCCGGTCGCCCGATCTCCGGCCGCGATCGCCGCCTGGATCGGCGCCGCGCCGCGGTACTTCGGCAGCAGCGAGGCGTGCAGGTTGACGCAGCCGAGGCGCGGCAGGTCGAGCAGCCGCCGCGGAAAGATCTGGCCGAAGGCGACCACCACGCCCACCGCCGGCGCGATCGCGGCGAGGCGCTCCAGAAACGCCTCGTCCTTGACCTTCGCCGGCTGCGCCACGGGGAGGCCGTGTTCGTGCGCCCACGCCGCGACCGGCGGCTCGGTCAACCGCCCGCCGCGGCCCACCGGCCGCGCCGGCTGGCTCACCACCAGCGCCGGCGCCATGCCCGCCGCCACCAGCGCGGCGAGCGTGGGTACAGCGAAATCGGGTGTGCCGAAGAAGACGAGGGGCGAGAGGCCCTGCATTGAAGGATCGTAACAGGTCGGTTGCAGCGGCCGAACGTGAGGTAGGGGCGGCCCTCGTGGCCGCCCGCGTTCCCAGGGCAGGCACGAGGCCTGGCCCTACACCCCGGCCTTGACCGCGTCCACTTCCTCGAAGTAGTCCCGCGGCACCAGCACCTCGCGCGGCTTGGAGCCCTGCGGCGGACCGAGCAGGCCCTCGCGCTCCATCACGTCGATCAGCCGCGAGGCGCGCGAGAAGCCGATGCGCATGCGGCGCTGGAGGAAGCTCGCCGAGGCCATGCGCTCGGCCACCACCAGCCGCGCCGCCTCGTCGAACAGCTCGTCGTCGTTGTCGCCGCCCTCGCCGCCGGCGCGCGAGCCCTCGATCGGCTCCAGCAGCTCGAGGTCGTATTCCGGCTTGCCCTGCTTCTTGAGCCACCGCACCAGGGCCGCGGTCTCCTGCTCGCTGACGTAGGCGCCGTGCAGGCGCAGCACGCGCGAGGTGCCGGCGGGCATGAACAGCATGTCGCCGCGGCCGAGCAGCTTCTCGGAGCCCACCTGGTCGAGGATGGTGCGCGAGTCGTGGCGGCTGGCCGTGGCGTAAGAGATGCGGCAGGGGAAGTTGGCCTTGATGGTGCCGGTCAGCACGTCGACGCTCGGCCGCTGCGTGGCGACGATCAGGTGGATGCCCACCGCGCGCGCCATCTGCGCCAAGCGCGCGATCGCGGTTTCGACGTCGGCGGAGGCCACCATCATCAGGTCCGCCAGCTCGTCGATGATGATCACGAAGTAGGGCAGCGGCTGGAAGTCCTCCGAGGACAGCTCGCCCTCGCCCTCGTTGAGAGCCAGGCGCCGGCGCTGTTCGGGGTCGCGGATCGCCTGGTTGTAGTGCGCGATCGAGCGCACGTGCACCTTGGCCAGCTTCCGGTAGCGGTTCTCCATCTCCGCCACCATGTGGTTGAGCACGTTGGCAGCCTGCTTGGGCTCCACCACCACCGGGGTACGCAGGCAAGGCACGTCGGCGTAGACGCCGAGCTCGATGCGCTTGGGGTCGATGAAGATGAACTGCACCTCTTCGCGCCGCGCCTTGTAGATGATCGAGGTGATCATGCTCTGCAGACCGACGCTCTTGCCGGCGCCGGTGGCCCCGGCCACCAACAAATGCGGCATGGTGGCGAGGTCGGCGTAGTAGGGGTCGCCGTGGATGGTCACCCCGAGCGCCATGGTCAAGACCGAGGGCGTGCGGGCGAAGGCCTCCTTGGCGAGCAGCGAGCCCAAGCGGATGGTCTGGCGCACGCGGTTCGGCACCTCGATGCCAAGCGTCGAGCGGCCCGGCAGGCGGTCGATGCGCACCGACTCGGCCTTGAGCGCCAGGGCGAGGTCGTCCTGCAGGTTGACGATCTGGCTGACCTTGACGCCCGGCGCCGGCTGGAACTCGAAGACGGTGATCACCGGGCCGGGGCCGATGCCCTCGATGGTGCCCTCGACCCCGAACTCGGCGCAGCGCAGGCGGATTACCTCGCCCATCCGCACCAGCTCGTTCTCGTCGATCGAGTGCGCATCGTTGGTGATCTGCAGCAGGTTGACCGGCGGCAGCGGGTTCGCGCCCTCGGGCGGCGGCGCAAACGGCAGGTCGGCCTGTGGCCGCGCCGGCCGCGGCTTGGCGGCGCGCTCGGCCCTCGGCGTCGCGACCGCCGCCGGCAGGGCGAGCAAGATCGGCTCGTCCGGCAGCTCCGGCTCGTCGGCGGCCGGCCCGGCGGCGCCCACCCGACGCAGGCCGCCGGCGGGCTCGCCGCGGCGCAACAGCACGCGCACCGGGCCGCCGGGCTGGCCCCCGTCGAGGACCGAGGCCTCGCGCGGCCGCAGCGGCAGGTCCGTTGCGAGGCTGGCGAGCGGCGGCCGGCTGAGCACCACGGCCTGCCGCTCCTCCTGGAGGCGCTTCTCCTCGAGCGCCCGCTCGACGTGCTTGGCCTCGACCCGCTTCCTCGCCCTCTCCTTCTCCTTCTGCTCGCGCTTGCGCGCCTTGGCGAGAGCGCGCTCCTGCCACCAGGCTTTGATCCCGGCGAGCCAGCGGCTCACGGTCTCGCTGAGGGTCGACTGCACCAGGAGGGTCGAGGCGACTGCCACCAGCGCCACCAGCACCAGCAGGGCACCCATGAAGTTGAGCTGGCCCTCGAGCTCGGCCACCAGCAGCTTGCCGAGGGCGCCGCCGGCGTCGAGCGGCGCGCCGCGGATTTCGACATCGGCGACCGTGAGCTGCAGCAGCCCGGGCAGCGTGAGCAGGAGGATCGCCGCGCCGATGCCGTGGCTGACGCGGCCCTTGACCTCGCGGCGCCGCAGCCGGCGGCCGCCGGCCACGAGCAGGAAGAGGGGCGCCGCCAGGGCGGTCAGCCCCAAGAGGCCCACCGCCACCGCGGCGAGCTGGGCGCCCACTAGGCCGATCCAGTTCCGGGTGCCGGTCGAGCCGTCCGCCACCAGGTGGAGGATGCTGGGGTCGCTAGGCTGGTAGCTCAGAAGGCTGGCCAGCAGC
Source organism: Thermoanaerobaculia bacterium (assembly GCA_044869805.1). Lineage (GTDB taxonomy): Bacteria > Acidobacteriota > Thermoanaerobaculia > Multivoradales > SZUA-115 > CAWDVR01. The sequence goes on along the minus strand of JBIOXV010000078.1, from coordinate 20,720 downwards.
AGCAGGCCCAAGGTGACCTGGAGCACCCCCTTGAGCTCGTTGCCCTTCTCGGGCGACAGCCGAGGCCGGGCGGCCTTCGGCTCGGGCTTGCTGTTGGCGACGCTCGCGGCGGTCGGCTTCACGTGATGCCTTAGAGTTTGCAACCTAAATAGGCGCAAAGTCTAGCAGATCGGGCTGCGGGAGTGGGTGAGCGATTGGCGGGCCCGCTGGAGCTCTAGGGTTTGAATCCGCTTCGCGAGGCCTTCCACACCGACTCGGTGGTTTTTCGGATCTGTTTGGAGGTCAAGTCCTGGCCGAGAGTCCGCATCTCGAGAGGAGGACCTACCATCCCGGTCGCCCCGATCGGCTCTAACGGAAGCTCCTGCGAGCCGAAGGGGCTGGATTCCAGATTGATCGGGGCGGTGTTGAGTGCGTAAGCCAGCAACGCCGCGGCATCGTCGCTCCGGAGCGGTTCGACCTCGAGGAAGGCTTCTTCGACTTCCTCGCCGTGGTCGGCTACGAAGTCCGCGACGGCAGGGTTCTCACGCAAGCTGGCGAGCGACGCGCGCGACAGCAACGAAATCCTGTTCTTCGGGATCGACCTCTTCTTGCGCTCGTGCAGCTCCAGGGCCGCGACCTGGGAAAAGGCAAGGTAGAGAAAGCCTCGAATCGCCGGGTCAGACAGGTTGACCTTCCGGCGCAGCTTCTGGGCCACCTGCTGCAGCTTCTGTTTCGCGAACTCGTGGCCCTCTTTCATCAGCGCTGATTGAGCGGTATCGGGCGAGCCCTCTACCGCCCAGGCCGCCGCACGCTCGACGTTGTGCAGGGCGACTCCCACCGTGTAGTGGACGCTGGCCGTCTCAGGCGCCAGCTTCCGATTGTCGGTCCTCACGTTGAGCAGGTATTTCGCGTATTTCCGGTGGCCTAGGGTGAGGTCCGCCGCGGAGGCCAAGCTTCCCACTGTAGTCTCTTGGGAAAAGCCCTTGGTGAGGGCCTTCAGCTTGTCGCGGATCCGCTCGATATCGGCCAGGCAGTGCCGGAGGCGCTCGATCCCCTCAGGGGTGTGTTCGTCGACCGGCTCGCTGATCACCTCGATGATCGTCGGACTCTCTGGAAGCGACGGTACCGTACCGGCGGCCAGGCTCGAGTCGCCTACGATCTCGAAACCGTCGCCGCGCAAGATCGTCGTCTGGCGCGGAACGTTCCCGCGCTCCGGGGTCATGAGGGTGACCGGGACCTCGAGCTCGAAGCCGAGCTTCGCTTGCATCACGCCTCGCCTCCCTCCGGCCGGGGTCGAGCCGGGTCGCTTTTTCCGGAGCACTACCTGCCCACGGCCGACGCCGGGCGCTGGCCGGGCCCGGATCGCTGCCTGGACGTGCGGAGCCGGCTGGCGCGGGCTCGGAGCAGGTCGAGCCTGGACCGCTGCTCGCACGTGCGCAGCCGTTTGGCGAGGGGTCGGGCCGGGTCGTTCCTGGATCGCCGCCTGGACGTGTCTCGCCTGCTGAGCAGGGCGCGAAGCGGCCTCAGCCTGGGCCGCTGCCTGGAGGTGGGCGGCAGGCTGGCGAGGGCTTGGGGCAGACCGCGCCTGGACCGCAGCCTGGACGTGCGCCGCCGGCTGGCGGGGGCGAGGCGCGGGCCGCGCCTGGATGGCCGCGGCTAGGTGCGCGGCCGGCCGGTGCGAGCCCGGCGGCTTGCTGTTCGCGACGCTCACGGCTGTGGCCTTCGGGTATCACCTGAGAGTTTGCGCCCTGTGGAGAGAAAAAGTCCAGCACATTCGGAAACCCGGCTTTCGGTATCTGCCCTCGGGTCTTGGACGACGGCGGTTTGCTACGGTAGCGGCGTGAGCGCACCACCGCTCCAGAAGCGCCTCGGCCAGCACCACCTGGTACAGCCGGGGGTATGCCGGCCGCTCGTCGAGTTCCTGGCGCCGGCCGGCGAACGGGTGGTAGAGATCGGACCTGGTGGCGGAGTGCTGACCGGCGAGCTGCTGGCGGCCGGCGCCCGAGTGATCGGCCTCGAGCTCGATCGCGCCTGGGCCTTCGAGCTCCGCCAACGGATGGCTGGTGCCCGCGAGCTGCGGCTGGTGGTGGCGGACGCTCTCGAGGTTCCCTGGGAGCGCTTTCCCGCGCCGACTCTGGTCGCCGGCAACCTGCCCTACAACGTGGGGACCGCGATCCTCGAGCGGCTGCTGCCCCACCACGCCGTGGTGCCGCGCGCCGCGTTCCTGTTGCAGAAGGAGGTGGCGGAGCGATTGGTGGCAAGACCGAGGGACGCGGCCTACGGTGCCCTGAGCGTGCTGGTCCAGGCGCGCGCCGAGGCGCGCGTTCTGGGCCGGGTGCGGCCGGGAAGCTTCCGGCCGCCGCCGAAGGTCGAGAGCGCCTTCGTCGGTCTGGTGCTCAGAGCGCCGCCGCTACCAGAGGCGGGAATGCCGGCGTTCACCGACCTGGTTCGCCTCGCCTTCGGCCAGCGGCGGAAAACCCTGCGCAACGCTCTCGCCGCCGGCTGGGGTCACGCCCGTGCCGAAGCCGCGCTCGCCGCTGCGGGCATCTCGCCACGCGCCCGCGCCGAGGAGCTGGGGCTGGGGGACCTCCTGCAGCTCTATAGCGCACCGGGACCCTAATTCCTTAGAGCTCCGGCAGAATCTGGCTCCAGAAACCAGCCGCGTTCTCGACCACCGCTTCGTAGGACAGGCACTCTCCGCCAGGTTGCTACCGCGGATTCTCCATCTCCCGGTCGTGGTCCAGCGGGTGCTGCCAGCGCAGGCCTGGGAAGCGCGCGTAGTCACGGTCCGCGGTGATCCAGGTGCAGCCCGATTCGAGGGCCAGCGCGGCGAACCACGCGTCGGTGACCAGGTTGCCCTTGGCTCCGGCTTCCCCGCACAGCCGAAGGAACAGCGGCCAGTGTCGCGCGGAGGGATGCACCAGCCGGCAGAGGGGGTGCGCCGTCAGGGCTTCCAGGAAGGCGGTTACCTGCTCGAAGGAGTTGGGATTGCGGAAGATCTTGGGATGGGTGGCAATGCGGATCAAGGACGCGAGCGCAAGCTCGGAGAGACCGAAGGCAGAGTTTCCATTGAGCACACCGCGCAGCCAGCCGGCGTATTCGGCGTGACGCGCGCTATCTGCACGTAGGCAGTACACCAGGACATTGACGTCCGGCAGGATCACTCGCGGCCGTCCATCAGGTCCTGCAACGCCGATGAGTCGTCGAGGTCCACGCCCGGTCGCAGACCACCACTGCCGAAGGTCGGAAAGTCGTAGCGCACCCGCTTCGTACCTGCTGGCCTTTCGCGATAGGCCTCCACGATGGCTTGGCCGATGACCTCTCCTAGGGATCGACCTTCCTTCTCGGCCTGCTTGCGGCCCAGATCCAGCGCTTCGTCCGGAATGTTCAAGGTGGTCCTCATAGACTGACTCTAGGCCTTAGGCATCACGATGTCAATGCGCGATGCGCTGGTGCAGGCACCGCATCGAGCGCTGCCGATGCGCCAGCTTCCGGGCCTGTGTTTGATATCTTGCGCAGGCGATAGGCCCAGCGCATCGCGGAATCTGCCGTGAGCACGCCGCTCCACCTGCACTGTCTCGACGCTGCCCGGCTGGAGAGGTTCCTCGAGCGGCGGCGGGCCGAGCCTCTCTTCCCCCGCGAGTTCAACCTCGCCGAGACGCTGATCGAAATCCTGCGCAAGGCCAACCAGTTCGTGCCCTCGGCCGCGGGCTCGATCCTGCTCGACGACCCGCAGCTCAAGCTCAAGAACCGGGCCCAGCACCAGTTGACCTTCATCGCGGCGTTCGGCGAAAAGGCCGCGGGCCTGGTGGGCGAGAAGATCGCCATCGACCAGGGGATCGCGGGGCGGGTCTACACCACCGGCGTCGCCTACATGACGGCGCACGCGCCCGGCGATCGCTACTTCTACCCCGGCGTCGACGAGCAGACCGACTACCACACCGGCTCGATGGTCGCCATCCCGATCCGCATCGAGCAGCAGGTGTGCGGCGTGCTCGAGCTGATAAACCGCCGGCGGGCGCGCGAGTTCTCGGAGCAGGACCGCACGCTGCTCGAGATCTTCGCCGACTACATCTCGATCTCGATCCAGAACGTGCTCGACGGCCGCCAGGCACAGGAGATCGCCAAGAAGGACAACCTGACTGGCCTGTTCAACGACCGCTATCTGCACGTCGCCCTCTCGTCCGCGGTGGAGGCTGCCCGCCGGCGCGACGAGGACCTGGCCGTGCTGTTCCTCGACCTCGACTTCTTCAAGCGGGTCAACGACACCCACGGCCACCTCGCCGGCAGCCAGATGCTGCGCGAGGTCGGGGCGCTGCTGCGCCGCAAGACCAGGAAGCCCGGCGCCATCCCCACCCGCTACGGCGGCGACGAGTTCGTGCTGGTGATCCCCGGCTTCGACCTCGAGACGGCGGTCGACCTCGCCGAGGAGATCCGCAGCGAAATCCTGGCCCACACCTTCCTCTCCGAGCCCGGCGACATCTACGGCGAGCCGCTCAACCTGGTGGGGCAGACCTGCTCGGTGGGGGTCGCCACGCTGGTGCAGCACATCGCCGACGAAGTCAGCCCCGACCGCATCAAGGGTACGCTGCTGCGCTTGGCGGACTCGGCGATGTACGTGGCCAAGGAGACCGGCCGCAACCGCACCGCGGTGGCCGGCTCGCCGATCCGGCGCCGGCAGACGGGGTGAGTGGCAGGCTAGGGCGCCAGTTTCAAGAGCCTCTCTTTCAGGCCCCCGAAGCCGAGACGCTCGCAGAGCGCCTCGACCTGCGCCGGGTCCGGGCCGCGCCACGCCAGGTCCTCGACGCCGAGCGCGAGCGGCACGTCGCAGGCCACGGTGGCGAGCCGGCGGGAGAGCAGCGCGATGTCGCGCCCGGCCTCGAGCTTGGCGGCCACCGAGCGGGCGCCGCGGATGGGCAGCGCGGCCACCTCTCCCAGCCGTTCGAAGAGCTCCGGCAGGTCGCCGAAATGGGCGAGCAGCGCCGCCGCCGTCTTGGCGCCGATGCCGGGCACGCCGGGGATGTTGTCCACCGCGTCGCCGGCCAAGCCCAGGAGGTCGGCGATCTTCGCCGGTGGCACGCCGAACTTGGCCTCGACCTCCGCCGGGCCGAGCCGGCTGCCGGCGGCGAAGTCGTAGAGGCTCACCCGCTCGCTGACCAGTTGGGCGAGGTCCTTGTCCGAGGTGACGACGACGACATTCCACCCCGCACCAGCCGCCTTACCGGCGCTTTCCGCCGCCCGCCGCACCAGCGTGCCGATGAGGTCGTCGGCCTCGTAGCGGTCGTCGATCAGCACCGCGGCGCCGAAGGCCTCGGCCAGCTCGTAGCAAGCCTCGAGCTGTGCCTCGAGGGCGGCGGGCGGCAGCTCCCGCTGCGCTTTGTAAGCCGGGTAGAGCTCGTTGCGGAAGCTGGTCGTCAGGCTGCGGTCGAAGGCGATGCCGAGATGAGTCGGCCGCTCGCCCTCGGCCAGGCGCAGCAGGAAGCTCGCAAAGCCGTAGACCGCCGCCACCGGCGCCCCCGCCGGGCTGACCAGGGTCGGCGGCAGCGAGAAGTAGGCGCGGAAGATGTAGGGGCTGGCGTCGATCAGATGCAGGGTGCCGGCGGGCATAGCGGCGCGATCCTAACCCTCGGCGCCCTCCGCCGCATCCGGTATCATGCGGAGTCGAGCCGGCCGGCGGCGGAATACTCCCGCCGTAGCGGCCGTTTCGCCTATCAACGGCAGCGCGATCAACCCGGCTCGACCGGCCCTGCGAGGAGACCCCCCTGATGTTCCCAGCTCCGATGCGACGCCTCCTCCCGAAAGCCGCCCTCTCCGCCGCCCTCGCCCTCCTGGCCGCCCCCGCCTCCGCCACCAGCTACGTGATGATCTCCGACGCCGACCTGGCGGACCAGGCGGCGGCAATCGCCGAGGTCACGGTGCTGTCCAGCGACGCGTCGCCGGCCGGTGACCGGGTGGCCACCGACTACCTGGTCGAGGTGCAGCGGGTGGTCAAGGGCTTCGTGGCCGGCAGCAGCCTGATCGTGCGGGTGATCGGCGGCGAGCGCCCCGACGGGCTGTCGCTCCAGGTGTGGGGCGCGCCCCGCTTCGAGCCGGGGGACACGGCCCTCCTCTTCCTGACCCCGAAGGACGACGGCTCGTTCGGCATCCTGCACCTGATGTTGGGCGCCTTTCACCGCCTGGCGCTTCCCGACAAGGTCTATGGCCTGCGCGACCTCGAGGAGGCGACCGAGCTGACCAACCCGTTCACCGGCAAGACGCTGCGCGAGGAGCGCCTGCCCCGCGACTACGAGGCCTTCATCGCCTGGCTCGCGGCGCGCGCCGAAGGCCGCGCCCTGCCGGCCGACTACTTCGTCTCCGGCCCGCCGCAGAAGCTCGCCTCGATCGCCGAGAAGTTCAGCCTGCTGCGTGACAACGTGGTGGACCGCGAGCTGCGCTGGTTCGAGTTCGACAACGGCGGCAACGTGGAGTGGCGGGCTCACCAGAGCGGGCAGGACGGCGCCTCCGGCGGCGGCTTCGGGGCGTTCCAGACCGCCCTGGCGGCATGGAACGTCGACCCCACGACCCCGATCAACCACGCCTACCGTGGCACCACCGGCGCCACCGGCGGCTTCGACGACTTCGGCGACGGCCTCAACACCATCCTGTTCAACGACCCCAACGACGAGATCGATGGCGGCTTCGGCTGCTCGAGCGGCGGCGTGCTGGCGATCGGCGGGCCGCGCTACGACCGCGACGAGCGCGGCACCTTCAACGGCCGCGAGTACCTGCGCACCCTGGAAGCCGAGATCATCACCAACGACGGCATCTCCTGCTACCTCGCCGAGAGCGGCAACCCGACGAAGACCGCCGAGGAGATCTTCGGGCACGAGCTCGGCCACACGCTGGGGCTCGGCCACTCCTGCGGCGATTCCTCGACCCCGGTGTGCCGCTTCCGCCCCGATCTCGACGAGGCCCTGATGCGGGCCCAGGCGCACGGCGACGGCCGCGGGGCCCGGCTCGCCCAGGACGACCTCGCCGGCTCGCGCGCCCTCTACCGGGTGAGCGGCGGAGGTGGGGGCGGCGGCGCGCCGGCGGCGCCCACCGATCTCACGCTCGGCCTCGACGGCCTCGACGCCCAGCTCACCTGGCAGGACAATGCCGGTAACGAGACCGGCTACCGCGTCTACCGTCGCCTCGGCACCGGCGCCTTCATCCGCATCGCCGAGCTGCCGGCGGGGGCGGAGGGCTACCTGGACCGCGGCCTGGCGGCCGCCACCACCTACGGCTACCAGGTGGGAGCGTTCAACAACAAGGGCGAGAAGAAGGGCGCTATCGCCAGCCTGACCACCCCGGCCGTGCAGCCGGTGACCGTCGCCGTCGACGCGCCGGCCGGCACCATCGTCGCCGGCCAGCCCTTCGAGCTCAGAGCGAGCTTCACCGGCCCGGGCGAGATCGCCGAGTGGGGCTTCGGCGGCAACGCCCTGGGCCTGTCGCAGGAGCCCTGCGCCGCCGGCCGTTTCTGCGCCACTCACATCTTCCGCACCGGCGGCAGCCACACAGTCACGGTGAAGGTGATCGGCGACCTCGGCCAGACCGCGCAGGCCTCGCGCACGATCACCGTCACCGGCGGCCCGGCGAGCTTCGTCACCGAGGAGTCGCTGATCCAGAGCGTGATCTTCGGCCCGCGCGGCGACACCGGCACCTTCAAGAGCAACTGCTGGCTGTCCAACCCCGGGAGCGTGGCGGCGCTGGTCGAGATCGCCTACCTGCCGCGCGGCGGCGGCAACCCCACGCCGGAAACCCGCGAGCTGACGGTGGCGGCGGGCTCGTCGCTGCTGCTCGAGAACGTGGTCTCCTCGCTGTTCGGCGAGACCGACAGCCAGGGAGCCCTGGCGCTCGCCTACCACACCCCGTCGGGCGGCGCGCCGCCCGACGTGCGCACCGTGTGCCGCTCGTTCGTCGAGCTGCCGGGCAGCGCGGCGAGCTTCGGCCTGTTCGTGCCCGAGAACGGTTCCGCCACCTGGACGGCTGACCCCAAGGTGGTGGCGGGGGTGCTCGAGGGCGGCGGCTTCTCGGCCAATGTCCAGGCTTTCAACGTGGACTCGACCGGGGGCACGGTCCTGGTCGAGGTGCTCGACGCCAACGGCTCGCCCCTGGGTACGCCGGCGCCCCTCGCCCTGGTCGGGCGCAGCATGCGCTCGCGGCCGCTGGCGCAGCTCTACCCGGGCGCCGGCGACCGCCCGGGGCCGTTCACCGCCCGCTTCACCTCGACCGGCATCCGCTTCGTGGCCTCGGTGACGCTGCTCGAGCTCGACTCGGAGGACCAGATCTTCGTCGACGCTGCGGCGCCCAACGACGCCAACCCGCTCTTCGTGCCCCGCGTCTCGCGTGCGCAGAGCCAGTTCGACGCCTTCCTGGTCTCGCAGCTCATCGCCAAGAACAACTCGTCGCAGCCCACCACGCTCGACATTCAGCTCTGGAAGCGGGGCCAGGCCAACCTCACGCCGCAGGCCGCCAGCCGGGTCATCCCGGCGAGCGGCGTGCTGGTGGTAGGGGACGTGATCCAGGACCTCTTCGGCCTCGACGAAGGGGTCGGCGCGCTGCGCATCTCCTGGTCCAACGCCGAGGGCATCGCGCCGCGCATCCAGACCTACTCCTTCAACCAGAGCCAGGGCGGCCAGGGTGCGCGCTTCGGTATGCTGGTCGACGCCCGGCCGGCTGCGGGCGCCACCGCGGCGATCGGCCACGATTTCTCCGCCGAGCAGTCGGACCTCTTCCGCGCCGACTTCGGAGTCTTGAACCTGTCGACCGGCGGCACCCAGGTGCGGGTCACGCTGCGCGAGGCCGATGGCGACGTGGTGGCGGTCGACACCCTCATCCTGCAGCCACAGCAGCACCTGGAGCGCAACCTCGCCGGCATCTTCAACGACGGCCCGATCGGTGAAGGCAAGAACTGGACGGTGGAGACCGAAGTGCAGGCGGGAGGGCCAATCGTCTCCTACCTCGCCAACATCAACGCCAGCGGCGACATCTTCTTCGTTCCCGGCCGCCCGAGGGACTAGGCTGGCATAGCAAGTCGAGCAGAATCAGTTAGTTGCAGGGCCTGCACAGGAATCTGTTCAAAACGCTGTAACGCCTGGAAAAACAGCCTCCAGCGGCCGGAGGCCAGGCCTTTTCCACAGAGATTTCCGCATCTGTTGTGGAGATCTTTGGAGCCGCTCCCCGAAACTCTCGATTCCCATTGGTGTTAGGGCTCGCGGGTCTCGTCGAGCGCGACCGGCGCGCAGCTCTCCTGGGGAAAGGCGGAGGCCTGTGAGCTCGGCAGCACGGCCGCGGGAGGGATGGTGATCGCCGCCAGCCGCGTGGCGTCGACCGGCACCGAGAACCACTCCGCGCGCCACGGCGGCAGCCTGAAGGCATAGAGAGAAGCGCCGCCCTGGAGGTCGTCGAAGCCGAGGCCGAGAGCGGCAGCGCCGCCCTCATCGGCCACCGGCCGCGCCAGCAGCTCCGCCATCGCCTCCCGCCAGCCGGGATCGATGCCCGGCCAGGCGAGGATCGCGCGCCGCACCTCGTGCGCCAAGGCCATGGGCGCCGGGTCCGGGTGCTGCGCGAAGAGCGGGGCCGCGGCGAGGCGGGGCTCGGCGAGCAGGGCCCGCGCGCCGCAGAGCGCGGCGTCCGGCCGGCTCGGGTCGGCGACCGCCAGCAGGTACGGCGCCGGGGCCGCCAGCGGGTCGAGGGCGAGGGCGCGCCGCAGCATGCCCTCGGCTTCGTGGCCGAGGCCCGCGGGCTGGCTCAGCGCCAGCGCGCCCGCCGAGGCCCAGAGGATGCCCAGCCCTCGTGCCTCTACGGCCGCGGCGTAGGCCATGCCGGGGTCGCCCTCGCCGCACCAGGCGAGGCGCGCCCGGTAGAGAGGCTGAGCAGGGTCGAGCCGCGCCGCCTGGCGCAGACCGGCGCAGCCTTCCTCCACGCTCGCGGCGAGCCTCGCCTCCTGGTAGTGGCGCTTCGCCTGGAAGCGGCGAAGCGCGGGGACGAGAGCGAAGGCCAGCAGGCCGGCCGCCGCGAGCGAGGCGAGCAGAAGGCCCCTGAGCGGCCGGCTGCAAGGCGGGCTCGGTGTGCCCGGCTCGGGCTGTGTTGCGTCGGGCTGTGTTGCACCAGTCTGTCTTGCGTCAGTCTGGGCCGGCCCGGCCCGCTCCCCGGTCGCTGCCAGGGCCGCGCCGCAGGCGACCGTCAGGGCCACCGGCACGGCCGTGACCGCGAGCCAGGACTCGGTGAGCCCGCAGGCCGCGGCGCCGGCGAGCGAGACGAGCGCCGCGGTCAGCAGCGCAGGGTCGGCGGCCTGGGCCCGCCGGCGCAGCCGATCGCGAGAGAAGACGAAGAACGCCGCCACGATCGCCAGCAGGCCGACAGCCCCCAGCTCGTAAGCCAGCTCGAGGGGCAGGCTGTGGAGGGTGCCCACCACCTCCGACGGCGGGTTGATCCCGGGCCGCGGGACCAGGTGCTCGGGGAGGGTCCACGGCACCGAACCGCTGCCCCAGCCGAGGAGCGGCCGCTCCAGAAAGCCCTGCCAGCCCGCCCGCCAGTAGGTGGCGCGGGCCGCGAGCGAGGGATCGGCGCCCGTGGCCAGGTTGGCCAGCCGGGGCCCGTACAGCAGGAGCCCGGGCAGCGCCAGGCCGGCCAGGGCCGCGGCCGTGATCCACCGGCGGTAGGCAGGCAACCAGAGACAGGCCAGGGCAGCCTCCAAGGCGAGCGCCATCGCGCCCGCCAGCGAGCGGCTGGCGAGGAGAGCGGCCAGGCCCGCGGCGCAGGCGGCAGCCGCCAGCCCGCGCGCCACGCCTCTTTCGCGCAAGCCCACGGCGGCGAGCGGCAGCACGATCACCAGCCAGGCGGCGAGGAGGTTGTGGTGGCCGAGAGGAAGGGCCGGCCGGAGGGCACCCGCCAGGAGCCAATCACCCAGGGCCCAGGCCGAGATGCCGAGCAGCACCACGGCGACCGCCGCCACGCCGTGGCGCACACCTTGGGGACCGTGCCCGGGGCGTGGCTCGCTCCAGCAGGCCGCGACCAGTCTGGGCAGGGCGAGCCCCAATGCGAGAGCCTGGACCAGGGCCGTGCCGCGGCCCCAGGCGGCGCCCGGCGCAGCGCAGCCCTGCACGATGAGGACGGCCGGCGGAGTGGCGAGCGACGCCCAGGCGGCGAGCGGCAGGGGGGGCAGGCGGCGGCCGCCGAGCAGGGCGAGGAAGCCGGCCGCCACGGCCACCAGGGCGACCTCCGCGGCGAGCCCGCCCGCCGCCGTGCTGGCCCCTCCCAAGCTGCCGCACCAGGCCGCAAAAAAGGCTAGCAGGACGGCCGGGAGCAGCGGGAGCACCGCGCCATTGTACGCAGCCGCGTCGCGGGCCCTCCGGCCGCCCCTGGGGTTTGTCCGGGGGCTTTGCGATATCCTCGGCCCTCGCCGCATCACCGCCCGCCGCAGGCGAACGGGCGACCAACCCTGGAGAGATCCCCATGACGGTAGCGACTGAGTCCCAGGTCGAGCGCCTGCTCGCCGACCTCGAGCTGACCGACGACAACCCCGGCGCCTTCGACGGCGCCTGGATCGACACCCGCGGCGAGCGCGTGGTGTCCTTGAACCCGGCGACTGGCGAGCCCATCGCCTCCGTGCGCCAGGCCACCGCCGCCGATTACGAGCGGGTGGCCGCCGCCGCCCACCAGGCCTTCCTCGAGTGGCGCACCTGGCCGGCGCCCCGGCGCGGTGAGGTGGTGCGCCTGCTGGGCGAGGAGCTGCGGCGCTTGAAGGAGCCGCTCGGCCGCCTGGTGTCGCTCGAGGTGGGCAAGATCGCTAGCGAAGGCCAGGGCGAGGTGCAGGAGATGATCGACATGTGCGACTTCGCGGTCGGCCTGTCGCGCCAGCTCTACGGCCTCTCCATGCACTCCGAGCGGCCCCAGCACCGCATGTTCGAGCAGTGGCACCCGCTGGGGGTGGTGGGCATCATCTCGGCCTTCAACTTCCCCGTGGCGGTGTGGTCGTGGAACGCGGCGCTCGCCGCGGTGTGCGGCGACTCGATGATCTGGAAGCCTTCGCACCAGGCGCCGCTCACCGCCCTGGCGGTGACCAAGATCGCCGAGCGCGTGCAGAAGGCGGCGGGGGCGCCGCCGATCTTCTGCCTCGCGATGGGCGACCGCAAGGAGGTCGGCGAGCGCATGACCTCCGACCCGCGGGTGGCGCTGGTTTCCGCCACCGGCTCGACGCGCATGGGCCGCGAGGTGGGCAAGGCTCTGGCCGACCGCTTCGGCCGCGCCCTGCTCGAGCTGGGCGGCAACAACGGCATCGTGGTGATGGACGACGCGGACCTCGACCTCGCCCTGCGCGCCGTGCTGTTCGCGGCCGTGGGCACCGCCGGGCAGCGCTGCACCACCACCCGCCGCCTCTTCCTGCACCAGGGCATCGCCGCCGAGATGAAGCGCCGGCTGGTCGAGGCCTACGGCTCGATCCGCATCGGCGACCCGCTGGCGCCGGGGACCTTGATGGGGCCGTTGATCGACGAGGGCGCGGTCGCCAACATGATGGCGGCGCTCGAGGTGGTCAAAGCCGAGGGCGGGAGCGTGCTCCACGGCGGCAGGCGGCTGGACCGGCCCGGCTTCTTCGTCGAGCCGACGCTGGTCGAGGCCGTGCCGCACATGCCCATCACCTGCGAGGAGACCTTCGCGCCGATCCTCTACCTCTTCGAGTTCGAGGATCTGGACCAGGCGATCGAGCTCCACAACAGCGTGCCGCAGGGCCTGTCCTCGGCCATCTTCACACTCAACATGCGCTCGGCCGAGCGCTTCCTTGCCGCGACCGGCAGCGACTGCGGCATCGCCAACGTCAACATCGGCACCTCGGGCGCGGAGATCGGCGGCGCCTTCGGCGGTGAGAAGGAGACCGGGGGCGGCCGCGAGGCGGGCTCCGACTCGTGGAAGCTCTACATGCGGCGGCAGACCTGCACGGTGAACTGGGGAGCGGCGCTGCCGCTCGCGCAGGGCGTCGAGTTCAACGTGTAGAAACCGGGCGCGAGCAGGCGACCTCCGGTGTCGCGGGTCGTCCCGGGGATCCTCACAACCTCGGCTTGGCTGCCGACTAGCGCTGCGGCTCACAGGGGCGTTGCTTTGAACGCGTCCTCTGGAGCCGTTTGTTCGCCTTCAATTTCCTGACCGAAGATGATGGAGACGCCGTTCGGATCGCGAACATTGAAGTCGCGAACACCATAAGGCCGATCTCCAGGCTCGGTCGTTATTTCCGCGCCTCGCGCCTTCATCTCCATGTAGCAGGTGTCGACGTTGCGAACCCACTGGAACAGATGCACGCCGCTCGGTGATCGATCGCTCTTCACAAAGTGAACTGCAGAGTTGTCGCGCCAAACGACGGCATAGCTGTCGTCTCCGAAATCGGACACAAAACCTAAGGCGTCCCTGTAGTAGCCAACCGCCGCCTGAACGTCTGGGACGTGCAGGACGGGTGCGCCTTGGATAAACTGCGCCGGACTCGAAGAAGGGTACGCTGGCATTTGCTCTCTCCTCAGTCCCTACACGCCGAACGACCCAAGCTCAGCGACCCGGCGCACGGGAGGCATCGATTGCAACCGCGACGCTCCCGCCGGGTTCGCTGCAGCGCATGGTTAGGCGTCATTCTGGCCATACAAACTCTCGTGCTCGCTGACTGCCCGGGTCGAACCACTCCTCGGCAGACTCCTGATAACGTGGTGTGCCGTCCTTCAGAGTCCGCGTCAGGATCAACCGTCCGACCGGCGCACCGTGTAAATAACGCAACCGTCCTCTCTTGTCCGCGACAATCTTGCCGTCGTCGAGCAACTGCTTGAAGTTCGGCCATTGGGCGACGTTCGAGAGAGTGAGGACAACCTCTGCGGGCGGGTTCATGACGCCTAACTTGCGCCTCTCTGTTTACGCGACGCGGAGAGGGCCGGTGCTAACCCGACGAGCAGCGTCGCGTTGGCTACCGTCTGGTCCGGCATCGGACCGTGTTCAACTCCTTGGCTTGGCATCAGTTAGTGGCATTTTACACCAAGCTCTGTAGGAAGCAGCGCGACACGGCGTGTCGCGTTGGAGTCTGGCGGATGCTCGGTGGGGCCTTTGCGCTGTCGGCGATTCGACAACAGCGCCCCAGTCGATCTAAGGCCCTGCGCAACTCGTTGAGCCGGTGCGTCTTCGATGGGCGAAGCCCGGAGGTGGGCCCAGCCCGGGGGAGGATGTGATCTTCCATGCGAAGGGACACTCGGAGCTTCCACGACAGGATCTCGTCCGATGGGCTTCCTTGCCTAGGGTCCGCGGCAGCTCACCCGCTCGCGATTGCTTTTCCTGGCCGCACTGCGGCCAAGGCCCCCGGCACCACCTCGAAGCGCACCCCATCCGGCCCCACGGGTACCAGGCGCTCGCCGTCGCCGTAGACGTGCATCGGCCGCCCGAGGCGGACGTGAGCCCACGGGGTCTTGACGGTGAACACGGCCGGGTGGCCGAGGTGGGCGCCCTTGTAGACCTTGGGGAAAACGCGCAGGAAGGTCGGCCGCGAGACCTTCTTCACCACTACCAGGTCCAGCAGGCCGTCGTCGAGCCGCGCCTCGGGAGCGACCCGCATGCCGCCGCCGAAACGCGGCGTGTTGGCCGCCAGCATCATCATCCCTTCGCCCTCGAAGCGGCCGCCCTCGAAGTCGATGGTGTAGGAGAGCGGCTTGAAGGTGGCGAGCGTGTGGAGCACGGCGTAGACGTAGATCAGCGGGCCCTTGAGCCGGCGCACGCGGTTGGCGGTCTCGTTGGCCACGCTGTCGAAGCCCACCCCGGCCACGCCGCCGTAGAGCCGATCGCCCACCCGCACGAGATCGATCCGCGACACCGGCGCCGCGAGGCCGGCGCGCACCGCGGCTTCGAGGTCGAGCGGCATGCCGAGCGAGGAAGCGATGTCGTTGCCGCTGCCGAGCGGCAGCGCCGCCAGTGCGCAGCCCGAGCCGGCCAAGCCTGCGAGCACGTAGTGCATGGTGCCGTCGCCACCCGCCGCCAGCAGGCGCTCGACGCCGTCGGCCGCCGCCTGGCGCGCCAGCGTCGTCAAATCCGCCGCGTCCAGGCTCTGGACCAGCTCCGCCCCGGCCGCGGCGGCGAGCTCGGAGAGGCGCGCAGCGGAGCGCGCGGCACGGCCACGGCCGCCACCCGGGTTGAGCAGAAATCGGATCACGTGCGCCGGATTCTACGTGCTCGGGATCGCGGGTAGGATTCCACCATGCCCAAGCCCCGCTTCCAGGTCCTCGTCTGCACCAACGACCGCGAGCCGGATGCCAAGAAGCCGAGCTGTGGACCGCGCGGCGCGCTCGAGGTCTACAAGCACTTCAAAGACCGGGTCAAAGAGCTTGGCCTGCGCGACCAGGTGATGGTGGTGCGCACCGGCTGCCTCAAGCACTGCAGCCGCGGGATCACCGTGGCCTGCTGGCCCCAGAACGCCTGGTACTCGCGGGTCAAAACCGAGGACGTCGACGAGATCCTGGAGGCCACCGTGCGCGGCGCCGAGGTCGAGCGGCTCCGGATGCCGGACATTCCGTGGGAGTGAGCGGGGCCCTGGCCTGCTCGGCCCTACGTCTTACGGGCCGGCTGCCAGAGCGCGGTCACGGGGCAGGCCCATAGATCGGGGCCAAACGGCAGGAGCGTGTCGCCCAGATAGAGCACCACCCCGGCGCGGAAACGGGCGCCGACAGACTCGCGCAGCCAGCTCAGGCCCTGAAAATCCTTCGTCCCCACGCTGCTCGAGGCCTTGACCTCGACGCCCACGAGGTCCCCATTTCGCGCCTCCAGGACGAAGTCCACCTCGACCCGCGTCTGGGTACGCAGATGAAAGAGACTTGGGCGTGTGCGGCTCCAGGCTAGGGCCTTGGTCAGCTCGGTGGCGACGAAAGTCTCCAGCAGCCGGCCCGCCTCGCGCGGCGGGGCGACATTCTCCTGCGCCGGCACGCCCAGGAGGTGGGCGGCCAGGCCCGAGTCGTTGAGGTAGATCTTCGGCGCCTTGACGAGCCGCTTGCCGAGGTTGCTACTCCAGGGCGGCAAGCGGATCAGCAGGAAGGTCCGTTCGAGGAGCGCCATGTAGCGCTTGAGGGTGGTGAGCGCCAATCCGCTGTCGCGCCCCAGCTCGGAGAAATTGACCAGGCCGCCGGCGCGAGTGGCAAGCAGTGCCAGCAGCCGAGGCAGCTCGGTCAGGCCTTCGATCGAGGCGAAGTCCCGCACGTCGCGCTGTAACAAGGTGGTGAGATAGGCCTCATACCAGCCGCTCTTGCGCTGGGGGTCGGCGCGCGTGAGAGGCTCGGGGTAGCCCCCGGCCAGGACGCGCTGCCAGATCTTCGGCTCCGATGGGCGGGCCTCTGCCACCGGCCTCCGGTCTGCGAAGACCGTGTCGATGAACTCCTCCCGCCTCCCCTCGATTTCTCCCTGAGAAAGCGGCCACAGCGTGGCGATCTCCATACGCCCTGCGAGCGAGTCCGCCAGGCGTGGCAGAAGTAGGACCTCTGCAGAGCCGGTGAGCAGGAAGCGTCCGGGTGCACGATCGAGGTCCACGGCTCGCTTGATGGCCAGCATCAGCTCCGGCGCCCGCTGGACTTCGTCCAGGATCACTGGCTCGGTCAGTCGGTCGATGAAGCCTTGCGGGTCAGAGGTGGCCGCGCCGAGAATCGTGGCTTCATCCAGCGACAAGTACTTGGCCGGGTGCGGACCTTCGGCCAGGGCTCGCACGAGGGTGCTCTTGCCGGTTTGGCGAGCGCCTTGAAGGAGCACCACCGGCGTGTCGGACAGCGCGGCAACGAGAGGAGCCGTCAGATTCCGAGGGAACATTAGCCAAGGCTAGCCGGCTTATGGTCAGAAATCAACCATCAAGTGGTCGATTTGTAACCACTTAGCGGTCGATCTCCACGAAGCGCTCGACCTTCGTCTTAGGGGCTTTCGAGCTACAGGAAGTACAGCTCCTTGTCGACGCGCGGCCTGCCGCGGCGCCCGCGGGCGGCCTTCTTGAGGCGGAAGAAGTCCTCGAGGCCCTCTTCGCCCTCGGTGTCGTCGCCCATCTCCCCCTCCAGGGCTTCGGGGTCCTCCCCCGCCTCCAGGCGGCGCAGCATTTCCTCCATCCGTGGCCCGGGCTCCAGGCCGGCGGCGTCGCCAAAGCGGCGCAGGAGGCGGGCCATGCGCCGCGGGTCTTCCTCGGCGCCCTCGTCCAGCCCCCCGAAAACCGACTCCATGGCTCCTTCGAGCCGCTCCTCGTCCATGCCGGCCATCAGGTCGTCCTCGCCCTCCTGGCTCCCTTCCCCAGAGCCTGCTCGCACCGTGGCGAAGGTGGAGGGCTTGCGCCCCAGCCGCGGCCGCCCGCAGCTCGGGCACGCCGGAGAGGCTTCGAGATCGATCCGCGACGAGAAGAAGTTGAAGACGGTGTGGCAATCCGGGCAGTAGAACTCGTAGATCGGCATCCGGCCCTCCGCGGCGCAAGCTCTGGCACCACAAGCATTTTCGGCTCTCCGCCGCGTCCCGTCAACGGCGGGCGCTTGCGGTGAAGCTGAAAATCTACTGGCGAAGATGTCAACTTTTTATCCGGCCCGGAATATCTCACCGGGATCTCAGTGTTCTGCGCTCACGGGTGTCGGTTCATGCCGCGCCCTGGACAAAACCACTGAAGGAGGTCGAGAAAGAATGAACACCAAGACCCTGACCCGTCGCAACGTAGCCACCCCCTTCGCAGGCTCCCGCGAGCCGATCTTTTCCCCGTTCTTCGAGCGGTTCCTGAACTTCGACCCGCTGCGCGGCGAGAACTTCGGTCTCCCCGAGGACGCCGCACGCGGCACTTGGATGCCGGCGGTCGACATCCGGGAGACCGACGAGGCCTTCATCGTCAACGCCGAGCTCCCGGGCCTGACCAAGGACGACATCCAGATCACGCTGGAGAACAACGTCCTGCGGCTGTCGGGTGAGCGGCGCTTCGAGAAGGAAGACGAGAAGGACAACTACCGGCGGATCGAGCGCGCCTACGGCGGCTTCAGCCGCGTGTTCACCCTCGGCGGTGGTGTCGACGCGGAGCGCGTGGCGGCCAACTTCAAGGACGGCGTGCTGACCATCACTGTGCCGAAGAAGGAAGAGACCAAGCCACGCAAGATCGCGATCGGGTAAGACCCCTCACCCCGGCCCTCTCCCCGCTTCGCGGGGCGAGGGTGCCACCACCCAACCACCTGTAGGGGCAGGCCTTGTGCCGGCCCTCCGGCCGGGCGGCCACAAGGGCCGCCCCTACTAGAGTCCCGCAAACGGAGAGGGTTAGGGTGAGGGGCTCCGCTACGCCAGGACCGGCAGGAGGCTCGCGAGGTCGCGGTTCTGCGGCGTCAGGGCGTGGCGGTAGTGGCGGGCGGCTTCGGCCGTGTCCTCGCGGCTCACCAGGCGCTCGTAGAGGTTGGTCCGTTGGCGCGGGAGATAGCCGGCGCTGGCGATCAGGTGCTCCATCTCGTCCTGGCTCATGCGATACGAGGTGCCGGCCGAGGACACCACGTTCTCCTCGATCATGATCGAGCCCATGTCGTCGGCGCCGAAGGCGAGCGCCGCCTGCCCGATCTTCTTGCCCTGCGTCACCCAGCTGGTCTGAAAGTGGACGACGTTGTCGAAGAAGAGGCGCGTGGCGGCGAGCGTGCGCAGGTACTCGTCGGCGTAGGTCTCGGGCACGTCGGGCATGTCCGTGTGCTCGTGCTGGAAGGTCCACGAGATGAAGGCGGTAAAGCCGCCGGTTTCGTCCTGCAGGTCGCGCACGCGCTGCAGGTGCTCGACCCGTGCCGCCAACCCCTCCCCCATGCCGTACATCATGGTCGCCGAGGTGCGCAGGCCGTTGCGGTGGGCCTGGCGCATGATGTCGATCCACTCCTCCGCCGAGGCCTTGGGGTAGGCGAGCACTTCCTTGCGCAGCGGGTCGGAGAGCACCTCGGCGCCGCCCCCGGGGATCGACATCAGCCCCGCCGCTTTGAGGCGCGCGATCACGTCATAGAAGCTCATCCGCTCCTTCCTGGCGATGAACTTCACCTCCGGCGGCGAGAAGGCGTGTACGTGCAGCGTCGGGTAGTGCTCGCGGATGTAGCGCAGCAGGTCTTCGTAGTAGCTGAGCGGCAGGTCGGGATGCACGCCGCCCTGCATCAGGATGCCGGTGCCGTTGAGCGCCAGGGTCTCCTCGATCTTGCGGCCGATCTCCTCGAACGGCAGCAGGTAGCCCTCGGCGTCACCCGGCGGGCGGTAGAAGGCGCAGAACCGGCACTTGTAGACGCAGACGTTGGTGTAGTTGATGTTGCGGTCGATGTTGTAGGTGGCGACTCGCGGGTCGTTGAAACGATCGCGGACCTCGTTGGCGGCCATTCCCAGCTCGAGCAGGTCCCCCTTCGCCAGCAGCGTGTGGACGTCGCCGGCCGAGATGCGCCGGCCGGCGGTCGCGTCGCCGAGGATGCGGTCCACGGGCCGGTCCGAGGGCTCGAAGCTCATGAGGCGAAATCCTATCACCCGGCTTCCGGGCATCTCAGGGCGAGAAACGGCGCTCGGTCCGGCACCCGCGTCTCGCTCGTGGCTAGACTCGACACTCTATGAGATGCGGAACTGGAACTGCGTCGATATTCGGATCCCGATCCGCCGTGGATCGGTGAAGCATTCATTGCAACCCGCAAAGGAGAACCCCATGGCGAACCGCATGCTCCCCTCGAAGCTCCGCTGGATGATCGTAGGCATCTTCCTGGTGCTGCTCGCGACCCTGGCCGCCCTCGCGCCGCAGGAGGCCGAGGCGATCCAGGGCGTGTGCGCCTACTACAGCGACGCCACCTTCACCACCGTGGTCGGTGCGCGCGGCACCGGCTGCTGCGGCAGCGTGATCAACTGGGGCATCGTCACGCCCTACAAACGCTGCGAGCAGATCTACTGCCCGGACGTGGTCTGTCCGGTCTACGAGTAGGCGCCTCATACCGGCGAGGGGCGGCGCGTCCGCCCCTCGCCTCCTCGCCCTCTAGAATCCGATCCTCCGCATCACCCTGCGCGGCAGGCAGCGGATCACCAGCATGACCCAGCGCCAGATCGCGGGCGCGTAGACCACCGGCGTGCCGCGGTCGAGCGCCGCCAGCACCCGCTTGGCCACTGCCTCCGGCTCGCCGGCGAAAGGTGGTGGCTTCAGAGCCGCCGTCATGCCGGTCTTGACGAAGCCGGGCTTGACACAGACCACCTCGAGGCCCTGGCTCCTGAACTTGTGGTCGAGCCCTTCGAGGTAGTGGGACAGCCCGGCCTTGGCCGCGCCGTAGAGCACCACCGGCTTGCGCCCGCGCTCGCCCGCCACCGAGCTGAAGACGCAGAGCGTGCCGCCGCCGCGGGCCAGCAGGCGCCGCCGCGCTTCCTCGCAGAACTGGACGGTGCGGGCGAAGTCCACGTCGAGCACGCGCGCGGTGAGATCCGGGTCGGCCTCCAGCGTCTCCTGCGTCGCGTAGAGGCCGGCGGTCACCACCACCGTGTCCAGGCCCCCCAGCGCTTCCTCGGCAGCCACCAGCGCAGGCGCGAAGGTTTCCGGCCGCTCGAGGTCGCAGAACGCCGTGCCCACGCCGGAGCGGCCCGACCGCGCCTCGAGGTCGCGCGCGCTCGCCTCCAGGTCCTCGCGGTCGCGGCCGAGTAAAAAGACAAAGTCGCCGCGCTCCGCCATCTGGCGGGCGAGGGCGCGGCCCATGCCCTTGGTGGCGCCCAGGAAGGCGACCCGCCGTTCG
>JBIOXV010000077.1:0-45049 GCA_044869805.1 Thermoanaerobaculia bacterium | reverse complement strand
CGCGGGCCCGCGCCGCCCTGCTCGCCGACCTGCGGCGGCGGGCCGGGGGGCTCTCGGCCGAGCTGCTGCTCGACTTCCATCGCAGCCACCAGCCGGAGCGCGGGCCCTACTCGCCCTGCATGCACAGGAGCGACGCCAGGAGCGTCAGCCTGTCGTGGGTGCGGGTCGCGGCCAGGGAAGTGGAGTTCCGCTACGCCGCCGGCTCCCCGTGCAAGACCGAGCTGGGCGAGCCGCTGGGGCTGGAGCGCGTGGCCCTGCCGGCGCCGTCGACGCCGGCGCCGGATGAGGCGGCGGCGCGCCGGCCCGCCGCGAGCTCCGCCGGAGGCTGACGCCTGGAACCCTCCTCGCATCGGCGGCGGGGCTGCCTGCGCTGGGCCCTCCTCGCCTACGCCGCGCTGCTCATCGCCTCGCACGTGGTACGGCGACTCGAACCACCGTCCCCGCCCTCCACGGCCGGCCTCTCGACGATCGAAGTCCCTGCCGTCGCCGGCACGAGCCTGCTTTCCTCATCCGCGCTTCTCGCCTACCGCGAATGGGCACCGCCCGGGGCTGGCCCCGGGACGCCGACCCTGCTGCTGCTGCAGGGCAGCCCGGGCAGCAGCCGCGATTTCCTCGCCCTTGGCCCGGAGCTCGCGACGCGCTACCGCGTGCTGGCCCCCGACCTGCCCGGCTTCGGCGCATCGACCCGCGACGTGCCGGACTACTCGATCCGCGCCCACGCGGCCTACACCCGCGAGCTGCTGGCAGCGCTGGGCATTCCGCGGGCGCACGCCCTGGGCTTCTCGATGGGCGGCGGCGTGGCCCTGGAGCTCGCGGACCAGCGGCCGGACCTGGTGGCCTCGGTGACGCTGCTGTCGGCGATCGGTGTGCAGGAGATGGAGCTCTTGGGCGACTACCGCGTCAACCACGCCATCCACGGCGCCCAGCTCGCCGGCCTCTGGCTGCTCTCCGAGGCGGTGCCCCACTTCGGCCTGCTCGACGGCGGCATGATCTCCCGCGAGTACGCCCGCAACTTCTTCGACAGCGACCAGCGGCCGTTGCGCGCCATCCTCGGCCGCTTGACCGTGCCGATGCTCATCCTGCACGGCGAGCGAGACATCCTGGTGCCGGTGGAGGCGGCGCGCGAGCACTACCGGCTGGTGCCGCAGAGCGAGCTGGTGCTGTTCGAGGAGAACCACTTCATGGTCTTCGGGGGCGGCGAACGGCTTTCCCGGCCGATCCTCGACTTCGTGGACCGGGTCGAGCGGGGTGTGGCACCGACCCGCGCCACCGCCAGCGCGGAGCGCATCGCGGCCGCGGCGGCGCCGTTCGATGCCCGCGTGGTGCCGCGGGCCGCCGGCGTCACCCTGCTGGTGCTGGCCGTGCTCCTCGCCTTCGCCACCCTGGTCTCCGAGGACCTGACCTGCGTCGCCGCCGGCGTGCTCGTCGCCCAGGGGCGCCTGTCCTTCATCGCCGCCACTCTCGCCTGCTTCGTGGGCATCGTGGTCGGCGACCTGCTGCTCTACGCGGTCGGGCGCCACCTCGGCCGGCCGTGGCTCAAGCGTGCGCCGTTCAAGTGGTGGATCAAGCCGGGTGCTCTGACCCGCAGCGCGCACTGGTTCGCCCGCAAGGGGCCGGTGATCGTCTTCGCCACCCGTTTCATCCCCGGCACGCGCCTGGGGACCTACGTGGGAGCGGGCCTGCTGCGGGCCGGGTTCTGGCGCTTCGCCGGCTGGTTCACGCTGGCGGCGGCGGTGTGGACGCCGATCCTGGTCGGCTTTGCCGCCTGGGCCGGCGCCCATGCCCTGGAAAACCTCGACATGTTCCGCGGCTGGGCGCTGGGCGGCGTGCTGCTGCTGGCGGTCGCGATCTACCTGCTGATCGAGGTCGGGCTTCCGCTCTTCACCTGGCGCGGCCGGCGGCGGCTTTACGGCGCGCTGCAGCGCAAGCTGCGCTGGGAGTTCTGGCCCCCCTGGATGTTCTACCCGCCGGTGGTGCTCTACGTCCTCTGGCTGGCGGCGAAGCACCGCAGCCTGACGCTGTTCACCGCCGCCAACCCGGGCATGCCGGCCTCGGGCTTCATCGGCGAGTCCAAGGGCGAGATCCTCGATCACCTCGACCCGCAGGCGGTGGGGCGCTACCTGCGGATCCCCGCCGCCACTGCGCCGGCCGACCGCGTCGAGGCAGCGCGCGCCTTCATGTCGGCGCACGGGCTGGACTTCCCGGTGGTGGTCAAGCCGGACGCCGGCCAGCGCGGCCTCGGCGTGTGGGTGGCGCGCACCCCGGCCGAGCTCGGCACCGCGCTCGCCGCCGTGCCGCTCGACTGCGTGGTGCAGGAATACGTCGCGGGACCCGAGCTCGGGGTCTTCTACCTGCGGCTGCCGGGCGAAGAGAAGGGCCGGGTGTTCTCGGTGACGCGCAAAATCCTGCCCACGGTGGTGGGCGACGGCACGCGCACCGTCGAAGAGCTGATCCTGGCCGACGATCGCGCGGTGTGCGCCGCCGACGCCTACCTGGCGCGGCTCGGCAACCGCGCCGAAGAGGTGCCGGCGGCCGGGGAGAGCGTGCGCCTCACCGACCTCGGCACTCACTGCCGGGGCGCCGTCTTCCTCGACGGCCGCGCCTTGGCGACGCCCGAGCTCGAGGCCGCCGTCGAGCGCATCAGCCGCAGCTTCGACGGCTTCTACTTCGGCCGCTACGACCTGCGCGCTCCCTCCGAGGAAGCGCTGGCCCGCGGCGAGGGGCTCAAGGTGCTGGAGCTCAACGGCGTCACCTCGGAGGCGACCCACATCTACGACCCCGCTAACAGTGTTTTCACCGCCTGGCGCACGCTCTTCGCGCAATGGCGGCTGGCCTTCGAGATCGGCCGCCGCAACCGTGCGCGCGGCGCCGAGCCGGAGTCGGTGCGGGGCCTGCTGCACCGGCTGATGGACTTCCGCCGCCGCCAGGCGAAGGGCCTCCGGTAGCCCGCTTGACGCCTCCTCCATGCCCGCCTAGAATGACGAAACGACGAAAACCAGAGTCTTATTTAGGAAGTTTTTGCAACTACTGAAAGTGGCGTGGTCGAGCCTGTTCGACCGAGACCCTGGAACCACCCTCGGGCGAGCACCGATTGCTCGGCCACCCCGTGATGTCCGAGGACGATGGTGCACTCGACTGCCGAAAGCTTCCTGCTCTGCCGCGTGGAGGGGCGCCGCTGCGGCATCCCTCTGTCGCACGTCGTAGAGACCCTGCGGCCGCTGCCGGTCGAGCCGCTGGCGGAAACGCCGGCCTTCGTGCTCGGGCTGGCGGTGATCCGCGGCGCGCCGACCCCGGTCGTCGATGCCGCCGCCCTCCTCGGCCGGGAGGGTCAGAGCCCCACCCGCTTCGTAGTGCTGCGCACGCCCGAGCGCCGGGTGGCGCTGGCGGTCAGCGCGGTGCTCGGCGTCCAGACCCTCGACGGCTCCTCGCTCACCGCGCTTCCCCCGCTGCTGCGCAAGGCCGGCCGGGAGCTGATCTCGGCCCTCGGCACGGCGGACGGGGAGCTGCTGCTGATTCTCGAGAGCGTGCGCCTGGTGCCCGAATCGGTGTGGCGCCGGCTCGCGGCCGGGGAGCAGGGGTGACGAGCGAGTGCCCGGGAGGGGACTCCGTCGCACGCCTGCGCAGCGTCGTGGCGCGCCGCCTCGGGCTGGCGCTGGACGACGGCAAGACGGCCTTCGTGGGCGAGCTGCTGCGCCGCCGGCTGCAGGCGCTCGGCGGTGACTGCGAAACCTACCTCGCTCGCCTGGAGGGCGACCCGGGATGGGAGGAGATCCGCGCCCTGGCCGCGGAGCTGACGGTGGGGGAAACTTATTTCTTCCGCAACCGAGAGCAGTTCCACGCCTTCCGCGAGGTCGTCCTGCCGCAGCGCCTGCGCTCGCCGTCGGCGCCCAGGCGCCTGCGCTTCCTGTCGGCGGGATGCGCCTCGGGCGAGGAAGCGTTCTCGATCGCCATGGTGGTGCGCGAGGCGGTGGCGGACCCCTCCTGGGAGGTGTCGATCCGCGCCGTGGACGTCAACCGCGCGATGCTGGCCCGCGCCGAGAGGGCCCGTTTCTCGAGCTGGGCGCTGCGCGAGACCCCGGCCGAGACGCAGGGCCGGTGGTTCCGCCAGCAGGGGCCGGAGGCGGTGCTCGACGAGACCATCCGCACCGCGGTGCGCTTCGAGGAGCGCAACCTGGCGGCGGCCGACGCCGAGCTTTTCCAGCCGGGAGCCTACGACGCGATCTTCTGCCGCAACGTCGTCATGTACTTCACGCCGGAGCAGGCCCGCGCGCTGGTCGCCCGCCTCGCCTCCTCCCTGGCGCCGGGGGGCTTCCTCTTCCTGGGGCACGCCGAGACCCTGCGCGGGCTGTCCCACGACTTCGACCTGCTGCACTCCCACGACACCTTTTACTACCAGCGCCGCGGCCGCACGACGGCGCCCTGGGCGCCCCCGGTCCCGGCTGCCTTGAGCCCTGCTGTCCTCGCTCCGCCGCTCGCCGCGGTCGCCGCCGGCACCGAGACCTGGGTGGAGGCGATCAGCCGGTCCGCGGACCGCATCCAGGCTCTCGCCTCGCCGCCTGCGCCGGGCGCACGGGCCGGGACGGCGCCGGACGCGGTGCCCGCCACCGCTCGCTGGGACCTCGGGCTGGCGCTCGAGCTGCTGCGCGAGGAGCGGTTCGCGGAAGCGCTCGATCGCGTGCAGGCGCTGCCGGCGGAGTCGGCTCTCGATCCCGACGTGCTGTTGCTCTCCGCCGTGCTCTTCACCCACCAGGGCCGGCTCTCGGCGGCGGAGGAGGTCTGCCGGCGGTTGCTGGCGGTCGATGGCCTGAGCTCCGGGGCACACTACGTGCTGGCGCTGTGTCGCGAGGGGGCCGGCGATCGGCACGGCGCCGCCGACCACGATCAGGTGGCGGTCTACCTGGACCCGGCGTTCTCGATGCCGCGGCTGCACTTGGGGCTGCTCGCCCGCCGTGCCGGCGACCGCGAGTCCGCACGGCGCGAGCTCGGCCAGGCGGCCGCCCTGCTCGAGCGGGAGGAACCCTCGCGCCTGCTCCTTTTTGGGGGCGGCTTCCATCGCGACGCGCTATTGGCGCTGTGCCGCGCCGAGCTCGCGGCCTGTGGAGGCACGCCGTGAGAGGCCTCACCGAGAAGGCCGCCGAGCTGCGGCGGGCGTTCGACCTCTCGTTTGCCGAGGCGCCCGCCGAGCGGCTGCAGGCGCTCGACGACCTGCTGGCGATCCGCGTCGGCGCGGCGCCCTACGCGCTGCGTCTCTCCGAGGTCGCCGGCCTCGCCGTGGACCGCAGGATCACCCCGCTCCCGAGCGCCGTCCCCGAGCTGCTCGGCTTGGCCGGCCTGCGGGGAGCGATCGTCCCGGTCTACGACCTCGCGGCGCTCCTCGGCTCTGCCGCGGCCGCCGCGCCGCGCTGGCTGGCGTTCGCGGCGGGCGCCGGGGTGGCGCTGTCTTTCGACGCTTTCGAGCGCCACCTCCGGCTGGGGCGGGAGGCCGTGGTGCCGGCCGGGGAGGCCGACGCTCGGCGCGGCCACGTGCGCGAGGTGCTGCGCGCCGAGGGCGGCGCGCGCCCGATCGTCCACCTCGCCTCCATCGTCGAATCGATCAGGCGGCGGGCCGAGGGCCAGCCGCAGAAGGAGCGGTGACCCATGGCTCGACACTGGACCTTCGGCCAGAAGATCGGCGCCGGCTTCGCGCTGATAGTGGGGCTGGCGCTCGCCATCGGCGGCGTCGCCTTCTTCGCGCTCGACCAGGTGGTGGCGGCTAAGGACCGCGTCATCGACGTCAACGCGCGGCTGCTGGCGGACGCCGAACACCTGCGCGCCGCCTTCGAGCGCACGGTGGCGACCTCCCGGGGCTATCTGCTGGTCCGCGACGAGAGTTACCTCGACCGGATGAGCGAGTCGCGCAGGGAGTTCGCGGCGATGCTTGGGACGCTGCTGGAGAACGCCGCCACCGAGGAGGGGCGGCGCATGCTCGCCGCGATCCGCGAGGACGAAGACCGGCATCAGCAGGCCCAGGAGCGGGTCATCGCGCTGCGGCGCGGCGACGCCAGTCTCGAGACCGTGGCCCGGACCTATGACCAGGAGGTCTACCCGCTACGGGACGAGCTCTACCGGGACATCGACGCCTTCGTGGAGCGGCAGCAGGCGCTGCTCACCGAGGCCCGCGATCTGGCGACGCGCACCGCCACCAACGCCGAGGCGCTGATGGCCGGGCTGGTGGCGGTGCTCGCCGTGCTCGCGGCCCTGGTGGCGGCCCTGCTGTCGCGGGGGATCGGCCGCCAGATCGGCACCGCCGTCGGCCAGGTGCAGAGCTCCTCGGCCGAGCTCCAGGCGGCCGCCAACCAGCAGGCCACCGGCGCCCGCGAGCAGGCGACGGCGATGAGCGAGATCACCACCACGATCAGCGAGCTCCTCGCCACCTCGCGCCAGATCGCCGAGAGCGCGCAGCGGGTGTCGGCGATCGCCGAGCAGACGGCGGCCGCGGCGCGCGGCGGCGGCGGCACGGTGGGCAAGGCGCGGGACTCGGTCGCCGACATCCGGCGCCAGATCGACCAGGTGGTCAGCCACATGCTCGAGCTGGGCAGGAAGTCGCAGCAGATCGGCAGCGTCCTCGAGATCGTCTCCGAGCTCGCCGAGCAGACCAACATCCTGGCCATCAACGCCACCATCGAAGCGGCGGGCGCCGGCGAGACCGGCAAACGCTTCGCGGTGGTGGCGGACGAGATCCGCAAGCTCGCCGACCGGGTGGCGGGTTCCACCAAGGAGATCCGCACCCTGATCGAGGACGTGCGCAGCGCCGTCAACACCACGGTGATGGCCACTGAGACCGGCTCCAAGGCGGTGGAGGCGGGCTCCCGGCAGGTGGGCGAGGTGGCCACCGGCTTCACCCAGATCGTCGACCTGGTGACCACCACCACCGAGGCGGCGCGCGAGATCGAGCTGTCGACCAAGCAGCAGGCCACCGCCGTCGAGCAGGTCAACGTCGCGGTGACCAACGTGGCGCAGGCGAGCCGCGAGACCGAGGCGAGCTCGGCGCAGACCCTGCAGACGGCGGGGCAGCTCGCCGTGCTGTCCAAGGACCTGCAGCGGCTGGTCAAGCCGCAGGCCGTCGTCTGATGGCCCAGGACCCCTACCGGTACTTCCGGGTCGAGGCGCGCGAGCTCGTGGACCAGCTCGCCCAAGGGGTCCTGGACCTCGAGAAGGGCGCCCCGGGCGCGCAGCAGGTGCCGCGGCTGCTGCGCCTGGCGCACACGCTCAAGGGCGCGGCCAGGGTGGTCAAACAGGCCGAGGCGGCCGACCTCGCCCACGCCATCGAGGACGCGCTGGCCCCGTTTCGCGACTCGGCCGCCGCGCTGCCGCGGCAGGACCTCGACGCCCTGCGGCGGCTGCTCCTGGGGTTGGAGGGCCGCCTGGCGGAGCTCGGCCCGCCGGCCGACACCGCGCGCACCGCCGTGCAGCCGGCGCCGGAGGAGGCGTTCCACGTGCTGCGCGCCGACTTGGGCGAGCTCGACGGCCTGCTGGCGGGGATCGCCGAGACCCATGCCCACGTCGGCGCGCTGCGCCAGAGCGCCGAGACCGCGCAGCGCACCCGGCACCTGGCCGATCTGCTGGCGGCGCAGCTCTCCTCGCCGCAGGCCGGCCTCGACCATGGGCGCCCAGACCCTGCACGACGCGACGGCGCCGCCGGCGACCGGCTGCGCTCGTTGGCCGACGAGCTGCGGGCCCTGTCGCGCCGCCTCGAGCGTGGCCTGGCCTCCTCCCTGGACCACCTCGACCGCGAGCTCGAGCAGGTGCGCGACGCCACCGAGCAGTTGCGCCTGGTGCCCACCTCTCGCCTCTTCCTGCCGCTCGAGCGCACCGCCCTGGACGCCGCCCGCGAGCTCGGCAAGGAGGTGGCCTTCGCCGGCCGCGGCGGCGAGGTGCGGCTGGAAGCCCAGGTGTTGACCGCGGTCGAGGCGGCCCTGGTACAGCTCGTGCGCAACGCGGTGGCGCACGGCATCGAACCCCCGGGCGAGCGCCGGGCGGCGGGCCGGTCGCCGGCGGGGCAAGTGTCGCTCACCGTGGTGCGGCGCGGGCGGCGCGTGGTCTTCCGCTGCCAGGACGACGGCCGCGGCTTCGACCTCGAGGCGGTGCGCCGCGCCGCCACGCGCAAGGGGCTGCCGAGCGCGGAGGTGGGCCGTCTCGGCGCCGACGAGCTGCTCGCGCTGCTGCTCGCCGGCGGCATCAGCACCTCGGGCGCGGTGACCGGAGTCGCCGGCCGCGGCATCGGCCTGGACCTGGTACGCGACATCGCCCAGCGCCTGGGCGGGGAGGTGGCGGTCGAGACCGGGGCGGCAGCGGGGACCACGGTGGAGCTCACCGTCCCCCTGTCGCTCGCCGCGGTGGAGGTGCTGATGGCGGAGGCCGCCGGTGCGGCGGTGGCGATCCCCCTCGATGCGGTGCGCCGCACCCTGCGAGCGGCGCCCGCCGACGTCGCCGTGAACGCCGGCCGAGAGTCGCTGCTCACCGACGGCCAGGCCCTGCCCGTGGTCTCGCTGGCGAGGGCGCTCGGCGCCGGCGGCGGAGGCCCGAACGGAGCGCGGCCGTGGTCGGCGATCGTGGTGGAGGGAGCCGAGGGCCTGGTCGCGCTCTCCGTCGACCGGCTGCTGGGCACCGCCACCACGGTGCTGCGCCCGCTGCCGGAGCTGGCGCCCTGCGCCGCGATCGTCGCCGGCGCCTGGCTCGACGCCGAGGGCACCCCGCGGCTGGTGCTCGACCCCGACGCCCTGGTCGCCGAGGCGCGGCGCGCGGCGGCGCCGGAATCGGCGGCGGCCGCTGCTCCGCTCCCCCTGCTGGTGGTCGACGATTCCCTGACCACCCGCATGCTCGAGCAGAGCATCCTCGAGTCGGCCGGCTACGAGGTGCACCTCGCGAGCTCGGGGGAGGAGGCGCTGGAGGCGGCGCGCCGCACCCGCTACGGGCTCTTCCTGGTCGACATCGAGATGCCCGGCATGGACGGCTTCACCTTCATCGAGCGCAGCCGCGCCGATCCCGCTCTCCGGGACGTGCCGGCGATCCTCGTCACCTCGCGCTCCGCGCCCGAGGACCGGCGGCGCGGCGCCGAGGTCGGCGCTCGAGGGTACATCGCCAAGGGCGAGTTCGATCAGGCCGAGCTCTTGGGGCGCATCCGAGCGCTGGTGGGTTGAGATGACGAAGACGCGCGTGCTGGTGGTCGAAGACTCCTTGACGGTGCGCCGGCGCCTGCTGGAGGTGCTGGCCTCCGACCCGGACGTGGAGGTGGTCGGCGAGGCGGCCGACGGCCGGCAGGCCATCGCGCTGTGCCAGGAGCGGCGGCCTCAGGTGGTGACCATGGACATGATGCTGCCGGTAATGAGCGGGCTGGCGGCGACCGAGTACAACATGGCCCACTGCCCGACGCCGATCCTGGTGGTGTCCTCGTCGGTCAACCGCGGGGAGCTGTTCAAGACCTACGAGGCGCTCGCCGCGGGCGCCGTCGACGTGCTCGAGAAGCCGCGCGGCGACGAGCCCGACGGCGTCTGGGAGCGTAGCTTCCTCACCGCCGTCAAGCTGGTGGCGCGCATCCGCGTCATCACCCATCCGCGGGCCCGGCTCGGCACCCTGGGCCGGTCCCCGGCCCTCGCCTCCCCGCGGCCTCCGGCAACCGGGGACCGGCGGTGGCCCTGCCGCGCGGTCGCGGTCGGCGCCTCGACCGGCGGCCCCGCCGCGCTGCTCGAGCTGCTGCGCCTGCTGCCGGTCGGCTTCGGCTTCCCGCTGCTCCTGGTGCTGCACATCAACGAGCCTTTTGGCACGGCGTTCGCCGACTGGCTCGACGGCCAGACCGGGCACCGCGTGAGCTTCGCGGTCGACGGCCAGCCCCTGGCCTTGGGCGTCGGCCGGGTGGCGATGGCGCCGCCCGGCCGCCACTTGGTGCTCGCCGACGGCCGCCTGCGCCTGACGCTGGCGCCCGAACGGCACTCCTGCCGCCCCTCGGTCGACGTGCTCTTCGAGTCGGTGGCGCGCGACCTGGGAGGCGCCGCCGCCGCCTGCCTCCTGACCGGCATGGGCCGCGACGGGGCCTCGGGCCTCTTGGCGCTGCGCCGGGCCGGGGGCCTGACCATCGCCCAGGACGAGGCGACCTCGGTGGTCTATGGCATGCCGCGGGAGGCCGTGCTGCTCGGCGCCGCGGAGCGCGTCCTCCCCCTGGCCGAGATCGGCGCCGCGCTGGCAGCGCTGGCGGTCGCGGACCGCGAGGAGGGCCGGTGAACGACACCGTGCTGATCGTCGACGACAGCCTGACGGTGCGTATGGACCTGGCGGAGGCATTCACCGCGGCCGGGCTGCCGGTGGTGCCCTGCGCCACGCTCGGGGAAGCGCGCGAGGTGCTCGCCCACCAGCCGGTGGGAATCGTGGTGCTCGATGTGCTGCTGCCGGACGGCGACGGCGTCGACCTGCTGCGCGAGATCCGCAGCTCGGCCGAAGCGCCCGGCCCGGCGGTGCTGATGCTGTCGAGCGAGGCCGAGGTCAAGAGCCGCGTCCGGGGTTTGAAGACCGGGGCCGACGAGTACGTGGGCAAGCCCTACGAGGCGGGCTATGTGGTGGCGCGCGCGCGCCAGCTCCTGGGGTCGCGCCTCGGCACCGGCGCCGCGCGCCGGCCCACCATCCTGGTGATCGACGACAGCGTCACCTTCCGCGGCGAGCTCCGGCGGGGGCTCGAGGAGGCCGGCTACGCGGTGCTCGAGGCCGGCTACGGCGAGGAGGGGCTGCGCCTCGCCGCCGACCGCCGGCCGAGCGCCATCGTGGTCGACGGCGTGCTGCCGGGGATCGACGGGGCCACGGTGATCCGCCGCCTGCGCCTCGATACCGCGTTGCGCCGCGTGCCGTGCCTGCTGCTCACCGCCTCGGAAGGCGACGGCGCCGAGCTCAAGGCGCTCGATGCCGGCGCCGACGCCTTCGTGCGCAAGGAGGAGGCGATGGAGGTGATCCTGGCGCGGCTGGCGGCGGCGCTGCGCCGGCACGCGGACGCCGACGCCGCCACCGAGGGCGTGCTCGGCCCGAAGCGGATCCTGGCGGTCGACGACAGCCTCACCTACCTCCACGAGCTGGCGGCGGCGCTCGCCGGCGAGGGCTACGAGGTGGTGCTCGCGCAGTCCGGCGAGGAGGCTCTCGAGCTGCTGGGGGTGCAGGGCGTTGACTGCGTGCTGCTCGACCTGCTGATGCCCGGCCTCTCCGGCCAGGAGACCTGCGCCCGCATCAAGGCGGTGCCGGGGTTGCGCGAGATCCCGCTGCTGATGCTGACCGCGGTCGAGGACCGTGCCACCATGCTCGACAGCCTGGCGAGCGGCGCGGACGACTACGTGCAGAAGTCGAGCGAGCTCGAGGTGCTCAAGGCGCGGGTGCGGGCGCAGCTCCGCCGCAAGCAGTTCGAGGACGAGACGCGGCGCATCCGCGAAACGCTGCTGCAGAAGGAAATCGAGGCCACGGAGGCCCGCGGCGCGCGCGAGCTCGCCCACACGCGGGCCATCCTGGTCGCCGAGCTGGAGCGCAAGAACAAGGACCTCGAGGCCTTCAGCTACTCGGTGTCGCACGACCTGCGCGCGCCGTTGCGCGGCATCGACGGCTTCAGCCAGGCGCTGCTCGAGGACTACGCCTCGATCCTCGACGGCCGCGGGCAGGACTACCTGCGCCGGGTGCGCGCCGCGGCCCAGCGCATGGGCGAGCTGATCGACGACCTGCTGCAGCTCTCCCGCGTCGGCAGGGCGGCGCTCCACCGCCAGGCGGTCGACCTCTCGGCGCTCGCCCGGGAGGTGGCCGGCGAGCTGCGGCGGCACGACCCCGGCCGGGAGGTCGGCATCGAGGTCGAGGACGGGCTGGCGCTCGACGCCGATCGCCAGTTGCTGCGCATCGTGCTCGAGAACCTGCTGGGCAACGCCTGGAAGTTCAGCGCCAAGGTCGACCAGGCGGCGATCGAGGTCGGTGCGACCTCGTCGCCGGGCGGCGAGGTCTACTTCGTACGCGACAACGGAGCCGGCTTCGACATGGGCTATGCGGAGAAGCTCTTCCGGCCCTTCCAGCGCCTGCACTCCGTGGCCGACTTTCCCGGCACCGGCATCGGCCTGGCGACCGTCTACCGGATCATCGACCGCCACGGCGGCCGGGTGTGGGCCGAGGGCGCCGTGGGCGCCGGTGCCACCTTCTTCTTCTCCATTCCGCAGCCGCGAGGGGCCGAGCGATGAGCCGCAACCACATCATCCTGCTGGTCGAGGACAACCCGGACGACGTGGAGCTCACGCTGCGTGCCTTCGAGCGCAGCCGGGTGACCAACCAGATCGCCGTGGCGAGGGACGGCCAGGAGGCGCTCGACTACCTGTTCGCCACCGGGCCGTACACCGGGCGGGCCCCCGAGGCCTTCCCCGAGGTGGTGCTGCTCGATCTCAAGCTGCCGAAGCTCGACGGGCTGGAGGTGCTCCGGCGCATGCGCTCCGACGAGCGGACGCGGCGCCTGCCGGTGGTGGTGCTCACCTCCAGCAACGAGGAGCGCGACATCGTCCAGAGCTACGACCTGGGCGCCAACAGCTTCGTGCGCAAACCGGTCGACTTCGCCCAGTTCATCGACGCCGCACGCCAGCTCGGGCTCTACTGGCTGGTGCTCAACGAGCCGGCGATACCTGGAGCGGGGCCATGAGCCGGCCGCTCAGGGTGCTGCTGGTCGAGGACAACCCGGACGACGCCGAGCTGGTGACCCGGGAGCTCGCCCGCTCCGGCCACGAAGTGGTGCACCAGCGGGTGGATACCGCCGAAGCGCTCCGCTCGGTGCTCGCCGAGAACGCCTGGGACGTCGTGCTCTCCGACTTCTCGATGCCGGGCTTCAGCGCCACCGGGGCGCTGGCGGTGGTCAAGGAGAGCGGGCGCGACATCCCGTTCATCATCGTTTCGGGGACCATCGGCGAGGAGAGCGCCGTCGCCTCGCTCAAGGCCGGCGCCAACGACTTCGTGATCAAGACGCAGCTCGCCCGCCTGGTGCCGGCGATCGAGCGCGAGATCCGCGACAGCCGCGTGCGCCGCGCCCGGCGGCGTGCGGAGGAGGCCCTGCGGGTCAGCGAGGAGCGGTTCCGCGCCATCATGAACACCGCCACCGACGCCGTGATCTCGGCCGACGCGACGGGCCACATCCTCAGCCTCAACCCCGCCGCCGAGCGCATGTTCGGCTACCCCGCGGACGAGCTTCTCGGCGAGCCGCTGACCGTGCTGATGCCGGAGCACTTCCACGAGGCACACCGCCTCGGCCTGGTGCGCCTCATGAGCTCCGGCGAGGGGCGGTTGATCGGTCGCAAGACCGAGCTCGTCGGCCGCCGCCGGGACGGCAGCGAGTTCCCCGTCGACCTCGCGCTCGGCACCTGGGTCTCCCAGGGCCGGCGGTACTTCGCGGGATTCCTGCAGGACATCTCGGACCGCAAGGCGGTAGAGGCGCAGCTCCTGATGGCGGAGCGGCTGGCGGCGGTGGGGACCTTGGCCGCCGGGGTGGCGCACGAGATCAACAACCCGCTGGCCGCGGTCATCGCCAGCCTCGAGCTGGCGCTCGAAGGCCTGGAGGCGGCGGGCGGCGCGCCGATTCCCACGGCGGGCCTCGCCGAGCGGCTGCGGGAGGCGCGGGAGGCGGCGGAGCGCGTGCGCCACATCGTCCGCGACCTCAAGATCTTCGCGCGCGGCGAGGACGAGCAGCGGGGGCCGGTCGACGTCGAGCAGGTG
This sequence comes from Thermoanaerobaculia bacterium, assembly GCA_044869805.1. Lineage (GTDB taxonomy): Bacteria > Acidobacteriota > Thermoanaerobaculia > Multivoradales > SZUA-115 > CAWDVR01. Next base: position 31,309 of record JBIOXV010000077.1, on the reverse strand, counting down.
ATGGAGTCGACGCTGCGCATGGCCTGGAACGAGATCCGGCACCGTGCCCGGCTGATCAAGACCTACAGCGGGGTGCCGGCGGTCGAAGCGTCGGAGGCGCGGCTCGGCCAGGTGTTCCTCAACATCGTGATGAACGCCGTCCAGGCCTTGGGCGAGGGCAACGGCAAGGCCAACGAGATCCGCATCTCGACCCGTACCGAGGGTGGGCGAGTGATCGTCGAGATCGGCGACACCGGGACCGGCATTCCGCCCAAGATCATGAAGCGCCTGTTCACCCCCTTCGTGACCACCAAGCCGGTGGGGGTGGGCACCGGCCTCGGCCTCTCCATCTGCCATCGCATCGTCACCGACCTGGGCGGCGCGATCAACGTCGAGACGGAGGTGGGCAAGGGGACGGTGTTCAGCATCTCGCTGCCCATCGCCCAGGAGGTGGCCGAGGCCCCGGCGCGGGCAGCGGCTCCGCTGCCGCCGGCGAGTGCCCGGCGGGGCAGAGTCCTGGTAGTCGACGACGAGCCCACGCTCGGCAGGCTGGTCGAAGCGATCCTCAGCAGCCAGCACGAGGTCACCGTGGCCGGCGGCGCCCAGGAGGCGCTCGCCTCGATCCTGGCCGGAGAACGGTACGACGTGATCCTGTGCGATCTGATGATGCCGGAGAAGACCGGGGTCGACCTCTACGAGGATCTCCTCGCCCAGGCCCCCGACCAGGCGCGGCGGATGGTCTTCATGACCGGCGGCGCGTTCACCCCCAAGGCCAGGGCCTTCCTCGACGGGATCCCCAACCCCACGGTCGAGAAGCCGTTCAACAGCGCGCGGTTGCGGTCGCTGGTCAGCGAGCGCCTGGCGGCTGAGAACTAGCCGCACTCTTGTACGAGAGGTGCCGCCCAGGGCGCCTCGTGCACTTGACTTTCCTAATTTTTGGCGCCTAGAATCATCGCCATGAAGCGCAGGCGAGGTCGTCCCAAGAGTCCCGAGCCGCTGGAAGTCTTCAACCTCCGAATCACCGCTCGCGCCAAGCGCCGACTCAAGGCGCTGGCAGAGGTGTCCGGCAAGCCCTCGAACGCGGTCATCGAGGCCGCCTTCTGGCAGCACCTGGCCGCGCTGCCGGAGCCCACGAGGAAGGCCGTCGAGCGCATCGCCTCGACGGTCGAGGCGGCGCGGGCCACCCGGCCGGCCAAGGACGAGTGATGGCGCCTCCACTTCTCGAGGAAGCCACGCCCTTGCCGCCCGCCGCCGACGACCTCCGCTCCCTGCTCGATCGGCTGCGTCCTTCTTTCGGCCGCATTCTCGGCCGGTTCGGCATCCCGCCCCACGACGCCCAGGACCTGCTGCAAGACGCGGTGTGCCACTACCTGCTCAATCGCCCGCAGATCCACTCTCCCGAGCCCTGGCTGTGCTCGGTGCTGCGCAACCAGTGCCGGATCTACTGGCGCGGGCGGGCGCGGGGCGAAGCGATGCGCGCCCGGGCTGCCTTGCGCGGGCCGGTCCCGCTGGAGGATGCCGCCAGCCCACCCGAGGCTGATCTGAACACCCGGCTCGACCTGGCGAACGCCCTCGCGCGCCTCCCGGAGTGGAAGCGCGAGCTTCTGCTGCGCCACGACCTCTCCGGCGAGGACAACCACGAGCTTGCCCAGCGCTTCGACTACCGCGTGGCGAGCATCCGCAAGACCCTCCACCGGGTGCGAGCGCACGTGCGCTCCCGGCTCCGTGCCTACGCCGCCGAGCCCGGCGACACCCAGAGGAAGGAGAGAGAACCCTAGCGAGAACCCGCCCTTGGCTCTTGGCCTACCCCCTCCCCCTGCTTTCGGGGCACTCTACTCCTTGAGGACGGCCGCCCGGCCGGCAAGGAGTCGGTTCGCGCGCCGGCCTGGAAAAGGAGTGCTCCATGCCTGGTTCGCGCACCGCACGCCGCGCGGTGGGGGCGATTGTCGTCATCCTGCTGCTCACCCTCCTCGCCGCGCCCCCTGCTCACGCCCGCCCGGTCGATTCCTTCCGGCCCGACTCCTTCCTGGACTGGCTGTGGCGAGCGCTCGCCCTCCTGAGCGGCTGGGCCAAGGAGGGAAGCTCGATGGACCCAGGCGGGCAGCCCCACGCCATGCCTCCTCCCGGGAGCTCGGCAGGCCAAGGGGGATGACCGTCTCCGACGCCTCGCCTCTTGGCTGAAAGCCCCGGCCGGCGGGCTCCGTGCCTGCCGGCCTGCATTTCTTGTCTCGCCTGGCACCTCTCCGGCAACCAGATTGAAGAGAATCCTTCTTTCCAAGGCGGAGCAAACGCCCGATGACGGACATGCACGTGCCCATGGAGCTGGTAAGGGCCATCGCCCGCGGCGAACGGAACCCCGGGGACCTGGCGCCGGTGGTCATCGCCCACCTGCGGGCGCTCTGCCCCACCTGCGCCACGGCGCTCGACCTCCTAGACCGCGAGCGGGCGGAAGCCGGCGAGCCCCTGATCCTCGACTACGGCGAAGCCTACGAGCAGGCCATGGAGCTCGCCCGCCTAGACGCCGAGGTTCTGGAGCGGGAGAAGACCCGCGCCAAGCCACGGCTGGCAGCTCTGCTTGCGATGAACCCCCAGGAACGGCTGGCCGCGATAGAGGCGGGTAGTGACTTTCGAGGGTCTGTCCTGGCGGGCCTCCTGCTGGAGGAGAGCCGGTCCCACTTGCCGGCTGGTGCGGAAGCCGCATATGCCATGGCGCAGCTCGCCAAAACGGTGCTTCTCCGATCAGAAGTAACGCCTGTTTCCGTCGCTCTCTATGCCCGGACCCTCTCGCATCTCGGGAACGCACGGCGGGGGCAGGGCTCGCTTCGCGAGGCGGCGGACCTATTTGACCACGCACGCTTCCTGTTGCGGACGGAGGGCGGCGGCGACCGCATGACCCGAGCGGAGATCGACACCTTTGAAGGCTCATTACGGCGCGCACAGCGCCGGCTGGGCGAGGCGAGTGAGCTGCTGAGCCGCGCCATCGCGGCGTATCGCCTGGAAGGACTTGCGCGAGAGGAAGCGGAGGCGCTGCTCAGGCTCTCGATGGTCTACCGGGAGCAGAGCGAGATCGAGAAGGCGCTGGCGGTCACCTGGGAAGCGCTCAAGGTCATCGACCCACAGAAGCAGCCGCGGCTCTACCTGATGGCCCGCCACAACCTGGCGGATCGGTTGACCGAGCTGGGCCGTGCCTCGGAGGCGCGAGAGATTGTTGAAGAGAGTTTCGACCTCTACCAACAATTCCCCGACCCCTGGACCCAGCTCCGCCGACTCTGGGTTGAAGCCAAGATTGCCCGCGGCCTGGGCGAGGTGGAAGACGCCGAGCAAGCCCTTCTCGCGGTCCGGGACGGCTTCCTTCGTCAAGGAGTCGGCTTCGACGCGGCTCTCGCCTCGCTCGACCTCGCCCTGCTCTACCTCGACCAGGGCAAGACCGTAGAGGTCAAGCGCCTCGCCGAGGAGATGGTGCCCATCTTCGAAGCCCAGGACGTCCACCGCGAAGCGGCTGCCGCGCTGATGCTCTTCCAGGAAGCCGTCAGCCGCGAGCAGATCACGATCGCGTTCGTCAACGAGGTGTTCAGGTTCCTCGAAGCGGCGCGTATGGACCCGGAGCTGACGTTCTCGGCGTAGGTGCGTGTCGAGGAAGGAGGTGCGAATTAGTCATCTAGCCTTTGCAAGTGATGCGCCTCTCGCGAGGCACGATGTCCTACTCAATGGACCTGGAGGAACCATGATCTCGAGAACCAGAGGCGCCTTGGCCGTTCCGGTGATCTTTGCGAGCTTGGCAGCGGCAGCGTTCGTACTGGCCGCGCGAGCCCAGCAGACCTTCTACTACTGGGGCTGCCTCTACTGCTACGAACGAACATCGGTCACGTTCGCTCGAGACGAGTGCCGTGACATCCCCCACGACACCGTCGGCAACACGCTATGCCGCGAGGACGACTTTGGTCTTCAGCGGTTCTGCACGGCGTACGGCGAGTCCTGCTACGGAGTCACCGTGTCCGGGGGCGGCGGAGGGACAGGTGGTGGCGGTGGCGGCGGGTCAGCGGACACCTGCGTCGTACCCGGTGGCGCAGCCTGTCCCGCATGGTGTCAGTCCTGCGAGCGGCCCGCTGTCTAGCGCGCCGGGTCCGCGGATGTAAGGCCCTGCGGCTACTGAAGGCGGGCGCTGCCCGGCTTCATGCCCGCGCCGAGCGACTTGCCGCCCGGGCCTTCTTCTTCTCCGACTGTGCGCAGCTTGGCGCGGGCCGGAGCCACGGCCGAGCTCATCGGCAAGGAGTATGCGCGAAGTGAGAGTTCTCAGCTTCCAGAACGGCCTGCACGGAGCTTGCTACGCAGCGCTGCTGCTCGCCAGTCTGCCGGCAGCCGGCGCTGACGACCGTGTGAACGTCCAGTTCGTGCTCGAAATGAAGGGCACGGCGGAGCCACCGCCGGAGACTACGATCGCTCTGCGGAGGACTGACGCGGCGGGGCCTCCCGTGCGGCTCACGACGACCGGCAACAGCCCCACGGGCATCATGCTGCCAGGCAACAGTACCTGGGAGGTGTCGCTTGACGCCCCGGGTTTTTGGGCGGCCCAGGAAGTGCTGCGCATCGAGCAGGCTGCCAGCGCGTCAGTGCAGCGCCTCCGGCTCTGGCGCTCCGCAGTGGTGGCTGGGCGGCTGAGGTTGGTGGAGAAGACCACCAGCGTCCCCTCCGCACTCACCTTGGAGCTGGACTCGCCACCTGGACCGCCCCAGGCAAGGGCGCTGCACAGGCAGCGCACTCCGTGTGTGGTAGGCGGGGACACTCGGTTCACGTGTAGTGTGCCGGCCCTCAACTTGGATCTGACGCTCCGTTCCGAGGGATTCGTGCCGCACTACCGTTGGGGAATGGAGCTCGAGCCTGGCCGCACCCACGATTGGGGACTCGTCGAGCTGCGAGCTGGGGCTTCGATCGCGGGCTGGGTCGCGGTAGAGGAAGGCGCACTCGAGCCGGGGCAGTGCCGCGTCAGGGCCTCACCACTCCTCGCCCCCGGGCCTGGCGGCGGCCCCGTCGCCGAGCGGTTGCAGAAGGCGATCTCCGAGGCGAAGGTCGGCGGTCGGGGATTCTTCCAGATCGCGGGCCTGGCTCCGGGCAGCTACCTGCTGGAAGCGGAACAGCCCGGCTACTCGATCGCCCGTGCATTCCCGCTGGAGGTGTGGCCGGGAGCAGAAACCTTGCTGCATCAGCCCATCGTCCTCCAGCGTCCACTGACGCTCGAAATCTCACTGTCACCGGGCCGCGACTGGCTGGGTGCGCCGTGGTCGGTCGAAGTTCTCAGGGCGTCAGGGTTCAGCGCCGGGTTCGAGGCGAAGCCGATCTTCCAGGGCAAGGCACCGCCGGATGGTGCCCTGCGACTTCCCGGCCAGGCGGCGGGCACCTACGCGATCAGCTTGGCGGACTCCGCCGGCAACAGGTTGTACTACGACCGCGCGCGTGTGGTCACCGGCCCTTCGGATGCTCAGATCCACGTCGAGGTCGAATTGATCTGGCTCACCGGGCGGGTGAAGTTCGCCAGCGAGCCACTGGCAGCCACCTTGCGTTTCGGCGGGCGGTTCGGCAGCCTGAAGGCGGAAATGCAATCGGACGAGGACGGCGAGTTCGAAGGTGTTCTCCCGAGGGCCGGGCGCTGGCGAGTCGATGTAGAGGCATTGGACCCGGCCGTGGACTCTCACCTCGAAACCACGATCCTGGCAGATCGCGAGAAGAACGCCCACGTCGAGCTGGAGGTCCCCGACACTCTGGTATTTGGCCGAGTCCTGGATGAAGCGGGGCAGGCGCTTCCCGATGCGGAGGTCACCTTTAGCAATCGAGCGGCATCCATCGTGAAGCGCACGAACGAGCGCGGCCAGTTCGAAGTTCGAGGCGAGGCATTAGGACAGTTGCAGGTTTCTGCGGAGGCATACCGTCCCGACGGGAGACTGACGAGCGACGAGATTCTTCTGCATCTGGAGGACGGCTCGCGACATGGCCCGATCGAGCTGGTCGTCCGGCGAATGCAGTCGCTCCGAGGAAGAGTGGTGGGCAACCGAGGTCCAGTCGCGGGAGCCCGGCTGCTGTTGTCTGTCACCGCTCCGTTGCTCGGCGCCACGGAGACCGCGCGCACGAGCGTTGATGGCAGCTTCGAGGCCCGAATCTCTGGCCTGGCACAGGCGGCGCAAGTGGTGATCAGCCCGCCGGGCCATGCACTGACGGCCGTGGAGATACCAATCTCGCAGGAGCCACTGGTCCTCGCTGTAGGCGAGGAGGCGGGGGACCTGGAGGTCCGGCTGGGCAGCACGCAGGAAGAGCTCGGCCAGCAAGGGAAAACCGTGGTCATCCTGCAAAACGGCCTCCCTCTGTCGCCCTCGACGCTTTTCAGTTGGGCCGCTGGACATGGAGTTCCCTTCGTCGAGGAGCGCGGCTATCGGGTACCCCACCTGGCGCCAGGTGAGTACAGAGTCTGCCTTGGCCCCAAGCAGTTCTCGACCGAGGCGAGTCTTGCTGCTTGGTTCGCCGAGAAGGCGAGATGCCGGTCTGGTTTCCTCGGCCCGGGCGCCACCCTGACGCTCGATCTAGCGCGCGACTGAGGCTCGCCGGGTCTCGTGGGCGAAGGAACAACGACGGCCAGGAAGGAGGCTACCTTGAGATCGTGGTGCAATAGGGGGCTTCTGATCGTTGGCCTTGGCCTGCTTGGCTGGGCGGCCCTGCCGGGCGACGGGCAGGAAGACGCGGCACCCGCCCGCATCCTGGCGCGGCTCGGCGGCGCTCCTGTCTCGCTCGCGGACGTGGATGCGCGGGTGGAGGAGGACCTGGAGCGCCTGCGGTTCAAGCGGCTTCAGGCGGAGGCGGCCTACGTCCATGGGGTGCGGCAGGCGAGGACCAAGGCCCTCGAGGAGTACCTGGACGAGGAGGTGATCCCGCTCGCGGCCCGAGCGCAAGGCAGCTCACCCGAAGAGGTCCGAGCGCCCCTGCGAAGTCGGGCGGACCACGAGGCCTTGTGGCGAGCGCACGGAGTCGAGCTTGCTGCGCCCTTGCGCGACGTCCTGGACCACGTGCTCGGCCCGGCTCGCGGCCCGGGGAGTGCCCAGGTGACGATCGTCGAGTTCGCGGACTTCGAGTGCCCGCACTGTGCTGCTGTCGTGGCCGTGCTGCAAGAGGTGCAGGACAGATTTCAAGGCCGGGTGAAGGTGTTGTTCCGGCACTATCCGCTGGCCGCTCCAGGCGACAACGCGTTCCGAGCCTCCGAGATTGGCGTCTGTGCCGAGGTACAAGGGCGGTTCTGGAATCTGTACGAGCTGTTCCTTGCGCAGCAGGAGCGGCTGCGGGGGGAGGGCGCTGATGTGGTCGCGGCGGAGCTCAGGCTCGACAAGGCGCGACTGCGCGAGTGCCTGGCCTCGGGCCGGGCGACGAAGCGCGTGCGCGAGGACCAGGAGGAAGGCGCGCGGGCAGGCGTCGTCGGGACTCCCTTCATCTTCGTCAACGGCGTCATCCGGGGTGGAAACACCTCGGTCGAGGGCTTGAGCAGGCTCATAGAGGAAGAGCTGGCGCGGGTTTCCAGCGGCAAGCTATGACTTTGCAACAGGCCGCGGGTAGGTGTAGCCCAGTTCCGGCAGCCCTGGCTGTGTGGGCTGCGCTTTGTGTGCTGACGCCAGGCGTCGCGGCTCACGCCGAGCCGCCCGCGAGCGAAGGACCAGCGCCGGCCACCTCCATCGCCGTGACCCTCGAGCAGGCTGGAGGAAGCCTCGTCGCTGCGCCCCTGCCGCCGACAGTCGTCGCCACCTGGTACGGCAAAGGCCCGGCCGCGGTGATCGAAGCGGCGGCGGAGGTCGGGAAAGCGCTCACCTTGCCGCTCGGGCCGGGCCGGTGGCTCCTGCATGCGAAAGCGCCCGGTTTCTGGGGAGAGCCGGTGCAGCTCGAGCTTGCCGGAGGAGAGGAAGCTCGGTCGTTGCGTCTGAAGCTCTGGCCCGCGGCGACCCTGGAGGGCGGGGTCATTCTGCCCGCTGGCGAGGAGGCGCCGCCGGATTTCGCGGCGTTCTTCCGGCCCTCGCCGGAGGTGCCGAAAGGGAAGGAGGTCCCGCCCGGGAGCGCAGTGTGCCCGATCCGAGAAAAGAAGTGGGCGTGCACAGTACCCGCGGGCCTGCTGGACATCCGGTTCCAGGCCTCGGGATTCATCCCGCGATACCTGTGGAGCGTGAACGCCAAACCCGGCAAGCCCTTGCGCGTGGGCTCCCCCGTTCTCGCGCGTGGCTCGGCGGTGCAGGGTTGGGTGGTCACCGCGGACGGAACGCCCCTCGCCAAAGACGCCAAGATCACGCTGCGGCCCCGGGGAGCCGGCGGCGTACCCAACCTCACGGACGTCACCCGCGCCAAGAGCCTCGCCACGACGGCCGCGATCAACGCTCGCGGCTTCTTCGAGATCGAGGCGGTCCCGCCCGGCGAGTACACGCTCGAGGCGACCAGCGGCAGGCTCGCTCCCGCGGTCACGACCGTGCAAGTCGTCCCTGGACGGGTGACGGAGGTCGCAAACCCGCCGCTGGTCCTGGAGCACCCGATCACGCTGAAGGCCTACCTGGACCCGCCCATGGACCCGTGGGGCGAGCCCTGGCGGATCGAGCTTTTCCAGGTGGACCTCGGGACGATGATCCTGAGCAAGAAGCCGGCTCTTCCTGCCGGCGGGGACGGAGCGTGGGTTTCGGATGTGCTCACTCCCGGCCGATACGGCGTCTCGGTTCTTCCCAGCCGAGGCGGCACCTGGTGGAGCGCGGAGATCGAGGTGGATGCCCGGACCGCGCCGCTTCAGATCGAGCTGGACGTGGTGTCAGTGCGGGGCACGATCCGGCTGGGAAAGCGTCCGCTCGCTGCCACGCTGTCTTTCGGCGGCAGGCACAGGCCTTTGCGGATCGAGACGGCGTCGAACGCGGATGGGGATTTCGCTCTCGTGCTCCCCAAGCGCGGAGACTGGCGAGTATCGGTCAGCGCAGCAGAGCCGCTGGTCGAGCGCGAGCTCGCCAGGGTGGAAGTGAGCCCCAAGCCGGGGACCGACGAGGCGGAGGTGGACATCAGGCTGCCCAACACCGTGGTCCGTGGGAAGGTCGTCGACGAGGCGGGGGAGATCGTCGCGGGCGCCGTCGTCGCGGTGCGACCGGCCGCGGAGGAGCGCATCCACGCCCGCACCGATGCCCACGGGGAGTTCGAGCTGCGAGGAATCCCCCCGGGACCAGCCCTGGTGACGGCCGAGTCCGGGGCCAGCCTCGAAGCCGATATCCAGACGGTCGAGGTGGTGAACGACCTGGAGCCTCCCTCTTTGATCCTCGTGCTGCGGGAGAGCCTGAAGGTCGCCGGGCTGGTGGGCTCTGCCGTCGGTGCCGTGCCCGGCGTGCAGATCAAGGCGGCGCCCCTGGGGATCCCCTACATCGGCGTTCCGGCGGTGAGCTCGGACAGCCAGGGCCGCTTCCAGTTGACCCTGCCCAGGGCCACGCAAGAGATGCTGCTGGCGGTGGGCGGCCCGGGGTTCGCGTTCCGAATGTTGCGCGCCCCGGTCCCGGCCGAAGGCCCGCTCACTCTCGGCTTGCGGCAAGAGAGCGGGACCTTGATCGTCGAGACGGAGGAGCCGATCGATTGGGCCGTAGCGGGATCAGTGCCGTTCTTCGTGTTGCATGGCGGCGGGATCGAGGGCCTGGCCTACCTCGCCACCTGGGCCTACCGCAACGGCGTCGCGCAGAGGGACCCATACAGGGTGTCGATCCCGCACGTCGAGCCGGGCGAGTACGTTGTTTGTCGAGCTGTCTCGGAGGACCTGGCAGCCCTCGAGATGGGCCTCCTGCCCGCTCGAGGATGCGCCAAGGGCAACCTCGTCGAGAACGGCGAGCTGAGGCTGACGGTAGGTGAGAGAGCGCGACCCTAGCTCGCCGCCGCGGTCTCGCGGCGATAGGTGAGGGTCGCCGGCGCGACGCCGAAATCGGCGGGCGGCTCGTGGCCCTGCACGCGCAGCACGGCGGCGATCAAGGCGTAGTGGTGCACCGTGTGGCTGCGCAGGAACTGCAGCTCGCGCCGCACGCTGGTGCCGCTCCAGGCCGCCTCGCCCTCCTCGCCGGCGCCGCGGTCCATGGCCGCCAGCAGGGGGCGGTCCTGCTCCTCGAGCGGGCTCTCCTCGAGGCGGCGGATGATGCTCGACAGGGCTTCCAGGGCGTAGCCGCGATCGGTCTCGAGCCGCGGGTCGCGGTTCCTGGCGTCGTAGTCCACGCGCCCGCTGTGGAGGCCGGCGAGGAAGCAGGTGTAGAGGTCCAGGCAGTGGCGCAGGTGCGCGCCCACCGCGCTCATGCGGATCGGCGGCTGGGAGGCGTACAGGGCGTCGGTCAGTCCCTCGAGGAGCGCAACGCCCTGCCGCAGGAAGTAGATATTGTCGCCCTTGAGCGTGGCTTCGCAGTTCATGGCGTCTCCTCGTTTCGTCGTCGGCCGGCGCTTGAGGTCGCCTACTCGAAATACAGGTCGTAGGTGCGGCGGTCCATGGCCTCGATGTCGAACAGCACCAGGAAGTCGATGGTCTTGAACTCGCGGTCGATGGCCGGCGCCCCGCAGACCAGGGCGCCGTACCGCAGGTAGGTCTTGAACAGCACCGGCAGGTCGAAGCCATCCGGCCGGGGCTCGAGCGGGCGGTCGCAGGCACATTCGAAGCCGGGCAGCGGCGGTACCCGCACCGTGGGGTGGAGGAAGCCGCCCGCCTCCAGGTGAGCGAGCGCGGCCAGGCCCTCGCAGCCGTCCTGGCTGGTGAGCGAGCAGCAGCCGAAGAGGAAGCGCTTGCGGTTGTGGAGCATGTAGAGGGCCAGACCCTTCCACAGCAGGAACAGCGTCTGGCGGTTGCGGTGCTCGCGCGCGATGCAGGCGCGGCCCACCTCCACGGCGCCGGCCGCCACCTCGAGGGGCAGGGCCGAGAGGTCGAACTCGCCGGCCGAGTAGTAGCCGCCGTCGGAGGCCATCTCGTCGGTCTGCATGCGGTAGGTGCCGATGATCTGGCCGCCGTTCTTGCTGTCCTCGACCAGCAGGTGGTGGCATCTGGAGTCGAAGCGGTCTTCGTCGCGGCCGGTGGCGTAGGAAGACTCGAGCCCTTCCTTGAGCTCCAGGTTGAAGACCTCGAAGCGCAAGCGGAGGATGGCGTCGAGCTCGGCCTCGGTGGTGGCGAAGCGCGCCCGGTAGCGGCCCTGCTCGGCGCAGCCGGCGGGCAGCCGCTCGGGGTGTGGAGGGTAAGCGGAGGGCGGTGGCATCGCGGCGGGCTCGGGCAGCATCGAGGTCGGCTCCAGGACCTACTCCAGACGGCGGTAGGCCGCGGGATCGGCGGCCAGCAGCAGGTCGCCGCCCAGCCGCGACACCCGCCCCGTGATGCTCAGGGGCTCGGCCACCTTGTCCAGCACGTGCTCGTTCACCGGGCCTCCGTTCTCGTCGACCAGCAGCAGGGCGAGCTCGCGCCCGTCCGCGGACTCCACCACGAAGCGCGGCGGGATGCCGCCCTTGATGCACAGCGCCGCGCACTCGCGGTGCGGCTTGCCCCGCCCGGGCTTCATCACCCCTAAAAAGCACTTGCTGTCGACGATCTCACCCACCAGCGTGAGCTCGGCGACTTCGACCCCGGCAGCGGCGGGCACGGGGCCCAAGCCCTCGCGCTCCAGGGCTGCGACCGAGCCGGGGATCACTTCGACCATGGTCTTCCCCTGCCGGCGGATCAGGCTGCCGCGCAGCGTGGCCCACCGTCCGTCGAATCCCTCGACCTCTTGCGTAGCTCCTCGCTTGCCGGTGGCCACCAGATCATAGCTCGACTGGGAACCCGGCGTATCGGGCGCGCCGGCGAGGGAGAGTACGGGATATGGCCGCTCGCGGATCACACCCAGGAAATCATGCACGTTGCCGTATTCAAATGTGCCTTCGTCGAACGGCTGCTGGCGGGTCGGCAGGAAGGCCGCCAGGGCGGCCGCAGCCGCCAGCAGCACGAGCGCGAGGGGGCGCACGAAGCGCGCCACGCCCGCCGGCGCCCGCTGCTGATAGCCGACGTAGAAGGGTGGGTCGCGGTCCGGGTTCATGGCGGAGATCCAGGCGCCGGGAGGTCGAAGACCGCCGGCTCGACGAAGGTGCCCGGGAGGTTGGGGGTGGGATGGACGAGCACCCGATCGGCCTCGACGCGCACCCGGAAGGTGGGCACACTCTCGGTAAACGGAGGTGGCGAGGCCCCGGTTTCCGGCCGGTACTGGAAGCCGTGCCACGGGCAGGTCACGCAGCCGTCCACGATGCGGCCCTCGCCGAGCGGGCCGTTCTGGTGCTGGCAGACGTTGGAGAGGGCGGAGATCTTGCCGTCGTAGCGGAAGACCGCCACCCGCTCGCCGCCCAGCGCGACGATCTTGGCCCGCTTCTCCGCGATCTCGCCCACCCGCGCCACCTCGACGAAGCCGTCCTCCGCCACCCGCCCACGAGCGGGGCGGTCGCCGGCGCGCTCGCGCAGGCCGGCCGCTAGGTGGAGGCCGGCGAGCCACACCACGCCGGCGCCAGGGAGCGCGGCCAGCGCCGGGTCGGTCTCCGCCTGCAGCACGCCGAGCGCCACGTGCAGCACGATCAGGCCATAGGCCAGGTAGACCAGCATGTGCAGGCGCTTCCAGACCGGCGGCGTCAGGTTGGCGAGCCAGAAGTCGTGGCTGGTGGCGGCCATCAGGAAGAGGATCACCAGCGCCGCCAGGCCGAGCGCCTGGAAGGGGAACTGCGCCAGGCTGCCGTAACGGCCGTTGCTGGTGAGCACGGAGACCAGCGGGTGCTCGACGCCCAGCGCATGGAACTGGACCACGGCGAGCGCCGCGTGCGCCAGGGCCACCAGGAAGAGGGCGACGCCCAAGTGGCGGCGGTTGTATAGCAGGGGGAGGAAACGGCGGTCGAGGCGGCAGAGAGGCCCGATCGACAGCGCGGCGTGAAGCAGCAGCAGGGCGCAGGTGCCCAGCGCCCGCAGCAGCAGCGTCTCGGCGGTGGCGTTGGTGTCCCGTACGAAGCCGACGGCGAGAAACACGGCGAAGTAGAGCCCGATCGCCGCCGCGAGCACGCCGTCGTAGAGCTTCTTCTGGCGGTTCCAGCCGACCGCCCGATATCCGTGCGACGAATCGCCGTGCGCCATATCAGCCGTGGGCCATGGTCAGGGCGGCGCCGCGAGCGCCGGTGGCAGCGCCTCCATCCTCGGCCGCTCGGGCCGGGCGAGGAGCGCGGCCAAGTAGAGCAGGGGCAGGAGCAAGGCCAGGGCGAGCCAGATGCGGCGGTGCCAGCGGCGCAAGGGGAGGATCATGGGCGCGCCGCGCCTCGGGCCGAGTGGGCCGCTTCACGGTGCGCGTTGCATTCCTCGGGCGGCGGCGTCCCCTCTATCCAGCGCCGGGCCAGGAGCGGCCACAGCGCGGCGGCTGCGGGCACGATCAAGAGTCGGAAGCCGAGCGTGCCGGCGCGCGCGGCGGGATCGATCCGACCGGCGCCGAAGAAGGCGAAGCCGATTGCGAAGGCCAGCCCCAGCCCGAGGTAGATCTCGGCACCGTACACCAGCAGGCGGGCGATCGTCTCGAGCACGCGGCGGTTCCGGAGGTCCGGCGGTCCCGCCGCATTGTAGTACCGCTCGGTGGACTCTCGCCGCCAGGGGGGCGAACGGCCGGGCAGCGCACCGCCCGGCCTCGGGAGGGGCTTCTAGGGCACCAGGATCCACAGCGGCTGCAGCTTGGAGCTCACCCGGGAGTCGGCGATCCAGCTCGAGCCGTTGAGCGGCCGCCCGTTCTCGCCGACGTTCGTCTGCAGACCGGGGAAGAAGCCTCCTTGCTCGGAGAAGTGCTCCACGGTGCAGGTGAAGAACAACGAGTCGGCGATCGCCAGGTAGATCAGGTAGTCCCACCAGTCGATCCACCCCAGCCAGTAGAGGTCGTCGAGCGTGAGGTAGGTCAGGGACACCACCCAGGAGGGCATCAGCGGAAAGTAGTCGGGGTTGCCCTCGTAGGTGGCGTGCTTGGACCGCGAATGCCACATCAACGCGTGGTTGCCGGGCGGCAGCGGGTAGGGCGGCGGCAGGTAGATGCTGTGGTCGAAGAAGGTGCCCTCGTGCGACGCCAGGTAGTAGGAGAGCGAGCGGTAGGAGCCGGGGTCGCCGGCGCTCGCCAGCGGCGCGGCCACCAGCACCGCCGAACGCTCCGGGTCGAAGGCGTGCGGCCCGGCCCCGTCGAGCAGCGATGCGAAGCCGAACCCGACCAGGCCGCCGAGGATGGAGGCGCTGGCGTAGCAGCCGCCGCCCACCTCGAGGCCGTCGTCGCGGTTCCAGATGGTCAAGTAGTCGATCTGCAGGAACTGGTGCGGCACGCCGTTCATGGTGGTCACGAACAGCGGCGACACTCGCCAGTGAACCGCCGGCGGGACCGGGGGCAGGTTCTGGAGGATCGACAGCGTGGGCACGTCGTGGAAGCGGGCGAAGCCGGTGCCGGGCGCCTCCCCGGCCGACACGTGGTAGATCGGGATGAAGCCGTCCGCGAGCTGCGCCTCGAGGCCGTCGTCGAGGCCGTCCTGGTCGGCGTCGGAGCTCGAGGCGTTGACCTGGATGGAAGCCGAGGCCGTGGCCGAGGCGCCCGAGTTGTCGGTGACCGTGAGGCTGGCGGTGAAGCTGCCGGCCGAGCCGTAGGTGTGCGACTGCGAGGCACCGCCGGAGGCCGAGCCACCGTCGCCGAAGCTCCAGGCGTAGGAGGTGATCCAGCCGTCCGGGTCGGAGGCCGAGGCGTTGAAGGAGACGGAGAGCGGCACCGAGCCCGAGGCCGGCGACGCGCCGAGGCTCACCTGTGGCGGCTGGTTGCCGGGCCCGCCGCCGACCGTGATCGTCACCCAGGCCCAGGCCGAGGCGCCCTGGTCGTCGGTGACGGAGACCTGGGCGTAGTAGGTGCCCGGCGAGGTGTAGGTGTGCACCGGGTAGTAGTCGTAGGCGTAGTCGCCGTCCCCGAAGCTCCAGAACACCTCGACTACGTAGCCGTCCGGGTCCCAGGCCGAGGTCGAGAACTGGACCGTGAGCGGCGCCCCGCCTTGGGACGGCGAGGCGGAGGCGGAGACCTGCGGCGGCTCGTTGTAGCCGCACGACAGCTCCCAGCAAGGCTCGATGGGGGCCTGCCCCATGCTCCCGAAGCGGAGCCCGGGGCCGGCGGGGGCCGCGGCGTCGAGCCCGGTGTAGACGCCCGCCCCGGGCCGGCCGGCGATGAGCTGCCGCGTGCCGGCGGGCGGCGTCCTCTGCCGCTCCTTCATCGCCTGCTGCAGGGCCGGGCCTACGAGCTGCACGAACGCCTCGACCTTCTTCGCCTGCTGCTCGGGGCTCAGGGCCTCCCAGGCGGCGCGGCGCTCGGCCGTCGAGCCGGGGACGGCGGAGGCCGGCAACTGGCCGGCGAAACCGCGTAGGCCCTGCGGCGCCGCGCTGCCAGCCTTGTCCCTGGCTTCCTCGGCCAGCAGATGCATGGGAGCACCAGTCACCAGCATCAGAGCCAGCGCCAGGATCGCGGTGACGCGTCGAATGGACATGGGTTCCTCCTTGCTCCTGGGCCGCGCCTCATGCAGGCAGGCCGAGAGGCGATCCGAGGTGGAGCAAGAGAAACGTGCAGAGGATCGGTGATTCGTGACAGCGGCCGGGACGCCTGTATCCTCTGCCCGGAGGAAAACCGATGGGTTCGAGCCGCGCCGCGCGCTGGGTCTACGCTCTCGCCGCGCTCGCCTACCTGAGCTTCTACCTGAGCGCCTTCGTCGCCAGCGGCATCCCGCTGGCCTTGGCGGTGCGGGGCGGGCTGGCGAACGCGCTGCCCGACGTGCTGCTCGGCGCGCTGCTGCTGCGGGTCCCCGGGCGGCTGCGCGGCCCCGAGGGCGACAAGCGGCGCTTCCTCGCCGCGCACGCGGCCCTGCTCGTGGGCTTCATCCTCGCCTCCACCGCCGGCTGGCTCGCCTTGTATGCGCTCGACCATCGCATCTTCGACGGTAGCTGGGTGCCGCCCGTCGAGCTGCGCTTCGTGCTCTGGCGGGTGCTCAACGACCTGCTGATCTACTGCGCGCTGATCGGGCTGGGCTACGCTGCGCAGGGTGCCGCCGACCGCCGCGACCTCGCCGCGCGCGCCGCCCGCGCCGAGGCACTGCGGGCCCGCGCCGAGCTCGAGGCGCTGCGCAGCCAGCTCCAGCCGCACTTCATCCTCAACACTTTCCATGCCCTGATCGGGCTGGTGCGCCGCGACCCGGCGCTCGCCGAGCAGGCGCTGGAGAAGCTGGGCGAGCTGCTGCGCTACACGCTCTCCATCCAGCGCCAGGGGCGCGACGAGGTGGCGCTGTCAGAAGAGTGGGACTTCGTCTCCACCTACCTCGACCTCGAGCGCCTGCGGCTGGGCGAGCGGCTGCGCGTCTCCTTCCCGGCCGACGACGGCGTGCTCGCCAGCCGCCTGCCGAGCCTGGCGCTCCAGACCCTGGTCGAGAACGCCGTCCGTCACGCGGTGGCGCCGCGCGCCGAGGGTGGGCGAATCGACATCCGCGCGCGGCGGGCGGACGGCTGGCTGCGGATCGAGGTCGAGGACGACGGGCCGCGGCGCCCGGCGACGGACGAGGCCGCAGGCCCCGACATGCAGGGCGGCCCCGGCATGCCAGGCGGCCCCGGCATGCCAGGCGGCCCCGGCGTGCCCGGCGGCCCCGGCGTGCCGGGCGGCGTCGGCCTGCCGTTGCTCGCCGAGCGGCTGGCGGCGCTCTACGAAGGCCGGGCGCGGCTGGCGATCGAGACCGGCCCCACGGGCACGCGCGCCCTCCTCGAGGTGCCGCTCGATCCCGGCGAGGAGTGGCCATGAGCGATCGCGCGAGGCCGGTCCGCGCCGTGCTGGTCGAGGACGAGCCGCACGCCCGCCGCGCGCTGCGCGACTATGCCGAGGGCGTCGACTGGCTGGCGCTGGTCGGCGAGGCGAGCGACGGCGCCGAGGCCGTGCGGCTCGTCGACCAGCTCGAGCCCGACCTCCTCTTTCTCGACGTCGTGCTGCCCGAGCTCTCGGGCCTCGAGGTGATCGAGCGCCTGCGCCACCAGCCCGAGGTCGTGTTCACCACCGCGCACGACCGCTTCGCGCTGGCGGCGTTCGAGATCGGCGCCCTCGACTACCTGTTGAAGCCCTTCGGCCGCCAGCGCTTCGCAACCACCCTCGAGCGCGTGCGGCAACGGCTCGGCCAGAGCCGTCCCCCGGCCGCCGACCGCGCGGCGAGCGCCTTCGGCTCGCCGCTGCGCCGCATCTTCGCGCGTACTCGGGACGGGATCGTGCCGATCGAAGTGCGCGCCATCCGGCACCTGAAGGCGAGCGGCGACTACGTCGAGGTCTACAGCACGGGCGGGCGCCACCTGCTCCACACCAGCCTCTCCGATCTCGCCGCGCGCCTCGACCCCGAGACTTTCTGCCAGGTGCACCGCTCGCACCTGGTGAACCTCGAGGCGGTCGAGCTGCTGCGCCCCTTCGACGAGCGCCGCCTGCTGGTGCGCCTCAAGGACGGTACCGAGATCGTCGCCAGCCGCGCAGCTTCCGAGCAGCTCCGCCGGCTGGTGCGCTGACCTCGCCGCTCGCCGCCCGGGCCGGCCGCTTCGGCGAGCGGAGCGGCAGCTCGCCGAAGCGCGCCTGGGATCGGGCACTCCGTCGAGGAGGATTCCCTCCGCGGCGATCCTGCCGCCAAGGAGGAGCCCGATGCGCGCCACG
Source organism: Thermoanaerobaculia bacterium (assembly GCA_044869805.1). Lineage (GTDB taxonomy): Bacteria > Acidobacteriota > Thermoanaerobaculia > Multivoradales > SZUA-115 > CAWDVR01. The sequence goes on along the minus strand of JBIOXV010000077.1, from coordinate 13,604 downwards.
TCCCGCCGCTCGACCGTTCTCGCCGTCGTCCTGGCCATGCTCGCGGGTGCCTGCGGCTCCGTGCCCACCGCCCGGAAGCTGACCGCGCTCAAGGCCGAGGCCATGTCCGCGGACTACCGCGGCGACCTCACGGAGCTGGCGCGGCTGCGCGACGCGGCCGCGGCGCTCGCCGCCGACCCGGAGCACGGCTACCTGGCACGCTACTGGTCCGGCTACGCGAGCTGGCGCCTGGCGATCAACGGCGCCAACGGCGCGATGAGCCAGGGGGAGCTGCGCGCCCACCTCGAACGGGCCGCCGCCGAGATGGAGGCCGCGATCGCCGCGAAGCCCGACTTCGCCGACGGCTACGCCGCGGCTTCGGGCATCCACCAGTGGCTGGTCCGCTTCTATCCTGACGACCCCGGCGCGCAGCGCCGGCACCTCGATCGCGGCCTGGCGACGCTGAAACGAGGCCTGGAGCTGGCGCCCGACAACCCGCGCGTGCTGTGGATGCAGGCTTCCGTCTACTTCTTCGCTCCGCCCTCGCTGGGCGGCGACCGCCCGCGTGCCCTCACCACCTACGCGCGCATGGCCGAGGTTTCCCCGACTCCCGACCCGGCTTCGCCGCTGCCCGACTGGGGCAAGCCCGAGGCGCTGATGTCCCTCGCCTACGCCCACCTGAACGCCACGCCCCCCGATCTCGACGCCGCCGAGCGCGAGGCCCGCGCCGCGCTGGCGCTCCAGCCCGAGTGGTCCTACGTGCGCGACATCCTGCTGCCGCAGATCCTCGCGGCGCGTCAGGCCAGCTCGTAGTCGACGTGTAGCACGTCGATCCTGATCCGGCCTCGCTGCTCGGCAGCCTGCTGCTCGGCAGTAAAGCCGTTCCACTCCTCGGGGGTGAAGAGGTCCGGGAAGTCGGGGTCCGGCCGGGCCCAGCCGACGTCCGAGCGCAGCACCCGGCCCTTGGCCTTCGAGATCAGGTTCCGGTAGAGCTCACGGGCCGGCATCTTCCACTGTGGCCGCTTGTTCATGGCCACCGAGCGGTCCACGGGGATGATGGCGGTGAGCTCCGGGTGGGTCATCAGCTCCAGGCCCTTCTCCTTGACCGTGGCGTTGTGGCTGGCGTGGTGGCCGACCTTGTAGAGCACCGTGCGGGCCAGCAGGTCGGGGACGCTCACCTGCCGCTCGGCGCCGCCGGCATCGAGCACCTTCCACGTTCTGGGCTCGGTGCCGCCGCCCGCGGCCGGGCGCTGGTGCCAGGAAAGCCAGTTGCCGGCCTGAGCGTCGGCGGGGAAGAGCAGCACGCGGCCGTCGCCGAGCTCGAAGGCGAGCGCCAGGCTGGTGTTGTTGGTCTGGCCGTCGAGCTGCAGGGCGAGGTCGGCGGCGCCGCCCAACCAGTCGTAGTCCACCCGGCGCCAGGCCTCGGTCGCGCTGAAGTAGGCGCTGCCGACGCGCTCCGGCAGGCGCTCGTCGCTCGACTCGAGACGATGGCGGAGGTCGAAGGGCAGCACTTGCAGCAGCTCCTGGCGCTGGTCGGGCTCCAGCCCTTCCCAGTAGTCGTCGAGCGCTTCCGCGGCGGTGAAGAAGCCGACGCTGGCGGCGAGGTCCCGCGCCTGGCGGGCGGCGAGCTCGTAGAGCTCGGGGGAGCCGTGCTCACCCAGGTGGGCGAGCGCCGCCGGGTCGCGGGGCGGCCCGAGCACGTAGACCCGCACTCCCGGCAGCCAGTCGGGCTGGCGCAGATCGCCGGGCTCGAGGAAGTCGGGTGCCGCGCGGCCGTGGACGTAGGTCATCGCCTCGTGGACCGTCCTGGCGAGGCCGGAGGCGGCGAGCTCGACCTCGCCGTGGAACTCCAGCAGCTTGCGCACGCCCGCGCCGAGGCGGGCCATCTCCTGGGGCAGGGGCGCGCGCTTCTTGCGCGAGCGCGAGTCGAGCGCCGCCGCCGCCGGGCGCAGGGAGGTGACGAGGTCGCCCTGGTACTTGGCGATCTGCTGCGCCAGCTCGTCCTCGGGGTTCTCGGTCCAGGCCAGCCACACGTTGTCGATTTGCAGGCCGTCGAACTGTGGCTGCTGGCTCAGGAACCCCGAGACGTGGTCCTTGTGCTCGTGGGTGGCGATCAGCAGGTGGAGATGGCCGCCGGTCGCCGTCACGATGTCCCCGACGACGTCTTTCATCTTGACGCCGGTGGTGGTCGAGCCGAGGGTGCCGCAGTCGATCAGCACGTGGCGGGCGTCGGCGCCGTCGCCGAAGGTCAAGAGGAAGCAGTCGCCCAGCCCCTGGCGGTACATGCGGGCGCGCACCTGCATGGTCAGGACCCCCGGTGGAGGCGGGCGACGGGCTCGCGCTCGGCGGCGGCGTCGCCGAAGTAGGTGGAGTAGAGCCCCTGCCCGCGGCGGGCGAGGAACTGGCGCTGCCGCTGCAGGCGGCCCGCGCTCTGTACGTTCTTGCGGATGCAGTAGTCGATCTCCTGGCGCTGGAGGTCGGCGACGAGGGTCGCGCCCCCTTCGACGACCATTTTCGGGCCTCCCGGGTCCCGCGGGTCGAGCGGCACCGAGTGGTCCTGCAGGACTTCGATGATGATCTGGCGCAGCAGGTCGCCGTCGGGGCTCACCCGGTTGGCGAGGCGCAGCGAGTGGACCTCGAACCGCCGCGCCGGGTCGATGCCGAGGAAGGCCGCGTCCTCGCCGTGCGCGGCGCCCTTCTGGAAGTGGCCCAGGAGCCAGCCGTGCATCTCGCGCCGCATCTCGCGCGCGAGCTGGAAGGTGCGCTCGCGCGTCGCGGCGTGGGCGTGCTGATGCGACCACTCGCGCAGCCGCTCGAGGCCGCCCTGGAGCTGCTCCGAGGGCTGGGGCTCGTCGTACCGCGCTTCGCGCCAGCGCAGGCTCTCGACCGAGAGCGTGCGCAGGTCGCGCGGGTAGATGCCACGCCGGCGGAAGGCCTCGATGAACGCCACGCGGTAGGCGAGGTCGTCGTCCGGCACCAGGGCGCAGTCGGCGGTGATGATCGCTCGCAGGTACTCGCCGAAGGTCAGGTCCACGGGCGGGCAGTAGTCGAGGGCGCGCACGCACATGGTGAGCACGTGCTGCGCCGCCTTGGCCGCGGCCTCGGCCAGGCGGTTGACGAGGTCCGGCGGGATCGCCCCCGGCGGCAGCACTCCCGAGCCGCCGGTCGCCAGGCGCAGCAGGTCGGCGACGCGGGTCTCGTAGATCGCGAGGAAGGCGTCGAAGACCGCGGCCACCAGGATGGCGCCGCGCGCGTGGGGCTCGAACACGGTGTCGAGAGCGATGGGGTCCGGCTTGTGCGGCCGCCAGCGGCCGCTGCGTGTGCGCTCCCCGATGGCGCTGCGCAGGGCCTGGCGCAGGCCGGTGGTGCGGCCGAACTCGCCGGCCAGCTCGCCCAGCAGGTTCTGGTGCGAGCGGATGTCGCCCCGGGTGCGGGCGATCTGGTGGCGCAGGATCTCGGGGAAGGTGAAGTGCTGGAACAGCGCCACGATGTCGGCGAACGCCTCGTGGAAGGCCAGCACGTCGGGGTTCGAGGGCTGGATGAAGCGCCGGTGCATGCCGTCGAGCAGGGCGTGGGTGGTCTCGTGCGCCACCACGTCGTGCGACAGGCAGGTGAAGACCATGCCCCCGGGCAGATGGTCGCCCGGGTCGTCGGCCGAGCCCGGGTAGTAGCCGAACAGCAGAGCGACCTTGGCCGGGCTGTAGTAGGCGTTGGCGTCGCGCAGCGCGTGCGGGTAGATGCGCAGCCGCTGCACGAAGTGCGAGTCGTTCTTGGGGTGCGCGCCCCTGGGCGGCGGGCCGGGGGCCCACAGCGCCTTGCGGCCGAGGGCGCGCTCGAAGTTGCGGATGGTGAGCGAGGCCACGGCATAGACCATCTGCTGGTGGAACTGGGGCGTGCCCTCCGATGGGGAGAGCCCGTCCTGGGCCAGCAGCTTGGGGTCGTCGAGGTCGACCGGCTCGTAGAAGCACTTGCTCGCCGGGTCGACGTCGACCACCTCGAGGTACTCGCCGACCGGCCCGGGCGCGAGCTTCTCCCAGGGGACGGAGAAGGTCACGCGGCTGATCGGCGCCGTCTCCAGGCGCTGCTCGAGGCTGGGGTCCAAAGCATAGCCGCGCAGGCGGCGATGGGCCGGAGCGGTGGCGTAGGCGCCCGGCGGGCGCTCGCGAGGCCTGGCCGGGGGCCTGGGCGGCGCCGGTTGCGGCAGCGGTGGCGGTCCGTAGGCGCCACGGTAAGTCTGCCGCAGGTGCTCCTTGAGCGCGCGCGACGCCCGCGGGTGCTCGATCAACGCCTCGACGAAGCGCCGGATCTCGCCCGGGGCGATCGCCGAGGCCGGCAGGTCCGGGTCGGGGAGGATCTCTTCGAACCGGTTGGGCTCGCCCGGCCGCTCCTCCTGCTGCGCGAGCTGGGTGGCCTCCACGGCCAGCATCTCGGCGCGCGCCGTGCCAGCGGCGGCGCCCAGCCCGGTCAGCACCCGGAGGAACGCGAACGCCGCCGAGTCGCGCGGCGTCATCACCGGCTCGGCCAGCGCCGCCGCGGCCAGGGCCTGCGAGGCCCGCAGGATGCCGTTGCCGAGCCGGTCGCGCTTGCCGCCATCGGCGCTCTTGTCGGCGGCGGTGAAGAGGGCGTGCCGCGCCGCCTCCACCCGCTGCCAGGGGTGAGGGTACTGCGCCACCTGGGCGCGGTGAACGCCGAGCCACAGGGCCGCGGCCGCCGCCACCTGCGGCGTCGCCGCCGAGGTGCCGGCGCCGTTCAGGTCGACGATCAGCGGCGCGCCCAGCTCGGCCCACGGCAGGTTGGGGGTGAAGGCGGCGATGGCGGTCGCCATCTTGCTCGCCGGCCCGAAGTTGCCCTGCATCTTGCCGAAGGGCAGGCCGAAGTAGGGGGCGCGGTTGGCCATCACACCGCAGGCCGCGACCACCCGCCGGAAGCGGGCCGGGTAGACGATGAAGCGGGTCGGCACGCCCACCACCCCGGCCGAGAAGTTGTTGCCCGCCGCCGCCACGATACACACGCCCGCCTCGTAGGCCTTGTTCACCGCGTCGGCCCAGGCCCGCGACGCGACCCCGCCCATGCTGAGCGACACCACGTCGGCCAGGCGCCGCCCGGCGTCGCCGCTCGCCACGTGATCGAGGGCCCTGGCGAGGGCGCTGGTCTTCAGCAGCACGACGCCCTTGGCGATGCGCAGCGGAACGACGTCGGCGGCCGGCGCGCCGCCCAGGAAGCCTCCAAATGCGGCCACCTGATTGCCGGCGAGGAGGGAGAGCGTGCCGGTGCCGTGGCCGGGAGCGTCGAGCGGGCTCGCGCTGTCGAGCCCCAAGTCGCGGGCATCGCCGTCCGGCTCGCCGTCGACGAAGTTGCGCTGCAGATCGGCACGCAGGTTGGCGGGCCGGGTGGAATGCTGGGCGTCGAACCCGGTGTCGAGGTGGGCGATGCGCACCCGCTGGCCGGGCCCTGGATCGCCGGCCGCGTCGCGCGCCGCCGCGAGCTCCGAGAACTCGTCGCCCAGATGCCACGCGGGCTCGGGGCGCGAAGGCAGGTCCGGGTCGGGCGGGTCGGCGACGCCCTTGCGGCTCGCCGCCGCCAGGCCCTCGCGCGGTGTGCCGGCGAAGAAGGTCTGCTCCAGATCCGGCTCGAGGTAGGCGCCGCCCGCGGCGCCGAGCCCCAGGCCCCCCAGAGCGAGCCCGAGGCCCGCGGCGGCGGCCTCGTGTACGAGGTCCCAATGCGAGGCCTCCGCCGGGCCCTGGAGCGGAGCGCGGAACCAGGTCGCCGGCGCCGCGGCCGCGGCGCCCGGCAAGCCGGCGTCCGGCACGTCGGCGTCTCGGGCCGGCGCCGTGAACAAGGGCTCCAGCCCGCCGAAGCCCAGGGCCTGCAGGGCAGGGGTGGCCGCGCCCAGCGCGCCGGCGGCGAGCGCTGGGCCGGCACCGGCCTCGACCCGGAGGAGCAGGCCGGCGAGCTTCGGAGTTGGCATCGTCTTGCCCTCGACCTGGATTAGTCGGCTCGGGCCGGGCCGCCGTTTCCGCCGGCGTCAAACCCGCCGGTTGCAATCCGTTACATCCCCGCAACAGGCGAGAGAGGTCGCCCGAGCATAGTCCGCCGCGCTCCCTGGGAGCCTACCGGATGAAGAAAGCGGCCCTCACCCTATTGCTCCTCGCCGCCGCCGTCGCGGCGGCCGTGGTGGCGTGGCGGGGCACCGCGTCGCGCGACGAGGAGCCGCCGCCTGCCGCGCAGCCGGTGAGCGCAGCCGCGCGCCGCGACGTGGGCCCGGAGGTCACCGCGACCGGCGTGGTGAAGCCGCGGATCGGCGCCGAGGTCCGCGTCGGCTCCCGTATCTCGGGAGTGGTGAGCCGGCTCTTCGTGCGCATCGGCAGCGAGGTCGAGAAGGGCCAGCTCCTGGCCGAGCTCGACGCCCGCGAGCTGGCGGCGCGCCGCGCCGAGGCCGCCGCCGTCCTGGAGTCGTCCGCCGCCGAGCTGCGCTACGCGCTGGCCGACCTCGGACGCCGGCGCGAGCTCAACGCCGCGCAGGTGCTCTCGGCCAACGACCTCGAGCTCGCCACGCGGGCCGCGGCGGTGGCCGAGCAGCGCCTGAAGGAAGCCCAGGCGAGCCTCGCCTACGCCACCACCCAGCTCGGGTTCGCGCGCATCCACGCGCCGATCGCCGGCGTGGTGGCCTCGATCTCGACCCAGGAAGGCGAGACCGTGGCGGCGAGCTTCGCGGCGCCGACCTTCGTCACCTTGCTGGACCTGGCGCGGCTCGAGGTCTGGGCCTACGTGGACGAGACCGACATCGGGCGCATCCAGGTGGGGCAGCGGGCCCGCTTCACCGTCGACACCTACCCCGGGCAGGAGCTCGAGGCGCGAGTGACGGCCATCCATCCCCAGGCCGAGATCCGCGACAACGTCGTCAACTACGTCACCGTGCTCGAGTTCGAGCCGCCGGCGGGCCGCACCCTGCGCCCGGAGATGACCGCCGCGGTGCGCATCACCCTCGATCCGGGCGAGGGCGCGCCGGCCGACCCGGCAGGCGCGAGCTGAGGGAGGCAGCTTCATGATCCAGCTCCAGGAGATCACCAGGACTTACACCCGGCCCAACGGCGAGGCAGTGGGCGCCTTGCGGGAGGTCTCGCTCTCGATCGAGCGCGGCGAGTTCGTGGCCGTGGTGGGCTCGTCCGGCTCCGGCAAGTCGACGCTGCTCAACGTGCTCGGCCTGCTCGACCGCCCCACCGCCGGGCGCTACCTGCTGGACGGCCAGGACGTGGCGGGCCTCGCGGTCGACGAGCAGGCGCGGCTGCGCAACCGGAAGATAGGCTTCGTCTTCCAGACCTTCCGCCTGCTGCCGAGGACCAGCGCGCTCGAGAACGTCGAGCTGCCGCTGCTCTACTCCGACCGCGCCTCGATCCAGGGGCTGGGCAAGCGCGCCCTCGAGGCCGTGGGCCTGGCCGACCGCATGGACCACCGGCCTTCCGAGCTCTCGGGCGGGCAGCAGCAACGGGTGGCGATCGCCCGCGCCCTGGTCAACGAGCCCGACCTGCTGCTCGCCGACGAGCCCACCGGCAACCTCGACTGGGCCTCGGCGGGCGAGATCATGGACATCTTCCAGGCCCTGAACCGGGCCGGCCGGACGATCGTCCTGGTGACCCACGACGCCGGCCTCGCCGCCCACTGCGGGCGGATCGCCCGCCTCGAGAACGGGCGGTTCGTCGCCGACGAGCACGCAGGCGCGCCGGCCGCGGCCGCCGGAGAGGCGCGATGAGAACCGCGCGCCTGCTCCGCCACAGCCTCAAGGCGATCGGCCGCTACAAGCTGCGTAGCAGCTTCATCGTGCTCGCCACCCTGGTGGGCACCGCCGCGCTGACCCTGGTGGTCTCGGGGGGCGAGGCGGCCGAGCGCAAGCTGCTGACCACGGTCCGCCAGCTCTTCGGCGGCTCGTCCATCCTGCTGCGCTCCGGCGGCGGCCGCTCGCCGGGCGGGCCGCGCGGCGACGCGGCGCGCCTGACCCTCGACGACCTCGCGGCCGTGGCGCGGGAGCTCCCCGGCATTGCCGACTGGGACCCGCAGCAGGCGATGTCCAACGCCGCGGTGCGCCGCGGCGAAGCCAACGCCACGGCGCGGGTGATCGGCCAGTCGGAGCGGGCGGGGCGAGTCTGGGGCCGGGGGGTCTCGCGCGGCGAGCACTTCGACGCCACGGCGGTGGCGAGCTCGGCGCGCGTGGCGCTCTTGGGCGAGACCGTGGCCCGAGAGCTCTTCGGCGAGCAGGACCCGCTGGGCGCCGAGGTGCTGATCGGCTCGGTCTCGGTGCGGGTGATCGGCCTCCTCGAGCCCTTCGGCACCGACGTCCACGGCATGGACCGCGACGACGAGATCGTAGTGCCGATCTCGACCGCCATGCGCCGGCTGATGAACGTCGACACCATCCAGAGCGCGAAGCTGCTGGTCGCGGACCCGGCGGCGGTGGAGCAGACCGCCGAGGAGGTAAAGCGGGTGCTGCGCCAGCGCCACGGCCTGGCCCCCGGCCAGCCGAACGACTTCCACGTCATGACCGCGGTCGAGGTGCAGAAGATGGTGGGCACCACCCGGCGGGTGCTCTTCCTCTTCCTGCCGCTGGTGGCGGCGGTGTCCTTGCTGGCCGGCGGTGTGGTGGCGGCGAGCCTGATGCTGGCCGCGGTCAGCGAGCGGGTCGGCGAGATCGGCCTGCGCCGCGCGGTGGGGGCGCGGCCGGTGGACGTCGGAAGGCAGTTCCTCTTCGAGACCACGGTGACTACGCTCGGCGGCGGCGTGGCGGGGGTGCTGATCGGCTCCTGGCTGGCCCGGCTGGTGGCGAGCCGGCTCGCCCTGGGGGACGTGCTGTCGTGGAAGGCGGCGCTCGTCGGGCTCGCCGCCGCCGCCGTCACGGGGCTTCTCGCCGGAGTGGTGCCGGCGCGGCGGGCGGCCCGCCTGGCCCCCGCCGACGCCTTGCGCTCATGAGGCTTCGCGCGGGGCTGCGGCTGTCGCTCCGCGCCCTCGTCGCCCACCGCCTGCGGGCCTCGCTGGTCGTCGCCAGCGTGGCTACCGGGGTGGCGGCGGTGCTACTCACCGGCGCGCTGGGCAAGGGCGCCGAGCGCGAGGTGACGCGGGCGCTCGAAACCGTGGGCACGGACCTCCTGGTGGTGCGGCCGGCCGCGGCCGCGAGGCTCCCGGGCCGCCCCGAAGTGCGCGGCATGGTGACCACCCTGCGGGTCGAGGATGCCGACGCGGTCGCCGAGCTTGCCGAGGTGCGCGACACGGCGCCGGCCAGCGAAGGGACCCTGCGGGTGACGGCGGGTGGCGCCGCCCTGCTGACCATGGTGCTCGGCACCTCGCCGTCCTTCCCCGCCGTGCGCCGCTTCCGCCTGCGCGAAGGCCGCTTCTTCGACGCGGAGGAAGAGCAAGCCGCGGCGCGGGTCGCGGTGCTCGGCGCGCGCATCGCGGACGAGCTCTTCCCGGAGGGCGACGCGGTCGGCCGGCCGCTCCGCCTGCGCGGCGTGCCCTTCGAGGTCATCGGCGTGCTCGAGGCCAAGGGCGTCATGGCCGACGGCTCCGACGAGGACAGCAAGGTGGTGATCCCGCTCGCCACCGCCCTGCGCCGGGTGTACAACGTCTCCTGGCTCACCAACCTCTTCGTGCGCGTGCGCGACCCGCGCCGCATGCAGGAGGCGGAGGCCGCGATCGCGGCGGTGCTCTCCGCGCGGCACCGGCGCGGCCGGGAGGCGGGCGACTTCGCGGTCCAGAACCGGACCCGGTTCCTGGCGGCGCAGAAGCAGACCCTGGGCTTGCTGACGCTGGTGACCACCGGGCTGGCGGCCCTCGCGCTGCTGGTCGGCGGCACCGGCATCCTGGCGCTGATGCTGCTCTCGGTGCGGGAGCGCACCGACGAGATCGGCCTGCGCATGGCGGTGGGGGCGAGGCCCAGGGACGTGCTCGTCCAGTTCCTGTCGGAAGCCAGCGTCTTGGCGCTCGGGGGCTGGGTCGCCGGCGTGGTGGTGGGCGCCCTGGGTACGGCGGCGGTCGCCTTCGGCACCGCGTGGAGGGTGGCGCCGCCGGTCGAGGCCCTGCTCGCCTCCCTGGCCATGGCAGTCGCCACCGGCGTGGGCTTCGGCGCCTTCCCCGCACGCCGCGCCTCGCTGCTGCCTCCCTCCCAGGCCCTGGCCACCGAATGACGCCCGGCGCCGAATGCAGCAATGATAGGAGGCCCCCATGAGCCGTCCAGAGCGCCATCCCAACAGCCGTCCAGCCCCCGCGGCTAAGGTGCTGATCGTCGACGACGACGAGGCGCTCAACGCGCTGCTCTCCGAGTACCTGGGCCGCTTCGGGTTCACGGTGCGCGCCGTCACCCATCCCGAGGAGGGGCTGCGCGCGCTCAAGGCCGACCCGCCCGACATCCTGATCCTCGATGTGATGCTGCCCGGCATGGACGGCTTCGCCCTCTGCCGCAAGGTGCGCGAGGTGAGCCGCGTGCCGATCGTCATGCTCACCGCCCGCGGCGAGGTGATGGACCGGGTGGTGGGGCTGGAGATTGGCGCCGACGACTACCTGCCCAAGCCCTTCGAGCCGCGGGAGCTGGTGGCCCGCATGCAGGCCGTGCTGCGCCGCGGCACGCCGGCGGCTGAAGAGGAAGTCCTGCGCGCCGGGGCACTGGAGATCCGCTGGGCGGCGCGCTCCGCGCGCCTCGATGGGCGGCCGCTCGACCTGACCACCGCCGAGTTCGAGCTTCTCGGCCTCTTGGCGCGCAACCGCGGCCGGGTGCTCAGCCGCGACCGCATCCTGGACCAGACGCGCGGCCTCGACTGGGAGGCCTACGACCGCTCGATCGACGTGCTGGTCAGCCGGCTGCGCCAGAAGCTGGGCGACGATGCCCGGCGGCCGGCCTTTATCAAGACCGTGCGCGGAGTGGGCTACCTCCTTGTTGCCGGAGAGGCGGATGGCTGAGGCCGGCCTGCGGCCGGCCCTGGGCCGCTCGGTGTTCGCCAAGCTGGTGGCGATCATGGTGGCCCTCGCCGTGATCCTGGTGGTGACCGTGGGAAGCGTCTTCTGGTTGACGGTGCTGCCGGGCCTCCACACCGCGCGGCGGGTGATCGAGGAGTACACGCAGGCCCTGGCCGCGACCGGGCTGGACCTCGAGACCGCCCGGCGTCTCGCCGATCAGCTCGACCTCGAGATCCGGTACGAGGGCCCGGACGGCACCTGGGTCACGGACCCTGGCATGCCCTCGATCCAGGAGCTCGAGGGCCGCCCGGGCGGCTTCTACCGCTTCGCCGTCCAGGGCCCGCGGGGCGGCACCTACCTCGTCTGGTGGCCGCTCGGCCAGCGGCTGAACGTGGCCCACGATCGGATGGTCTGGCTGCTGCTGGCCTTCATCTCGGGCATGGTGCTGGTGGCCTACGCCGTCCTTCGCCGGGCGCTTCGCCCGCTGCGCTCCCTGCACGAGGGGGTGGGGCGGCTCGCCGCCGGCGACCTCGAGGTCGCCGTGCCCAGCCGCTCGCGCGACGAGCTCGGCGTGCTGACCGAGGCCTTCAACCGGATGGTGGCGCGGGTGCGCGAGATGGTGCGGGCGCGCGAGCAGCTCCTGCTCGACGTCAGCCACGAGCTGCGCTCGCCCTTGACCCGCATGAAGGTGGCGCTCGCCCTGCTGCCCGACGGCGAGAAGAAGCTGCGCATGACGGCCGACGTGGCGGAGATGGAGGCGATGATCACCGAGCTCCTGGAGCTCGAGCGGCTGCGCGACGGCCGCGGCATCCGCACTGAGCGCCAGGACCTGGTGCCGGTCCTCCGCCAGGTGGCCGCGAGCTTCGGCGACCGGCCGCCGGGAGTGCGCGTGGTCTCGACCCCGCCCGAGGTCGGCCTCGACTTCGACGGCGACCGCATGCGCACCGTGCTGCGCAACCTGATCGAGAACGCCGTCAAGTTCTCGCTCCCGGACAGCCGGCCGGTGGAGGTCAGCGCCAGCGAGGCCGGCGGCGAGGTCGTGGTGCGCGTTACCGACGACGGCCCGGGCATCCCCGAAGCCGACCTCGCGAGCCTCTTCGAGCCCTTCTTCCGCGTCGACCGCTCGCGCTCCAAGAAGACCGGGGGCTACGGCCTGGGCCTGAGCATCTGCAAACGGGTGATCGAGGCCCACGGCGGGAGCGTCACAGCGGAGAACAACCCGGGGAGGGGGGCGACGTTCGTGGTGCGGCTGCCGGGGCCGGGGTAAGGCGGCGCGGCGAGCGGGCGCGGAGGCGAATGGCTCGGTGGGGCGGTGTCCACCTTTTACGCCGCAGCGAAGGCGAACCGGCCCAAGCTTCCGGGTCAAGGTGTACAGCGGTAACTCGACGGCCACTTGATGCTTTCACAGAAGGAGAGGGCTCGCAGCTTGCCGTGTTAAGCGTTTCAACCCGGCCATGCGGCGGGCCTCCAAGGGGACCCGACCACGAACCCCTTGGGCCGCTCTTGACACCAGAAAGGCTTGCTCTAAAATGCCGCTATCTTCTTGGAAACGCGAGGGCGAAACTGCCCTCGACCATCTGTTGCCCAAGACGCTAAGCGGCCGGCGCAGGACGCCAAGCAGCGCGGGCGTGGAATGCAGAGGCACAAGTTGGCCGTCAATGGAGCAGTGCTGAATGGCGACGTGGGGTCCCAGGCTCGTCACAACTGCGGAGGCCACAGCTCTCACGGACCTGGAAGGGGCGAAGCACGACCTCGATACCGCAGCTGCATTCTGCGAACGACTCGAAGCTATCAACGATCAGTCGCTCGAAAGCAGCGTCATGGTCGATGCACTCTCGACAGCCATCGCTATTCGCTATGCCCGCTGCTTTACTTCGGGCGTCCGCGCGAAGCTCACGGAAGACGTGCTCACTACGCTTTTGCCGCAGCTCCGTCAACTGCACGAGTACTTACTGGTGGTCCGGGACAAGCACGTCGCTCACTCTGTCAACGCCCTCGAGGAGAACCATGTCACCATTCATCTCAGGGAGCTGCCCGACCCGCCAGGCCTCGGTGGCGTTGGGATTCTCCAGGCTCGGACCTTGGTCCTCAGTAAAGAGAGTGCCGCGCAGGTTCGCGAGCTCTGCAGGGCTGTGGCTACAGCCGTCGGTCAGCTAGCAACTGGGCAACGCGCTGCCGTCGAGCAGTACGTGCAGAGGGTTCCGATCGAAGAGGTCTATAGGTGGCCCGAGCCTGTCGCCTATGCACCCGATCCGAGCGCATTGGGTCACCCAAGGCGAAGGCCGTGACGCCCAACACCTCGCTCGTGCGGTCGGCTGGCGCCGCCGCACAGCTCCGAAGCCGTTCGGCGGACGTAGGGACTGGGCACCTGGGAGTAATATGCAGCTGACTACTCGCTGTCGGGCCATGTACGCCTCTGCAATCCTGACGATCGCAGCCAGCTGTGACTAGGCTCCGGCTCGGCCCGAGGGAACCCCACCCGCCACCGTCAGCGTTTGTGCGGCAGCCAGGAGCGGGCCGGGCGCGCGGGTGCGCGTCCAAGGCGAGTTCGACGGGTTCGGTTACTAACTGGGCCGTAAGTTAGGCTACACAATTGACTCTGACTGTTGTATGATCGCGCGGTGAAGATCGATGGGCGCACACTCCCGCATGCTTCTCTGGAGACGATTCGGCAGTTGGCGTGGAAG